>CAYUQT010000011.1:0-185950 GCA_964446835.1 uncultured Planctomycetales bacterium | reverse complement strand
CGCATACATCGAACACTGCGGCTATCGCGATACGCTCGGATGAAAACTGCTCTAAATCAGCGCATGCGTGTCGAGAAGCACTGAACTCATCCGGGCATGTTCCGCGGAAAATGGCCAGACATTTCACGGCGAGCAGCCGCGAAGTCGTCAAGGGTCAGGTTTGAAGGTGCATCCGCCAGGAGACCTTCGGGGTCGCGACGGGGCAACGGACGCTCGCTCTTCTTCTCCAGGAATTCCACGAAGTCCAGCACTTCCAGTTGCTTGTCGAGCGGCAATCGTCCGAGCTTGTCGATCAATGCATCGGCGAGCGTCATCATCCATCTCCTTTGCCTCACCCCAATTATAAATGGCCGGTCAAGGCGATGCGAGTCTCATCTTTGAGATCAAGGAATGGCCCGGAGGGTCTATCGGGTGCCGCGCGTTGAGGTGATGGGTTGTAGCACGCGGGACAGTTCTTCGAGCCTGCGGTGAGTTTCGAGGTTGGACGGATCGGCCGTGGAGAGCTGGGAGTAGGTCTGTCGGGCCTTCTCCAGGCTGGGCCGATCGGCATAGGTCTTGCCATAGCGGAACAGGGCGTCGGCGACCAGCGGCGGCTGAATAGACGCATACTGCTGCTCAACGATTCGAAGCGCCCGCTCGGCCTGCGGCCTCTGGCCGGCCTCAAGGAACACGTTGAAGAGGTTGGGGGCCCAGGGGCCGTCGATGATCTCGTGGTCGAGCATCCAGTTGGCCGCGGCCAGGGCCTTGTCCTTGTTGCCCTTCTGGACGTGATAGGGCAGGAGCAATCGCATCGGGCAACAGTGATCGACAAGCAGCGTCGTGTTGCTTCGCTGTCCGGTTCGGCGGGCCTGCTCCAGGTCGATCTTAAGGTCCTTCTCAAAGCGTGCCACGGCGGCGTCGAGCCGATCGGTCTGGCCGGACACCAGGCACGCGACCGCATAGGCGAACCGCAGATAGGGCTGATGATCCTGCCGATAGCCGAAGAGATTCAGGTTCGAGAAGATTGCCAGCCCCGCCAGGGCCGCGACGCCGAGGGCCAACCGTCGCGGCGAGCTGCGCGTCCAGGCCAGGCGGATCAGCTCGACGACCCCATACGCGGCGAACGGGACCATGAGCTGTACCATCGGCGCGCGAAAGCGGGCGTTGATGATGAACATCAGGGCCGGCAGCGCCAGCGAGGCCCACATCACCAGCAGATAGTACAGGGCGGGGGTTCGAAGCGTGCTTCGCGACAGGGCGAGCCCCATGCCGACCAGGGCCAGGGGGGCGATCCAGCCATAGTGGAACCACGACAGGGCATTCAGCAGGCTCGAATGTTGCGCAAAGTGATAGTGGTCCTTGTTGCTGGGGAACTCGTAGGCGTTGAACAACCAGCAGAACCGCTGCAGGGCATGCTGGGCGAACCATCCGGGGTTCTCGCGGATGTACTGCATACCCTGTTTGGACAGTAACGAGCTGAACTCGCCGGGCGTCGGCCTTCGCCCGAGTTCGGCCTCCGTCAGCCGGTAGGCGTTCTTGTAGTTCAGGCAGCATCGGGCCCAGGGCTCATTGGCATCCCACGTCGTATTGGACAGAAACCGGGTCTCATCGACCAGCAGCGGGCCGTTCTTACTGTCGGAGTATGGGTTGTTGGCCACGTGAACATTCAGACCGCCATAGGCCCCGATCAGTACCCATTCTCCGCCAACGATGCGGTTTCGCAGTGTGACCGGCAGCACGGCACAACAGCAGCCGATCGCCAGTGCCAGCACGTTGAACGCCGCGGCAAACCACGGTCGAGCCTGAGAGGCGGTAGCACAGCCTGGCGGGTCGGTCGAGTCAGGGGGCGTTAAGCGTGGCCGCAGGGAGACGATCAGGACGACCAGTGCCAGCACCGGGGCAAACGGCAGGATGTTCGGCCGGGTGATGGCGCCGAGGCCCAGGATCACTCCACAGGCGAACCACTTGGTCCATCGGCGGTTGTCCCACGAGACCAGACCATAGGCCAGCAGGAGGTACAGCAGGCTGGCCACCGCCGTGTCGAGCAGTTCGGTGGAGTAGTGGACGAAGGTCCAGAAGACCGCCGCCCACAATCCGGCGATCCAACCCACCATGCCGCCGAACAATCGCCGGGCGATCAGGGCGGTCAGAACGGGGCACACCGATACAAGGATGCACTGGGCCAGGCGGGCCCTGAGCGAATCCTCGCCCAGTACGGCATAGAGGCCCGCGAGGAAGTAGTGATACAGCGGCGCCTTATAGTAGCTGACGGGCGGCATCTTCCCGTGCAGGATCGCCACAGCGAACTCATGGTTGCCGCGTTCGTCGAGCGTCAGAAACTGATAGAGGGGATTGTCGCGAAGCTGATGGTACGAGGTCAGTCGGATCGCCAGGGACACGCCCAGCACAACCACCACCATGACGAATCGGTCACGCGTCACTGGGCCCTCGTCGTCGTGCTCGGCACCGCCTGGGTCGTCGTCGGGCGGGCAAGCAGTTCATCCACAAATCGGATGCGGTTGTGGAATTCCAGGTCCATCGGGAATTCGGCGGAGAGGCGCCGGTAGCACTGAGCGGCCTCTTGCAGGGTCTGGCGATCGTTGTAGCGCTGGGCGTACTCGATCATGGCCTCGGCCGCGAAGGCTCGGTCCTTGCCTTGGAGTCCCATGTTGAGAAATCGCAGCACGACCTCAGCAAGTTCTCGATCGTTGGCCTTGACGGCGGTGATGAACACGCGTTTGGCCGTGGGCGGATCCAGTTGGTTTCTCTCGATCATCATACGGCCATAGAAGGTTGCCTTCGGCAGATTGTCCCGCTGGCTGTAGTAGTCGTAGAGGCAGAACAGGGCGCGGCCGTGTCTACCGGCCTTCATGTCCATCGCCATGGTCTGTTCAATCTTCTCGATGGTTCTGGCCATTTCGTCCTGGCGCCCGGTGGCACCGCAGGCGGCGGCATAGATGAACATCAGGTAGGGGTGGCAGAGGGGGCGGTAGTCGAACAGGTTCGTGTTGCTGAACCACGCGGCGAGGCACAGAACCGCCGCGGCCAGATAGGTCTTGTGCCGCTCGACCGACCGCCGGCAGAGCCTGGCCGCCTCGACGAGCCCGTGAGCGCCCAGCGGGACGAGCAGGCAGACAATGACGGCACGGAAGCGGGCGTTCACCAGGAAGAACATCCCCGGTCCGATCAGGGCGGCCATCATCATGAGGTAGTGCGCCAGCGATGCGTTGCGCGGGCCTCGCCACAGGACCAGGATCAGCCCGAGGATCACGAATGGGCAGAGGATGCCGTAGTGCAGCAGGCTCAGCCCCTTGAGCAGTCGCGAAAAGTCGCAGAACTGGTAGAGGTCTTTGTTGTCGGCAAACTCATAGCTGTTGAAGAACCAGCAGAATCGCTTCAGACTGTCGCCGGCGAACTTCCAGGGGTATTGGCGGACGTAGGCCCGGCCCAGGGACATCATCATGTCGTTCATCTCGCCACGGGTGCACGGGCGTCGCAGCTTCTGGCTGGTGTAGTCGCACCCCTGCCGATAGGTGAAGCAGTGGACGTTAAAGGGGTCGTTGGCGTCGTATTCATTCGAGGGCACGTAGTCGGGCAGGCCCAGCAGTTCGACATTCCTGGCGTCGGATTCGGGATTGTTCGCCAGGTAGAAGTTCACACCGCCGTACGTGGCAATCAGCACCCACTCGCCGCCGACCATGCGGTTGCGGATCGTGATCGGGAGGATCACAATGCCGCATCCGATCGCCATCGCGATCACACGGAGTATCGCGTCACGCCAGGGGCCCCCGCGGCGCATGGTAGAGGCATCGGACGAAGCAGCACGGGGTGTTCGCCAGGCGACGATCAGCAGGGTCACCACCAGGGTCGGCGCGACCATCAGGATGTTCGGTCTCGTGATGGCACCCAGGCCGATCGTTATGCCCACCAGCAGCCACTTCCATCGGTTCGCGTCGGACAGGCGGACCAGCAGGCAGGCGGTCAGCAGGTAGAACACGCCTGCGATGGCCACGTCGAGCAGTTCCGTACTGAAGAACACGAAGGTCCAGAAGCCGACGGCCAGCAGCCCGGCGATCAGATCGGCCGGGCGGGCGAAGAGACGTTCGGCGATCAGAAAGGTCAGCGGCGCCCAGAGGGCTGCCAGGAAGAGCTGGACGAGCCGGGCGGTATCCGTGCTGACGCCAAAGACTCGGTAGACGGCCAGGAGATACCACTGGTGCAGCGGCGCCTTGAGATAGGCCTTGGGCGGATCAGTTCCGTTGAGGACGGCCAAGGCCACGTGGTGGTTCGTGTTCTCATCGAGCGTCGGCCAGTCGTACAGGGGGTTGTGCCGAACGTCGTGGAAATAGGCCAGCCTGACCGCAAGGGCTAGGCCGTAGAAGAAGATGCTCCAAAGGACCGTTCGCTTGTCGGGCATCGCTGGGCTAGGCCTGACTGTCTCGCGTCAGGAACCCCTTGGTCGACCGCTCCAGGAAGATCGGCAGATAGTATGGCAGCATATGCGGCTGCGGATAATCGCGGATGATCCTGAAGATGCGCGACGGGTTGAGGAAGAACTGCCGGTTCGCCCTTCGCTGTGAGGCGAAGAGCACATCGTCGGGTACGTCCGACAGGTTGACCCGGGCCATGGCGAAGTTTGTGTCGCCATAATTGACCTTCTCGAGCCGTTCGGGGAAACGCTCCTTGACGACCTGATACAGCTTGGTATTGGGGAACGGCGTCACCGTAAAGAACGACGCGGTGTGCAGCCGCGAATTGGCCATCGTGTCGATGGTAAGCTGCATCTCCTGCTGTGATTCCGACGGAAAGCCCAGCATGGCGAAGCCGTTGGTGAAGATGCCCTTCTTCGCGCACAGCTCGACGCCCGCCAGAAATTTCGGGATATTCAGCCGCTTACCCGTGTATTCCTGAAGTCGCGGCGAACCGGTCTCGAGCGCGAAGCTGCACCAGTACAGGTTCATGCTCTTGAGGGCGTCGACCACGTCTTCGGTCAGGATGTCCGTCCGTACGGCGTTTGGCAGCGCGAGGCGGAGCTTGATCTCTCGACGGTGGACCTCTTCCGCCACGTCGACCACGCGTTGACGATCCATGTTGAAGATGTCGTCGAGGAACTCGACGTCGTCGATACCGTACCTCTTGGTGAAGTATTCGATTTCGTCGACGATCCGTTCGGCCGAGTGCCCGCGGAACCGCTTGCCGAAGATCTTGTGGCACCACATGCACTGATACGGGCAGCCGCGGCTGCTGACCAGCGAGACATAGCGTCGCCGCGCCACCGGCGGCATCGACTGGAGGCGCCAGTACTTCGTCAGGTCGATCAGGTCGTAGGCCGGCATGGGCAGGATGTCGAGATCATCGATCAGGGGCATCTGGCCGGGGTTCCTGATCACGGCGCCGTCCTTGTTCCGCCAGATCAGGCCGGGGATCGTGCTGAAGTCGCCGCCGTCGAGGTGTGCCTTGATCACCTCTTCGAGGCTCAGTTCGCCTTCTCCCATGACGGCCACATCGGCGTCGACCTGTTCGAGGACCTTCTCTTCGAAAGCCGAGATATGCGGACCGCCCAGGACGATCAGCGCATTGGGTCGGGCCTGTCGGACCAGCCGGGTGAGTTCGGGCATCTGGTGGGCCGCGGTCGTCATCACCCCAAAGCCGACGATGTCGGGCTTGAACTGAATCGCCTGCGACGCCAGCTCATGCGTGGTGTAGTTCTCCACCTTCTGGTTTACCAGCTTGATCTCCAGCGGGAACTTCGTGCGGAGATAGGCGGCCAGAGACAGAATGCCCATCGGGGGAGTCGTGAGTGGGTACGTGGTACTGCGCCGGGCAACGTTTGCAAGAAATAGTCTTAACCGTTTCATTGGTCCGCTTTCCCCCACCCTGTCTCTATTGGTTCTCTGATCAAGATTGAAGAGATGGTCATAGAGCCCAAACTGAAGCCTCCGGTGAAATAACGGCTCTGCCTTAACCGAGTTGATACCAGACTTTATGTCTGCGGTGCCTGGATGTCAAGATTCAGGGTTTTGCCCCTAGGGTCCGCAGAGTCCGATAGTTGCGTTCATTGACGGTCGTGGCGTCCTGCGGTGGTTCAGAGAGGTGACGTTCAGTAATCTCCTCACCGGCGAAGGAGGGGGCGTTTCGTGCAGTCTACCTGTTGCACTTCGGCGGCAGTGTAACCATACTGAGTCGGTTTTGCGGACGGGGGCGACGGTCGCTGCCCGGTTCCTTCCTGCCTGAATCCGGAGGAGCAACATTCCTATGACGCCCGCTCTGCTCGTTGCATGCTTCGTCGTTGACATCACACCGCCTGTGGGGCACCCGCTCTGTGCAGGGCTCGTACCGCCCGTGCAGCGAATCGAGGCCCCCCTCCTGGCTCGCGGGTTTGTGCTGAAGTCCGGCGGGAAGCCGATCGTCGTGTGCGTGGCGGATTGGTGTGAGATCCACAGCGATTCGTACGACCAGTGGCGAAAGGCCTTGGCTGAGGCGGCGGGCACGACACCGGAACGCGTGTTCCTGTGTACTATCCACCAGCACGACGCCCCGTTGGCCGATGCCGAGGCCAGGCGGGTACTGGACGATCTGGGGATCGGCAATACCTTCACAGACCCCAAGTTCGATCAAGAGGTGTATCGGCGTGTGGCGGCCGCTGTCTGCGAGGCAGTCAAGTCGCCGCGGCGAGTCACCCATGTCGGATTCGGCCAGGGGATTGTCGAAAAGGTCGCCTCGAATCGGCGGATCGTGGGACCCGACGGCAAGGTTGGCGCCATGCGCGCGAGTTCGTGCACGGATGCGGCTCTGCGTGCGGCGCCGGAGGGCACCATCGACCCGTATCTCAAAACGATCAGCTTCTGGGATGGCGACAAGCCGGTGCTGGCCATGAGCTGCTATGCCACGCACCCGATGAGCTATTATCGGACGGGCATTCCGACGGGCGACTTCTTCGCTTTGGCCCGGGCCCGGCGCGAGCAGGATGATCCCAACGTCTTTCAGATCATGTTCAACGGCTGCGGCGGCAATATTGGCGCCGGCAAGTACAACGATGGCTCGAAGCCGATGCGAGGCATCCTGACAGATCGTGTGTATCAGGGCATGATCGAGGCGTGGAAGACCACCCACCGCCACCCGATCTCCAAGATCGGCTGGCGGGTCGATTCGCTGGTTCTGCCGCCAAAAACGGCTGCCGCCTTCACGGACGAGGCAATTCAGAAGAAGTTGAAGGACCCCAAGGCGTCTCTGGGCGATCGTGTTGGCGCGGCCTTCGTTCTAAGCGGGATGCAGCGGATGCGAGCCGGCAAAGCCATCGAGGTGCCGACGCTCGATCTGGGTGAGGCCCAGATCACCCTGTTGCCGGGGGAACCCTTCATCGAGTATCAGTTGTTGGCCCAGAAGCTCAGGCCGGACAAGTTCGTCATGATCGTCGGCTACGGCGATTCGGGTATGGGATATGTTCCCGTGGATCGCGCCTTTGCCGAGGGCGGCTATGAACCCGGTGACTGGTGCCTGATGGGGCCTGGCACGGAAGCGGCGGTGGTAGCGGTTTTGCGGAAGGCGTTGAAGGTTGGCTCGTAGTCGCGATGGTGGCGGTGATTTCGAGTGGCGGCGAAGGTTCTGAAGGGCCTCGCCGATGTCGTGGTTGCGAACGTGGAGACATCGGATGCGTGGGAGACTGGCCGGACCCATCGGAGTATTGTTGCTGCTGGTACAGGCCCTTGCGGCCGAGCAGTCGGCGCCGGAGACTTCGGGCGAACTGTTGCGGGAGCTGAAGGCCTATCCGCATCGCATCGTCTATGAGGCGTGGCGCGAGAGCAGCTTCGAGCTGTTCATTATGAATGCCGACGGCTCCAACCCCGTCAACCTGACGAACACACCGGATATCGATGAGTTGTATCCTCACGCGTCTCCCGACGGCCGGCGAATCGTCTTTACGGTCGATGAAGGCAAGGGGCCCCAGCGGTCGCGAAATGTCTGCATCATGAACGTCGACGGGACCGGGCGTACGAAGATCGCCGATGGGGCCGAACAGGCCTGTTGGAATCGTGACGGTACGGTCATCGCCTTCCTCAAACGCCGACCGGGGCCGTGGAGTATCGATCAGGGCGCCAACAAGGGGCTGTTCTTCTATGAGGTGAGCACCGGCAAGGTCGGTCAGCACCTGAACACGGCCATCGAGCGAATGCTGTGTATCAAGTTGTCGCCCGACGCCACGTGGTTTGCCGCCAGCGCAATCGGGGGGCTGGGTTACGGCCACTCGATCATCGCCTTTGAGGCCGAGGGCACCCGGCATTGGGAACTGGAGCGGGCGGGCAAGGCGCTGTGGCAGTGCCGTCCCGACATCAGCCCCGACGGCAAGCACCTGGCCTTCGCCAAGGCGGTGGGCGAATTCGAGGCTGGCGTGGGTCCACCCGACAAAGTTCTGGGAATCGAGGCGGCGGACGTTCAGGTGGATGAGAAGGGCGTCCGAACGGTGAACCATCGATGGGTGGTGACGGCGTTCGATCCGATCGAGGTGTATCACGCGGATTGGTCGCCGGACAGTCGCTTCATCGCCTTCAGTATCGGACCGAAGACCAAGAGCAAGATGAAACCGGCGGCCTACGTCGTGGGGGTTCGAGCGGAGGGCTGGAACCTCTGTGTCGCCGATACCAGGGCGATGAACCGCTACGTTCAGATCACTGTTGACGGATCGAGCAACAAAGAGCCGGATTGGGCACCGGCACCAAAATAGGGGGCTGGGTCGTCGGGGCAGTGGGGTCGCCTGGCAGGAACGTGCACGCATGCATCAAGGTGGAGGCAGCGGTGATGGCGAGTCGGCGGCGAACGGCAGGGTTGAGCGTGGCGGCGGGCCTCCTTCCCGCGATTCTGTGGGGGTTGGGCTGCGGGTCGGTCTCCGCGGAAACATCGACCCCTCCTCCCAGTGAGCAGCTTCATCGGCAGCTTGGTTCGTACAAGCACCGGATCGTCTACGAGACCTTCCGCGACGGCAACTGGGAACTGTTCATCATGAACGCCGATGGTACACATCCGGTGAACCTGACGCGGACGCCGGACGTGGATGAGCTCTATCCCAAGGCCTCGCCGGACGGCATGAAGATCTGCTTTCAGGCCAACGAGGGGAAGGGCGCCGCCAAAGTCCGCAACATCTACTACATGAACGTCGATGGCAGCGGGCGGGTGAAGGTCGTCGAGAACGGTCGCGATCCGTGCTGGACGCCCGATGGCAAGTGCATTGTCTACCTCAAGGGGCGTCCGGGTCCGTACACGAACGATCACTCGGCCAACAAGGGGCTCTTCTTCTACGATCTGGCCACGGGCAAGCATACGCCGCACGTCAATCCGGACATCGAGCGGGTCCTCTGCATTGGGATGTCGCCCGATGGTCGGTGGTTCACGGCCACGGCGGCCGGCGGGCTGGGCTACAGCTTCTCGATCATGTGCTTTCAGGCCGATGGGACCAAGCACTTTGATCTGCTGGCCTCGGATCCCAACACGCATAAGTGGCAATGCCGCCCGGACATCAGCGCCGACGGGAAGAGACTCTCGTATGCCAAGGCTCGCGGCCTGCCGCCCGAGAAGATCTTTGCGATCGAACAGGCGGACATCGATCTCGACAGTCCGACGCCCCATCTGAGCCACCTTCGGCACGTGGTGACCGTCCAGGATCCCTTGGAGGTGTATCATGCCGATTGGTCTCCGGATGGGCGATACATTGCGTTCAGCCGCGGTCCGAAGGAGCCGAGCAAGATGAAACCCCAACGGGCGGTGGTTGCTGTAGAGGCCCCGGGCTGGGACATCTGTGTGGCCGACGCCAATGCCGTGGACGTCTGGACGCCCTTGACGACCGATGGTTTGAGCAACAAGGAGCCCGACTGGGTGTTCGTGAAGTAGCCGGCGTGGGTCGTGGACCCACGGTGAGTTGTGACGAGGTTGACAGTTGGGGCGAACGTCTCGCCCCGCGAATCAAAGCGAGCCAAGACCATGAGACGGATGTGCCTTGCGGCCTGCCTGGCCTTTCTGGTGGGGTGTCAGAAAGTGGAACCGACGGCTGAGAAATCTCCCTCTGCGCCGGTGGTCAAGACCAAGAGCGGTGTGGAGATGGTTCAGGTGCCCGCCGGGTGGTTCGTCATGGGCAACGACAAAGGCAATCCCGACGAGAAGCCATCACGAAAGGTCTGGGTGGATGCGTTTCTGATCGATCGGCATGAGATCACACAGGAGCACTATGACAAGATCGTGCCGGCGGGCAGCATGTCGCATTTCAAGGGTCCCCAGCGGCCGGTCGAGCAGATGAGCTGGGTTCGTGCCGTGTTCTACTGCAATGCCCGCTCGAAGGCTGAGGGGCTGGAGCCATGCTACAACGAGGACACGGGTGACTGCGATTTCAAAGCCAACGGCTACCGTCTGCCGACGGAGGCCGAGTGGGAATATGCCTGTCGAGCCGGTTCGACGGGCGACTCCGCTTCCGGCGATGACGCCCGCAAGCTCGACGAGTGTGCCTGGCACGCGGGCAATTCGGGTAAGACCACACATCCGGTCGGGACGAAGAAGCCCAATGCGTGGGGCATCTTCGATATGCTCGGCAATGTGGCGGAGTGGTGCAACGACGTCTATGACGAGAACTACTACAAGGCGGCGCCCGATAGGAACCCAGTGGGTCCCAAGAGCGGCGGCAAATATGTATTGCGCGGTGGGGCCTACAACTCGACCGCGAAGAATCTGAGGGCGTCTTATCGGCAGGGCGAGGCACCGGGAACCTACGACGGCTGCTTCGGAGGGGATCACCTGGGGGCCCGCTGCGTCCGGCGGGCGATTGCTTCATCCACCACGACGCGAGCGAGCAAGTAGCGATGGGGCTTCCTGCCGGTGGGGGCTCCGGTGGGCCGGCCGAACGGGGCCGGTTCGCCACGACCCGGCGCTGAGGTACCGACGAACGTGCTCTTTCAGAATTGGACCTTCGTGCTGTTCTTCCTGGCGGTCTGGCCGGTGTATATGGCGCTGCGGCGGACGCGGGTTGGGCATATCTGGCTGGTCATCGCGTCGTATGTTTTCTACGCATGGTTCGACGTGTGGTATCTGGCCCTGATCAGCTACTCGACGCTGGTGGATTGGCTGCTCGTTCTGGCGATGGGGCGCTACGGTCGCCGGAAGCTCTGGTTGGCGCTCAGTATCATCAACAATCTGGGGCTTCTGGGCTTCTTCAAGTATGGCGCCTTTGTGGTGGACAACCTCAACGGGCTGCTGAAGGTGCTGAACCTTCCATACGCCGTGACATCGCCTGGGACGATGCTCCCGATCGGCATCTCGTTCTATGTCTTCCAGTCGCTCAGTTACACGATCGATGCCTATCGCGGAGCGATCGAGACGGAAAAGTGCTTCTTCCGCTATCTGGCATTCGTGAGCTTCTTCCCCCGGCTGATGATGGGGCCGATCGAGCGGGCGGGCAACTTCCTGCCGCAACTGGTTGCTCCGGGCCGGCTCGGCGCTGCCGACGCGGCCGATGGGGCCTCGCTCTTCGTGGTGGGTCTGTTCAAGAAGCTGGCATTGGCCGACTATCTGGCGATCTATGTGGATAAGGTCTACGCCTCGCCCGATCAGTTCGGCTCGCCGGCCGTTCTGCTGGCGATGCTGGCCTACGCATGGCAGATCTACTTCGACTTCAGCGGGTACACCGACATGGCCCGCGGTCTGGGGCGGATGATGGGCTTCCGCCTGATGCTGAACTTCAACAATCCCTACCTGGCGACGAGCCTGGGCGATTTCTGGGGGCGATGGCACATCAGCCTGTCGTCGTGGTTCAAGGATTATGTGTACATTCCGCTGGGTGGAAATCGCGGGGGTTCGTTGCGAACGTACATCAACATGTCGCTGACCATGGTGATATCGGGGCTATGGCACGGTGCTGCCTGGACCTTCGTCATCTGGGGCGCGGTTCACGCCCTCGGGCGGATCCTGACACGGGAGATGGAGGGAACGGCCTTCTATCGTGATCGCGTTCCCCGGTTCGCCAAGCAACTGTTCGTCTTCCTGATCGTGACGTTTGCCTGGGTCTTCTTCCGGGCCGAGAGTTTCTCGCAGGCCTGTACGATCCTCTCGCGGGCGTTTGCCGGGGGATGGACCGATCCGGGCATGCCGATCTGGGCCCTGCTGTTGATTCTCGGGTGCTGGGCCTATCAGTTCACCTACGAATCGCGGTGGCGGCGGTTTCTGGAGTGGTCGCCCGTGAAGATCGCACTGGTCGTGGGAATGGTGCTGTACATGGCGATCTTTACCGGTGGCGAGGCTCAGAAGTTCATTTACTTGCAGTTCTAGGCGGGTGAGAAACCATGTCGGGTGTGTGCACTCCAAGGACAGCGGATCGAGCGGCGGACGATCGGACGGGGGCAGTGGCCTTCGGGTCCAACGCCGTGCGGCTCTCCGGGCGGGAATGGCTGGTGGCGATCGTGCTGATCGTGGCATCGGGTGTGCTGTTGCCTCGCTTTTGGGAGCGGCACGATGGTCTGAAGGCCGTTCCCGACGATCGGATTCCCTACGAGTTGGGCAACGATTACTGGTTCTACGGCCGGTATGCCCGACTTGCCACGAAGAGCCATCCGGCGGTCGTCGTCGGCGACTCGGTCGTGTGGGGGGCCTATGTCGAGAAGAACCAGACCCTTTCGCACTATCTGAACGAACGGTTCGGGCAGGATCGCTACGCCAATGTAGGGCTCGATGGGTCACACCCCATGGCCCTGGAGGGTTTGCTCGCATCGTACGGTGGGGCGATACGGGACAGAGACGTCATCCTTCACTGCAACCCGCTCTGGATGACCTCGGACAAGCACGACCTTCAGACCGACAAGGAGTTCACCTTCAACCACCCGCGGCTCGTACCGCAATTCCGACCGAAGATCCTCTGTTACACCGCGCCGCTGAACGAGCGGCTCGGCGTCGTGGTCGAGCGGAACGTGCCGTTGTTCGGCTGGGCGAACCATCTCCGGCTGGTCGGTCTCGAGCAGAAGGGTCTGGCGACATGGACGATGGAGCATCCGTATGCATGCCCCATCCGGGCGATGGGCAAACCGCTGCCCTCGACGGACAAGGGTTCCGGCCACGAGGCCAAACCCTGGACCGCCCGAGGAATCGACAAGAGCGACTTCGCCTGGGTTGAACCCGACCGATCGCTTCAATGGGCAGCGTTCAAGCGGTGTATCGAGCTGTTGCAGGGTCGGGGAAACCGGGTGTTCGTCGTGGTCGGTCCCTTCAACGAGCACCTGCTGGCCGGCAAGAGCGTCGAGACCTACGCCCGCATCAAGAAGGATATGGGCGCGTGGTTGACGGCCCACAACATCCCGCATCTGATCCCGTCGGCGCTGCCCAGCGAACAGTACGCCGACGCCAGCCATCCGCTCAGTGAGGGCTACGCCGCCATGGCGCGGCAGGTGTATCAGAAAATGAAGCCGTGATTGGCCGGTCAGACGCCTCGCATGTCGCCCTGTCTGTTTCCTTTGGGTCGCTCGCGGAGCCAATTCCGACTAGACTGCCATCGTTGCGTATCAGGAGGAACGTGCGATGACAGTACTGGCGGAAATGGTCCGTCTGCGTTCGCTGATGGTATTGGCCATGGTTGTCGTTCTGCTGAACTGTCCGTCCATGCTGATCGGACAAGAGGGGCCACGGCATCGGGTCTACACGACACTGTTGAAACCCAAGGAGCATCCCGACTACGACCGCCGGCACACCAAGCCGCCGACATGGGAGACCTTCGGCAATCGCACACAGTTCTGCGGGCTTCGCGGATTCGATGTCCAGAACGATCGGCTTGTGAACGTTTCGCAGGAACTGGAGCGGTTCACGCGGACCCACGATCTGGGCGACGTGATCTGGCCGGCCTATCCGGTTCTGTTCGCCAAGAATGCCGCCGATCTGGCCGACGAGATCAAACGTCGGAACCTGTACCTCTTCGACATCTGGGGGTTCGTGCCGGGGTCGGGTCCGGGCGGCTATTGGCAGCAGTTCAAGCTGCCGGACGGCGTGCTGCCCATGCTGGAATCGCGTCTGGGCGACCGCTGGCTCGGTATGGATGTCGGTGAGCAGGACGGTCGATACGTGGGGGGGTACGCCCCGGCGATGTATCCCGTTTCTGCCGGGCGGTTCGAACAGTATCTGAACTTCCAGCGGCATTTCGAACGGATGTGCGACGACCTCGGCAACCGCATGTCCACGCTGGTCTCGCTGAATTTCGGCCACTACTTTCTCAAAGAAGGCGTCTACACGCTGATCGGCGCCGAGACGGCTCAGGGGCTGCCCAACAGCCAGGTGTACTACGCCTTAATTCGAGGAGCGGGCAAGCAGTATGGGGTGCCGTGGTTCGGTAATGCCTCGGTCTTCAATCGGTGGGGGTGGAAGGTCTACGGTTCCGAGGGCGCCGATGGGGGATATCATTTCGGGCCCATGTGGGGCAGCAGCCTGAACCTTCTGAAGCGACTGATGTACAGCCACATTCTGTACAACTGTGTCTTTGTGGGGTTCGAGAGCAGTTGGTTTGATGGGCAGAAGCTGTCGCCACTCGGTGGGATCCAGCAGGCCGCAAACCGCTGGGTCAGGCAGCATGGGGCCCCCGGCGTCATGCAGACGCCGATCGCCGTGATGGTCGACTTCTTCTCGGGGTGGTCGTTTCCGAGGCATCTCTATACCGATCGTGTCTACCGCGTATGGGGCAACCTGCCGTATCAGGCCGGAGACTATCTGACCGACGGCGTGCTCGACATGGTGTACCCCGGTTATCAGGACTCATCGTATTTTCACGACGAAAGGGGTTTTCTGACCCCGACGCCTTACGGCGATGCGGCCGACTGTCTGCTGAGCGATTCGCCGGCGTGGCTGCTCGCACGCTATCCCGTGCTGGTGGTGGCTGGCGAGTTGAGCGGCGGGGCGGAGATCCGGGACAAGTTCGATGCCTACGTTCGGGGTGGTGGACGGTTGGTGATCACCGCCGGGAATATCCGGAAGCTGCCGCAAGGTCTGGCCGGCGTCGCGGTTGGTGACGACATGTTTCGGTTCTCCTCGGGGCAGGCGATTGAGTTGGGCTCGAGCAAGGTGACCGAGACTCAGGACTTCGTTCTTCATCACCTGAAACTTCCTTCGGAGGCGAAGGTCATCGCCCGGTGTGGGGCTGCGCCGGCCGCGGTCGAACTGTCGATGGGCAAAGGGCGCGTCATCGTGCTGGCCAGTCCGTGGGGTGTGGGGATAGGGCCCGAGATCGTCAACGGGCTTCGCAGCGAGACGGAGAAACCGCTGGCCAAACCCTTCCCGCTTCTGATGCACGTTCGCGGCGTACTGGACGGTGTCTTCCGGGGTGAGATGCTCTTTGAGGCGGGCAGCGGGCTGTGTCTGATCACCTGCCGCAAGGGACCGGGCGACTACACCGTGGGTGTGCTGAACAACTCACTCCGGCCGCTTCCGATGAAGATCGTCTCGCATTGCGGTGCCCTGGAGTCGGTGCAGGAGTTGGTTCTTGACCAGTCGGACAAGGGGCAGGTCGGGTACATGCCCAAGGACTTCGAGAAGACCGAGGTCGGCAAGAGCGATGCGGCGACGGTGGCAGGGGGAGACGTTCGCATCTTTGCGGTGAAGGTGCGTGAGCAGGGGGTCGAGGAAATCGCCCATGCCGCACCTCCGCCGCGACCGAGGGGCCGCCTTCTGCCTCTGCGAGGTGTTCGACCGATCAAGGAGGAGGTGCTCGCCCGGCCTACGTTCTTCGAGCACTTCGATGGCGTGGTTGTCGATTGGCGGTACCTGCACGAACGGGAGAAGGAGGCGCTGAAACGGCAGGCGGGGTGGATCGCTCGCCAGGGGCTTCGGGTGGTTGTCGATCTGACCAGCGGCATAAACCTCTATCCGGACCTTCGACTCATGAACAATCTGCCGGAGGACTATCAGGCGAGCATGGCCGCCATCGAAGATGTTCTGGCCAAGATGCCACTACTTGGGTCCCGCGATCTGGTTCTGGCGCTGCATCGGTTTCCCGAGAACAACTTCACGGGCGAACAATCATGGGCGGCGTTCGATGCCACCCTGAAGCGTGTGTGCGGTTGGGCGGCCGAGAAGAAGGTCACGGTCTACCTGAGGATCTACCCGAATCGTCCGCCAGACAATGCAGCAGGTGCGGTGTCGTTCGTTCGTCGTATCGGGGCAGCCAACCTCAAGCTGGCTCCCAGCACGGTCCTGTTGTGTGGCGCGGGCGGGCAACCGAAGGACGTCCTCACTCAATTGGGGGATACGCTGGGGATGTGGATGGTTTCGGCTCCGTCGTACGATATCAGCGGCGGGCTGGTGGGCGTTCACGGGCGCCTGGCGGAGTGGTCGGGTACGGCGTCGCTGTTGGGGCTACTGACGAGCAGCCCTCAGGTTCCGGTGGTATTCGACGGTCTGTACGCCAGTCCGGACGAAGAGTACCTGGACGCCAAACGGGTATCAGAGGCCAGGTAGTTCGCGGGATGCTCCATCACCGTTGTTCGATGTTCATGGTCGCCTCGAAGGCGGTTTCGGTGGCCTTGCGACGGACGATGATCATGGGGACCTTCTCCGAGGGGTCCCTGCCGGGGGCTTGGCCGGCAAAGAGCATGGTGCCGGGGGCTCCCTTCATCACGAGCCTCAACCGGGCTTTGCCCTGGGTCCAGCGAACCGTGATGTTACCGTCGCACTTTCCTTGGCGAACGCTGCTGATGTGCTGATAGCCGTTGGAGGTTCCGGGGCGATCGCCCTTGGTAGACAGATCGGCGTCCACTTCCATTTCACCTCGACAGTGGAAGGCCCAGTCATAGGTGTGCGGCTTGTCCGAGGTGACCTCGAAGCGGTCGATGAGAACGCTTCGGCGATCGGCCGGACTGGCTCGGAAGTTGAGGCTTCGTCGCATGGATACGCCGGCGTACGCGTCGGCGACCTTGGCGGCCATGCGAGTAACCAGTTCGCCGGCCTCGAAGTCTTCGAGCGAGCCGTCGACCGGTTTTTGGAGGGCTTGGTCGACGCAGACGGTGTTGTGGGCGATGGTGCTCCGATACCATTCTCTGTGCAGCGGCACCCCGTAGGAAATGGACCCCGGATCGACGGCCAGCAATTCGCCGCCCCCGTAAATCACGATGTTGAGCTTGTCGGGGTGGCCGTGTCCGCCACCATGCATTCCGTATCGGATCGCCACGGTATCCACTCGCCCGGGTTCGGGGGCTGTCCGTAGCATTCCGTACCCGGCGACGGGCAGGTTGTCACTGGTGGTCGGCAGGACGTTGCCGGTCGGGAGCCGTTCGATTCCCCAGAGGAGGCTCTGCCATCGCACCCGACTGCCCGTGGTGATCAGCCGACCGAAGATCGGCGTCTTCCACCGGGAGAAGGCCAGTTCGTACATGTCCGTCAGTCCGCGGACGTTGCCGCCGGCGCTGTCGTTGAAGCCGGGCGAGGAACCGTCGGGCAGCGCCAACCGGATTGGTACTTCGTACAGGAGACGGTAGCGATCGCTGAACAGGTCGATGTTGGCGTTCCGGGCTGCCACGGCCAGAGGCCATAGCGCGCTCATCGTGTAAATGTGGTATCCCATCGAGCCTTCGTACCACAGGCCATCCTTCGTGACGCCGCCCTCAATCTGGTGTCGGAAGCCCCGGACGCTGTCGTCGATCGCCTCGGCGGTCAGCTTCTCATCGCCGAGCACCAGCCCGACGAGCCCCAGGGCCGAGTTCTTCCAGCACTGGATGTTGTGGATGCCCAGAAGGTGGATACGAATCGTCTCGGCCGAGGGACGAAGAACATTGGCGGCCACCTCGTCGCGCTGTGAGGGGGTCATCCGATCCCAGACCAGGTCGAAGCCTTGAACGACGGGGATCAGCCAACAGGCTTCGTCGAGGGTCTGCGCTCCGACTCGCGCCCCGTCAAACAGAGAACGGGCGATGGCAGGCGGTGCGACCACGCCGTGGCGGTCGTGCAGCGCGTATCGAGGATACTTGGAGGAGTACCCCATCAGTATCTTGATGGCCTGATCGGCGTACTTCTTCTCGCCGGTCAGCCCGTAGGCCAGGCCGAGGGTCTGCAAGTCTGCGGAGTTGCGCCCATGGACGAACGTCAGCGGCACAGAGTCGTAGGGTTCGCCGCGATACACCTGGCCGCAACGAGAGCACTTGTGCTCGGTGGGCGATGCGGTGGTCAGATGGGCACCGTCTTTCTTGCAGGCATACCAGTGGGTCCACTGTCCGCCGCGGTCGGGGATATCGAGGGGGCGTTTCGTCGCGGCTTCGGCCTCGGCGACGATCTGCTGAAGTGACTTGCGGGCCCAGTCGCAGCGTTGGGCCTTCTGTCGGGCCGCTCCAAGCTCGGTCTTGGTTGCCAGGGCGAAGGGATGCTCGACGGTCGCGGCGAAGGTCGAACAGGCACTTCCCGCCACCGCGATGACGATCGACAACAGATATCTCATCACAACTGTCCTTGTCCAGGAATCGGGGCTTCTCTGAATTCCCCAGGAGAACGACCGGGAGACATCCTCATGGAGTAACAGCGTCTGCACACCTATCGTGTTTCGCCGAAGCACTTCGCCAGATGCCCCTTCGGAGGCGGCTGGGTCAGGGCGCTGACGACCACGGCCGTGAGGATCGACAGGGGCATGGCGACAAACAACGGATCGACGACATACCAGTTGGGGCAGTCCGCCAGGAGGCTCTCCTTGCCGCCGGTGACCAGTTGCACCAGTCCGATGGCCTTCGCCTCGGCTGTCTTGACGAATGTCAGCCAGAAGGCCGTCGTGCAGAACCCCACGACCATCGAGGCGATGGCGCCGCTTCGAGTCATTCGTCGCGTGAACAATCCGCCGAAGAACGACGGCAGGAATGTCGAGGCACACGCACCGAAGAAGATGGCGGTTGCCCGGGCGATGATGTATTCGCTGCGAGCCTGATAGGCGATCAGAGTGGCCAGGATGATGCCAACGACCATGCCGATCCGAACGACGTGTATGCTTCGCGTCGGGTCGGCATTGCTGGAGCCGCCGGTGAGCTGCTCGAAGATGTCGCGGCCGATGCTGGTACCGATTGTGTGAAACTGGCTCGACAGCGTGCTCATGGCCGCCGACATCAGGGTGAGCAGGAACAGAACCCCAAACCACTTGGGCATTGCCGACGTGATGTAGGTGGGAATGATGCTATCGGAGTTGCCCCTGGCGTAGACGATGGAGATACTTCGTCCGCGAGCGAGTTGGACCGGCTTGCCGTCGTCGGTTCGGGCGTCCGGCTCATAGGGTCGATCCTTGTCGAGCACCAGAGGGGCCTTCTTGAGTGCGCCTTTGTCGTCCTTGACGTCGGACCATGTTCCCGATTTCTTGTCCTGCTCCATCAGTACGACCAAGGCCTGTCGCTTGTCCGGATCGACCATCTTGTCGATTCGTCCGTACAGGATTGCGCCGTGCTGAGTGAAGAAGACGTTCGTGAGGCTGCCCACAACATAGGCCACACCGACCATCATGAGCATGAAGAAGCCGCCCAGCGGCACGGCGCGGTTGAGTTCTCGCTGACTCTTGACGACCATGAATCGCACGACGAGTTGCGGCTGGGCCAGCACGCCGATGCCGACGCCCATCACGATGGTCGAGAATACAATCCACCAGAGGTCATACTGTTTTGCCCCGAAGCCGAAGGTGGGAGTGGCCGTCCATCCGTTATGTCCGATGGCCTTGAGGTTCGACGGCACCAGTGCGGCCAGGTCGGTCAGGGCCTTGTGTCCTTCGATCACACCGCCGACGCGGGAATAACCCATGTACAGCAGCAGTCCCATGCCGACCAGCATGATGGCACCCTGAAGCGTGTCGGTGTACATGACGCTCTTCAGTCCGCCGGTGACGACGTAGGCGGCGGTGATTCCCGAGAACAGCAGCAGCGCCAGGCGATAGTCCATCTTGAACGCCGTGGCGATGAACTCGGTGCCGCCGATCATGACGGCCGCGGCATACAGGGGGATGAAACAGAAGATAACCAGTCCGACGAACACCTGGATGAATCGGCTCTGATACCGGCGTCCGAGTAGTTCGGGGAAGGTGTGGGCATCGAGCCGGCGGCCCATGCGTCGCGTCGGACCGCCGATGATGATGAACGCCAGGAAGATTCCCACGAAGATGTTGAGGAACACCAGCCACAGAAGACTCATGCCGAACAGGGCCGCGACGCCGCCGAACCCGACGATGGCGCTGGTGGAAATGAACGTAGCTCCATAACTGAGCGCCATGATGAACGGGTGCGTCTTGCGCCCTGCGATGAGATAGTCCGCGGAGGTCTTCGTGCGGTGGTAGCCCAGCCAGCCGAGATAGGCGATGACCGACAGGTAGAGCAGGACACTGACGATTTCGAACGCCCCTACGCCTTCTCCAAACATCGCGAGTTCTCCCGGTTGATGTGCAACATAGAATACCCGCGGGGCGGCAGGGGGGTCCAGCAACGCACGTACACTATTGCGGACGTTCAGGGGACTTGCGTAATCGTCGCCCGCATCATTGGCTGAGCTGTTCGATCTTTCGCCGCAATTGCACGAGTCGGGACTGGAGGCGGCTGAATTCCTGCGTCTTTCCTCCCAGCTCCGGCTGGGCCGTGCGTTCGGCCTGAAGGGTCTGGTCGACGCGGTTCAGCGAGGCCAGGGAGTCGGTCAGCAGGTTCTTTTCTTGCGGCGTCAGCACCCGGGTCTTTCGAGCCTCGTCGAGCTGGGTGACGGTCAGCTCGCGTAGCTGCACCGGGATCTCCAGCGCTCTGAGCAGAGCTTGCCACCAGATCGGGGTGTTCCGTTCGGCCTTTCGCCAGACAGTCATGAACTGCTGGGAAGCGGTTGTGAGTTCCTTTCGGGCGTTGTCGATCTGGCCCTGGCCGGCGGCCTGCTGCCCCAGGCGATAGTGGCATTCGGCGAGTCCCACAAGGGTCGGACCGTGTGTTGCCTCCTTCTCGGGCGAGCGGGCGGCATCTTCGTCATAGCACTGCTGGAAGAGCACCTGGGCCTCCGGGTACCGTTTGGCCTCGAGGAGCGCCTGGGCGTACTGAACGCGAATGCTGAAGAGTTCCTCGCGTTTCAACTGCTTCCGGTTCTCCTGGGCCCACTGGTAGAGCCACTGGGCGAGGTCGACGGCTTCTTGAGCGGCGCGGGTCATTCGTGCGGCATCGTTGCGTTCGCGGGCACGGGCGGCTTCCTGCTGCATCGACGTCAGCAGCGCGCTGAGCGTGGCGCCGGCGTTCTGGGGATCGCGCCGGACATAGTCGGGGATGAGCTTCCTGGCCTGATCGAGCTGATTGAGCCCCTGCATCGCAACGATTCTCATTCGCAGGGCCCGTCCGATCAGGTCTCGCGAGTCCCCGTATCGGTCCTCAAACTTGTCAAGCAGCTTCAGCGTCGTGGCATAGTCGGTGAAAGGCGGATCATTCGACACGCGGGCCGCGATGAGCAGGGCGTCTCCGGCATTCTGCAGGATCTCCTGGCGATGACGATCTTCCTTGATCTGATCTACCTGTTTGTTCAGAAAGTCTGCACAGGCGGCGGCTTCGCGAACCAGCGTCTCGCCCTGTTCGCGAAGGGCCTTGGCATCGGCCTGCTGGCTGGCAGCCACCGTCTCATACAGGTTGAGCAGGGCGACGATCCGCTGATAGCGGGCGTCGAGATAGTTTTCGTGGCTCGGATCGACCTTGGCGTATTCGATGGCCGCCTGACGGTAGTCGCCTTGAAGGTCGAGCAGGTTGGCCAGGAAGAACTGCCAATATCGGGCTTCGCTGCTGGTGGGGAAGGCGTCGATCAGTGTCTTGAGGGCGCTCCAGAAGGCGGATCGCACCGACGGCTGGTTGCGGTTGGCCGGATCGCGATACGCATCCGACCCGATCTGGACGGCATACAGTGCCGCGTCCATGGTGCCCGCATGCTTCGGATGCTCGCGAACGAGTCGCGTGAATGTCTCGATCGCCGGCAGGGGCTTGCCTCGCTGGTACTGACACACGCCGAGATTGAACAAGGCCTCCGGACGGAGTTCGGCGGCCTGTGGTGAGGTGTCCGCTAGGAGTGACTCGGCGACCTCGATGGCCTTGTCGTACCGACCGACGCGCTCGACATCGAGCCTGGATATCTCCTGTTGTTGCGCGGGCGTGAGACGGCTTCCTGATGTCTTGCGGATGGTCTGCATTCGCTGTTGCGACCGCGCGGCGTCGCCCAGCAAACCGCCGATGCAGACGGCCTTGTCGAACGGGCCGAGTGCCTTGAGATCGTCGATCTTGCTGAACAGGGGGTAGATTTCCTGGTAGATGTGCGACTTGGCCTGTGGACGGCGGTTGGCCAGCATAATCAGCGGCTGGCGGGTTCGAGCGAAGAACTCGGCGGCTGCCTTGTCGTCCTTCCGGGCCTTGGCCGCCTCGGCCTGAGCCTGGATGATCGAGCATTCCAGCAGTGCCGCGGCCAGTTCTATCGACAGGGATTGCGGTTCCTCGCTGAGCCCCCGGGTCAACTCTCGAATGCCCTTGAGTGCCTCGTCCTGCTTGCCGCTGTCGCGAAGAACCTTGATCTGCTCCATCTTGCCGAGCGATGCAACCCATTGAAGGTTTCGTCGATCACCCGGTTCCAGTGCCTCCGTTCGTCGGACCGCCTGTTGCAGGGTCTCCATCGCCTTGCCGTCGTTGCCCGAAAGGCGATAGGCCATTCCGAGCAGCAGCAGGGACTGGCACTGGACGCCGGACTCTTTGTGGTCGGTCTCGATCCACTCGCGTTTCTCGACGGTCAGGTAGCTGATGATCTCCTTAAGAAGGTCCTCTCGGGGTTTGCCTGCCGGCATGGCCAGGGCACGATAGAACTTCGCCCAGTTGTTGAAGTACTTGGCATTGACCTCCAGCGAGCGGTATCGCGTGATCTCGCCGGAGTTCTCGAGCTTGCGAAGGTCGGCTTCCTTCAGCTTGCCCAGCGACTGGTTCCATCGCGTGAACACCTTATCCAGATCGCTGAAGACCTGTGTGGCCCGCGTGGCAATGGCCAGGAGCTGCTCGCGGTCGGTCGCGGTGCCTCCGCGAAAGAGGATGTTGTTGTAGTAGGGCTCCGCCTTCTTATAGAGGATGTCCTTGCCGAGCTGAAGTCGCCAGTCGAGCGAGCGGACGTCGTTCGGAAAACGGGTGATGGCCTCTTCCACCAGGCCAATCGCCTTGTCCAGGGCCGCCAGACACTCGTCTTCGTCACGAGACTTGTCGGCGTAGATCGCCAACTGGAGCTCTCGATCGTAGATCAGCTTGTCGGCCTCGCTGGTCGGTGGGCAATCGGCGAGATAGGCCTTCAGAAGCTCGCTCATGCCGCGCTGGAGCAGCTCTTCACGAAGCCGGCTCGGGTCGAGCACTCGGTCCTCCGGTGGAACAGGGCGAGGGCGCGACGTCGATTCCGCCGGCGCCAAGACCAGGATGCACAGGATGACGACCAGATTACCCGACATGGATACCCTCACGGGAGCAGACCCGACTCTTGCTGTCGTGGATTCCGCCCGGCCTGCTACGAGGTTGTCTCAGCGCTTGGTCTCCAGCTTCCCCAAGGCCTCTTTCGCACGGCGTCCCCATTCGGACTGCCCCCGGCCTGTTGCATACTCCGTGCACTCTCGATAGAGCGACGCGGCCTGATCCCGCCTTCCTATCTTCTCGTGGCATCGAGCGGCCAGGAAGATCGCCTCGACGACGGCGGGGCTGTCCTGATAGAAGGCCACCACGTGCATCGCCGCCAGTCCGGCATGGAGGCAGTCTTGCCGGGCCTCGTCGCCCCGTTCGGCCGTCTCGGCGGCCTCAGCCTTCGCCATGTACGTCGAGGCCTTGAGAGTCAGCAGCCTGGGCAGATAGATCTTCCGGTCGTTCTTGGGGGTTGAGCCGATTGCCTGGTTGATGATCGACAGCGCTTCATCGTATTTCTGTTCCTGAGCCAGGTCGGTGGCCTTGGTCACGGCGGCACTGACGCTCAGCTTCGGCATATCGCCTTGCTCGTCTTCGCCCGGTTCATCCGGTTCTTTCGACGATGGCGGTGCAGTCCCGCTGTCCTCTGGCGGTCGGTCCTTCGGCGCCGATGCGGCCCTTTCAGGGCGTGTTCCAGCCGCCGTGGTGGGGGGCCTTCCGTCCGATAGAGAAGCTCGAAGCCGTCCGAGCGACTTGATGGCCGACTCAGAGAGGTTGCCTGCCTGGACGGCCTCATCAATCAGTACCATCACCTCGCGCACCGCGGTGGCGTCGAGCCGGGCGGGTTTCTTGGGCAGCAGAGAGGCGCCGTAGGTCGGCCAGACCTTAAGGACCTCGATCCACGCCCTGACTGTGTCGGCCATGCGTCCTTTCGCGCCGTAGCAGACGACCAGCCTGGCTTGGGCATAGGCACGCAGCCACTTGGCGGTTGCGGCTTTGGAGACCTCTTCGAGAGCCGGGAGGGCCCTGTCATAGTCTCGGCGTTCGAGCATCTGTTCGGCTTTGTCGAGCGCCTCGTTGTCCTGTATGTGAACGCGCAGGACCTGGTCGAGCGTCTTGGAGACGGTTGCCCCGGCGCGTGTCTGAAATACCAACTGGCCGGCTTGTTCACCCTGGATATCGACGTCGCTGTACTTCATGGCCGACTTGCCCGGCTGGCCGATCCAGACATCGTCCGCCCGGACCTGAGACGGATCGACTGTCGCGAGTGCGGCAACACACGCCGCCAGCGCACTGGCCCCCGGCATGCCTGAGAGTCGGCGAACGGTCTTGGAAGCAGGGGCAAGACGCTTCTTCAAGCGGGGATGGTGGGCGGTGTCTTGCGACGCAGCCAGCCAGACTCGTTGCACGGAAAGGGGCAGGGCCATGATCTGTTTGACGATGGCCAGTCTCATTGGTCGAAATCATCCTCCGTCACATGCTTGTATCGACCGCCGTGTTCTCTGGCAATCTGTTTGAGCAGTGCCTCGCCGGGTTTGTGCAGATACGAGTACGTATTGATCTTAACCTTCTTGTTCTTGTTGATGCGGGCCAACAGATCGACGACCTTGGCGTCGAAATCCCCGTCGGTCATGAAGTAGATGAGATCGGGTTTACAGGCGAAGGCTCGTTCCAAGGCGGCTTCCGGTTGGGTCTGGCCTTCCGGACTGACCGTGTCTAAATACTTGCACGCGTCTTCCTTGTTCTTCTGTGTGGCGTAGATGAGCCTGCCGGCGGGGAGCTCCTGCGGTTTGCCGGCCGCGAAGAAGATCACGTGGAACTGCTGTTGAGGGACCAGGTCGCGAATGCTCTTCTTCAGCGAGGCGCGCAGGTACTCGAAGGTGTCCAGCAGCGAGCCCGACCGATCGATCACGTAGCAGATCTTGTAGGCGTTGCCGCCGGCGCCGTAGAAGCTCGATCGCGGCCCCTGACCTCCGTCGCCGGTGCTCAAACCATAGCCGGAACCCGGTCCACCGCCCGAACCCGCTCCGATGCCAATGATCTTCAGATCGCCCGGTGTGCCGTCACCGCCGCCGGTGCCGCCTCCGCCGACCCCCGAAAGCATGTCCTTGGTAGGCAGTCTCTTGAACTCGTGTGCCTTGGCTTGTCGCCCCGGCTGGCCGGTCTGAAGGCCCGTCCCTTGGTTCGAGGTGTCGATGACCCCTCCGGGATTCTCGCTGAGCCGGGCATCGGGAATGATGATTCGATCCGCCTCGGCGCCGCTGCCGACGATTTCCTTAGCCACGAAGAAGAAGAAGAGGATCAGGAAGATGCCCGCGTGAAAGACAACGGAGACCACCCACGGCACGACGGCATTGAGAACTCGTACGGTCCGCTCAGAAAGCGGCTCTTCTCCGCCCGACGGCTCCGATATGGGTTCTGGCTCGTGGGGCGGCGCGGCCGCTGCATTCTGGGTGCCCGGAGCCGGTCCGCCCGGCTGGGAAGAATCCTGAACGATGTTCTCAGCCGAGCATGTAGGACACACCACCCTGCTGCCCGGCGGGTCATTCGTCAGGAGAATCTTGCCACACGTGTTGCAGGAGAACTCCGTGGCCAACGATTCGGTCCTCAGATCCGCTCGAAATAGCGTACCATTTCCCAGTCGGTCACTTCCCGGTCGAATCCCTCCTGTTCCAGACGGGCCAGGCGGACATAGTGGTTGACGACCTCTTCACCGAAGGCCTGGCGAGCCAATTCGCTCCGCTCAAATTCGTCCGTGGCCTCTCTCAGGGTCCGAGGCATTTCGGGGGTCCCGTCGGCGCGATAGGCGTCGCCTTTGAGTTCCGGCGGCGGCTCCGTCTTGTTTCGCATTCCGTTCAGGCCGGCGGCAATCGCGGCCGCATAGGTCAGATACGGGTTGATGTCTGCACCGGGGAGACGGCACTCAATCCGCAGCGAAGAACCGTGGCCGACGATCCGGTAACCGCACGTCCGGTTATCGCGCCCCCAGGCAACCCGTGTCGGTGCGAACGAACTGGCCTGGAACCGCTTGTATGAGTTTACGGTCGGGGCATACCACAGGGCGAACTCGCGTGTGTGCGCCATCATTCCGCCCAGGAAATGCCGGAAGGCTTCCGTTGGCCCGTTGCCCGTGTTGAACAGAGACTTACGCCCCGTTCGATCCCAGGCGCTGACGTGGACGTGGCAGCTCGATCCGGCGGCCTTGCGGTTGACCTTCGCCATGAACGTGATGGCCCGGCCGTACTGGTTCGCCATCTCGCGGACGCCGTTCTTGTAGACGACGTGTCGGTCGGCCATCTCCAGGGCATCGGCATAGCGCAGGTTGATCTCGTGCTGTCCGAGCCCCCATTCGCCCTTGCTGAATTCCACTGGGATCCCCGCATTGTCCATGTTGTTGCGGATCATGCGGATGAGGGACTCGTCCTTGCTCGGGTCCATGATGTGGTAGTCGATGAGGTAGTCGGAACTCGGCGTCAGCTCGTTGTACCGCTTCTCGCGGGCGGAACGGTACGTCTCGTCATAGAGGTAGAACTCCAGTTCGCTGGCGGCCATGATGCTGATGCCGTCCTGAGCGGCGCGGCAGATTTGTTCCCGAAGGATCTGTCGAGGGGATACGGTCACAGGGCTCCCCGTCTCCTCATCCACCAGATCGCATACCACAAGGGCGGTCTTGTCCAGCCAGGGCGCGACCCGAAGGGTCCCCATGTCGGGTACACCGCGAAAGTCGCCGTAGCCCTTGTCCCAGCTCGTATAGGCAAAGCCGGGAAGGGGGTCCATCTCCATGTCCACCGTCAGCAGGTAGTTGCACGAAGGCATGCCGTGCTCAAGCATGTGATCGACGAAGTATCGTCCCGTGACTCGCTTGCCCATGAGCCTTCCGATGTGGTCGGGAAAGACCGACAGTACGGTGTCGATTTGGCCCTCATCGACCAGGCGTTTCAGCACGCTCAGTTCCAGCATCCCCGGCATCAGCAATTCTCCTTCTCTTCCGACATGATGAGTCTTTCCACGACTGGATGCTATCACGGTAACCGGCCATTGGCGACTTGGCAACCAGGGGCTGAGGCATAAGCAATCTCATGACCTTCCGCACCTTCTTCGTCCTTTCGGGAGAGGGCTTTCCGGCGACAACGCCTATCACGGCAGACGATGTCTGGGGCCACACCCGTGCGCAAAAATGATCACCTGCGTGGGCATTGAACGTTGCCGACGGATCGAGGGACTTGCCGATTCTGACTTGTCCCGTCTGTCCTCGGGTGCTGATCGCGTTGCTTGCGGTCTGGCAAAGCCGGCCCGTCTGCAATTTCGTACGGCCTTTCATCGATAGGGTTTGGTCCTTCGGCGGTCTGCGCCCTCGGGTGAAGTACTACTGAGTCTTTTGTGTGGAGTATTACAGTATTTCGTCGGTTAGCAAACAGCTGAGTTTGTCAGCTTGCGGTTCACGATGTATAGTTATAGGTAGCATCTCGGAGGGTGGGGAAAACGGTTTCAGTCAGAACGTTGGTCGCCGGGGGATAGCGTGATCCGCAAGGAGTGCGTTCATGTTATCCTATTCAATAGCTCGTTCTCGGGCTCTTCGCAGGGCGGTCCAAACCGGTCACCTCGCCGAGATGGATTTCATCCACACGATCCAGGCTTCGGAAGGGTGTGACAGTTGCTTTGGGCGGATGGAGACGGTCTGCGGCCGCTTCAACTGCCGGTGGCACGAGGAGTGTGCCGAGCTGTCGCTCGTCAGCACGGCGCCGAGAGAGGCCGTCTTCGCCTGAATTCAGTCTCCTCAGTGATGGCACAGATCGGAGCCGATACCGTAGGCAGGACTAACGCCCTGCCGCGGAGGCTCTACGATGTCCGAGGGGGTTGAAGGTCCTGAGCCTTGAGCCGGGATGCTTCGGGCATGGATCCTCGGACGCGTTCAACATGCGTCCTGTCGGCTTCTCTTTGTCCGAAGAGGACAGGCGCGACCGTGAAGGGGCGTGTGTTTGCACCCGTCGGGTCTTTTGAAGAGCGTCTGCCGATATCGCTTGGGGTCTCCCTACGGATGAGCTACAATCTCCCACAATGCGACGCGTCTTGAGTATCGTTCTGAACCTGCTGGTTCCGGGCTGTGGTTTGATCCTGATGCAGCGGGAGACTCTCGGCACGGCTTTGGCCTTCGCCTTTGCCGCCCTTGGGGTCGTGGGCGTCTCGGGGAGTTGGATCACTCCGATGTCGATCCCTGTTTCACTCACCGTTGTGTCATTGTCCGGAGCGGCGGGGGTTTGGGGACTGGGACAACTTCTCCTGGTTTCTCGGTGGAGAACGATGTATGGTGCGAACCGCTTGGACGAGAAGGCATCTCTGATTCAGATGGCCACCGAGGCCTTGGCCGACGGCGTCTATGTCAACGCCCGTCTTGCACTCGAGTCGGCGATGGACCTGGACGACGAAGACCTGATGGTGAACCTCTTGTGGGCTCGCTTGATGACCCGGCTGGGTAGAATCCCCGAGGCACGTTCGGCATGGCGACGAGTCGGCGAACTCGATCGTGAGAAGGAATTCCACCATGAAGTGTCCATGATCCTCAAGCAATTGCCGTCCGCTTCCTGATCGGGGCTCAAAGACCTGCCACCATGTACCTGTGACCGAATGCCCCCGCCCCTTCCCGCAAGAATAGGTGTGGGGCACAAGGGGGGTATCAGGATGTATGCGATGATCAGAAGTTCAAGGTGTGTTAAACCAACTTACAAATGGCCAGTCTGACGTTCTGCTCTTTGGGTTCTTGATTGCCGATAGTATAAGTGCGGGTCGACCAGCCACTTTCCGCGTGTGCGCCGCTGTCGATGCGGTGGGATTGGGTGGCGGTTCGCCACGGGGCTGTTCCCGGGTTTGTTGATCGCGCCGGCAGCACGTGATAGAATCAGTTGCAACAGGCTGAGCGGATTCAACTCGCGGGCACACAGCACACCAACGTGCCCCATGTGGCTGACCGCATGAATGTAAGCGGTTGCCCTTCGACGCTCAGCGGCCCCAGGCACCCTATGGGGGGCGGCGCAGGTTGTTCAAGGCACCGCGAGACGATGGGGCATGCTCAGGCATCCAATGCATAGATCACGTACAGGCATCCAGCCTCTTCGCTAGAGTGGTGACGGTTTACCAGTTCCGCGGTGTGAGGTATGGATGAGTGGAATCGGGCCACAGAGCCCGTTACAGGGGACTAAGATGTTCGAACGCTTCACAGATCGTGCTCGCAAAGTTATGGCGTTGGCTCACCAAGAGGCCCAGCGGTTCAACCACGAGTACATCGGAACCGAGCACATCCTCCTGGGATTGGTCAAAGAGGGTTCGGGCGTTGGGGCCAACGTTCTGAAGAACCTCAACGTTGAACTTCGCAACGTACGTCTGGAGGTCGAGAAGCTCGTCAAGAGTGGTCCGGAGATGGTGACGATGGGCAAGTTGCCTCAGACTCCCCGGGCCAAGAAGGTGATCGAGTACGCCATCGAAGAGGCGCGGAATCTGAATCACAATTACGTAGGGACAGAACACCTCCTCCTGGGCCTGCTGCGCGAACGAGACGGTGTCGCAGCTCAGGTGCTCATGAACCTCGGACTCAAACTCGACGAGGTTCGCGAGGAGGTGCTGAACCTTCTGGGGGCCGGCGCCGAGACCGAGGAAGCCCCTCCGGCGGCGGCTTCGTCACCCGACTACAAGAAGGGCAAGAGCAAGACCCCCGCCCTGGACAGCTTCGGTCGCGATCTGACCGAGTTGGCGAAGGAGGGCAAGCTTGACCCGGTGATCGGGCGGCAGAATGAGATGGAACGCGTTGTACAGGTTCTGTGCCGCCGCACCAAGAACAACCCGGTGCTTCTCGGCGAGGCCGGCGTGGGCAAGACGGCCATTGTCGAAGGCCTCGCCCAGAAGATCGTCAGTAACGACATCCCCGAACTGTTGGCCGACCGGCGAATCGTGGTACTGGATCTGGCGATGATGGTGGCCGGCACCAAGTATCGCGGACAGTTCGAAGAGCGGATCAAGGCGGTGATGAACGAAGTCCGTCGGGCCAAGAACGTCATCCTGTTCATCGACGAGTTGCACACCCTCGTGGGTGCCGGCGGGGCCGAAGGGGCCATCGATGCAAGCAACGTGCTCAAGCCCGCCCTGAGCCGCGGCGAGATCCAGTGCATCGGCGCCACCACGCTGGACGAGTACCGAAAGTACATCGAGAAGGACGGCGCTTTGGATCGGCGATTCCAGCAGATCATTGTGGATCCGCCGTCACGGGATGAGACAATGGCCATTCTTCGCGGCCTTCGCGACAAGTACGAGGCCCATCACCGGGTCCAGTACACAGACTTGGCACTTCGCCAGGCTGTGGAACTCTCCAGCCGCTATATCACCGGTCGATGCCAGCCCGACAAGGCCATCGACGTGATCGACGAGTCCGGGGCACGCGTGCGTCTGCGGACCATGACCAAGCCCCCGAACCTTCAGGAAATCGAGAACGACTACGAACGGCTGATCATTGAGAAGGACGAGGCGGTCAAGAACGCCGACTACGAGCGAGCGGCCGAGCTTCGGGATAAGGCCGAGTCGCTGAAGATTCGCAAGGAGCAGATTCAGCAGGAATGGCGCGATCGCACGAAAGAGGTGGACGGCGTCGTTGACGAGGACGTGATCTCTCAGGTGGTCAGCAAGATTACCGGGGTGCCGCTGACGCGTCTGGAAAAGGAAGAGGCGTCGCGATTGCTCGAGCTGGAGGCCGAACTTCACCGGTTTGTCATCAGTCAGGACGAGGCCATCAGTACGGTGGCCCGCGCCGTACGCCGAAGCCGAAGCGGTTTGAAGGACCCCAACCGTCCGATGGGATCGTTCATCTTCATCGGTCCCAGCGGTGTGGGCAAGACACTGCTGGCCAAGTCGCTGGCGTCGTTCATGTTCGGCGATGAAGAGGCTCTGGTACAGATCGACATGTCCGAGTACATGGAGAAACACAACGTCAGCCGTCTGATCGGCGCTCCGCCGGGCTACGTCGGCTATGAAGAGGGCGGCCAGCTCACCGAGCGGATCCGCCGTCGTCCGTACGCCGTCGTGCTGCTCGACGAGATCGAGAAGGCGCATCCCGACGTGTTCAACATGCTGTTGCAGATCATGGAAGAGGGCCGCCTGACCGACTCGTTCGGGCGACACGTGGACTTCAAGAACACCGTTCTGATCATGACCAGCAACATCGGGGCCGACAAGATCACCCATCAGGCAACCTTCGGCTTCGAGCGTCGCAGCGAGGAAGTGACGTATCAGAACATGAAGGAGATGCTCAAGGGTGAGATCGAACGGCATTTCAGGCCTGAGTTCCTCAACCGGGTCGATGACATCGTGGTCTTCCGCAAGTTGACCCACGACAACCTCTGCCAGATCATCGATCTCGAGGTCGGCAAGGTGACCAAGCGGCTCAAGGAGCATGGTTTGCTGCTCCAACTGACCGATGAGGCTCGCGACCTCCTGATCGAGAAGGGAACCGACGAGAAGTTCGGTGCCCGCCCGCTGCGGCGTGCCATCGAACAGAGCGTCGAAGACCCGCTCAGCGAGAACATCCTTCGCGGGCACTATCGTGGCAAGGACAAGATCATCGTTCGGGTCGAAGGAAAGGAAGACGAACGGAAGCTGGTCTTTGAGGCCGTGGCGTCCAAGGACCAGACGGAGACACCCGTCCCCATTGCCGCCGGCTCCAGTGTCTCCGACGGGACATAGGTCGTCGCGACCTTACAGTCTGATATCACTCAGGGCACCCATTCCGGTCGATCCGGGATGGGTGCCTTGTTTCTTGCCAGGCAATACCGGCCGATATTGCGGCGGTATCCCGCACGTTGCTTTGGAGAGTCAAGCAGGGTTCGGGGGAACGGCGACGTCCTACTTCAGGTTTCCCATGTCGTGGACGGTCAGGACCTTGCGCAGAAGCAGATAGTTCGTGCTGCGGTACTCCGTGACCTCGCCGCTGACGCGAAATCGCACGGGGCGGGTTCCTCCGGCCGAGAGGGCTTCCATGGTCTCCAGGTCTCGGTTGGGCAGGATCTGCATCGGGGCCTCGCGCAGAACCTTTCCCTCACTCTCAAAGGCGAACAGCCACACGTTGTTCCGTCGAACAAGGCGTCCGACGCGGTCGGCGATCGTCGTTCCGTCGGGCAGCAGAGGCAATTCCTGTCTTGAGGGGCTCACTGCCGGTTCGGTGGCAGAGGCGGGCGGCTCGTCGGTTTTGGCCCCGGGCCTGCTCGGCATGATCGCCGGTCGGGCGGATTGCCGCTTCATCAGCTCGTTGAGGATCTCCGTGGCCGTCGGCTGCCGAGGCGGTTCCATGATCGTGGGGTCTTTGGGTTGAGAGGTGGTGCCTTCGGCGCGAGCCGGTGTCTCCCCCGTGAGATAGGCGGCAAGCACCAATAGCAGCGCCACAGTCGAACCGATCACACAGAGCGTACCGGCGCACCTCGATCGTTCAATTGACGATCCCTGCATCGACGTCTTCATGATGAGAAGTCCTGTGCGGGCATACCACAACCGGCGACCCGCGGTCATCTTGAGATCGCTGCTCATGCTCCAGATGGTACGGTGTCGGTCGCACAGCCTTCTGGACCGAGGCGATCCGTCTCAAGCCGCCCCGGCGCCCAGCAGCTTATCCACCGCGTTGATCAGCCGTTCCATCCGAAAAGGTTTCGTGATGTATTCATCAACGCCAAGGCTTCGGGCGTAGACCTCGTGTCGCTTGCCGGCATTGGCAGTCACCACAATCACAAAGGGTTTCGATCCGACCTTTCGGTCGGGTTTCAGGTGGTTCAGGACAAGGAAACCGCTGCGTTTGGGCAGGCCCATGTCCAGAACCACCAGATCAGGCTTGGTGGCCATGAATTTGTCGATGGCATCATTTCCGTCGCAGGCTGTTGCGATGTCTGCACCGGTGTCCGAAAGGGTGGTCTCGATCGCCGTTCGTATATCCGGATCGTCGTCAACAATGAGTAATTTCTTGCCTTCCAGCTTGCCAGCCACGTCGAAGCTCCTTCCTTGGGGACTCGGCGGAATGCCATGTTGCCAGACCCGTCGTCACTTCACGTGAAAGCACGACGGTCCGCCAGCACCCCCCATACGTCAACCAGTTTAGCCGCAGGATGGTGAGGAGGCAAGAAATGGGCATGGGCAATCAGAAACGACATCCGGCTCAAAATTGATGATAGAGCGCCGGTTCCTCCTCTGTCATTATGGCACCTTGCCGTACGGTCCATAAGGGTCGCCTGCCGATGTGGCAGGTGAAGATCAGGGCGTGTCGGGAGGTCCGGGCGTCCCAAGTCTTTGATCTAAAGCCAGTTGGGTTCGGGTTTCGATCGACTGAAACTTTGGCACAAAGGTTGCTAGCTATCTGGTAGTTAACCGGCTGTGCCCCTGCCATGGCGCGTTGCGGGGGTTTACTCTATTTTCTTTACAGACACGGAGTTGTGTTGACCTCACAAGCTGCAGGAGGATGATTCAATGGCGGTCAAGCAGTTGACCTACGCTGACGAGGCCCGCAAACACCTGCTGAGCGGTGTTCAGAAGCTCGCCCGAGCGGTCATCAGCACCCTTGGGCCGCGCGGACGAAATGCGGTACTCGACAAGGGCTGGGGCTCGCCCAATGTCACCAAAGACGGCGTCACGGTGGCCGAGGAAATCGAGCTCACAAACAAGTATGAGAACATGGGCGCCCAGTTGGTCAAGGAGGCGGCCAGCAAGACCAGCGATGTGGCGGGTGACGGGACGACGACGGCCACGTTGCTGGCCGAGGCGGTCTTCCGTGAGGGCCTCAAGAACGTCGCGGCAGGTGCCGACGCCATGGCCTTGTGCCGCGGAATCGACAAGGCGATCAAGGCGGTGACGGCTTCGTTGGCCAAGATGGCCAAGCCCGTCAAGATCGACAAGAGCGATATCGTGGCCGTTGCCAGCATCTCGGCCAACAACAACCGCGCGATCGGCGAGATCATGTACAAGGCGTTCGAACGCGTCGGCAAGGACGGCGTGATCACGGTCGAAGAGGGTAAGAGCCTCGAGACCGAGGTCGATTTCGTCGAAGGCATGCAGTTCGACCGCGGCTATCTCTCGCCTCACTTCATCACCGACGGCGATGCCATGGAGGTGGTGCTCGATAAGCCGTTCGTCCTGATTCACGAAGAGAAGATTGCCAATGCCGGCAAGCTGGTTCCCCTGCTTGAGAAGATTGCCAAGGCGAAGCGGCCTCTGCTGATCATCGCCGAAGAGGTGGAAGGCGAGGCGCTGGCCACGCTGGTGGTGAACAAGCTCAAGGGCATTATCCAGTGCGCGGCGGTTAAAGCCCCTGGTTACGGCGATCGACGCAAGGCCATGATGGAAGACATCGCGATCCTGACTGGCGGCAAGGCGGTCTTCAAGGACCTGGGGATCGATCTGGAAAGCGTCAGCATCTCCGACCTGGGACAGGCGAAGCGCGTTCGGATCGACAACGACAACACGACGATCATCGAAGGCGCCGGCAAGACCGACGCGATTCAGGGACGTTGCGAGCAGATTCGGCGTGAGATCGAAATCACGACCTCCGACTACGATCGCGAGAAGCTCCAGGAGCGGCTGGCGAAACTGTCCGGCGGCGTGGCCCAGATCAAGGTGGGCGCCGCAACCGAGACCGAGCTGAAGGAGCGCAAGGCGCTGATTGAAGACGCCTTACACACGACTCGGGCGGCGATCGAAGAGGGTGTTCTGCCGGGTGGCGGTGTGGCACTGCTGCGATCTCAGGCGTCTCTGGCCAACCTCAAGCTTGAGGGCGACGAGGCGACAGGGGCGGACATCATCCGCAGGGTTCTGGCCGAGCCGTTGCGTCGGATTTCCGAAAACGCCGGTCTCGAGGGCCGCGTGGTCGTGGCTGAGGTTGTGGCCAACAAGGCGACCAACTTCGGCTACAACGCCGATACCGGCGACTACGGCGACATGGTCGAAATGGGCGTGATCGACGCTGCCAAGGTCGTTCGTGCCGCCTTGGAGAACGGGGCGAGCGTCGCTCGCCTGCTGCTCAGCACCGACTGCGTCATCACCGAGAAGCCCAAAGAGAAAGACAAGGGCGGTCATCATCACGGTGGTGGTCCGGGCGGCGGCATGGACGAAATGGGCGGCATGGGTGGTATGGGTGGCATGGGCGGAATGGGCGGCATGGATTATTGATCCTGCGTTCCGATGTCCGTCGGATGAGGCGTTACCCGTATCCGCGTTCAGTGTATTCGACGTGTAGACTTTTCAACGTTTCGGCGTTTTTCCGAGGGAGACAGTGAAGATGGCCGGTAAGAAGGTACAGGTCAAGCCATTGGATGATCGTGTTCTGATTGAGCAGTGCGAGGCGGAGGAGCGGACGGCGGGTGGCATCGTTCTGCCCGACACCGCGAAAGAGAAGCCGCAACGCGGCATCATCCGCGCCGCCGGTCCGGGCAAGCTTCTGGATAGTGGCGAGCGGGCGCCAATGAGCTTGAAGGTCGGAGATGAGGTGTTCTACGGCAAGTATGCCGGAACGGAAATCGAGATCGGCGGCCAGAAGATGCAGATCATGCGGGAGAACGATGTTCTGGCCATTATCGAGAAGTAACCAGCCGCGTTGGGTGTCCCCGGCGATCGGCGCTGTCCGACCGGCGGGAATTCCAGACGCCGCGTTTGTCACAAATGGAGTGACTTATGGCTGCCAAGCAGATGTTGTTTGAGCAGGATGCCCGTCAGGGGCTTCTGAGTGGGTTGGACAAGCTGGCCTCAGCCGTCAAAGTGACGATGGGGCCGACCGGACGAAATGTGCTGCTGCAGAAGTCGTTCGGTTCTCCCCGGGTCACCAAAGACGGCGTGACGGTCAGCAAGGAAATCGAGCTGCCTCAGTCGTTCGAGAACATGGGCGCCAAGATGGTCAACGAGGTGGCGAACAAGACCTCCGACGTTGCAGGCGACGGTACCACCACGGCGGTCGTGCTGGCCGAGGCCATCTTCCGTCAGGGTCTCAAGGCGCTGGCGACGGGCGCCAACCCGATGGCGATCAAGCGGGGTATCGATCTGGCGGTCGATGCGGCCGTCGCGCAGATTGCCAAGCAGTCCTCGCCGGTCAAAGGCAAGGATGTCATTGCCAAGGTGGCGACGATCAGTGCCAATGGCGACGACACCGTCGGCAAGATCCTGTCGGATGCTTTCGATCAGGTCGGCAAGGACGGCGTGATCGAGGTGGAAGAAGGCAAGGGCATCGAGACGACGTGGGAACACGTCGAGGGCATGCAGTTCGATAAGGGGTATATCTCGCCCTATTTCTTCACGAACCGCAGCACGCTGGAGTCTGAACTTTCGGAACCCTACATCCTGCTGCACGAGAAGAAGATCAGCAACGCTCGTTCGTTGATTCCTCTGCTCGAGAAGATCGTCAGCGTGGGCAAGCCCTTGCTGATCATTGCCGAAGACATCGAAGGCGAGGCGCTGGCCCTGCTGGTGATCAACCATCTCCAGGGTGGCATGAAGCTGTGCGCCGTTAAAGCCCCGGGTTTCGGCGACCGCCGCAAGGCCATTCTCGGCGACATCGCCGTGCTCACGGGCGCGACGGTCATCACCGAAGACATCGGCGTTAAGATCGAGAGCATCGAACTCTCGCATCTCGGCCGCGCCAAGCGGACCGTTGTGGACAAGGACTACACGACGCTTGTCGAAGGGGCCGGCAAGAAGTCGGAGATCGAGCAGCGCGTCCAGCAGATTCGCAGCCAGATCGAGAAGACCACCAGCGACTACGACCGGGAAAAGCTGCAGGAGCGTCTGGCCAAGATGTCCGGTGGCGTGGCCGTGGTGAGCGTGGGCGGATCGACGGAAACCGAGGTCAAGGAGCGGAAGGACCTGGTGGACGACGCATTCCATGCCACCAAGGCGGCATTGGAAGAGGGTGTCGTTGCCGGCGGCGGAGTGGCATTGCTTAACTGTGTCCCGTCGGTCGAGGCGATTCGCTCTAAGGCGAAAGGCGACGAGAGGATCGGCGTGGATATCATCCTTAGGGCTCTTGAGGCCCCCGCCCGTCAGATTGCCGAGAACTCCGGTGAGGACGGGGCTGTCGTGGTATCCCAGATTCGCAAGAAGGGCGGGACGTTCGGCTACGATGCCCGCCAGCGCGAATACGTGGACATGTTGAAGGCCGGGATCCTCGACGCGGCGAAGGTCACGCGATCCGCGCTGCAGAACGCTTCGAGCATTGCCGGACTGATGCTCACGACGGAGGTCCTGGTGACCGAACTCAAGGAGGACAAGGAAGTCGTTGCGGGCAGCGTCCGATAGGCGTGTCGTTGCACGCGGCGCAACAGGATCACCGGTTCAACGTACACAACAGGGGCGAACGGCAACGTCCGCCCCTGTTTGGCTTGATCGGTGGCACACGGTCCCTCGTGTGAGCGGTGGGGCCAATGCCGTACAGAACGGTCCTCGAACGCGAGGCGTTGCGGGGAAGGGGAACCCGGTCTTCCGGGGGCGTGATCGCCGGCGTTGATTACTCTCGATCGAGCGATGACAGTGGCGACCAAGCGAGATTACTACGAGGTGCTCGGCGTTTCACGCGACGCCTCGTCCGATCAGATCAAGGCGGCCTATCGCAAGGCGGCCATGAAGTACCATCCGGATCGTAACAAGAGCGACCCGGAGGCCGAAGCCAAGTTCAAGGAGGCGGCAGAGGCGTACGAGGTTCTCCACGATTCGGAGAAGCGAGCCCGGTACGATCGATTTGGTCATCAGGGCCTTTCGGATACGGGAATCCACGACTTCTCGCATATGGACGTCGGCGACATCTTCGGGATGTTCGAGGAGATCCTGGGCGGGGGAATCTTCGGCGGCGGTTTCGGTGGGGGGCGACGGGCACGCCGGGGATACGATCTGGAGGCGGCCGTTGAGGTTGCCCTGCAGGATGCATCCGTCGGCGTGGAACGTTCGCTGGATTTCAAGCGGAACGACATGTGCGACCGGTGCGGAGGGTCCGGCGGCGAACCGGGCAGCCGTCGTGTGACGTGCTCGACCTGCGGAGGATACGGCCAGGTCGAGCGGACCGGGGGGCTGGGGGGCTTCTTCGGTCGCGTGGTCACGCCGTGCCCGCATTGCCATGGGCAAGGCTCGATGCCCCAGACGAGCTGCAAGGAGTGTCGTGGGCAGGGACGTCATGAGGTACGCCGCACGATCACGTTCAAGGTTCCGGCCGGCATCGAGGACGGCCAGGCGGTTCGGATCCGCGGCGAAGGCGAACCGGGCGACGAGGGCGCTCCGCGGGGAGACCTCCACGTTTACGTTCGCATCACCCCACATCCGTTCTTCGAGCGGCATGGACGCGACCTGCTCTGCCGGCTTCCGATCAGTTTCACGCAGGCTGCCTTGGGCGCCACCGTCGAGGTGCCGACCCTCAGCGGCAAGGCCGAAGTGAAGATTCCGCCGGGTACGCAATATGGTCAGGTCTTTCGCCTGACCGGGCAGGGGATGCCCGACCTTCGCGGCGGACGTCGCGGCGATGAACTGGTACAGGTTGTTGTGGAGATTCCCCGGCAGCTCAGCAGCGATCAGGAGAACCTCCTGCGAGAGTTTGCCCGCACGGAAGACAAAAGCGTGCTGCCGGAATCTAAAGGATGGCTGGAGAGGCTGGTCACGTTCTTCGCCGGCCAGGATGAGGATGGGAAGCAGAAGCCCGAACGATCTTCGCCGGGAAAGGACTAGGCGGCCGACCGCGAGACACCCGGAGCAGCAAGAAGCGGAGCGATGACAGCGCACGGCGGCGATTGCCTTGACTTGGGGTTTGCGAATCATGAGCAATCAGTCTGAAGAACCGAAAATCGAAACGCCGACGTCGGAAGAAGTGGCCCAGTTCGGGCAGGCTGATTCGGCGGTTCCCTCGGAGCCCTCACCGGTCGACACGGAGTTGCAGAAGACCCTCCGAGAACGGGACGAGTTCAAGGATAAGTGGCTTCGTGCCAAGGCCGATGCACAGAACCAGGCCCGTCGTCTTCGTGCCGATCGGGACGAGGCGGTCCAGTTGGCGACGGCAGATTTCGCCCGGTCCGTCCTGATGATCGTTGACAATATGGAGCGGGCGGTCGATTCAGCCGTTCAGAACCCCGACGTCAACAAGCTGATGGAGGGGGTGCGTATCGTTCACGACGCACTGCTCAAGATGCTCATCGATCATCAGATCGAGCGGATCGACTCGGAGGGCAAACCCTTCGACCCGACTCAGCACCAGGCGATCACACAGCAGGTGTCCGCCGAGCATCCGGAAGGGACTGTCATCAAGGAGGTCCAGCCCGGCTACAAGTTGCGAGATCGGGTTCTGCGGCCGGCAGGGGTGATCGTGTCTGTTGCTCCGAAGGAGGAGCAGAAGGCAGGGTGAGTCTGGTGGGGGGGAACCCCCGGGACTCACGAGGCAGAAACCTCGGGCGGGACGGCATCTCGCCCGTTAGAATCAGGCCAGAGGGTGAGAACCATGCCGACATATGAGTACCAGTGCAACAAGTGTGGTCATCGAATGGAGGAATTCCAGTCGATTACGGCCAAACCGTTGAAGCGGTGCCCGTCTTGCAGCAAGAACGGGCTGGTCCGTCTGATCGGGACCGGGGCGGGGATTCTCTTCCGCGGTTCTGGCTTCTACTCAACGGACTATCGCAGCGAATCGTACAAGCAGGCAGCCAAGGCCGACAAGGAAGGCTCCACGAAGTCCGGTACCGACACCAAGACCGACACCAAGACCGAGACCAAGCCCGAAGCCAAGACGGAGACCGCTTCCGACAAGAGCACAAACAAGAAGAAAGAGAAGGTCGCCTGATCCTTCGTGCATCGTTCAGGGGCAAGGAACGCTGCCGCGGTCCGGAGGACGCCGATGGACGTTTCGGTGTCTCCAGCGGCACGAGCCGTTCCTGAGCCGGCAGACCCAAAGAGAAGGCCCCGTTCGTCTGGGAACGGGGCCTTTTTTCATCTCGTGGATTACCGACGGATCGGCGTTTCGATCCTCGCCTCCATCGGTCGGTTGAGTGTATGCCTACACACCTCCAACCTGCATCATAGCTAGGTCCGTCACGGCGTTCACGCCGGCCTCCTTCAGCACCTGTGCGACCGACGTCTTGGGCACCTTGACGTGTTCCTGCTCCATCAGGGCCTTGTCCTTGAAGAAGGCGTTGACCTTGCCATCGGCGATCTTGTCGATCATCTTCTCCGGTTTGTTCTCTCCGCGTGCGATCTCGATCGCCAACTTCCGTACCTTCTCGACCTCCTGCGCCGGAATGTCCTTGGGCGTGATTCCCATGGGCTTCGTGAAGGCCGCGTGCATGCAGAGGTCTTTGCCGACCTGAGAATCGGCGGGGGCCTTGTCCATGGCGACAATCACGGCGATGCTTCCGTCGAAATGGACATACCCGGCCAGGGCCTCACCGACCACGCGCCGGCAGCGGACCACCTTCATGTTCTCCTTGATTCGAGCGAAAACCTCTTCGACGAGGTCCTTCACATTCTTGCTCGGATCACCGACGAACTTGCCGGCCAGTATCTGCTCGGCCGCGGGAGTAGCTTCGGAACCGGCCGCCACCTGCTGGGCAATCTTGTTGCTCAGTTCGGCAAACAGCTCATTCTTGGCCACCGGCGGAGTCTCGCAGCGCATCTCGACCAGCGCGCCGGTCTTTCCGTCCGGACTGATATACAGCCCGACGCGCCCTTCGGCGGTTTCGCGGTCCGCTTTTGTTTCGAGCTTGCCCTTCCACTTCTTCTGGAGCAATTCGATCGCGGCCTGCTCGTCGCCCTTGGCCTCGGTCAACGCAGACTTGCATTCCATCATGGGCAGCCCGGTCTTCTCACGCAGGGCTCGCACTTGGGCAGCGGTGATCTCCGCCATGCCTTGAGTCTCCTTATCACAACAAGTCCATCACAAAGCGGACCCTGCGTCTGCTCAGGACGCAGCGTCCGACAACTGAATCGGGAGGACAAACCTCTACCGGCTGCCTTCGTGCCACAGAATGTCAGTCGATACAGGGCGACGACAAGGTTCCGCGGCATCGCGGCTTGCCGGGAGGCCTGCCCTCCCAATTAACATCACATGCCTGATAAGGCAGGAGTCGCTAGCTTCCCGTCCCCAGACTGTCCGAAGGCGGCGTCGGAGCCGCACCACCAACCGACACATCACCGGATTCGGCGGCGGCGGTTTCGGCAGGCACGGGCGATTCACCCTCGGCCCTCTGGAACGCCTTGGACGAACGGCGACGCGCCGGTCGGGCGGGTTGCTGTTCTTCCTCCGGGGGCGCCAATTCGGCTCGGGCGGCCTTGCCTTCCATGACGGCATCGGCCAGTTGTCCGATGATCACGTCGATGGCTCGCATGGCGTCGTCGTTGCCCGGGATGATCAGATCGACCGTATCCGGATCGCCGTCCGTGTCGATCAGGGCGACCGTCGGGATGCCCAGCTTGTGGGCTTCCTTCACCGCGATATGTTCGCGGCGAACGTCCACCAGGACCATCACACCCGGCAAACGGCTCATGCGCCGAACGCCTTCGAGGTTGCGCTGTATCTTCCGCTTCTCGCGCTTCAGCGTGGACTCCATCTTCTTGGAGTAGCTGGCCATCGCGCCCGTCGTATCGAGGGATTCGAGTTCCTCCAGACGGCTCAGACGAGAACGGATCGTACGAAAATTCGTCAGCGTTCCACCCAACCAACGCTCCGAGACGTAGTGCATCTCGCAGCGACCAGCCTGCTTCTTGACAATTTCACGGGCTTGACGCTTGGTACCGATGAACAGCACATCGCCACCCCTGGACACCACTTGCGCCAGAAGCTTCTTCGCCCGCAGCAGACCCCGGAGGGTTTCTTTGATATCAATAATGTGAACCAGTCCACGCTTGCCGAGGATATAGGGAGCCATCTTCGGATTCCACCGGCTGACACGGTGGCCGAACTGTACGCCCGCATCAATCAGCTCGCGCACCAACGGCTTAGACAAAAGTCACCTCCACCAAAGACTACGAGAACCTCTTCTAACCAACACACAAAGAACCCTAGATTACGGGTCTGAACCGATCAGGTCAAGCACAAATCCGCGCAAAATAGCGGAGTGCAGAGGCCCTTCATCCAGGGGGGGGCGGTAAAGCCCGTCTTCACGAAGTGGGGGGGCTGGGGCAGCACAGGGCATGCTGCAGTTCACATCGGCGGCCGGAAAAAAAGTCCGGGCCGGCATGAGCTTCCGCACGTGCCGGCCCGGGGGGGATTTCAACGAGAGATGAATGCTGCCACGCACCGCTGCTGAGCGGTAATGCGGTCAGCGATTTCAGTTGTTTTCCCTCGGGATCTCCGTGTAGAACGCGCGGAAGTATCCCTGCTCGTCACTGGTGGGTATTCTCGACGGCCACCACATCGGCGGGGCGGCCACTCTCATCGTCCCGCTGTTGCCGCCACAAATGCCAACCATGCCCTGGCCGTCCGCGGACACACCACCGACGTACACCACCGTATACGGCCCCATCTGATCGAGGATGCCCAGCTCATCCATGACCCCATACATGGAACGAACCCCTCGTTTGGAATCCCACATCATTCCGGTACCGGGGTCGGCGATGCCTCCTGCGGCGATTTCACCGTCGTGTGACTGCGTGTGGATGGTGTAGAGCTGCCCCCAGATGGGCGTGTTCATGCCGGTCGAAGGCGTCCATCGGAAGGGGTGAGACCATGGGTCCATACCCGGGACGATCGTTGTTCCCCAGATGATGCTGCCGTCGGCGTTTACGGCGGTGGCAGCACTCGTTCGATTCCGCCACGGTGGGTTCTGGCGGTCGTTGTCTCCCGTCCAGCCCAGCATGGTGGGTTCCCAGTACTGGCCTACCTGGATCCATCGGGTACCGACGGTAATGATGTCGGGTTCTGTGATATTGGGGTCATCGTTGTCGACCAGCATATACCCCGTATTGCCAATCAACACCTTTCCATCGACAGAGATGCCTGTGAACATATTGGAGTGCTTCGTGCAATCCAGCGGGCTGATGAAGTCGCCGATGGTCTGAACCCCATTGTTGGGATCCCATACAAAGCCATACATGCCGTATTGGTCCACATTCGGATCGACGTTGGGGTCGTCGTACGGCCCCGCGATCTCATACCATCCCACCACCCGCAGACCGTCGCCGGACACACCCGTTGCCTCGGCATGGATTGTTCTGTCGGGGAAGCCATCGAAAGCCATCATGCCGTTGGGCTCTGTCCACATGAAGGCAGTGGACAGTCCTGTGGGCGAATTGGCGTCTTCCAGGCAGGTTCCGACCACGACACTGCCGTCGGCACTGACGGCGAGGGCCATGCTCCTGGCATAACCGGGGAGGACGCCTAGGCCGGACGCGCCACCGGCCTCGGACCATCGGAACGCCTCCATCGCGAGGGTCGATTGGCTCCAGCCCACGACGTAATTCCCGTCGGCGGAGATGGCGTCGGCACCGTTTCGAGGATCGTTCGCGTCGGCACCCGGCAGAGTCGGAATGATGATCACTCTCGGCACGGGCGTTACCACCAACTTGGTGGCGGCGCTGCTGACCTCGTCGACCGTGGCGACCACCTTGGCGATACCATGCTTAAGTCCTGTTGCTTTTGCGGACGCAAAACTCAGGTACTTGTCACCGTCAGAGACGCCCCAGAATACCGAGCCGGGATCGACCGCCACCAGGGCGCCTTGCTTGTCTCGCACCGTGTACCCCAACGCCTTGGTCTCGCCGGCCTTGAGCGTCTGTCCCGCGATGACTTCCACCGTGGCCGCCATCGCCTCGACCTTCACGTCTCCAATGCCGCTTCCGTCCCGCTGGATCGTCACGAGGTCTTGGGCCTCACCCACGATGGGGTTCCCGCCCGTCACGGGCGAGTAGAAGGTGATCACCAGGGGATAGGTTCCCGGTCGAACCTTCTCGGTTGAGCTGTAGCTGACTGCCGCCGCATTCGGATCGTCGGGCCGTGTCGCCGTGAAGTAGAAGTCCGAACCATCACGGTTGGCTCCTTTCAGCGTAATGCCGGCCATGATGGCCGAGCCGGGGGACGTGACGGCCTTGAGCGTTCCCCATTGTGCGCTTCGGGCCGGCCAGGAGATCACGAGTTTCACGGGGGTCTTGTACAGCAGATCCTCCGGATCAATGAAGCCACAGCCCGTCAGGAAGCACGCAAGGAGCGCCGGTGCGGCCAGTGCGCCTCGATACTTCCACAGCGATCGGTTTCCTCCTCCATGGTTCATGCGACTGTTCATGTTCAGACTCCCAATGAAGAGACCATTCTGTCGGGGGCAACGCACTCCACCGTGCGATGCGCTAGTGTGCTTCTGTCTATCAAGGGAACCGATGCGGCAAGCGTCGGTTCCCATAGTTCGTCTATCCCGCGGGGCATCGCCGGATAGTCTCTGACGAGTAATTACGGCCGGATGTAGATCGGCGTCGCCAGACCCGTTCCAAGGTCCAGATTCGTGTACGTCTCGACGACCTGACTGTACGATCCGTGATCGGGATTGATATCAACCCTGTAATAGATCCGGTATTCGTGTCCGGTGATCAGCTTGATTGCCATCGGGTTCTCGCGCCATCCCGCCCCGCCGTCCCACTTCAGCGGGAGTATCTGCCCCTTGTTGTCCAGGTCCTGACGATCGATGGCATAGAAGCTCAGAGCCTTCTCGCCGGACGTCTCGTCCTTCCAATCCACATGGAAGCTGACCCTCTGATGGTGGACGCCCTTTACCCAGGCGGATGGGCCGATGAAGTAGAACACGTTGGGTCGCGCGTTCGGGTTGCTGGACGGACCATCGTAGACGAAGCGCATGTACACCTCGGTCGTCTTGCCGTAGTCCCAGAAGTTGTGCGGATGGTCCTTCGTGGTGATGAACAGCGAAGTAAACGGTCCACGCGTGTTTTCCGTCGGGAAGGCGGTGACCTCATCGGGACCGCCGTCTTCGCGCGACTCATGCGTTCGTGCCACGGCAGGCGGAAGGTTCTGCCAGCCCGGCCACAGTCCCCATCGCCACTGACCGAAGAACAGACCGAAGACCATCGGACCGCCCGTCTTGGGCTTGTAGTCTCTGGTGTATGGCAACTGCTTGAACTCCACGCTGAAGTCCCGTGGAAGGTCTCCGCCTCTGACATTGGCGCTGCGTTTGAAGCACGTCGTATTGTCGGTGTATCCGTCAAACCGATACGTCCAGACGCACCAGGTGCTTCCGACGTTCAAATGGGGGATCTTGTTGCCGTCGAGCGACCAGAGGGGATACGTGGCCTTGTCGTCGTCGGAGTCCTCCGAGTCGACTCCAGAGATGATCCAGTTCGGCTCGCGGGTCAGGAAGGCGTTCGGGTAGACTTGCACGTCAAGCGTGCTCTTCTTGGCGTACTCCTTCGGTGCCACAACGATGCCCCACAGGCTATGCTGGTAGTCCTTCTTCATGACCGCATAGTAGAACCATGCCCGGTGCAGGATCGGGGTCAGCACGCCGTCGTTGATCAGCCCCCAGCCCTGCCCGATGTCATTGCCCCAGAAGTCCACCTTGCGGTTGTTCATGATGCGAATCGTGAACTTCATCAGGGCCCGCTGAAACGCCGCGATTTCCTCCTCGATCGCCGGATTGAAGTTGTAGTTCAGCCAGTTCAGCGAGGTGGTTCCCTTCGGGTCCATCTGGTTGTTGGCCTCGCATACCAGAGCGGCTCCCTTATACTGAATCGTCAACAGCTTGCTGAAGTAGCTCTCGAACAGGCCGTAGTAGGCCATGACACTTTCGGCATCCCACCGGCCGCTGGCCCTGTACTCCTTGGCCAGGCGCGTGGCGCACAGCTCCATGATGCCCATGATTCCGGCGTTCTGAGGGCAGATGCCGTCGTGGATGGCGTTGATCTGTTTGTTGATTTCCCAGTTGTAGACGACGGCGCTCGCGAAGGCCTTCACGTCGTTCTTGTTGACGGTCTTGGGGGTCTTGCCCTTGAACTGCATCAAACCGTCCTTGCCGTAGCTGTCATAATGGGTGTTGATGGCCGTAATGGCCGCCCCGATGTTTACCGAGGCAATGTACTGCTCCAGGATCGTCGTGCTCAGTGAAAGCTGATTGGACAGTTGGACGATCTGGTTGCTGATGTCGGTGAGCTGCTGCTTGATCTGGTCCAGCTTGGCGTCCATGTCCTTCAGCTTGTCGAGGATCTCCTGCGTCTCCTTGTTGCCCCCGATGCCGAAGAGCATGTCGAGGATCCGTCCGACCGTGTTGTCGCCGATCCATGACTTCGCCCCGTCCAGCAGCGCACTACCGAACCACTCCAGGACCGGTGCGGCAAACGACCAGGGACCGATCGGCGATTCAGGCGTTGTCTTCAGCTCAGGGCAGGGATCGGGGGGCGGGATGGGTTGGCACCCACCTCCATCACCGGGAAGGAACGGATTGATGAACAGAGTCATCGACAGCAGAGTAACGATCGCGAGTTTGGGGGGCATCATAGGACATTCTCCTCAGAGTCCTCGGTTCTACTGAAGTGACCTGGCTACGTCATCTGTGGGACTCGGCCACAGGCTCTTGGCAGTAGTTTGTGGAGTTCCGGCGACGGTACTGCTCGAATTGAGTGCCATCATCTTCATCCGACGCGCCGGGGACGTCAAGAGTCGGAAGACCCGTACACATTCTGTGTGTGCAGAGGAATTCTGTGAGGCCATCTCTCTTGAACCACATGCTCATCGTCATGCAGGGCCCTGCAAACGCAACATATCGACAACGTTTAGACGAACCTGGGGGGAGTTGGGATCATCCACCGCGCATCGGACAGTCTTGAGGATTGGTCTGCCTTGGTAGTCCCTCTTTGGTACTGTCCTAACCGCCCCAAGGGGCTCATCCTGTGTAGTCTGATCGGTCGATTTCTGCTCGTGCTTGACGTTTGTGTTCGCAAAGACAAGAACAACTACTAACATGCTTTCGTACTTTACCTAATAAAGTGAAAGTGTAGGACGCAACTTCGCGGTTCGGTGACACGAAGGCAATAGGGTAACCCGGTGTGCCTTTTTCTCACTCGAGGGGGGACGGCCTGAAGACGGCCTCCGTTTGCTGCGCTCTGGTCTTCGCCCGTGACAGCAGACCTCAGTTTCCCCGCTTTCGGACCGCCAGCATCGCGACGTCATCCACCATCGGGTGACCTTTGCAGTGGCGCGCCAGATCGTTTCGGATGGCGTTCAGTATCGAGGGGAGAGTCAGATTCCGGTGTTCGGTCACCTGCTGTGCGAGTCGTTCGACTCCATAGCGGTTGTGATCCGGGTCGAACGCGTCCACTACGCCGTCGGTATAGAAGACCAGGAGATCGTCGGGCGACAGGGGGAGTTGGATGGCTTCGTATGAGGCCCCTCGATCGACTCCGAGAGGCAGGGACACGGTGCCCTGAGACGCGATTATTGTGCCGTCTCGGTTCACCCAGCACGGCCAGGGATGGCCCGCCAGTGCCAACGAGGCTTGCAGAGTTCCAAGGTTCAGCACGCAACATGCGGCCGTGACGAATTGATCGGCGCAGAGGCGGCAGATCATCTGATTGATGTTCGAGAGCACCTGCGCCGGGTCTGGATTCGTCTGCACCGCCCCCTGCAGGGCCGTCTTCGTGACCGCCATGACCAGGGCGGCCTGGACGCCGTGGCCCATGGCATCGCCGACCATCAGCAGGGTTCGGTCATGGGCCAACGGGATGACATCCAGCAGATCCCCGCCGATCTGGAGGGCCGGTTCGTAGTCGCACGCGATTTCAAGGCCTGACACGACTGGTGTCTCGGTGGGGATCAGGGCACGCTGGACCCCCCGGGCCATCTCCAGCTCTTCGGTAAGCGTGCGATTCTGTTCTTCGATCACGGCTTTCTGGTCGGCCAGTTCCGAATAGAGCCGCCCCTTCTCCACGATGGCCGACAGCAGTCCGGCGATCTGTCGGAAAAAGTCTACGTGAACCAGCGAATAGGTTTCCTTCTCCACGCTCGAGAAGAACAGGAATCCCACCGGCCTTCCCAAGACAATCAGAGGACAGGTCAGCGAACTCCGCATGCCCTCCTCGACGATCAAGCGGGTGGACGTCGATTGCGGCTTGGAGCGCAAGTATGCGTCGAGATCGTTGATGATCCTGGGTTTGCCAGTCTCGATGATCTGTTCGAGGCTCGACCCTTCGAGCTTCGCTTCATACCCTGCACCCAGGGACATCGCTCGGTCGGAACGACCCCATCGGGCCACGACCACCCCGCGTGGCTCGTCGATCAACGAGAAGCCGATGCGGTGATAGGGGATGACTTCGTGCAACTGCTCGAAGACGAAGTTCAATACGTCGTCGAGCGAGACGCCGTAGTTGATATGCTCGGTGATCTGGATCAAACGAGCGAGCTGCTGTTCACGACGCCGAAGCGTTTCGGCAAGGCGGGCCGTTTCCCTGCCGGCATCGTCGACAGGGTACTCACCGCGCGGAAGATCGGTCGTGTGTTCGCGTTCGTCCATCCGTATCCCTCAGCGTAGAACGGGTCGCGTCGTCCCACAAGGATCTTTCGGAAAATGCATGAAAGGCCGGAGGCAGGATGAGTGCGGAAGAGGGATTCCAAACGGGCAGGTCGCCGATGAACCCCCGTCACCAGACAATACCACTCCGATCGCTTCTCGCCGTTCGATCGAATGCGGAACGCGAAACGACTGCAGGCTACTTCCCTCGAAGACGAGAGAGGAGCCCCTTCTTCTGGGGTATCGGCGGCAGCAATGCATCGATTCTCATATCGATTTCTGTGATGCGCTCCCGCTGGTGGGGGCCGATTTCCGGGTGACGCACGGCGCGGATGAGGGCCTCGGCCAGCACCCGGAGGGCATGGTGGTAATCCCGCTCGAGCCGGGTCAGTTGTTTGACCGCGGCTTCGAGGTCGATGTCCACCTCCATCCGTCGGGTGATCGGGTTGGCGTCCGTCGTCCGATCCACAGCCGACAGCCATGCCCGCTGCCGACGCACGTGCTTCTCGATGCTCTTGATCTTCTTCTGGAAAGGATTGAATTCGGTGTCCAATATCTGTTCGTTGGCCTCTTGTCCAATTTCCAGAAGCAGCCGGTGGCGTTCACGCCGCAGGTTCTTCACCTCCGGTGGCGTAGAGGCGTCGCCGATGTCCGGCGGATCTTCATCCAATGCCGCCTGCACCTGCTGCAGGACCGATTTCTTCTCTTTCTCAATGTTGGGTTCATCCTGGCCGTCGTCGTCGGTATCCAGGACAACCGTTCCATCCTTCTCCTTCTCCTCCACCTCCTGTTCGAGCACCTCAATGGCGATACGGTCGGCGTGGTCTTCGTCCAGTTTGGTTTTGACGTCCTCTATGGGGATTCGCCACGTTCCGTTGCACTTGGTGCACCGCGCCATTGTTCCGCGAGCGATCGCCGGCACCGCCACTCGGGTCTTGCACTCCGGACAATTCAGAATGATGCGCTCGGTTGTGCCACCCAATGGACTCATGACACGTGTCCCCTTGTTCCCCAACCTCTAGCGAAGATTGACTCCCCCGCTCACTGATTCATCCCAACCTAATGATACGTCCTGAAAAGAGGCCGGCAAGCCCTTTCCTCAGGCAAATACCCCAAAGTCTCACCCGTGTGCAAGATTTCATCCGCATTCGGGGACAGTCATCTCGGAATCGCTATTTCCCCAACGGGAATTCGTCGCTATGCTCACAGGGGCTCCGGCGGTGTTTCTAGGCATCCTGCTCACCTGTAGGCGGCGGGGTGCCGACACCCGATTCTCGCCCATCGAGGAGTCGCCATTATGTCCATGTCCCGACGTGAGCGGTTGCAGGCCACGCTGGCAGGCCTGCCCGTCGATCGCCCCGCGGTGTCCATCTGGCGCCATTTCTACGACCTCGAACGGACCCCCGAGGGGCTCGTCGAGGCCATGCTCGAGTTTCAGCAGCGTTTCGACTGGGATTTCATGAAGGTTAACCCCAGGGCCTGCTATCACGTGCAGGATTGGGGAAACCTCTATGACTTCAGCCCGGCACCACAGGACGGCCCCACCCTGGTTTCTCATCGCGTCAACTCGCCGAAGGATTGGTCGAGTCTTCAGAGGCTTTCTCCGGTTGAGGGTGTCCTGGGAGAGCACATTGCGGCGCTGGGCGAAATCCGCCAGCAGCTCGACCCCGATGTGGCGATGATCATGACCGTGTTCACACCGCTCTCACTGGCCGACGAACTGGCGGGCAAGAAGGGGCTCACCGATCACTTCGCCCATGGCGATCAACTCAAGATCGGCCTTGAGCGAATCACCGAGACCTTCACGAACTTCGTCGACATGTGCTTTGCCGCAGGCGTCGATGGCATCTTCTTCGCAACGACGTATTGGGCTTCGCGCGACCGGCTGTCCGAGGCCCAGTACGACGAGTTCAGCCGCCCCTATGACGAGCGGTTGATGAAGACCATGCGTCCGAAGGGCTGGTTCAACGTTCTGCACGTCTGCAAGTCGAACAACATGCTGCGGCACTTGGCCAACCTGAAACCCAACGCATTCCATTGGGATGCGACCGACCCGACCAACCTGTCCGTGGGAGAGGGCCTCCGTCAGCTCGACGCACCCGTCATCGGTGGCATAGACGGCGAGCGGTTGGCTCGGGAAGGGGCCGGCACCTGGCTGGATGAACAACTCTCCGCCGCTGCCCACTCGACGGGCAAGAAGCGGTGGATTGCCGGTGCGGGCTGCACCGTGCCCTCGTCGATCGGCGACGGGGCCCTGGCTCGCGTGCGGGAGTGTGTCGCCAGGCTATAGGCTGCCGGACCTCCTCAGACTTCCTGGAAACGGACGGACGGAAGGTCTCTTTCGGTGCAACCAGCCGGTAGGGTGGGCGTTAGAATCAAGTAACTCAGCGAGGGGCGCGGTCGACCTCTCCGGGCTTGCGGCCTATCGCAAGCCTTCCGATTGACACGTGGGATCTCCGGCATGTGGCAAAGCGCCGTGGGCCGACCGTGCCTCCGGCGACGCGTGTGCCAGGCCGGTGGCTCTGGAAGGAAAGGCGGATGATGAAGGGCAGTACCTATCGCTATGCCGCTGCAGGCATGTGGGCATCCATGGTGGTCTTGGCGGGGTACAGCCCGCTGATGGCCGAACAGGGTTCGCAGGGTGGCCCGGCCACGGCCCGAACGGCCCCCAGTCTCGTGACGGATCGTACCCTGGAGCATACCGGATTTCAGGAAGCGGCCGGCTATGGCGGACGCTACGACCTGCGGACCGATTTCGTCATGGCCTACGGTGTCGATGCGGGAATCGGCGAACGGCTCAAGCGATGGATCGCCGCCGGATACGTCCCTCAGATCATGACCGGCATTGCCTGGGGCGGATACCAGGACTATCTCAACGGGAAGTTCGACGGGCGCCGGCACTGGGACGAAGGGCAGGTCAACGGTGCCGGCAAGCCGATCATGCACGGGGCGGACACTCCGTACATGGTGCCGGCCGTCACGTTCAGTGACTATCTCCAGAACGGCATCAAGCGGGCGATCGACGCCGGCGCGGTGGGCATCCATCTGGAAGAACCCGAGTTCTGGGCCGATGGCGGCTTCGGTGAGGCCTTCAAACGCGAGTGGCAGATCTACTACAACGAGCCCTGGCAGCGTCCCGACAGCAGTGTCGACGCCCAGTATCGCGCCAGCAAGCTGAAGTACTACCTCTATCAGCGGGCGCTGAACCGTCTCTGCTCGGCCATGAAGGAATACGCCCTGGCGACCCACGGCCGGCCGGTCCGCTTCTATGTCCCGACGCACAGTCTGATCAACTACACCCAGTGGCGGATTGTCAGTCCGGAATCGTCACTGATCGATCTGCCGGGGATCGACGGCTATATCGCCCAGATCTGGACGGGGACGGCGCGGACCGCCAATACCTATCAGGGGATTCATCGCGAACGCACCTTTGAAACCGCTTTCCTGGAATACGGCATCATGCAGGAACTGGTTCGCGGTACCGACCGCCGCATGTGGTTCCTCCACGATCCGGTGGAAGACGATCCACGCCACGACTGGGACGACTATCGCCGGAACTACCTCTGTACGCTGGTGGCCTCGCTGTTTCAGCCGGGCGTGTGGTACTACGAGGTCTCGCCCTGGCCCAACCGCGTCTTCAACGGCCGATTCCCTCACGGCAGCAAGGATGCCAAGGTCATTCCGCCCGATTACGCGACGATCCTGGGCATCGTCTTCAACCAACTGCGGGACATGAAGCAGGACGAGGTGCAGTGGCCTCAGACCACGCAGGGCGTCGGCGTGCTGCTGGCGGACTCCGGCATGTTCCAACGGGCCAATCCAGCCTTCAAGGTGGGCGTGGCGGCCAGGAAAGACGATCCCACCCGCGCCACCGAAGGCGAACTGCGGATGTGGTCGGCCTTCTACGGGATGGCCCTGCCGATCGTCAAACGCGGCATTCCCCTCCGGCCGGTTCAGTTGGACAACATCACACGCTTTCCCGGCTATCTCGAACCGTACAGGGTGCTCATCCTGAGCTATGAGTACATGAAGCCCATGGCACCGTCCGTGCACCTTTCTCTGGCTCAGTGGGTACAGCAGGGGGGATCACTGATCTACGTCGGGGCCGACACCGATCCGTTCAACCAGGTTCGCGAGTGGTGGAACCGTCCCGGGTTGTCCTACAAAGCCCCCAGCGAACACCTCTTCGAGTCCATGGGGCTTCCGCGAACGCCCGAGCAGGGTTCCTACTCGTTCGGAAAGGGGCGGGCATTGGTCGAACGCCGGCATCCGGCGGCGATAACCCGCTCGGCCGACGAGGCCGATCGGTTCCGTGCCGTCGTGCAGAAGGCCATCGAGGCGACCGGCGAGAAGTACCTTGAGCGCAACCACTTCATCCTCCGCCGTGGCCCCTATCGGATCGCGGCCTGTATGGACGAATCGCGCGACAAGGAGCCGCTGAAGCTGCAGGGGCGATTCGTCAATCTCTTCGATGCCGCACTCAGCGTCCTGACAGAGGTCGTCGTGCCGCTCAATCGTCAGGCCTTCCTGCTCGACCTCGATGCGGTCAAGGGCACCCCGCCGCTGGCGCTGGCCTCGGCCGGCCGACTCGAAACCTGGGAGCCGTCGGACCGGGCCCTGAAATACACCACCACGTCGATCGAGGGCGTCGAGGTCAGTACCCGACTGCTGCTGCCGGCCGCGCCCACGCAGGTCAACGTGGACGGCCAGCCCTGCGGACGCGTCGAGTGGGATCCCGCCAGTAAGACGGTGCTCATCCGCCACGCGGGCCGATGCCAGCCGACGACGGTCGAGCTTCGCTGGTAAGATGGGCGGACAGAGAGGATGCTTCTTCATGTTCTGCGGAACCTGTGTTCTATGGCAGACACGTCGATGGTTTGCAGATCGGGGGGGCAATTTCGCCCGTGAGCCGGGAATTGCCATGTGATGTGTGTTGGGATGTCAGCCCCAACGCATCCATCACATCTTCTTCGACGGTTCACTTCGCAGCCGGGTCAATCGCTCAATGCCGATGACCAGCACGACGGTCAATACGAAGATCAACGTGGACAGGGCGTGGATTTCCGGCGTGACGCCCCGGCGGACCGAGGCGTAGATGAAGATCGGCAGCGTGGTCGACTGCGGCCCGGCGGTGAAGAAGCTGATGACGAAATCGTCCAGCGACAGCGTGAAGGCCAGCATCGCCCCGGCCACAATCCCCGGCATCAGCAGCGGCAGCAGGACGCGGCGCAGCAACGTCCACGTATCGGCGTACAGATCGCGGGCAGCCTCTTCGACCGTTCGACCGATCGTGGCCAGCCGGCTTTGAACCACCATCGCCACGAAGGCGATCTGAAAGGTGACGTGCGCGACGATCATCGTCAGCAGCCCTGGCTCGAAAACAGATGAGATATGGCGAAACAGTCCGAAGGCCACCACCATCGCCGCGGCGAAGATGATGTCCGGTGTAATCACCGGAAGATAGACAGACAGGTCCAGGAATCGCCTCAGCCAGCCGGGCCACGGATACCGCATCATCCCGATCGCCAACAGCGTGCCCAGCACCGTCGCGATCGCTGTTGAAACGACGGCCAGGATCAGTGTGTTACTCGCCGCCTCCAGGATGTACTCGTTCGACGCAAGCTGTGTGTACCACTTCAGCGTGAACCCCTTCCACGCAAAGCTGAACCGCGAGGCGTTCACCGACAGCACCGCCACGGCAACCATGGGCAGATAGAGAAACACCATCGTCAGAATGGCGACGGCGCTGATCGCAGGATGAAGGCGGCGCGTCATAGATCGATCATCCCAACGGCCCTATGGCCGGGTGCAGATTACCACGAGTTCCCCACAAGACGAAAGGGGCCCTCGCACCGACGGACCTCGGCGATCCACGTGAGATCGGACAGAAAAGGAAGAACCCCGACCCGCGGTCGTCTGACCGGGGTCGGGGTTCTCTTCATCGCTCGGAGTCGGGTCTCCGAACCCGACAATCTTCGTGGGACAACGATCAGGCGAACATACGGCGGTTCTTGGCGTCCCACTTCATGACCTTCTTCTGCCGGTATCCCTCGTTGGCGAGGTTGACCGCGACCACGGCCGCGTAGCCGATGGTGGGCGGGCAGTTCAGAAGCTTCGCGTCGTTCGCGCGGATCGCCTTGTGGTGGTTCTGATGGTGCAGCGACTGGTTCTCGCCACCGGTCTTCTTGTGCTCGTAGATCGGCTTCTTCCAGTCGGGCTTCTTCTCGTTCTGCGGATAGACCGTGAAGCCGGTCTTCTCGAACACCAGCGTGGCCTCGAAGCCGCGGATGCAGTGCTCGATATCGCGGTGGTTGGCCATCGTGCCGAGCACGTGGATGGTCATGCCCTTCTCGATGACGTCATTCTTGGGATATTCCAGAACCATCTCGAAGTTGTCGGGCACATCGCGGCCGTCCGGCCAGCAGAAGATGCCGCCCATGCCGACGCCGCACACCGGGTCGATCAGGTTCAGGGCGACCATCATGCGGCTGATCCGATGGACGAACAGGTCCGTGGCAATACCGCCCGAATAGTCGAAGTAGTTGCGCCAATCCCAGTAACGCCGGGCGTCCCACGCGACTTTCTTCGACGGCCCAAGCCACATTTCCCAATCGAGGTCGGCCGGCTTCGGCTCGTTGCTGGCATGGCCGGTCCGCCACAGACCCAGCTTGTTGTTGAAATTGCCCTGGTCGTCGGAATAGCGGCGGACGTAGGACGTCTGGGCGTGGACGATCTGCCCGATGCCCTTCTCCTTGATGTACTTGTAGGCCGAGCGATAGCTGTCGTCGCTCATGCCCTGGATGCCGATCTGCACGATATTGCCCGTGGACTTGATTACGTCCATGACGTCGTTGGCTTCGGGAATATGGTGGGTCATCGGCTTTTCGCAGTAGACGTACTTACCGGCGAGACAGGCGTCGATCGTCTGCTTCGCGTGCCAGTGCTCGGGCGTGCAGATGACGACCTTGTCGACGTCGCCCGCATCGAGCATCTTGCGGTAGTCCTTATAAGGCGTCGGCTTGTTGCCGAATTCCTTCTCGACGGCCTCGCCATACTGCATCATCCGCGACTCATAGCAATCGCAGACGGCCGTGATCTTGATCTTGTCTTCCGCGGCGATGGCCTTCAGGGCCCCGCGGTGCGCGCCGGCGATGCCGCCGCAGCCGATGATGCCGAGGTTGATGGTATCGTTGGCACCGATCTTGCGACGGGCCTTGGCCTTCGCCAGATCGTGCTTCTGATAGAGTGGCGCGTCTTTCGCGTTCGCGCAGCCGACCTGACTGAGGAACCCGGCGGCCGCTACACCCAGGGCCGACTTCTGCAGCAGGTCGCGTCGGGAGAATTTTCCAACCTGATCCACTGTTGCACCTCCGGCGGGAGAACCCCGCGTCCAAAAATGAACCGTAAGAACTTCCCAGTACCTGAAACTCCACATAATGACAACTTTGCCCCTCCGCGTCCAGGGGCTCTTACGCCAACTTCTGGGGGGGCCAGCGATGGCGGCAAGAGCAATTCATCAGAACCTGATCAATGCTTCACACCGGGCTAACTCAGCGACGCGAAACTCCCATCCGTCGGATGCGGACAAGAGGTTCACGCCCGACCGAGAAGGGGCTGGGACAGAGAGAGCTTTTCAGGGAGCAGACAGTCATGCGGCAACTGTTCAGGGACGGTAAACGGTCGAAGACTTCCGATCGCAATCAGACGGAGTCTCGTGGTTTGCGGTGGAATCTGCATTCGGAACCATGCATCTGTCCGAAATGTCGTGTCGCGTCGTTTCTGCGGGCTCGACAGATGAATCGGATGAGGGAGAACTTGAGCTGATCGCTCCGTCTGGTGGTGGGCTCCGGTGGGTTTCCGCACGAATTGAAATGGTTTGCACAGCGTGTGCGAGCCTCATGCAGAGGTCAGATGAGGAGGTTGGACATGAAAGGGTTGATGGGAGTCGTGGTGGTGGCAGTCGTGGCAGGGGGTGCCGGTGTGGTTGTCGCCGGGCCCATCCAAATCACCGAGTGGATGTACAAGGGAACGAACGGTGAATTCGTCGAATTCACCAACACCAGTGCATCGTCCGTCGACATGACGGATTGGTCGTATAGCGACTCCGACAACCAGCCGGGCGACCTGTCGTTCGGCGACGTGTTCGGCATTGTCCGACCCGGCGAGTCGGTCATCCTCACCGAGACGGCCGTTTCTATGTTTCGCACGGCTTGGGGGCTTCCTTCCAGCGTGAAGGTGTTCGGTTCGAACGTGAACTCGAATCTGGGCCGAAACGACGAGATCAACCTCTATGATGCCGATGGTCAGTTGGTCGACGAGCTTATCTTCGGAGACCAAACATATCCCGGAACGGTTCGCACCGAAAACAAGAGCTGCAATATCCCCAGAGCAGACTACGACGCGACGATCGTTCGCACGATCGCCTCGGGCTGGGTTGTTGCCTCCGCAGGCGATCAATGGGGCTCCTGGGGGTCTTCCGGTGGGGATATTGGCAGTCCGGGGATCGTTGTGCCCGAACCGGCGACATTGGGAATGCTGCTGATCGGTGGAGGGGTTGCCGTTCTGCGTCGGAGACAGGTGGGGTAGAGAAGGGGACGGTTCGCGTGCGGGGTGACCCCCCGCACGCGAGACGGTCTTTCGGGAAGGAGACAAGTCATGTTTCATGGAAGACAACCACGAGCAATGATGTTGCTGTTGCTGTGCGGTGTGATCGCACTGCTTCTGGCGGGTGCCAGACTCCATGCCGCTCAGGTGGTCATCAATGAGATGTATGTCGATCCGCCGGGAAGCGATGACGTGACCGGCAAGATGGAATATGTCGAACTCCGGGGAGAGCCGAACCTCTCTTTGGCTGGGTACTACCTGATCTTTCTGGAGGGTGAGAATTCGCCCAGCATGGGCGCCATCCAAAACCTCTTCAACCTGAGCGATCGCTCCTTGGGAGCCAATGGGTTCCTCTCGATTCGGATGAACAGCAGCATCTACCCGTCGGCGAATCTGGATCCCAACGGGAACAACCTCATGCAAGGGGGCAGCTACTCTGACACCAACTACAGGGGGTTCGGACGCGGTCGGAGTGGATACAGCACCATCGGTCATCAGGGAGAGGGTGACCCGGAACGCCGCGATATCGAGAACGGCGTCTTTACGGCCCTGTTGATTCGCCGGGGTACGGGGCCCGCACCTCAGATCGGCGATGACCTCGACACCGAGGAAGTGGCGGATGGATTGGGCGGTACTCGCTACGGCGACGGTGTTCTCAACCTTCCGGCAGGCTGGACCATCGTTGACAGCATCGGCGTTGCGTTGGAACTGGGTGAATCCGACGGAACCGTCTACGGGGCCGTGAATTTCGGTTGTGAGAACATGACGCATCGACCGGCCGGTTCGCCGTTTCTGGACGTCAATTGGGGCATCGGCGGCCTGAATGACACGACCGATGACGAAATTGAGTACATCGCCCGTTGGGGGAACTCCACAGGCAGCACTCTGGACGATTGGCTGGTGGCGAATCTGACAAATGCTCCCAAACGTTCCGGCTACGCCTACACCACGGGCAACCTCATGCTCAGTGCGGCCGGGGACAATCATGAAGGGCCGGTTCAGTGCAGTAAGGATCTGGGCTATGGTACGGTCATGACCAATACCCTCGGTGGCAAGAACATCGCATTCCATCATGTGACGCTGACCACGCTCAACCCCAACTACGGTATCGTGCAGTGGAGCCCCGAGCCGAACGATCCCAACACCCCCATTTACCGCGTCGGAACCGCCCTGACGCTCACTGCCCAGCCCATTGAAGGCAAGTCATTCCGCGAGTGGACCATCTGGGATCCGAACCACCCGGGTGACGCCAACTATGTCGTGCTCGACTCGAACATGACGACAACCCTACTGATCAACTCGGACATGCAGGTTGAAGCCGCATTCAAGTGTGGCAGTGGCGTGGACATCGTCTGGCCATTCACGAGTCTCCTGTTTGCTTCGCTCTGTTACATCACCGCCAAGGGACGCGGGCTTCCCTGATCGCTCACCAGGTTCCGCGTCCCGACCCACTGCCTCCGGTGTCCTCCACCGGAGGCTTCATTTTCTTGGGGTGGCACGGGATGGTGGGGAAGCAGATGGCTCACCGCGAAATAGTCGAATCCTCATCATGCCCTAACGAAAGGGGCCAGAATATGAGCCGGCAGTTGATTCGAAGGTCGAATCAGGAGAAACGGGTGAAGACGATGGGAAGAAGTCTCGGGTTCACATTGGTGGAACTCCTCGTCGTTGTGGCCGTCATCATGATGTTGCTGAGCATCTTGCTGCCGAGCCTGAATCACGCACGCAAGCAGGCCCAGGCGATGGCCAGCATGGCAACGCTCAGCGGTTGGGGTAAGGGCACCATCGCATGGACGCTGGAGAACGGCGATGTTCTTCCGTTCGAAGGGAAGAAGAACCCCGTCGACATGGGGGGCACCGGTGGATTGGGCAACCCTACATGGTGGGCCAATGCCGTCCCGCCGTACATGGGCGCCAAACCCTACAGCGAGATTTGGACTCTGTTCCGAGACAGTGTTCCCGTTCCGCCTGACAAGAGCGTCTTCACGGACCCGACGGCCAAGAGGCCAGCAGACGCCCCCTATACCGGGGGTACCTCGGCGAACCGCTTCAAGTTCTATTTCAACTACGTCTTCAACTCCGAGATCGACAACAGCATTACCCAGAAGTACGGTCCGGATGGTTTTCAGAAAGAGCGCATGCCTCTCGGCAGGATTCGGAATATGGGCGCGACGGTGCTGATGTTGGAGCTTAGGTCGGTTCCGGAGGAACTGAGTTCGGAAGATCGCTACCATGACGGTATCAACCCGACCACCGGTGAAGAGATCGGTCTCAAGCGATGTCGAGGAGACTTCAAGTATCTGGCCAAGCGATACAAGAAGGGTACCCACATTCTCTTCTGTGACGGTCACGTAAGTCGCGTCGACTACAAGTATGCCACCGAACCGAGCGACGCCAATGAACTCGATACCAACCCCAGCAACAGCACCTTCGGTGAAGTCGTTCGCACGTGGAACAAGGGTGATCTCATTTGGAATCCGTTGGGGGCGTCCACTGAGGAGTAATCCATCCATGCGATCCATGATCTGCGGCGCGGTATCCTGTTCGCGTCTCCTTCGGGGACTCGCGATGTGGGTGGGGCTGCTGCCCGTGTCCCTCCATGCCGAAAGCCTGTCGCATCCTGTGTCGTTCGAACGGCTGAAGACTCTGACCGACCCGGGCCTCACGGCCGAAATCGTTCAGTACTGCCCGTCGCAGAGCCTCCTTCTGGTAACCAACCCCGTCGAGGGGAAACTGGAAGTCCTGAGGGTCGAATCCATAAACCCGCTGAGTGCGTCTCGTGTCGACTTCGATGAGGCCAAGGCCGGCAAGCAAGGGCTCGATCTCGGAGGGGATCCTACGAGTGTTGCGGTTCACCCCCGGTTGCCCCTCGCTCTGGTGGTGCTGTTGGGCCGCGGTAAGGGAACCCTCGTAGGAGTCGACCTTCGCGCCGCATCGCTCGGACGCCCACTTCTTCGTCAATCGTTCGGCGCTCATCTTGATTCAGTCGCCATCTCCGCCGACGGCAAGTGGGCCTTGATCGCGGACGAAGCCGAAAACGACTCGAACACCCCAGGTGCCATCTGGGCCCTGGATATGTCTTCGATCACACCGGATCGAAACCTGAATGACACCCCGCCCTCGCCCGTGAGTCTGCCTGGGCTGGAGAACCTGCTCAAGACCCCCATCGGTGATATCGAGCCCGAGTTGGTGGCGTTCGACCCGCAATCGCGGTTCGCGGCAGTCAGTTGTCAGGAGAACGATGCGGTTGTTCTTGTCGACCTGAGTCATGGGCAGCCGGCTATCGTGCATGCCATTCACCTTGAAAAAGGTGCACAACCCGACGGCGTCGGCGTGCTCGATGGCGTTCCCGGCCCCAAGGGACAGACAGGGTGTCTCATCGGAGTTGCCGAGGAAGGCGAGAAGGGGCGCACTGGTAACGCCATCAGTCTCTGGTGGGTCGATCCACAGCACCCCTCGGGCGACGCCGTTCTGATGTCGCGGCTCGATGTTCGCCCCCTCGTGGATCCCTCCAAACCCAAACGCCGTCTGGACCCGGAGTCCGTCGTCTTTGCCCGGATGCACGGGCGCATTCTCTCGTTCATAGGCATCGAACGTGCGAATTGCGTTGTCTGTCTGGACGTTACTGATCCGGTCCGCCCGCGGCAGGTGGGCAAGGTCATGGTCGGCAAACGCCCCGAGGGACTCATCGTGCACTCCGTCCCTCAAGGACTACTCGTCGTTACCGGCAACGAGGGCATCGACGGGACCGGTGGAGTCAGTTTTATGCTCGTTCGCGAGCGGACTCCCTGAGGTCGTGTCCTGCTGCCCTCCGTGCTCCGCTGACCCCATCGTCCGCGTCCACTATGGTTTCGGCCGAAGCGTGATCCCGCGGATGATCGCCGTTCCCCAGGTGACCGCCTCGAATCGTAGCGCCACTCGTCCCGCCTGGATGTTCCCCGCCGTCAGCGTGATGACGTGCCGGGCATCGTGGTTGACCAGAGAGAACTTCACGCCGAGTTCGGGGGCGTTCGTGTCCAGTACGAGCCGTGGTTCCTTCTCATCCCCGACGAACATCTTGGCCGGATAATCGGGGGCGAACAGGGCATTGTGCAGCACCAGTTCGTAGCGGCCCGGCTGGGGTGCCGGCATGGTCAGCGAGAAGGCCGACGACCGACTGACATCGGGATAATGCGAGACGGTGCCACCCCAGCCTTTCAGGGTGTCGGTGACCTCCTTATCTTTGAGAAACACGCGGAGCGAACACTCGCGAGCCTTGGGGCTCCGTTTGCCTTCGTCGTTGATGGCCGTCGTCAGATTGATGGAATCCGCCGTGTCCGGAGCGGGGCCGGTCTTCCCGTGATCGGCTTCGGCAGGGACGCATTTCCAGATTCGATCCGGTTCGGCAAAGCGTGCTCCGTCGGGAATGCCCATGGGAACGATATTCGGTTCGTTGCGGAGCGTCATGGTGACGGTCTGGATAGAGTCGTATCCCGGTGAGGGATCGAAGCGGCCCGGCTCAATCCTGACCTCCATCCGTTCACTCACCGGGCCGTTGCGAAACTCCAGGGCGTACCGGCCATCGGTGTCCATGTGGAACCACGCCCGCCCATCACCGTCCGTTCGCACCGCCGATACGCTCACGGGCTGATCGTCCATGGGTATCAGCCACAGGCAGGCATCCCGAACAGGCTTTCCCTGATGAACGAGTTGCGCGATCAGTTCCGGCGATCGCCTCGTTGGCAGAGGGGGCAGGTCGCCGCCGTTCGTTTCGCGATAGGCCTGCCTCACCTTCTCGTATACGTGATTGCGCGTGCAGGACGGTTTCGCTCGATCGAACCAGTTGATGCCGTCCCATGGGATAGAGTCGAGCGTGTTATCCACCTTAGGATCGCGCCCGGAGAACGCCGGCCACCGGACGGGCACCTTCTGCTGCTTCCGCCCGAACGGTCCGTCGGTGATCTCTCCCTCCTTCATGAAGCCGTGAAAGCAGGACGCTCCGATGCTCAGGAGCACCGTTCCGGCGTACCCCGCCTTTCGGGCGGCCAGAATGTTTCGATACCAGTAGTCGGCGAACTTCTGTGTCTTGGCCCACGTGTCTTGCGGGTTCGCACGAAGCCGGTCGGGCATGAAGTTGATCTGATCGTAGTCGTTGAACAGTTCGCCGATGAGAATGGGCTGCCCCCCGTAGAAGAATCGGGCCTTGAAGTTCTCCACGTCGCCGGTGATGGGGTCCGAATAGGGATGCACGTTGAACACATCCGGCACGAGATCGACGCCGAGCCGCTTGGCCACATTGCTGAGCGGCGAGCCCTCATGATTCACCGGCCGCGTCGGGTCCATCGAGAAGATCTCTTTCTTGATCCGTCGCTGGAACTCGAAATTGGCCGGATCGGCCGCCGCCGATTGCGAGCCGCTCTCGTTGTCGGTCGACCACATCACCATGCTCGGGGCCCCGCGCCACTCGCGAACCCAGCCTCGCACCGTCTGCATGTGCGTCTGCTGAAGGGGGCCGTCGAGCCATCGAGCCTCAGCCTTCTGTCCCAACACCTCCTGGCCGCCTGCGAGGTTTGAGGCCCACGACGGTGTCGGCACCCCGTCCATCGGCTCGTTCTCCAGGAGCATGCCGACCTCGTCGGCGATCTCGGCCCATATCGGGTCGAACACGGCGTGGGGCAGACGAACGAAGTTGACGTTGGCCTCGCGAAGCGCGCGGAAGTACCGATACAGCCACTGGCGATTCTGCGGGTAGAGGCAGTGCTGGTAGAACTGGGCCTGCTCGCCCTGGAGGAAGATTGGCTTGCCGTTCAGATAGAACGTGTTGCCTTCAATCCAGAACTCGCGGAACCCGAAACGGGTATAGCACCGATCGATGTCCGCGCCGCTTTCGTCCGAAATGGTAATGGCCAGGTGATACAGGACGGGTTCGCCGTACGGCGGGTATCCCCACAATTGTAGGTCCTGCACGGCCCGGGTCTGTTCCAGGCCGGCGGTGGCCTCGGGAGCGACACGGAGACTCGATGTTTGCGGTCCGAGCACCTTGCGGTTCTGAAGGCACAGCTCGGTTCTGACGGTCAAACGCTGCAGGCGCGGTGTCGCGTTGCGGATCGTCACGCGGGTGGTGAGCGTCTTCTTCCGGACGCTCGGCATGACATAGATGTCATCCAGATGAAGATTCGGCACGGCAGACAGAAAGACATCACCCAGGATGCCCGTCTGAGGTCCGGCAGCCCTCGGCCAGACATGTTCACGAGGGGCCCTCTCGAATCGCGACCAGCCCTGGACAAAGACATCCAGTCGATGAACGCCTCCCGGACGCACCAGGGGGGTGAGGTCCACGAAGAAGGAGGTGTTTCCGTCGGCGTGGTCACCGGCGAGTCGTCCATCGAGAAAGACCTTCGCATAGGCGCCGACTCGCGTGAATTCAAGCCGGATACGCCGCCCAGTCCAATCGGACGGCACGGGGAGGTCTAACCGGTACCAGCCGCATTCGTGGCCGTTGTCGTTGCCGTTGAACTCGACGTGCCATGTGCCGCCGATCTTGCCCGGCACGCGAAAGAAAGCGTAACCTTGCGCGGGTATCTCCCACTCGTCGCCTCCCAGGTGCAACAGCCAGTCGCCGTTGAGGCAGATACGCTCTCTGGAGGACAGGCCGGCCGCGGCGGACGCGACGGTTGGCAGAAGTGTCAAGATGCCGCAGAGGGCGACAGCATGCAGTCTCATGGGACAACCTCCACGCGTATCATATGCGGGGAACGTCAGGTGTCCCAGGGATGTCGGGGGCACAGCGTTGCCGAGGCGTGTTCGACTATCGGCGTCGTCTCAGGGCAAGGCCGCCGACCAGAAGCAGCAGGCACGAGGCCGGATCGGGCACGGAGGAGTACTCGATCACCAGGTCGCCCGCCCCGGTCAGTTGCACAGCGTCATGGCTTGAGCCGTTCACGAAGGGGATGGGCACGCCGTTCAGCGTGGCCGAGAGGATCTGTCCCGTCGTATAGAGATCGAGCCAGGTCCCTGCGATCAGGCCGTCGGCGGAGATCGTGCCCAGGATCGTATCGTTGCCGAAGAGCAATGACAGCGTCAGGGGCGAGTCTGCCTGGAAGATCAGATGTCCATCGTCGTACAGCAAGGTCCCCTCGGCCAGCATCGCGCTGTCAAGCCCGGACCCGGCATCCCGGATATAGGCATAGAGGGCGTCGCTGCCGAGTCGGTCAATCGTCCGGAGAATTCGGCTCGACTGGGCGAGGATCCAATCGGTCGTACCGGCCTCCGCGTTCTCGACCCTGGCCCCGGCCACATCCGCCGTCGATAGGTTCGTTACGTGCAGCCTCGCCGCATCGCCAGCGTCGCCGGTCTCGATGATGCTCAGGAATGCCCCCTGTGTGGCGTTCATGCTGGCCGTGATCCGCTGCGTTTGCTCAAAGACGTTGAAATCATCATGCATCCAGAGTGTGCCGGTCGTGAGGGTCATTCCTTGAGTGCCGACGAGGTGTTCGATGGCCTGAACTCCGCCGTGTTCCCACTTGACCTCCATCAGTCCGGGCGTCTCGGTCAGAACGGTTCGGGTGCCGCGCCCGACGAGGTTGAATCCGTAGGTGTGCGTCGTTTGGCTGTTCATGCGATCGGCCACAACGAAGTAGTCTTCGCTGGGGAAGGCGGTGCTTCGCGTTACCTCCGTCTGGCGGTAGTTCATCTTCAGCGTCGAGAAGTCGCTGACGCCCTTGTACTGGCCGAACTCCTTGGAGTCGAGCCGGTGGGTCTGAACGACATCCTCGGGGCGGATGGTCCGGCCCTGCTGGTCGGGGCCGACATCACCGTCAACCAGGACGACATTGTGCCAGTTGGCGACCTTGGGCGTGAAGTTGGCGGGTGAGTTCGGCAGGTCGGTCCGCTCGTATCCGGGTGATACCAGGATGTAATGTCCCTTGGCACAGACCTGGATCTCACCGGTGTCGTTATGGGTGTGGAACGCAGGAATCGTCAGATTGAGCGGCTCGTAACGAAACGCCGGGGCGTCGATGCCGGCCGACATCAACAGGTAGTTGCTCGTCGACCCCCAGTCATTTCGAAAGACGGATACCTTGCTCTGCCCGCTGGCCAGGAACGTCGGCGACTGCTGCGGCGCAATGGCCGGGCGGCTGAGATCCGACAGGGCAAAGGTCACGGCGTAGCTGCTGTCGTTGTTGAAGGTGTTGACCTCGCCGAGCCACGGGAAGGGCGAGGGACTGAGCGATTCGGCATACCAGCGAATCTGGCCCGCGACGGCCGGGTCCGGATTCTGCAGGAACAGGTTGATCGACGAGGGGCGGTTCAGCCCGTTCGAGACGTTGGGAACGGTTCCATCGGGTTTCCTCAGACCGACCACCATGTCCACATAGGGCTTGAAGTTCGCGTAAAGATCGACGCCCGATCCCTGCTGATACACGCGGGTGAACAGGGCGACATGGCGCAGGGTGTAGTTCAGATAGTGGCCTTGGCTGTCGGTGAACCAGCCGTCATCGGTGGTGTTGTAGGCCAGGTGGTTCTGCAGGTCGTCGAGGCCCTGGTCGAGCACCGTCTGATCGCGAAGCAGCACGCCGGCCATCGCCTTGGTGGCGCCGATCTTGGCGCGGGCGTTGCTGTAGGTCAGGTTTCCATAGTCGAGAGATTGGGTCAGCGACAGCAGTCGCCCTTCGATCTCGTCGCGCGTGGCCTGCGGCAGGGCGGTCGGCGATGCCGCGCGAATGAAGTCATACGCCCCAAGGTAGGCGATGAGCACCTCGGGGCGTGTAATGAACGTCCCTTCGGGTACGGCTGCGACGCGCAGAGCCCCGACGGCCTTGTTCAGGTCGGTGATGCTGCCGGTCATCGCGAATCGTAAGGCGGCCGCCTGAGCGATGCTGGCATCGTTGGAGGCGGTACCGAACGTGGTCGGCTCGGCCCCGCTGGTGCTCTGATTGGCACGAGACTGAATGTTGTTGACCCAGAGCTGCTGGTCGGAGTTCACAGGACTCGCCCACCCGCTGCGGAAGGCAGAGAGATCGTCGCCGAGGATCAGCGAGGTCGTGGGCATCGCACTCGGCAGCACGCCGGTGGTCGAGGGCAGCGTCATCTGTGCGGTTGCGAGTCGAACGAACACCATGCCCACGAGCGCCAGGCCGATGTACCCGGAGAGTGTAGGGTGCTTCACTGATATCCCTCCAAAAGATGCCGTACAGCTACGTATATCATTCTAGCTCCGTCGCGTGTGATGACAACGATGCACGGCAGAGGATACGCGGTTTCGGGGTCGGGTCCGATAATCCCATCAGATGGAGGTAGCGGTTCGGTCGTGTGCATGCAGGTATTCTCTGGTCAGAACTTCGCCTGGAGCTGCACGCGGATCATGTTGACCTGATCGTTCTGGCTCCAGTTGCTGTTGGATGAGGCCAGGGGGGCTTCGTCGATGCGGGTCAGGTCCGTCTGCACCACCACGTTATGCGTGCCCCAGGGATAGTAGTTTGCGCCGATGGTGTATTCCCATGTGCCCTCGCTGCCGATGTCCCAGACACCACCGAGCCGGGCCGCCAGCTCAACCCGTTTGGGCACGACGAAGTAGCCTCCCTGGACATAGCCGCCCTGTTGATGGCTGGTTCCATGGTCCCCCGTTCGCCGTTCCCATGGACTCCACTCGCTATCGCCGTCGATGCCTCGAAGAAAGTACTCCGCCGTGATCGAGAGGCCTCGGTATCGAAAGGCCGTGTCGGCCCCGAACATCGCCACATCCGTTCCGCTCAGATCGACCATGGCAAAGCCCCCGAGGCCTCGTCCGCTTCGGATGCTGTCGGGGATGTGGTAGAAGCTGATCGGACTTCGATCGCCGTTGTCGTCCGAATACAGCCCGCTGACGGCGATCTCCCACTGCGGGTCTTTCGACCAGGCCAGGTCGCTTTCAGTCTTGATCGGTGAGCCCATCAGATGGGCGATCAGCCGTCCGGCATAGGCGAAGTTCGTGTCCGTCTGATCGAGCGAGGGGCTGTCATCGGGATCTCGAAAGCCGTTCAGGACGCTCATCACATAGCTCAAACGTTTGCTCAGAGTGCCATGAACCGCCGCCCCGATCGACCGCTCTGCCTTGAGTGCCTCGTTGGCCAGGGGGCGGTCGACGAACTGCTGGTCGGCCTTGCCGACCAGTTCCTGGCGACCGAAGGGCACCTTCATCAGCCCCGCCACCACCTGGAGTTCCGGCGCCACCTCGTAGTTGATGTGGGCGGTGAACGTTCGCCACATGTTCACTTTCCGGCTGGGACCCTCCATGACGATCTGATAGGTCAGCCGGGGCGAGTGGAGGTATCCGTGGAAGGTCAGCACCAGGTCGTTGACCGTGAATCCGCTTTCGTCGTCCTGTCTCTGAAGGCCGGCCTGACGCGGATTGTCGTTCTGCCGTTCGATGCCTACATAGCGAATTCGAACGAGACCGGTGGTCTTGAAGGAGAACTGATCGTCGGCGCTCCGGATATAGAACCCGCGGTCGTAGCCGATCTCTGCGGCATCCGGGTACAGCCCCTGGGCGAACGTGGCGTCCGCCATCAGCTCTCTGACGACCCGGCGGACATCATCTTGTCTCAGGGCCTGCTCTGCCCGTTCCTGCACGGCCGTGATCTGTCGACGCAGGGTTTCAACCCTCGCCCGCTGCGCCTCGACGGTTGCTTCGATGCGCCGGAGCTGCGTTTCGGCGTTTAGCCGGTCGGCACGGGCGGTCGATTCGGCATCCGCATCGAGCGCCGATGCACTGAACAGCGTGCCGATCCAGAGTATGCATGCAGTGCTGGCAGTCACGGCGATTCCTTGAGGTTAGCGCGAGCCTGGCTTCCGGCGGGCCCCGCATGACCGACGAACGAGCCGGGGATTCTCCCGGCAAACAGCCGGTCTTGGCAAGTGGCCGAAGAATCCATCGTGCACGCGGTTGCGTGCGACCCTACTTCAGCCTCACATCCTTCCGACGCGTTTCAGGCGTGAACGCCGGATCCAGCGTGAAGACGAATTCGGCCACAATAGCGTGGTTCACGTCCGAGGGCTTGACCGCCAGGACGTGCTCTCCTGGCTCCAGCTTCTGGTCGGCCAGCAGGGCCCAGCGGAAAGCCTCGTCCGCGTCGGGGTTCAATTCCTCTCCGATCCATTGCTCCTTCACCGGCCGGCCGTCGAGCGACCAGCCGTAGTGGCCGGCATACACACCGTTGCGTCCACCTTTGACGAACTCACCATTCGCCCACTGGCCGGCGCTGTGCCGAAGAAGGGCAAAAATGCGGCAGGGGGGCGCCTGGCCGATCTGCACACTCCATCGGGCAGCCACACCGTGCTGTGGGAAATGGCACCAACCTCGGGGATGCCTCAGGGGCAAGGCCGACTCGGATGTCTGTTCGCTCACGAAGAAGGTACCGGGACGCAGTCGAACGGTCTTTTCGGCGGCGGTCGGCTTCATTCCGATCACGTCAAATGCTGCCTGGATGTGCTGCCTGGCATCAATCGAGTTGCCCTCCACCGAACGCCGCAAGGCGGCCAGGAGTGTCGACGCATCGCGGTATGAGGCCTTGTCCGGCAATGCGTTCAGCAGGGCAGACCCCCGATCGCAGATCGTGCGAACGGACGCAGCGCTTCGTATCATCCGTTCGCTGTTCCCCTCAACCAGGGCCCTTCCTCCGCCGATCATCGCCGTCGAGAGTTCGTCAATGGTCTGAAGCACATCGCCAACCGGCTGCAATCTTGTCAGAGGGGCCCGGCAGGTCTCAAACAGTCCCTTCATCGCCGGATCGACGGTCTCGCTCACACGCGCAAACGCCTCCGCCGCCTCGCGCAGCCGAGCGTCGCACATCGCCGGTTCCACAGGTTGTACGAAGCTCAGACCGTTGCGAACCCTCTGCACAAGTCGCGATTTCGGTGAGTGGGCCTGTCGTTCGAGTGGGGCCATCTCATCCAGTCGGGCCAGCTTCTCGAACAACGCCAACACGGGCTCGGCCGCCAGGCCGTAGACCTTCCGGAAGAAGACCTTGTTGAACTCCTCCTGAGAGCGGCCGGTGGGGTTCCAAGCATACTCGGCTCCGCACACCCATCCGTACCAGTAGCTCTCCAAGGGAACGGCGTCGACCGGCCAGTTGGTGTTCAGCAGCCCCACCGCGCCACGGCGGTATCCGTCCTGGAGGAAGTTCCGAATATTGGGGATCTGTTGCCGATAGTCGGGGAAGACCGGGTGAGCCGGCACGACCGACGGTGAGACAATCGTCTCAAAACCATTCTTGACGAAGAAGTCCACGCTGGGATACTCGCGGTTGGGTTCATAGTGCCAGTCGCAGATGATGTAGTCCTTGGGGTTCATCCATCGGATGGCATCGCGGTAGGCCAGAATATAGTCTCCCCAGATCATCGCCCGCTTGCCTTGCTTCTTAAGCAGGTCCGCCAATCGCTGAATATGCTTGCCGACGACCTCGGCCGTGTTCAGCTTGTTCCTTTCACACCACGTTTCGACACCCCACGCCTCGTCGCATCCGGGGTGGAATAACGGCGTGTCATACAACGGGCACAGTTCAGCGTAGATACGTCCGAGCAGCTCATAGGTCGGCTCGTGCAGCGGGTGGATGACGAAGTTGTTCTCCGGCATCGCCCGAAGGGCCGGCATCTTGTTGAGCATCCACTCAACATGTCCAAACGACTGCGTCTCCAGAATCATACTGATGAAATGCCGCCGTGCGGACGTCGCCGCGTCCCGAAGATGCGACATCGGCATCCCGCCGGCAAACTCCGGGATGGTCTTGTAGTCCGGCCCGTCGTTCACCTCCCAGTTGATGAGGTTCATCTTGTAGAAGGCCAGCCGGGCGTGTTGTTCCGGGCGGTCGAGGGCATACATGGTCCCGCGCCACTTCATCGCCGGCCAGTCGCAGACATCCACGCATTCCAGTGTCGCCCCCTTGCCGCCGGGAACGGGATCGAGCATCTGCCGGAGCGTCTGGAGGCCATAGAAGCAGCCTGCCGGACCGTTGCCGGCCAGCAGGATTCCCTTCGGCGTGGCCTTCAGCCGATAGCCCTCGGCTCCCCAGTTGGGGTCGGGCATTGCGCCGGTCTCTTCGAACCGTTTTGCAATCACAGCGTCGCTTCCGGGCATCCCTACGACAAATGGCAATGCCTGATCGGACGCCGCGCCGTCGGCCGGCACGCCCATCTTGCGGAGGTCGGCCACAAGCTGATCCACGGCAATCCACCACGGCGGTGGGTTCTCGGCCGGCCGCGAAATGGCCGGCGATCCGCGGTCGAGCGTGATCTTGCCCTCCAGTCGCGTCACTTGCCGCGGTTTGGGGATCACGTCATCCACCGTCGCGGCAGCCTGGCTCAGGCCTGCAAGCATCGCTGCCAATACCGACCACTTCTGAACATGTCGCTCTCGTCTGTGACTGCTGTGTCTCATAGCGTGCTCCTCCTTCGAGGGGCACATATTACCCGCATCGCCACGCGACAACAGCACCCTCAGCCTCGAACCGCTCCGAAGAGAAACAAATCAGAGGATATGACTGTGTAATATCTCTCGCAGATCAGGCTTGAGGAACAGGGTTAAAAGGCCTTCGATCGACGACCGTTCGCATGAGGAATCTCGCCGGCTCGCTCAGCTTTCGGGCGATCCTGCGTAGCAGGTGCCTCCTATCGGCTTGCTGCCGATGCTGTTGCTCGATCGAACTCTTGATATCGAGAATGCGGTGCAGCAGCTCCTGGTATCGATCCGGTGCGATGCTGGCCATGCTGGTTCGTATCGAGTGGTGCGTCAGATGCATCGGATTCGCATCGGGCAGAATGCCGTGCTCGATCGCATACCGGTGGAGTTCCGTACCCGGATACGGTGTCACCACGCCCCACATGCTGTACGTCGGCGACACCTCTCGCATGAATTCGATGGTCTGCGAAAGCTCTTCCTCGGTTTCCGATGGAAAGCCGGTCATGAAGTAGGCGCCCGAGGCGATCGGCCCTCGGCTCATCCTGTCGATGAGGCGCCGAACATGGTCGAGATCGATCGGCTTCCGGATGAACTGGTCGACAATTCGCGGGGCCACCGATTCAACGCCAATGGCGATCGTCGTGCATCCCGAGGTTTCCAGCCGATCGATGATCTCTTCGTCGAGCGTGGCGGCGTTCGCATCGACCCAGAACGTCCAGGCCCCTCGCCCAAAACGCTCGGTCAGTTGGTCGCAGAACTCCAGGACGCGACGTTTCTTAAGGCAGAAGGAATCGTCGTTGATTCGGAAGTGACGCAGGCCGAACCGCTGCCGATGCGATGCCAGCTCGTCCATGCACGCCTCGATCGATCGAAACCGCACTTTGCTCGTCCAGAGGGCCGATGAGGCGCAGAACCCGCAACGGAACGGGCATCCCCTCGCCGTGATGATCCCTCGAACGGCCCGGCTCAGGTCGCCCGAAGCCACCTCGTAGTTCGGTGCGGGGATCGTATCGACGTCCTTGACCAGTTCGGCTCGACCACCCTCATGAATGGCGCCGTCGAGCACCGTCCACACGCCGGGGATTCCTGCGGCCCGATGTCGTACATCGCGGCCCCCGGATCGAATGATGTCCCACAACGCCACGGCCGTTCCCTCTCCCTCTCCGCAGACCACAAAGTCGACCTCCGGATGGTCGAGGACCGACTTCGGGTCGATCGTGGCATGAACACCGCCGACAACGGTCAGGATGTCCGGCCTGGCTGCCTTGAGCGACCGGCAGACGTTCAGGGCCGACGAATAGGCCCCGGACCACATCGTCAGTCCGACGACATCCGGCGACTCGGCCAGGATGGCATCGCGAAGCGCTGTCCAGAAGGGTTGGGTCGGTTCGTTCAGCCTCTCGTATCGGTCGGTGGCATGGAAGAAGGCCGGTGGCACTTTCTGATCGGGATCGAGCGTGTGCGGAGCGACGACCTCTTCTCCGTTAATGATTCGCACGCAGTGGCCGGCTTCGGTCAATGCCCCCGCCACATAGGCCAGCCCGATCGGCACGAAGGGCGACTGCATGTTCTGCAGGCACCACCATGGCGGATTGACCAGAACCGTCCGAACGGGCGGCATCCTTATTCTCCTCAGGAGCCGGCCACCTCCTGTTTCGAGTTACCGGTCCCTCAATCGGAAATATCGTCACCATGACCCCGTGCCTTCACATGTTTTCGGACCTGGCGAGGGTGGGGCAGGGGGATATGCGACGTGTCGCGCATGGTTCTGCTCCGGCTGAACGGCCGCCCCAAGAAGACCACTGATGACAACACAACTCATTGGCTACAACAATGATACGTGTCTTAAATTCAGACTGCCCACATCGTGGCAATTCGTTAACCGCCGGCAGCACCGAACGGCAGGGGGGCCATGCGCTTCCTTTCCCGGTCACCTCGTCACTCCGCTCGCCCCTATTGAAATCGCAGGACGATACTCTTAGAATAAGAGTAATCCATGAACATGAGTATACGGCCCTATCCTGTTGTCTGTGAGGGATCAACCCGTGGTAGACTCAGACATCGCTCGAGTGCGTGAAGACCTCGAAGTAGTCAAGCGAGCAGTCGGATTGGAGCCTCCGTTCCGGCGAGAGGAGATTCTGTTGGGGCTCGGCCACGGACCGGCCGGAATCTTCGCAGCCATCTGGCCACTTCTTCCACACGGGCTCGACCTCACGTGGGGATTCCTGCCTCTGGTCGTGCTCGCCATCGCCTACGCCGTATGCTTGGAGAGGAGGTACAAGCATCGTGCGGAGAACGCGGCCACCACGAAGCGAGAGTATCTCGTCTACATGGCGATAGTGGTGTTCATCGTGGTCTTCCGACTCTGGTCGAAACGATTGGGTTTGCCGGTGCCCACGACGACCGCCGTCGTGGAACTCTTCCTGGGCGTTGCCGCAGGAATCTGGGTCGTCCAAGAGAGAAGGCGCTCATACCTCATTCCTTGGGCCGTCTTTCTGATCGCAGCGGGGCTTGTCACGCCATTCCTCAAGGTTCCGATGCATGTTCCGATTGCAGTGGCGATCGCCCTTGCGGGACCGTCCTCGGCATTCATGCAGATTCGACAGCTCCGAAGATACAGGGTTGCATATGGACAGGCCGCCGATTGACTTCAACGGATTGGACACGGCGGTTCATGGCCCCGTCCGTCTGGGCGTGCTGACGGCACTCCAGATGGACGGGGCGCTGGATTTCACCACGCTGAAGAAGCGGCTGGACGTGGCCGACGGCGCCCTTGGCCTGCATCTCCAGAAGTTGGAGGAGACCGGCTACATCACAGGCATGAAGGCCTTCGTCGGCCGCCGCCCCAAGACGACCTACGAGCTTACCGCAGCGGGGCGAAACGCCCTGGCCAAGTACCTGGATTCTCTCCGTACCCTGTTGGATGCCCTTGAGTCGCGTGGCCAGAAGCCTCTCCATCGCCCTGAAGAATCGGCACCAGGATCATCGGCAGGGCCCCGTCCGTCTTCGCCCCCAACACCGCTCAGCGAATGACCTGGCCATGTCCGGGGGCGGCAGCCCTCCGTCAGGTGGCCGCCGCAGCAGAATGCCGGCGGAGCCCGATCCTGGTTTTCCCTGGATTTCTGATGATGTCATCATTATATTGCACAGATGGACTACAAACCTCGTATTCTGACAGGCAAGCTGAGCCGTTTGGTCAAACGGTTTCCCGTCGTGATTGTCTGTGGGGCGCGACAGGTCGGCAAGAGCACCCTCTTGCGGCATGTGTTTCCAGAATGGGATGCGGTCGTCTTCGATCCGGTCGTTGACGTGGGCAACGCCCGGCAAGACCCAGACCTGTTCCTGGACAACCATCTTCCGCCGCTCATCCTGGATGAGATTCAGTATGCCCCGGAGTTGGTCGCGGCCATCAAACGACGGGTGGATCGCCGTCGGACCCCGGGACAGTACATTCTCACAGGCTCGCAGCAATGGGCCGTTCTCAAGTCGGCCAGTGAATCGTTGGCTGGAAGGGCGATGTTCCTCGATCTGGAAGGCTTCTGTCTCGCTGAGATTGCCGAGGGTGCCGGCGACGACCACTGGTTGAAACGATATCTGGACGCGCCCGAGGAGTTTGTGAACTCGCGGCCAAAGCGGCTTGTCCCGACGCGCCCCGTACTCGAACAGATTTGGCGTGGGTTCATGCCGGAGGCCGACTCGCTTGAAGCGGAGTGGATCGGCGAGTTCTATCGAGCCTACCTGCGGACATATGTTGAGCGCGACGTTCGATTGATCGCGGATGTCGGCGATTGGCAGCTATTCGGTCGATTCGTTCGCCTCGCGGCGGCGCTGACCGCCCAGGAGACCAATCGCTCGCATCTGGGACGCGAACTGGGCGTCACGCCACAGACGGCCCATCGATGGTTGGCGATGCTGCGTGCCACCTTCCAGTGGTTCGAAGTGGGGGCATATCATGGGAATACCGTCAAGCGGGTCAGTGGCAAGTCCAAGGGGTACCTCGCCGATCCCGGCTTGGCGTGCAGTCTGCAGATGATTTCGACACCGCATGCCCTCGCCGGGCATCCCCTGGCCGGTGCACTGTTTGAATCGGCCGTCGTTGCCGAAGTCCGTAAGCTGGCTGGCACACTGTCGACGCCCCCGAACTTCCACCACTGGCGCTGCCAAGGCGGGCGTGAAGTGGACCTCCTGCTGGAGCGGGACGGCACCTTCTTCCCAATCGAGGCGAAGCTGAGTTCCCACCCCTCACGTAACGATGCCCGGGGGATCGCAGCGTTCCGGGATTCATATCCGAAACTGCGGGTGGCTCCTGGGCTGGTCATAGCACCCACGGAGCAGTTCCTTCCGTTGACGGATAACGACTACGCAATGCCTTGGGATACGCAGTAGACGGACATCCTTCTTGAACCCAACATCCAATCCCGTTACGGTCCCGCCGGGAAGTCCTTGATCTCGATCTTCTCCGAACTCCCCGGAACGACGACGTACTTGCCGTCGGTGGAGATGACCTCGCGGGGGATACGTTCGGGGAGTTCAATGGTACGACCGTCCGACAAGTCGTATCGCACAATGCCCCGCACAACCCCATTTGCAGCACGCACAGGCTCAAGGACAGAGAAGTGCATTGATTCTCTCAGCCCTTGGGTCTCAGCGGAAATGGCTTCGCGTTGCTGGCGCGTGCATGGCGGGTAGGTCATGTTGATATCGACTGTCGTTCCGTCAGAAAGAGTGTAGCGAACAGTGAATAGCCCGGGTCGTTCGGGGTCTCTACCGCGCCCGACGAGTTGGCCTTGCCCGGCGTCGCGGAGCGCGAGGATCTCGTCTAAGCTGCCTGCAAGAATCTTTGCACAGTGGCGTTGCCACTTCCAGGTGCTGGACTTACGAACATTCCATGAAGACGGGCGAGCCTGGGGATTGCGGGTAAGCGGTCCCCAACCAGCCGTTTGCCGTTGGGTAGCATTATCCGCGTCGGATCGCCGGATTCGCTCGTAATCATGGTGCCATAAGTCATTGGAATTAAACGGTCTCCATAACTGTGCATTCTTTGTTGCAGGCAGCTTAGCTTGAAATTGGCCCGCTGCTTCTCAGTGGGCACGTTCGTTTGCGCGATATCGTTCGTGCCGTCACTCAGCGTGTACTGGATTCGGTACAGGGTCATTGAGGCTTGCCCGATCGACCCGACGTTGTCGAAGATTGCGACCAGACGCCCGCCGCCGGCATCGGCCACTCGGGAGTACTCCTGCATTCGCTCCCGTGCCTTCCTTGCCTCCAAGGCACCGGCGAAGCCTCCGGAGGGGATTGCAGCCGTGTGTTCCGTTTCGCCCACAACCACGCCCTTGCCGTCGGGCGAGATAACGCCCTCCGGCAGGTCCTCAGTGATTCCCACAACCCGACCGTCGGCCAGCTTGTACTGTAGGAGGCCGTGGACCCGGCCGTGCGAATCCCGGGACGCATTGTCCACTTTGAACTGGCATTCCCGCTTGAGTGTGCGTGTCTCGGCGAAGATTGTCTCTCGCTCCTGGCGGGTTCCCGGTGGGTAGTTGGTCACAAGGTCCACTGTCTTTCCATCCGAAAGTGTGAAGCGGATGTTGAAGCGACCGAGCCCTATGGGGAAATCCTCGCTCGCGATGAGCTGGCCCTGACCGGCATCGCGAAGCTGGTCGATTTCGTCGATCCGCATATTTTTTGCCTGAAGACCACTGGGCCTGCCGCTGCTCATGGATTGGCAGGTACCATCAGAGAGTCTGTATTCGATCACGTAAGCTGTAGGTCCCGGTATCTCGATCAGGCCTGTGAGGCGGCCGCCGCCCGCCTGTTTGATCTGATGCGTCTCGGTCAAACGTCTCTTCATCCTCTCCATTTCTTGATCGCTGAACGTCCGGGCGTCGGTGGTAACGATACCCACCACGTCGCGATTCCCATTGGCGTCTAGACCAGTCTCGAAGGTTGTCGTGGCCGTCTGCATGACAGGCGTGTAGATCCAACGGAGAATCTTCCGGCCGGCTTCCGTCGCCGCCACGCCGACAATGCAGAGAGTCACGACCACCGCGATCGTCGCAACGATCGTCCGTGGGCGCGTGATTCGGGCGGCGGGCATTCGCGAGATGTGAAGCATCCGCTCTCGTACGGCGCCCATTCGAACAGGGTCGGGCTCCGTCTCAATGCCCCCGGATTCGATCACTGCTTTCAACTTTGCGTCAATGTCACTCATCGCACATCAACTCCACAACTGTGATTTGGATTCGTATCAGTCGTTCTGAACGCCCAGCCGGCGGCGCAACTCCTGAACCGCCCGGCTCAGGCGAACACGGACGGCGTCCTCACGACAGCTAACAACTCCGGCGATGTCGGCGAACGACATCCCCATGTAGTATCGCAGTACAACAACGGTCTGGTCCTTCGACCGGAGCGATCCGATCACGTGCCGGACGTGTTTCTGTCGCTGCTGATCCGCGGAGTTCGCAGCCGCGTCCGGTTCGGTCATTACCGTCTTGGTTCTGCTGAATCGTTCAAACAGAAACTGGCGGAGGCGCCGCTTCCTGTGGTGAGTGTTGGCGAGATTCGTGGCCACACGCAGCAGCCAGACACGCAACCCTTGGGTGCCACCCTGCACCGGTCGGTGGAATTGGGCCGCCTTGTAGAACGTCTCGGCGGTCAATTCCTCGGCCAGTTCGCGGTCGAACACGCGATGCAGCAGATAGCGGTACACGAGCCTGTAGAACGACTCAAACTGAGACGCGAGCAGATCGACCGGCCGGTCTCCGCATGCGTCGCTTACCTGTGGCTGAGCCGCCATGGCGTCGCCAGTCACACCGGTTTCCATGCGTCGGGGCCCTCTTCAGCAAATCCCTGAGATCTCAGAAGCGTGACGTCCAGCTATTGTAAGAACGCGCGGCGGAGGCGTCTGTAACGGGAATTCCATGGAATTCGGTCAAGGGGCACGGACGGCCACATGACTGGTTGGGGCGTGGCGGGGAGGTACTCCTGCCCCCAACCCCACCAGCCTCGTCGAAGCGTTCTGCGACCGTACTCAGCCAGCGAGGAAATGGTCGATGATCATGACATGGTCGGGGCACCGCTTCGCTAAGTCCCGGTCCGCAGTGACCAAGGGAGCGGCAAGCATCTGGGCCAGCGCGACGAATTGGGCATCGTAGGCTGAAATCCGGCTGCGGATTGCTATGCGAAGCACGGCCGTCGGGTCAGGCTCTATTTCCCTCTCGCTGACCACTCTGACCGCTCTGGTCCAGGCGGCCAGGGCTTTCTGCTCGTTGAGCAAGCCTGCGCTCACCGATGTTGTCAGCACATTGAGGAATTCACTTCGCCAGAGGGGCGGAAGCATCCAGACGGAATCGCGTGCATACACCGCTTCCGCCTTTGGTGTGTGGATGCCTTGAATCAGCAGATAGCTGATGAGATTGGTGTCCGAGACGATCATGGGCGTCCTGTCATTTTGGCATGTCGGATGATCTCGTCGGTTAGCGGTTTGGTTCCCGTGACACGCCATCGCCGAATGTCCGCCAATGTCGGTCGATGAGCCTCAGAGACAAGCGCGGTCTCCAGAATCGCCGTTGCTTCTTTCGTCAGGCTGCGGTGATTCCGCTTGGCTCGGCTCTTGAGCCTGTCGTGCAGGACCGTGGGAAAATCCTTGATCAATAGTCCCGGCATGATGGCTTCTCCATAGGTATATTAATGATAGCAATATGGTACCATACCCTTCGACTCAATTCAACGCCGAACACCGGGCGTCCAGAAGAGGAGTATTGGTTCAGGGCACGCGATCGAAGCGCCATTCCTTGGCGACCTTGCCTGCATTGTCCTTCAGCCGAATCCACTGAATGCGGATCTCGCCCGGCGAGGCGCTGGGGTCAAGTCGGAGCGAGTTGACGCGGCCCTTGATGGGTAAGTTGACCTGATACTCGTGCCATTCGCCGTCGTGCTCCGGTTTGAAAACCACGGACCGGCCACGCTGGAAGGGTGCCCTCGGGCCGGGCGACCAGAAGACCTGGGCCGCTCCATTGCTCTTGGACTTCATCCGGATCTCAAAGACGAGCGGTCCCTCAAGGTCCACCGCCCCATGGGTCATGATCATCGGGTCCGTGCCGGTGGACTCGAGCACCAACTCGCCGCCGACGATCGAAACGCGCAGGTCCTTGCCCGGCGTCCAGCCGAACCTGGCCAGTGTGGCGGTCTGGGGGCTGTAGTTCGGATTGGGTTTTGGAACTACCGCATTTGTCCTCTTGAGGAATCCATCGATCAGGGCGTTCAGTTCGCGGACCCTTTCGGGCATCTGGGCGGCCAGGTCCTTCGTCTCACCCAGGTCGTCGCGCACATTGTAGAGTTCGAGTCGATCGGTCCTATCCTCGTTGTCAGCGTAGCGACGGATCAGCTTCCAGTCGCCCTTGCGGACCCACGTGGCCGGGCCGAGCCTGTCCGAGCCCTGGTGCGGGAAGTGACAGAAGAGGGTATCACGGTTGAGCGGTTGCCCTCTGAATGCCGGAACGATGCTCATGCCGTCGAAGGCGCGGTCGGACCGAGGCTTCAGGCCCAGCATATCGAGAATCGTTGGATGGAAATCGATGCTTTGGATGATGGCATCGCCTGTCGAGCCGGGTTTGGTGACGCCTGGCCAGACGACGATGCAGGGCTCACGCGTTCCGCCCTCGTAGACCGTCGCCTTGCCGCCTCGGAGCGGGACGTTGCTCGTGGGAGGCACATCCATTCCGAACTGCTTTCGCATCCTGTCATCGAGCCAATTGACGCCGCCGTTGTCGGAGAAGAAGACGATGATGGTGCGGTCGGCGAGGCCCAGTTCATCGACGGTCTTCATCACGCGGCCGACGCCATCGTCCATACTCTCGATCATCGCCGCGTAGACAGAGTTGCGCTGCGGGCTATTGGGATCGGCCAGGCGGCGGTATTTCTCCACCAGTTCCTTCTTGGCGATCCATGGCCCATGGACCGAGAAGCACCAGTAATTGACGAAAAAGGGGCGGTCCTTGTTGTCTCGGATAAACTTCACGACCTCCTCGGAGACGCGGTCCTCGATATGCTCGCCGGGCTGCCCCTTGGGTTGGTTGTTCGGGAACTGCCATGGGGCGATGTAGGTGCCGGGCGGGCACGGGCCGGGGTAGTGGGGGAAATCCACGTCGAAACCCTGGTGCAACGGGTCATAGGGCTCGTGGCCGAGGTGCCACTTGCCGAAATGGCCTGTGGCATAGCCCGCCTCTTTCAACGCCTCGGCCAGAGTGACGTACTCCTGCTTCAGACGTGTGGCACTTTGCGCCACGAGGGCCTTGGCCGTCGGCGGACCTGTCTCCTGGAGCCTTTCCTCGAAGATCTCCTCTTTCAGGTGACAAACGGGCGCCGTAATGCCGATTCGTGCGGGCCAGAGTCCCGTCATGATGCTGGCCCGCGTGGGCGAGCATAGGGGGTTCGCGGCGTAGGCCTGGGTGAACCGCATCCCGCGTCTGGCCAGTGTGTCGAGATTGGGCGTCTTGTGAAACGTGCTGCCGTAGCAACCGAGGTCGCGCCAGCCCAGGTCGTCGGCCAGGATGAAGACGACATTCGGCCGCTGCGCCGGCGATTCGGATGCTCGCCCAGGCGTCGGCAGAATCCACGCAACCATCCCAGCATACGCCCACACCGGAAACCGCCTGCCACAGAGTGTCCTCATGTGTCCAGACTCCTTTGGCCGATCATTCCGTCCAGAAGGTAAACAGCCTCGCGTTTCGGATTCGGAACGAAAGGCGAATAGGCGTGCCCACAAGGGATCCCAAACCAGGTGAGTCGCCCCACGTCAATTTCTGGCGGACACTGTCTCGGCGCAGCGGGGTGGACTGATCCATGCCGAAACCTGGGATACTCCCTTGGGCGTGCCCCGATGCGGCCGATAGGACCTCCGCTCGGACTTCACCGTCCTTTGCATCCGCGTTCACATACAGCGATTTGCCCTTCAATAGCAGGGGTCGCGTGACCAAGAGGCCCGGCACATTCCCCGCGTCCAGCGAGGCAAAACCGTCCAACCGAAGCTTCGCCAGCCCCATGGCCCCGTCGTTCGGCTTCTGGTTGTGCAGCGTGCTTCGGCCGCTGTAGAAGAACCACAGCTCATCGCCCACGCGTATGCCCTGTTCGGGCGGGTCGATGTTGCCGTAGTCCCACTCCCCGCGGGTGGCGGCATTGGGCAGGAAGGGCCTGCGTTCCGGCCGTGACCATTGCCTGGCATCTCGGCTGAAGGTTAACTGAACATCGCATCGATCCGTGTCTGTGTGGTAGATCTTCAGGAGTCCGACGTACAGGCTCTCGTATCGTGAGATCGCCATGCTGTAGAGCTGATCGGCCGGTCCGTCCCTCCCGTCCACGGTCATCATGAATGCCACATCGGTCCAATGAGTGAAATCCTTGCTCTCGGCATATCCCCGCGCCCGCCTGCCCTCGTGCATGATCTTGCACGAGGCGATCCACTTGCTGCCGATGGGATCCCAATGGACGCTCGTAGCATCAAACGCCTTCTGCAGGACGGGGACGGTCGTCTTCCATCGCAGACCGTCGGGTGAGAAGCCGGCGAGGAATCCGGCGTCGCGAATGATCGCCTTGTAGCGGCGCGAAGGATCGGTGTCGCGCGGGTCGTATAGAACCCGGAACATCCGCCCCTCGCGGATGATGTTATTCTGCTTCGAGCCTTGAAACTCGATCAAACCAAGGTCGGGTCGGGTCCAGTGGATACCGTCCGTCGAGTCGGCAACACACATGTAGGTCGGTTTGTCCATCTGCTTGCCCCAGGCCGAGTACCACAGCCGCAAGCTGCCCGAGTTCGGATCGCGCAGAACCGTCAGCGGCAGGATGCTCCTGGCCTGGGTCTCCCAGGGCTTCTCAGGGATCATGATCGGGTTTCCGGCGTATTGGGTTACGGGGTGAAACGTCCGACGGATTCCCTGCATCGATGCGATAGGGGTATCGTCGAGGAAGAGCTGTCTCTCGATGCCGACAGGGATTGGCGTATGAAGGCTTTCTCGCTTGTCCTCGATGTTGGTTGAGCCTGCCTCCGCACCTCTGACAGGCAAAACGATGAGGAAGGCGCACGTCATCACTGCCGACAGAATCCCGGCTTCCCCGGGCCACAGCGTTTCTGTGCTCTCCATGATCCACCGCCCATCGTGCATTGACACGTCTGTTCAAACCCGGCATGGTACGTGACCAGGAGTATATCGAGAGACGATGGTTGCCGTCATGTCAAAAGAACAGACAGGTGGTGTTGCATGTCCAGAGCGTGGGTTTCACGGGTGATAGTGTTGGCGATCTGTCCGTTCGCAATGGCCTCCGAATCGCTGGAACTGGGTGCGATGAAAGACTGGTCCATCGTCGTTGCCGGCGATGCCATACCCAGCGAACAGTACGCGGCGCAGGAGTTCCAGGGTCTCTATGAGCGGGCCACGGGCACCAGACTCGCGATCGTTTCCGAGCCGCGCGAACCGGCTCGAAACATCTTCATCGGGTCGGGCAAGGCGATGGCCGCCAGCCCGGTCGAGTTCAAGGTCGATGATCTGGGCGAAGAGGGCCTGCGGATCCGCATCAGTAAGGACAATGTCGCGATCGCTGGCGGCCGCCCGCGGGGCACGCTCTACGGCGTCTACGAATTCTTCGAGCGCTATGCGGGCGTGAAGTTCCTGACCTTCGATCACACGTATGTTCCCCCGGATGCCGCACGAGCCAAACTTCCATGCGAGACCCACAGCTGCATTCCACCGTTCTCCTTCCGCTGGAGTTACTACGGCGAGACTTCGGAGAACCCCGCCTTTGCCGCACGGCTTCGCACCAACACGGTAACCAACGACGCCAAGTTCGGCGGCATCACCGGCCAGTCGCTCATCGGGCATTCCCTCTATGCGCAATGCCCCGTGAGCAAGTACGGCAAGACGCATCCGGAGTACTTTGCCCTCGTCGACGGCCAGCGAAAGCTCGAGATGGGCGGCGGCGGCCCCGAACTCTGTGTGACGCACCCGGACGTAGCGGAGATTGTCGCCGAGGCCGTCATTACCGATCTCGACAAGAATCCCAATCGACCCAACATCGCCGTCAGCCAGAACGACAACGACGCCTACTGCCGCTGCCCACGCTGCGAAGAGGTCAACCAGCGAGAGGGCACGCCGATGGGCTCGCACATGGCCTTCGTCAACGCGGTGGCCGAGCGGGTCGAGAAGAAGTACCCCAAGGTGAAGATCGGTACGCTGGCCTATTGGTACACGCGGAAATGCCCAAAGACGGTCAAGCCGCGGGCCAATGTGCAGATCCAGCTTTGCAGCATCGAGTGCTGCACGCTCCATGCGATCGACGACCCCAACTGCAAGAAGAACCAGGAGTTCTGCCGCGACATGCGCGATTGGAAGGCCGTCTGCAACGACATCTGGGTCTGGAACTACAACACGAACTTCGACTATTACGATCTGCCGCACCCCAACCTGCGAAGCATCGGTCGAAACGTTCAGTTCTTCCTCAACAACAACGCCAAGGGCGTCTTCATGCAGGCCAGCGGCAACGGCCACTCCGGCGAGATGTGCGATCTGCGGAACTACGTGATGTCCCGATGTCTGTGGAAGCCCGGCCAGGACAGTTGGGCCCTCACCGAGGAGTTCTGTCGCCTGCATTATGGAAAGGCGGCGGCCCCCATCATCCTCTACTTGCAAATGATCCACGACAACGCCGAGGCCTCAGGCTGCCATCCGGGCTGCTTCCCCAAGCCCGCCGAGGCGGGTCTGACACCCGAGATCAGCAAGAAGGCCATGTACTACTTCAAGGAGGCAATGGGGCTGGCGGATGACGATACCGTTCGCTCCCGTGTCGAGAAGGCCTCGATCGCTGCCTACCGGGCCACACTCGAGGTCGCCGTACCGCTGCAATACTCGGAAGGTCTCTGCCGAATGTCCTTCCCTCCGGGCTGCGACGACCTGGCAGAGCGATACATCGACCTCTGCACGCGGCATCGCATGACGATGGCCGCTGAATCCATGACGGCCGCGGCCTACTTCGAACAGATCCGACGGGCGGCCAAGGGCTACCCCGCACTCCGGATCGAGAACGACGTCTGGCGACTGACCGTCCTGCCTGAGCAGAACGGCAAAATCGTCGAGATGATCCATAAGCCGACAGGCCGCGATCTCCTCCGCGCCATGCAGACATGGCGAGCGGGGCCGGGGTCCATCGACGAGACGGGGGTCAACGAAAGCATCCGTGGCAAGGTGGTTACCTTCGCAGCGGAACGGGATGGCCAGTCGGTGAAGCTGACCGGCAAGTTGCTGGATGGGGTGACGGTGCAGCGGCGGATCTCCCTGTCGGCCTCGGAGCCCGGGAAGGTGTTCTTCGAGAGTCAGGTGACCAATACCGCCCAGGCACCGGTACGCCTTCAAATCAAGGCGCGTCCCGAGTTCAACGCGGCCACGCGAACTCGAGACAGTCGCATACTGGCAGCCTATGTCAATCGCGACGGATCCTGGGTGACCTTCAACGAAGGCTGGCATCAGTACGACGGACCGAAGAAGGACCTCCTCAAGACGGCCAAGGGCGGCGGCCTGGCGTTCTTCAACAACGAAGCCAAGTTCGGGATGCACCTCATCTATCGGCCCGACCAATACGCCGAACCGCGTTTGCGGTGGATCCCCGATCTGACCCAGATCAACCTGGAGGTGTGGACGCCCGATGCGGAGCTGAAGACCGGCGAGTCGCTGAAGTACGCCTATCAGATGGAGTACCTCAGCGAACCGCCGAAATGACAGAGTTGACGAACGTGTCCTGTTCTGCTGCGAATCCGAAGAACGCTTCGATGAGAGCCCATGGTAAACAGGCGGACATGGGATAGAATAGACACGGACGTATGGGCCGGAGATTGCCTATGAGCATCGCATCCCGAGCGAGAAGGTCTGCCAAAGTGAAAAGGATGGGAATCGCCGGCAAGGGGCCCAAGCGGCGAACGAACGCGGGGGGGCAACTCGCCATTCCCAAGATACCTTCTCTTCTGCAGAGACAGATCGATTCGCTCATCGACAAGAAGAAGCGAGGCGTCCTTACTCAGACGGAAGATCGCGAGTTGCAGGAGACTCTGGACTATCTGGATGACCTGACCATCTGGCAACTCACCCATCGGCCGAAATCGCGAGGGTAGGTCGCTGAGCGGGTGCGTTTATGGGAAAGGCCCACATTCCCAAGACCCTTCGCGATCGCGTTCGCCTGCGGGCGGTCGGCCAGTGCGAGTACTGCAAGACCCCTGAAATGTGGCAAGTCGCCACCTTCCATTGTGATCACTGCATTCCCGAGCGTGAGGGGGGCTCAACCACCTATAAGAATCTTGCGTGGGCGTGCCCGAGATGCAACGCGGCCAAGGCTGCCGAAACTCATGCGACAGACCCGCAAACCGGCCAAGAGGTTCCGCCGTTCAATCCTCGAAAGGACGCATGGAGTGAGCATTTCTCGTGGTCTACGGACGGACTCAGGATCGTTCCAATGACTCCGAAGGGCAGGGCAACGTGTGAGAGACTGCAAATGAATCGGACGAGAATCGTTAAGATTCGTGAGCTTCTCAGACGCCTGGGATGGCGCGTAGATCCATAGGCCAACACAATGAACTGTACCCGAGGGACGCCTGCTCCAAGCTTCTTTGGCAGAGGGGACCGGCGATGACGATTTGTGCCCGGCAAAGGTTCGTGCTGTTCTGTACGTCGTCTTCGCCGCGTTCAATCTTGCCGGTCCGGTTCAGCTCCACCGTCCACTCGCGTCACGGCTTCGTCTATTCTGGGAATTGGGCATCATGTCAGTAGACCGTCTTCGTTTCGTGTATCGAGCGGCATGGGTCTGGGTGTTCTTCCTGGGAGAATCGGCCGGTGCCGCCGAGTTCCGTTCCGGCGAACTGACCCTGCGTTTCTCCGATCAGACCGGGCAATGGACAGGGCTCCGCCTGGAGAATCCCGCTATCGAGCTGCTGGCCGGTTCCGCCGGCTCGGTCGCCGCGGCGACCTTGAGGGTAGACGGCAAAGAGATGCCGTCGGCAGACCTCACCGGACAGGTAACCTTCGATCAACGGCACGGCGCGACGGACGAGATCATCGTGACGATCCGTTATCCGGCGTGGTCGGTCCGTTGCACGTATCAGATCGACGGTGCCCGTCGGCGCATCGTTCGGCGCGTCGCCTGGACCTACCACGGCACCAAGCCCGCCGAGGTGAGCAACGCCATCCTGCGGGTCCCCAGCCTCCGGCTCGACGGCGATCCGGCCGCGTTCTTCCTCTTGCCCGCACCCTGGCCGGCCACGGAAATTCCCCTCGCCAGGCTCTCCCCGGGTCGGTGCACCTCAGAGTCCGGATGGCTCACCGGCCAGTCCGGCATACTCATTGCCCACACTCCCAGGGCCAAGGTATCGGTGCTGGTCGGTCACGAGCTGTTGCTCGATGGCGCCGTGGCTGGCATCGAGGAACGCACTGGGGCGGCGGACCTCTGCCACTATCTGAATACGATGGGGCTCATCCAACCAGGACAGACCTGGGAGGTGGGCTCCCAGCACATTCAGGTTGCGGCGGGCCCCTGGTCGAACGGACTCAGGCTCCTCTCGAAATTCAGTGCGACACTCGGCAACGGTCCGCCGTCAGACTCGCCGGCCTGGCTCGACCGCTGCGTCATCTACTCGTGCTACCCCCGGGGGCCGATCGAGGTGAGCTTCAATGCCGGCGGCGACTTCCGGAGCTATGCGAAGGAGTTGGATCGCCTCGCCGCTCTGGGCGTCAACACGATCTGGCTGAATCCCATCTATACGGAACCACCCGGTATCTACACCATCACCGATCACCGCGCCCTCGCTACCGCATTGGGAACTCCGGAGGATTTCAAGGCGTATGTCGACCGTGCCCATACGCTCGGTCTGCGGGTCTGGTTGGACCTGGTCTCCCACGGTCCCGCCAAGGACAGCCCCGATGCCCGGCAGGCCCCGCTTGAGGCATTCGCCCGGAATCGCGACGGTACACCATGCATGAGCTGGGGCAGCCTGACCGGTGACTATGCCCATCCGGCATGGCAGAAGTACATGTCCGATGTGGCGGCCTATTGGGTCCAGCGATTCGGCGTCGATGGATTTCGCCATGATTGCGGTGGCGGCAGCAGTGGTCTGAACTGGTCGCCGACCGCTCCCTATCGGCCCAGTGCCCATGCTCCGTTCGGCGGTGTCATGCTGACGCGGGCGGTTCGCAATCGCATTCGAACAGTCAAGCCCGATGCCGCGATCTTCTCGGAGACAGGGGGGCCGGTCTTCTTCCGATCCGCCGATCTGCTCTACGACTATGCCTTCTACCTGGCATGCCGCGAGTTGACCTGCGGCACCACGGTGGAAGAGTGGATCCCAAAGATGCGCCGTTGGCTCGGCCTCTCCGAGGCGACGTGTCCGGGCTGGGGACCTCGGCGGTTGGTACGTTGTGTCGAGAATCATGACACCGTGCGCTCGGCCGAGTTCTTCGGGGCGGGTCCCGCTCAGGCCCTGATGGCCCTGGCGATCTTCACGCGGGGCACGCCTATGGTCTATCAGGATCAGGAGAAGGGCTGCACGCGGCTACTGAGCCAGTGGCTGAGGCTTCGCAATACCCTGCCCGAACTGCATGCCGGTTCGGCAGACTACACGACGGTCGAGGCCTCCGATCCGGGCGTTTTCGCCTTCCTTCGGCAAACCGATACCCGTGCATCGGTTGTGGCGGTCAACCTCACCGGACGGCGGGTCGAAACCCAGTTGCGTTGGCCCGACGACCTTGCCGCCCGCCTGCCCGTGGCCCATCGGGTTGAAACCGGCCAGGTGATCGCCGGCAATGGCAGCCGATCGACGATAGCGATCGATCCCTACCGCGCCGCGATCGTAGCCCTTCGGGCGAGCCGGGACGATACGCTGTGCTCCGGCGCCACATCCCAAGCGGTGGTCGAGGCGCCTCCGCTGGAAGACACCCTGCTCGAAGCGACGACTCAACCGGTCGGGGTCGGCCAAGGCCTCGATGTGGACCCATTCTACGTGACGGTTACCAATACGCACTATCGCCTGCAACTCGCCCGCCGGCACGGCGGGACGATCGCCTCGCTTTCGATCGGCGACAAGCGGCTCGGCTCGTCGGGCACGGCTGCCATCGCCTCAGAGCTCTACAGCGATTGGGGGCTGTATCCCAAGGGCCATTACGCCGGTACGCGCGAGGAACCTCGGCCCAGGCTCTCCGTCCAACGCCGGCAGGCAGGCGCCGAGGTCACCTTTCGGGGCCGACTGATGGGCAGCTCCTGGAACTCCATTCAGCGAGGGTTCCCGTGCCGGCCGCCGTGCGATTATCGCCTGACGTACGGTCTGAATGCGTCGCCCGCGGTTCAAATGACGATCGGGTTGACTTCACGAACCGATCGCCCGGCCACACAGGCGTTCTACGCGTTCTGCTGGAGGATTCCGGGTGTCACATCGTGGTCGGCCATCACACCGAAGGGGACCGTCCGCGGCCGTCCGAATGATCGGCCCGGGCAGCGCGTGTTCGAGTCGGCCGGGCTCGGTCCGGAGATCCGCACATGGTCCCTCACCCTGTCGACAGTAGCCGGCCTGTTGACCGTTCGATTGCCTGACGGCGCGACAACTCACCCGCAGAATGTCTTTCTTCTCGACACAAAAGGCGACGAGATGGTGCTCTTCATCGCCATGCTCAATGGAGGGGCGGTCGATCTGAAGGCCGGCCGGGAGAATGTGGTTACGGTCGAGTGGCTCTTCGAGGCCGCACCATCGAAGTGATGGACCGGCCGGGGTTCAGTCGATCGTGTGGATTCGCTTCCTACGGCGAGTTGGCGTCGGCCACACCGTCCAGATCCCAGTCGTAGTTCAGCCGGATGAAGAGATTCCTATCGTTGTCGAGATAGGGTGTGAGCTCGACATGTCCGTCGTGGTACAGCATGTTGGCGCGTCCATAGTGACGATCGTCGAATGTGGCGCGTCCGTCGGCGCCGGGTGCGGCTTCGCCCCCATAGACATAACTGGTCGGTTCACCCTTGACGCCTCGCTTGGCGTCACCAAGGATGGGGAGCTGCGGAGGCACTGCATCAAGTCCCGCAGGCTTGGTGGGGTCGCCGGCGTGGTTGGGGTCGATACGCCCCTGGGCATCTCGCTGGAAGGAACCGTAGCACCATGCCGGCAGATAAACACGATAATGGCCGGTGTGGTTCTCTTCCTTGCCAAGGCCAGGGCAATTAAAGTAGTAGAAGTAGTTGCCGCCCACGCCCTGGTAGTTGTTCTGGACCGGGAAGTAGCCGTTCGGTTCGGCGGGCGGTTTCTGTCTGTAGAGTTGCTCGGCCAGGACTTCGCACCACCCGAACTTGCAGTTGGGTTCCTTGGTGTAGAACTCTGCGGGTGGCAGGGACCCACCGTGGTCGTTGGCATAGACGTTCAACGCGGTGGCCATGTCATGCAGCCGGGCGCCGCAAGCCGTCGCCTTTGATTGATCCCGGGCTCGAGACAGCGAGGGGGTCAAGATCGAGATCAGCAGACTGATGATCGCCACCACCGTCAGTAGTTCGATCAGGGTGAAACCGGATACGGATCGGCGGATGATCATGGGCCACTCCTGGGGTACGACGTCGGGCGAGCGATGTCCAAAACGACTGATCCGTAAGGTATTATCGGCTCTTGAGCGTCGGCAGTCAGTCGTATCTGCAGACTTATGCGCCGTCTGTCCTCCGTGATGACGTACGATCAAGGCCGTCAACCGGGTACCGCCGCCCGTATTGCACTGCCATCGGGGTAGCCGCTGTCTCTGTTGCACTACGAGCAGCCACAAGAATCATAGATAGTGTGGAGGTCAAAGGCAAAAGCATCGGTCGATGGATGTCCTAATATATTGGGAGACAATATCAAAGAATGTGCTCCGGTTGAACGAATACCTCTCCGAGTTGCATTCATGATGCGACCCAAAAGAAAGTAAAAGTTGGATTGAAAGATAATAACATGAGTAAGAGGGTGTATGTTGTGTTTTCCTCGGCTCTCGTCTTGGGTCTTCTGCTGGGGTGTGAGCAACCACAGCAAGCCTCACCGGCACCGAAGCCCCGACCGGTTCAGCTTCCGGGTCCCCTCTCACCGATTCAGTTTGACGAGGCCGCCTCGAAATTCGCCGATGCCTTGCGGCGTTGGCCCGCAGTGGAGCGGACGGATGCGCCGTTCTCCCTGGCCAGCCCGCGATGGCGGAATCTGACCGACATGCCGGTCAAAGAGGGGCCCACCTTCGTGCGCGAGCTTTGCGAGACGATGAATCTTCGCACGGGCGCAAAGGTTCGGATTGCCTCGCCGGGGGCGGTGGGGTGTCGGTTCGCCACTGAGATATCCCTCGAGCCGGCGACGAACCCGCAGACGGAGCAGCCGACGATCGTCCTGGCCTTTCGTGTCGTGCAGACGGGAAGTGCCGTGCCGCTGTTTGAGGAGCGATACGTCGCATGGGCGACGCCTTCCACCTTGCCGGCGCGTTTCGCTTCGGGGGGCAAGTCCTCCGCTGTATCAGGGCAGCCGGCCACCGCTCCCGCATCCACACCGATTGTGTTCGAAAAGGGGCAGGTGTCCCTCGATCCGCGTTTGCGCCAACGGTTGGCGATTCTGAGCGAGCGGACCTACCGCGACGCCGCCGGCCAGTTGTGTGTCGAGGTGAAGCTTCTCAGCCGCTGGGGTGACGTGATCGTGGACCTCTCCGGCCGATGGACGGATCAGGCCGGGCGGCAGACACCTCTGGCGAGAAAGACCCGTCAAACACTCGGCTCGCTTCGTCCGATGGCGGTGACCATCGTTCTGCCCAAGACGGCACAGACGTACAACCTGGACATCCTCCTGGTTCGATAGCGGCATCAACGGAGACTGACCATGTTCATGGCAGGAATGATCGTCGGCAGCCTGTCCCTGTCAGTGGTTCTGGCGTCGGCTAACACTGCGGAGGTTGGGCGGCCGGGTGAGATGAAGGAGGCCGCTCAATGGGTCCGGCTCCTGGCAGGGGGGGGCACCGACACGGTGTCCACCTTGCCCTTCTCGTTTACGCTCGGTGGTCAGTCGTCCACTGTGATTCTCGCCCGATGCCTGCGCACCGAGTCAGTCCGCGAGCTGGACGGTTCTCGGAAGGAACATCAAATCACACTGAAGGACCCCACGACCGGCCTGGAACTGCGGTACGAGTGGGTCGCGTTCAGAGACTTTCCGGCCGTCGAATGGGTGCTTCATGTGAAGAACACGCACCCTGCGAATGACACGGCGATCTTGGAGAATCTCCTGCCGCTCGACGCCTCGATGTCGGTCCCGGGCGGAGCCTCGGCTCGGGCCGTGCTCCACTATGCCAAGGGGGCCCTGTGCGGCATCGATGATTTCGCCCCGCAGGAGAAGGTGCTGGATGCCGGCAGCCGTCTCCGGCTTCAACCGGGGGGTGGCCGATCATCGAGCGAGTTCATGCCCTTCTTCAACCTGGAGTCGGGCGGTCAGGGCGTGCTCGTGGGAGTGGGTTGGACGGGCGAGTGGGCTGCCGACTTCACACGCGAGCCTCAGGGGGGCGTCCGCGTTCAGGCTGGGATGGCCCAAACGCATCTGAAGCTGCGTCCCGGCGAAGAGATCCGATCGCCTCGAATCCTGATGTTGTTCTGGCAGGGCGACCGATGGCGAGGCCAGAATCTCCTGCGACGCTTTCTGCTGACGCACCATCGTCCGACGCCCGGCGGACAACCGATCGTTCTCCCGATCATCGTTTCCTCGTGGGGCGGTTCGCCGGTTGCCGACCATCTCAAAGGGATCCGTCGCTTCCTCGACAACAACATGCCGGTCGGTCTCTACTGGATCGACGCCGAGTGGTTCGGCCAGAAGCCCTGGCACAAGTTCGCTGGCCAGTGGGCGGTTCGAAAGGAACTCTATCCCGACGGCTTCACGCCCATCAGCGAGCTGCTTCATCGCACCGGGCGCCAGTTCCTGTTGTGGATCGAACCGCAGCGGGTCTGCAAAGGTACGGCCTGGACACAGTACGCGGAGCGTCCTGGTTGGATCCTGCCGCTGACCAGGGGCAATCCGCTCTATCAGCAGCGAGGGTGCAACTGGACGATCCCGCACGAAGACCCCAATTGGATCATCCGCGAGAGTCGCCGAAGCCAGATCAACGAGGGCGACATGCTCTGGAACATGGGCGATCCCAACGCCCGCCGCTTCCTCACTGATTGGCTGTCCGATCGAATCCGGGAGTTCGGTCTCGACTGGTATCGAGAGGACTTCAATATCGCCCCGCTGGAATACTGGCAGAACGCCGATGCCTCCGACCGGCAGGGCATGACCGAGGTTCGATTCGTCGAAGGGCTCTATGCCATGTGGGACGAGCTGCTCCGCCGATTCCCCCATCTGGCCATCGACAACTGCGCCAGCGGCGGGCGGCGGATCGATATCGAGACCATCGGACGATCCACGGCCCTCTGGCGCACCGACTGGCCGGCGGATGCGATTCATCGGCAGTGTCATACCTACGGCCTGATGGCCTGGGTACCCTTGCACATGACCGGCGGTGCCGTTCTGAAGAAGGGCAACGAATACGAGGTCCGCAGCGGCATGACGGCTGGCCTGAGCGCCGTCCTGGACGGCGCCGATACGCCCCAGTCCAATGCCGAAGCCAAGGCAATGATGGATCAGTATCTCAGTATTCGCAGGTACTATTACGGCGAGTACTATCCGCTGACACCCTACAGCCAGTCCCACGACGCATGGCTCGCCTATCAGCTTCATCTGCCCGAGACGCACGAAGGCCTGATCGTTGCCTTTCGGCGCGACCAGTGCCCGCGCGACCAGGAGACCCTCCGATTGCGGGAAATCGATCCGAACAGCGAGTATCAGCTTACGGATCTGGATCAATCTCGCACGTCGTCGGTGAAAGGAGCTGAACTGGCCAACGCCGGTCTGAAGGTGCAACTTGCGGGCAAGCCCGCTTCGGCCCTCATCCGCTACCGCCGGACGGTGCGGCTGGATAATCCCCTTTATGCCATGGACAACGGAGTGAAAGACGAACACCATGCGACTCCCGAGGCGCAGGCTCAGATGCTCAAGGACCTGGGCTATGCGGGCATGAGCGGGTCGGGGGTAGACGGGATCCCCGAGACCCTCACCGCGCTGGATCGCCATCACCTGAAGCTGTTCACGCTCTACGTCGGCGCGACCATCGACACCGACAAACCACCCTACGATCCGAAACTGATCCAGGCGATGCGGCTTCTGAAGGGGCGAGAGACGATGATCTGGCTCTACATCCAGAGCCAGCAGCACAAACCGTCGTCACCCGCGGGGGATGGGCGGGCAGTCGAAATCATCCGGGAACTCGCCGACGAGGCCGATCGCAACGGACTGAAGATCGCCCTCTATCCACATGTGTGGTTCTGGGTCGAACGGGTGGAGGATGCTGTTCGCGTCGTTCGCAAGGTCGATCGCGCCAACGTCGGCGTGACCTTCAACCTCTGCCACTGGCTGAAGGTCGATCGACCCGAGACGCTCGAAGACAGGCTTCGGCTTGCCGTTCCGTATCTCTATCAGGTCACAATCAACGGAGCGGATCCCCAGGGCGACTGGGACCGGCTCATCCAGCCCCTGGATCGCGGCAGCTACGATGTGGCACATCTGATGGAGAGACTCTGCCGAATGGGGTACGCGGGCCCCGTCGGGCTTCAGTGTTACGCCGTCAAAGGCGACAAACACGAGAACCTCCGACGGTCCATTGTGGCCTGGCGATCCTTCCAGAGTCGGATGCAAGCCGAGTCCTTGCGGTAGATCAAGTGGCGTGTACTACGCGGGGCGTTGGGCGACGAAGCCCAGAAAGTGGTGCCGTCCGAGCTTGTCCTCACGCGGCAGATCGCGCAGGCTCAGGACCTCCAGACCGGCTTCCCGGTGCATCTCTCGAATCCGGTCTTCCGACCAGAAACTCATGACCAGCCCGCGCTGTGCCGGGGGGGCGTCCTCGTTGATCCGGAAGGTTCCTTCGGCCAGAGGCTCACCGGCGAAGCGGGTCATGACACAGTCGGTGGTGCGATAGCTGGTGAACAGCAGGCCGCAGGGCCGAAGCACGCGGCCGATCTCACGGAGGGCCAGGACGACCTGCGTCGGTCCGCCGAGGATGTACAGAACGCCCCAGCACACGGCGCTTTCGAACGAGCCATCGGGGAAGGGCAGATGAGGCAGCGCGGCTGCCAGGCACAGCACGTCCGGCCCCGAATGGGCCTGCCGCGCCTCCTGAACGAGTGGGACCCTGATGTCCAGACCGCCCAGCGGTCGCGGCAGCAGGGGAAAGTTCTTGCCGTTGGCACAACCCACATCGAGGCATGGCGGATTCAGCGCAAACCCTTCCTGCCGGCAGGCATCGATGAAGTCCGTCAGAATGGTGTCCGGGATCGGGTTTTGCTGACTCATGGGCTTCGTCCTCACTGAGACGTCATGGAAGAGTCCTCGCAGGACACAAACCACCGCCTTCTATTATCGGTCAGTGCATGTCCACACCTGAGCGACCGGCCTTTGCGAGAAAGGCATCTCCGCCGGCATCGCCGCGTCACCTGCTGGTTCGGTAGAACGTTTCGGCTGCGGCAACCGCTCCACCCGGCGTGACCTTGCAACCCATGTCTGTCAGTATCAGCTCCAGTGCGCTCAGCAGGAGCAGGACATTTCTGTGGGTCGCTGCATGACCCATCAGGCCGATGCGCCACGCCTTGCCCTTGAACTGTCCGAGTCCGCCTCCGATCTCAATTCCAAATTCGTTCAGCAGGCGTTTGCGGACCGTCAGATCATCCACACCGTCCGGAATACTCACGGCGTTCAGCATGGGCAGACGGTGGCCTTCCTGGGCCAGAAACCGGATTCCCATCGCCTCAAGCCCTGCCCGAAGCGCGCCATGGTGCAGCAGGTGCCGCTCGAAGCGGGCCTCCAGCCCCTCCTCAACAATGATGCGCAGGGCTTCTCGCAGGCCGTAGATCGAGTTGATAGGTGCCGTGTGATGATAAAGCCGCTCGCTGCCCCAGTATTGTCGCACCATCGTCATATCCAGATACCAGCTCTGTACCTTCGTATGGCGATGGTCGATGCACTCGACGGCCTTCGGGCTGAACGTCACCGGGGCCAGGCAGGGTGGACACGACAGGCACTTCTGGGTCCCGCTGTAGCATGCGTCGATGCCCCATTCATCCACCCGGACGTCGGTCCCGCCCAGACTCGTTACCGTGTCCACCAGGTACATCGCGCCGGCATCATGAACGATCCGGCCGATCGGCTCGATCGGCTGATGGGCCCCCGTGCTCGTCTCGGCATGCACGATTCCCACCAGCTTGATCTTGGGGTGGTGTGCCAGCATGCGAGCCACCTGATCGGGCTCGATGATCCGCCCCCATTCAACCTGCACATTGTGGACGATCGCACCGCATCGTTGCGCTACGTCCGTCATCCGCTGCCCGAACACGCCGGCCACGCAGACCAGCACCTCGTCCCCCGGTTCGACCAGGTTGCAGACGCATGTCTCCATGCCCGCCGAACCCGTGCCGCTGACGGCCAGGGTCATTTCGTTCCGCGTACGGAAGACCTGTTGCAGCAGATCCCTCGTCTCATTCAGGATGCCCAGAAAGAGCGGATCGAGATGGCCGATCGTCGGACAGCTCATCGCCCTCAGCACACGGTCGGAAACATCGCTGGGGCCTGGGCCCATCAAGATACGGTTAGGTACTTTCAGTTCGCCGGGAATCACCATTCCGTCAATGCCTCCGCTCAAAAAGGTCACGACCGCGCGATGCGCCCTTCTCATTTGAGAGCTGACAGTATCGTCCCCGAAGATAGGCTTCGCAAGGCGGCCGATGGCCGGTCGGGCCTGTCTGTGCTACGAACGCGCAAGAAGAGATGCTATACGCTGGTGGTTCCGGCTTCTTGCCGTTTCCTGAGGTGTTTGGAGACCTTCTCGATGAGCTTCTGGCGGTCGATCGGCTTGGTCATGTAGTCACTGCATCCCGCGGCAATGCACTTGGCCCGATCGTCGGACATCGCGTGTGCCGTCAGTGCGACGACGGGGCCCGTGTATCCCTGTCCCCTCAACAGTCGTGTGGCTTCATAGCCATCCAGAATCGGCATCTGCATATCCATCAGGATCAGATCGAACGGGCTACCTTGCCGCTGGGCCTCCATGGCCTTGTCTAAAGCGACCTTGCCGTTCTCGGCCACTTCGACCTGTGCCCCGTTCTTGGTCAGGATGAACGAGATCAGACGCTGGTTGTCGGGGCCATCCTCGGCCAGAAGGATCCGGGCCTCCAGCCGCAGTTTGGAGGTATCCACCGGCGCTCGAACAGGCATCCCCGTGAAGATGGAGCCGTCCATCGGGTGATCGATCATCTTCGGGTCACTGGGTAGCTTCGTGACGATCCGGACGCTGAAGGTACTGCCCTTGTACGGGGTGCTCTCCACCGTGATGTCGCCGCCCAGGAGTCTGGCCAGGTGTCGGCTGATCGTCAGACCCAGTCCCGTTCCCCCGTATCGTCGGGTTGTCGATGTATCCGCCTGCTGGAACGGCTGGAAGAGCTTCTCGATCTCATCTGGGGCGACTCCGATGCCCGTGTCCATCACGTCGGTAACCATCTGCGCAGAGGCGGAGCGGCCCTCTTCGCTCGTCGGCACATCGAGGAATCGCACCACGATTCGCACACCGCCGGTCTCCGTGAACTTGATCGCATTGCCTACCAGGTTCAACAGAATCTGACGAAGCCGGGTCGGATCCGTGTAGACCTTCTCAGGAATCCGTCCGACATACTCTACGTCGAAGGACAGGCCCTTTCCTTCGGCGCGGGCCTTCATCAACGACCGTATCTCCTGGAACAGTTGGATCGGTGAACATTCGATCTGCTCGATTTCAAACCGGCCGGCCTCAATCTTGGACAGATCCAGAATCTCGTTCAGGATTTCCAGGAGGTGTCGACCGTTCCGCAGGATCGTCTCGGCGGCCGCACCCCGTTCAGGGTCCGGCAGCGTCGGATCGATGAGGTTCTCGGCGAACCCCATGATTGCGGTCATCGGCGTTCGGATCTCGTGGCTCATGTTCGCCAGGAATTGGCTCTTGGCCGTGTTGGCGGTCTCGGCTGCAAGCTTGGCCTCCTGGAGCGCCTGGTTCATCGTTACCAGGTCGATCTGCTGGGCCTTGAGCTGCTGGCGGTGCGTTTCCAGCTCCATGTTCTGGAACTTGAGCAGCGAGGCCTGTTGTTTCAGGCGTTTCTCGGCCTCCTTGAGTTGCGTGATGTCGGGAAAGACCACGATACCCGCGATCACCTCGCCTCTGGCATCGCGGATGGGCGAGGCATTGGCGAGTATCCACCGCTCCTGGCCGTCCCCGCGCCGGACGATCATCTCCGCATTCTCGGAGGTCGTGCCGTGTTGAAGGGCCCGGTAAAGCGGGAGATCCTCGGGATTGCACAGCCGACCGTTCGCGTGATACAAACGCCACATCTCTGATGGAGAATCGCAAGACGTACTGCCCAGAGTCTCTCGTGAAACGCCCTGGATGGCATATGCGGCAGAGTTGGCGATCCGCGTCTTCCCGTCCGCGGCGTCGGCGATGACCACGCCCGCGGGCGTCTGTTCGATGGCCGCCAGGAGCAGCGCTTCAGTCCGATGCAATTCGTTTTCGATTCGCTTCCGCTCGGTCAGATCGTTGCCGATACACAGAATGTCCCGAATGGTTCCGTCGGCGTTCTGAAGCGGGCGATTCGTCCAGGCGATCCAAACGCGATCTCCGTTCTTGCGGATGTTCTCGTTCTCGTTTGTGAGATAGTGCTCGGGGTGAAGGGCGATGCTCTTGATCATGGCGTCGAGGTCTTGCCCCGTCGTGTCCGTCGACGGCACGATGGTTCCGATGACGCTCTTGCCTACGATCTCCTCCTTTGAGAATCCGAAGAAGGACTCCGCGAACGGGTTGATGAACGTGATCGTGCCCTCCGCATCCATCAATAGAATGATGCTGTTGGCCTTCTCGATCATCTCTCGGTAACGATCGCTGGCGAGTTCCCCATTCACACGCGTTGCTCGGGATCGGCGCAGCAACCATGCTCCGCACAGAGCAACGGTCAGTGCGACGCCGAACAACACCGCTATGTTCGTCCCGTCGAGCATTCGAAGCCGTTCACTGTCGTCCGGCAGCATTACGGCACGGGCCGCGCGGACTGCGTGTCGAAGACCATTACGGGTCCCGATTATTATTCGGTCGGAGAAGGACGCAGCTTTCACTCTCTGAGCATCTTCGCTGCGGGGTCCGATAAGAGGCTTGCAGGGGGGCTATTTTTCAATGCCGTATTTTTTCATCCGATGTCTCAACGTGTTGCGATGCATGCCCAGTTCGTCGGCCGCCGACGAACGGTTCCAGCGATTCCTGCGCAAGACGTCCAGAATGATCTCTCGTTCAGGACGATCGCTGACCACCCTGTCGTCCGGCAAGGGGTCGTGGGTGGCCGGGGAGAATCGAAGGTCCTTGATACCGATGATTCTGCTTCCTCGGGCAGAAGCATGGGCCAGCACGTTCTGAAGTTCGCGCACGTTGCCCGGCCAGTGATACTCCTGGAGTCGGGCGATGGCCGATGCCGTCAGGATGTTGGCAGGCTGACCGGTCGCCATGGCCTGCGTCCGAATGTAGTTCTGGGCCAGCAATTCGATGTCTTCCGGTCGTTCACAGAGCGGGGGAACGACGATCGTGCCGGCGCTCAGACGATAGTAGAGGTCTTGACGCATCTTGCCCGTGCGAACGCACTCTCGGACATCGGCGTTGGTCGTACAGATGATACGCACATCGGTGATGATCGTCTGTTCCCCGCCGATGCGCCGGAAACGCTGAGTTTCGACCAGTTGCAGAAGCTTGGCTTGGGCCGACTGCGGGAGTTCCACGACCTCATCCAGCAGTAGTGTTCCGCCGTTGGCCAGCTCGAAGCATCCTTTCTGTTGACGGACCGCTCCGGTGAAGGCACCTCGTTCGTGTCCGAACAGTTCGCTCAGGATCAGTTCGCCGTCGAGGCAGGCGCAGTTCACCATCAGGAAGGGCCCCTGGCTGCGGGGACTGATCGAGTGCACGTACTTGGCCAAGTGCCCCTTCCCGGCCCCTGTCGGACCAAGGACCATGACCGGCATATCCGTCATGGAGAGGCGGCGGGCGTCCTCCAGAACCCGCTTCATCGCCTGGCTCGCCGCCACAACCGGGACCTCTTCTTGGGGTTCTGTCGGAACAGGGCGAACCTGATTCGGTTGCTCATCGGATACGGGCTGGCTTCGGCTGATCAATACCCCCAGTTGGTTCGCCAGAGTCTTGAGCAGCGTCAGTTCCTCCGGGGAAAAGTTCCGGACTCGCCGGTCCGAGACGTTCAGTGTGCCCAGAATGCGACTTCCGGCCCGGATCGGAAGAATGCAGGTTGCCTTCATCTGGGTCTGTTCGACCAAGGGGATCAGTTTGCGAAATGTCGGGCTGCGGACGAACCGATGATCGCTGGAGATGTCCGGTGTGAACAGGATCTCACCCGTTCGAAACACCTGTCCCTGCAAGGTGGCGGCCACGGGAAACCTCTGGCTGACCGAGGCCAATCCCTGGCTGTTCTCGCTGAAGTACTTCAACTCGAGCATGTCCTCCTGAGGACTGTGGAGGTAGATGCCCCATCGATCGACGCCGACCAGTTCACGCAGATGAGACATGACTCCTTGGATCGTCTTCTCGTCGGCAGCGCGGGTATCTGCCACGATTTCTGTAACGTGTTGCAGGGATTCCAACTGGCGAGTCTTTCGCGCGCTGCGAGCGATGCATACGGTGGCCAGAGGGGTATTCCGCTCGTCTGAAATGAGCAATACCGACATCTGAAGAGGAATCTTGGTGCCGTGTGGGTCATGAACGTCCACAGGGCCCGACCAGCTACCCTGGCTTCCGATTCCCGCCTGAATCTCCTCGCGCGTTGGCACGTCGATCCCAAAGACCTCGTGGGGGTAGCGCCCATACGTCTCCTTGGCCGACAATCCCATCAGATCCTCGGCAGCCTTGTTCATGAAGGTAATACGGATGTTGGCGTCGGTGATGACAATGGCTTCGCTGCTCTGTTCGATGCCTCGGGCGAAGACAAGACTCGCCTCCTCCGCTCGACGCCGTTCCGTGATGTCACGAGCATTGAACACCACGCCGTTGACGGCCGGGTCTTCCAGCAGATTCTGGGCCGTGCACTCCAGAATGCGCCAGGACTCATCCCGGTGGCGGGCCTGACACTCGCTGCTTCGGTTTCGGTTCGGGCTGGCCAGAACCTCCTCGAAGAGTGATCGCAGTCGTGGCGCTTCCTCCGGATGTGCAAAGTCGAAGATGTTGCGCCCAATCAACTCCTCGGGGCGGTATCCGAGAACCTTCTCCACGGCAGGGCTCTCATAAAGGATTGTGCCGTCCCGCGCAAGAATCGAAATGAAGTCGGCGGCATTCTCGATCAGCGAACGGTACTGCCGCTCACTGTGCTGTAACGCCAGTTCCGCCTGCCTCTGTTCCGTCACATCGCGAACCACGCCCACCGTTCGGAGAAATGTGCCGTCGGGGGCAAGGATCGGAAACGCGCGGTCGCGAACCCAACGCACCGAACCGTCAGGACGCACCACGCGGTATTCATCATCAAGGGGTATGCCGTGTGCAAGCTGGACGAAGCCCGCCTCGATCTTCTTTCGATCCTCCGGAAGTACCCCTTCCACCCACGACTCGGGATGATCCAACAGACTCTGACGGCTCCGCCCCCAGATTCTCTCATAGGCCGGACTGACGTACAGCACCTTCCGCTCGGCGGGCGACTCCATGTAGAACACATCGAGGATGTTCTCGGCCATCTCACGGAAGCGGTGTTCGCTTTCGGCCAACGCCTCATAGGCTCGCCTTCGGGCGATCACATTGGCGAACAACTCCGCAGTCATCTTGAGCAGAGTGATCTCATCCTGCCCCCACGTCCTCTCCTCTCGCTCGGCATTGAATCCGAAGAAGCCGATCGTTCGATTGTCGATGACGACCGGGATGGCGTAGATCGAACGAATCCCCAGTGATTCCCACAGTTCCCTCTCCGCCTGGGCTTCCGGCGGCAGTTCCGACATCTTGCCGATCAGGATGACCTCGCGACGGGCGAACTTGCCCACCGACCACTGGTATTGCTCCTGGCTCATGGTCCGGCGTCCTTCCCCTCGCGGAAGAACGCCTTCGGCACACCACTCATAGGCCCGCTCGATAGTCCCCTGGTCGTCCTGGAAAGCGTAGAGGTAGCTCCTGTCGGCACCCACGAATCGGCCGACGGCGTCAAGTGTGTCGTGCAATGCCTCGTCCACAATCACAGGGTCGCTGCTGATGATGCGGGCCGACATCGAGGATATCAGCTCGTCGAGGACCATTCGTCGCCGAATCTGTTCCTCCGTGCGACGCCGAGCCAGGATCCCTCCCAACTGTGCCGCGATGGCTTCCAGTGTTCGTCGCACGAGGGGCGGGATCTGGTCGCTCTTGTGCGAGCCCGCGTTCATGACGGCCACCAGACGTCCTTCGTACGTCATCGGTATCGCCGCCAGCCCCTGCGGTCCCTCGAAACGACGAACCTCGTCTCTTGGCGAAAGGACGTCTCCATGGCTCAGGTAGACCGGTTCTCCCTTCATCACCAGCAGTGTTTCCGCTTCCTGGGCTTCGTAGTGTTGAACGGCATCCGCGAACGCATCCGAAATCCCTCGATGGGCATATAGATCCAAGGCACCCGTTTCAGGGTCCACGATGTACATCCCGGCACACGTAATGGGCTCGATCTTGCAGACGGCTTCCAGGAGCCATTCCAGCGCACTCTCAAAGTCCTTGGCCGTACCCAGCGCCGTTGCCGCCTGGTGCTGGAGCTTCAACAATTGCTCGGCCTGTCTCTGCTCCGTGATGTCCCGCACAAGCAGGGCTACCTCGTCCTGACCGCTGATCAGAATCCGGCCTTCGTACGTGTGGGTTGCACCCTCCTGCACCAGTTCGTATTCGATGATCTGCGGGCGTCGACGGATGAGCGTTTGCTCGATGGACTGCCTTATGAGCGAACCCACGGGCTCCGGGATGATGTCCGAAATGGACTTGCCGATGACCTCGTCGGCTTGTGAGAGCGGCTCCAGATCATCGCCGGACTCGTAGCCCACAATCATCCCCTGCCGGTTGTAGCGAAAAACCATGTCTCTGCAGAGCGCAGCCGGAGGCGCTTCATTGGAGGCCATATCTGATGCTCCTGCGACATCCCCAAACACCGCTAAACACTCCAAGATTGCAAATACTTCATCGTGGTATTATATCATCCGAATGGGTTTGTGCAAAATGCCCTCACGGTAAGTGCAGTCTGAACGGCGTGTGCGGCAATAACCACCTCCCAGCCCTGAGAACAACAGGAATTGTCTGCTCTAATTCCAGGCTGATACATGCCGTCCGATTTCAATCTCTGTTATGGTGTGTTCCCTTGCCCTCAAGAGTTGCTCGACACACGTCTCAACAGGGCCCCGCTTCGGCTGCGATTGGCAGGCCGGACGCTCATCCTTGGCCTAGCCGTGGCTCGCTAAGAGCCCTCGGGCACAGACCCATGCGCTCGACCATGCCCATTGGAGGTTGAACCCTCCCACTCGACCATCCACGTCGAGAAGTTCGCCTGTCAGGTGCAGTCCTGGGCAGACGCGAGACTCCATCGTTCGAGCGTCAATCTCGTCCAGCCGGACCCCGCCCGCGGTTACCTCGGCACGGTCAAAATCGTGCTCGCCTCGGACGGTGAGTTCCCAATCGATCAGGGCGTGAGTCAGCCGGCGTCGGCTCTCTTTGGTCAAGGCAGCCATTCGGCTGTTCCCATCGATGCCTCGATGGGCCAACAGGGCCTCGCCGACGCGCGACGGAAGCAGCGTGTTCAGAATGTTCCGCAGAAGGCTTCGGGGGTGTTCAGAGGCCAGGTCCATCAATCGGTGTTCGGCGGCTTGAAAATCCGCGTCGGGCAAGAAACTGATACTGACAGCCGCAGGGCGGTTCTCGGCCCGAGCACGGAACCAGACCCGTGAGGCGTCCAGCACCACGGGACCGCTGACCCCGAAGTGCGTCCACAGCAACGGCCCTCGAAGGCGAACCGGCTTGGCATCGTGAACGCGAACAGTCAACTCAACCTCCTGCGAGACACCCGAAAGGGGGCGGTGAAAGTCGCCTTCCAGCAGAAAGGGCGCGAGGGCCGGTGTCGGAGGCACGATGGAATGGCCAATCGCCTCGGCCAGTCGGTAGCCGCTTCCGTCGCTGCCTGTGCCGGGATAGGACATCCCTCCCGTGGCCAGAACGACCTTTCCAGCCGTCAGCGACTCCGAGGCCGTGGTGATCTTGAATTCGTTCTTCTGAACTTTGATGTCGGTAACCCGATGATGCGGCAGGATCCGCACGCTCAGACGCTGGGCTTCGGCCAGAAGGGCGTCGAGGACCGTTGCGGCTCGGTTCGTTGTCGGAAAGAGTTTGCCGTCTTTCTCGGCACGCAGAGGCACGCCCAGGCCCTCGAAGAAGGCAACGGTCTGTTCCACCGTAAATGCACTGAGGACCCGGCGGATCGTATGAGGGCTTCCACCGTAATAGTCTGCGGGCGAGACGACGGCATGAGTGATATTGCAGCGTCCTCCGCCGCTGAGCAGGACCTTCGCCCCCGGTTTGCCCATACCGTTGAGGATCGTGACACGTCGATCACCGGCGGATCGAGCGGCGAAGATGGCCGTTGCCAGGCCGGCCGCCCCGGCCCCGATGATCATGACATCCGCATCACGCGGCATGGCAACCACCATTCGATCGACTTCGGTTCGTACCGGAACCGGGCCATCTTCGGTCCTATGACGAAGACCAGGGCATCAGGGCCCTGGTCTTCGAGGAAACCGATGTCGCATTCGGCAGAGGGGTGTGTGGACCGGTCCTCCGCAGGTCCCACCGAGTCCTACAGACTCCAGCCCTGCCGATATTCGCGCTGCAGGAATCGCATCGCCTGGGGAGCGTTGGCGACCTTCATGTTCTTGTGATCCCATTCGATCTTGCTCCCGCTTCGATAGGCGACATTGCCCAATAGGACGGCTTCGGTCAGTCTTCCGGCATAGGCGAAATTGCACGTGGTCGGTTCGCCCGTCTTGCAGGCCCGAATCCATTCGGCGTGGTGCCCGATGGAATCGGGGATGAACGGGGCCGGACGCTTGAAGTCTTTGAAGTCCTTCTCGGGCAGCAGCACGTGCTTGTCATAGTCGGCCAGGAGCATGCCCTTCTCGCCGACGAACAGCGTTCCGTTGCCCCACTGGGGCAGTTTGCCCTCCTCGGCGAATTGCGGTGGACGTTTGTCCCCGTTGTACCACGTGAGTTTCACGGGCGGCCGGTCCTTGTGCTGAGGATATTGGTACCGCACGATCAGCCAGGCCGGGGCGCTCTCAGGATGCAGCGGCGGGCCTTCGGCTTCCACCGTCAGTGGATGATCCAGATCGAGCGCCCAGAAGGGCAGGTCCGTGTGATGGCAGGCCATGTCCGCCAGCGATCCACCGCCAAAGTCCCACCAGCCACGCCAGTTGGCGGGCAGATACGTGGGGTGATAGGGGCGATCCGGGGCCGGTCCGATCCAGAGATTCCAGTGAAGACCGGCCGGTACCGGCGGCGTATCCTTCGGGCGATCGGCACCCACCCACGCCCCGCCGACCCAGCAATGAACCTCTTGCACCTTGCCGATGGCCCCAGACTTGACCAGTTCGACGACGCGCCGGTAGTTGCCTCCCGCGTGGATCTGGGTTCCCATCTGCGTGGCGAGCTTGGTCTTTGCGGCCGTCTCGGCCACCACCCGGGCTTCATAGACCGTATGTGTCAGGGGTTTCTCGCAGTAGACATGCCGGCCGGATTTCAATGCGGCCACCGTAGCGACGGCATGCGTGTGGTCGGTCGTGCAGATGACCATCGCATCGACGTCTTTCAGATCGAGGACCCGGCGGAAGTCCGCATCGAACTTCGCCTTGGGAAAGCGGGTCCGGGCCGGGGCAGAGCGGTTCTCGTCGATGTCACAAATCGCAACGATGTTCTCACCGGCGACGTTGTTGAGGTTGTATTCCCCCTGGCCGGCCACGCCCATGATCGCAATGTTGAGCTTCTCGTTGGCCGCGAAGGTTCTCGCCAGGGCTGATCGGATTCCCACCGATAATCCGACCCCCCCGAGAACGGCCTGTTGAAGGAATACACGACGGGTCGTCTTCTTCTGCATCATCAACCTCCCGAGTTCTGTGTCCTGAGCCGCAGGCATTCCGCCCGCACACCGGGACCCATTATCGACGCCAATGGCCCCGCAGTCCCCAAACGGACTCGAAGAGTTATACACCGGATATGGGGTTTGGGCTACACCCGCGAAGAACTCAATGAGGTGCCGTGTCACGCCAGCGCTTCGAGCATCAGGGTCTCGGTGTAGCCGCGGATCAGACGTTGGTAGCCCAGGCCGGCCACCATCGCAGCATTGTCCGTGCACAGGGACATCGGGGGCATGTGAAGGGTCACACCTGCACGCTCGCACGTCACGGCGAGCTTGTTACGCAACGCCTTGTTGGCCGCGACGCCCCCGCCGAAGACCACGGTCTTCAGCCCGGCCCGCTCGACGGCCAGCATCGTCTTGGCCACCAGCACGTCCGTTGCTGCCTCCTGGAAACTCGCCGCAATGTCGGCGACATCCTGAGGGCTGAGCCGCTCCAGGCCGCCCGTCGTTTTGCCCGGGCCGTGAACGTGATACAGAACCGCTGTCTTGATCCCGCTGAAGCTGAAATCGAGCGAGTCTGCCGAGAGCATCGTCCGGGGGAATCGCACCGCCTTCGGGTCACCGGAAGAGGCCGTCCGCTCGATCGCCGGGCCACCCGGATATCCCAGGTTCAGGATGCTGCTCACCTTGTCGAAGGCCTCGCCGACCGCATCGTCGGTCGTGCATCCCAGCAGCTCGATCCGGTCGAAGTCATCCACGCGGAACAGCGACGTATGCCCGCCGCTGACCACCAGGCCGACAGCAGGCCAGGGCGGATCGTCCGCAACCATCGCAGCGGCGCAAAGGTGCGCCTGAACGTGGTCCACGCCGATCAGCGGTTTCCCCCATGCCCATGAGAGCGCCTTGGCCGCCGTCACTCCGATGAGCAGACACCCGATCAGGCCGGGCGTGTGCGATACGGCGATGGCATCGATGTCACATCCCTGGACACCGGCCTGAGCCATCGATTCACCGATGATGTTGTTCAGACACTCGATATGGGCACGGCTGGCGATCTCCGGAACGACGCCGCCGAACTTACGGTGAAGCTCCACCTGGCTCGAAACGATGTTGCTGCGAATGTTGTGTCCGTCGGCGACGACTGCGGCCGCGGTCTCATCACACGACGTTTCAATACCGAGGATGAGCGTCACGGAGATGCACGCCTCGCGGGGTCCCCTCAGTCCTCGGCGGAGACCCTCTCGATCCATCCGTCACCGACGCGAGGACCCGTCGGCGGAATCTGCCCTCACACCTTCCGCTCGCCTGACAGAAGCATCGCTCGCCCCGACGCCTCATTCGGCCGGCGGGGACGGTGTGGCCTCTGTCGCACACCGCAAACCTAACCCGCCTTCTTCGCCGTTGCGTCGGCCACCGCCTTGCTCAGTTCCACTTTGAGGATCTTCAGGGCCTGATCGAGTTGACGGTCGATGACCACGCCGCTCTTGCCCTGAGTCGTCGTGGGTTGGCTGGACGGCCGGATAATGTCGGCGTCGCCTCGCGATTTGATGACGTCGAGCAACTCATCGTCCGTCAGTTTGACCTCGATGAGTGGATCCACACCCCACTTCTTGGCGGCCTCGGCCTGCTTGGTCTTGTGAATGCACTCGCCCAGCGGAAGGTAGTAGTAGGCAGTGGTCAGCTTGATCGCTCCCTGACCGTCCTCCAGCCGAATGACATTCTGAACGCTGCCCTTGCCGAACGTCCGCTCGCCGATGACCACGGCCCGCTTGTGATCGCGCAGGGCCCCCGCCACGATCTCTGCCGCACTGGCCGTGTAACGGTTCACCAGAACCGCCACGGGGAATCTCGGATACGTCCCCTCTTTCTTGGCCACCGTTTCCTTCTTCTGCGACCAGCGGCCCTTGGTTGAGACAATCACGCCGTCATCGAGAAACAGGTCGGCCACCTCAATGGCGGATTCCAGAAGTCCACCGGGGTTGAGCCGAAGGTCCAGAACGAGCGCCTTCATCCCATCGCCCTGGAGCCTCTTGACGGCCTCATCAATCGACTTGGCCGTATCGGGCATGAATTTCGAAACCCGGATGTAGCCGATGCGCTGCTCGTGATCGAGCATGTAGTCCCAGTCGGCCCCGTTCTTCCGGTTCCAACCCTTCACGGACACGATCTTGATGTTGTCCCGGGTAAGCTCCATCGTCACTTGTTCGTTCTTGAGCTCGTGACGAACGGTGATCTTCACCTTCGTGCCAGGCTTGCCCGTCAGCCGTGTGACGGCATCGGACATGGTCATGCCCTTCGTGCTCTCACCTTCGATTTCAATGAGCTTGTCGCCGGCGAGTACCCCGGAACGAAAGGCGGGGCTGTCCTCGATTGGGCTGATGACCGTCAGCCAACCGTCCTTCATATCCAGAAGGATGCCGATGCCGCCGAAACTCCCTGTCGTGTCTCGGTTTAGGTCGGCCATCTGTTCCGGACCGAAGTAGTTGCTGTAGGGATCGAGCCGCTGGAGCATGCCCTCGATGGCGCCGCGAATCAGATCCTTCTCGTCCACTTCCTCGACGTAGTTCTTCAGTATCTCCGAACGGATGTCGACCAGGGGCTCGAAGGTGCGATAAACCGTGTCACGCCGCGCGACCGTGCTCGGCAGTTTCCAGAACAACAGGGCGATCAACACGATCACCAGCATCCATGCAAGATTTCGCTTCGGCATCTCGACAGACTCCTACCGGCAGGCTCAAACCGGGTGACCGGCATGCACAACCCTACGAGACTCTACCGACCCCCAATAGATAAGTCAACGTAGACGTTTTACGCTGCAAGCCATAGCCCTGGTTCACCTAATCTATTATAATATCGCTTTTTCCCATGGGCAGGCCGTTCGGCGCGAAATGTGTCCGCCGGACCGAAGCCCAGCCGGAAATATCCGATTCGTTCAGGAGAGACGCAGGATCATGAGACGCCCCTTCGTAGCCGGTAACTGGAAGATGTACAAAACGCTTAGCACTGCTACCCAACTCGTACAGGAACTGGGAAAGACGCTCGCCAAGGGACTCGCCATGGATGTGGCGGTCTGTCCGCCGGCGCCCTATCTCCTGGCCGTTCGAAAGGCTTGCGAGGGGACGATCATCGGACTGGGTGCCCAGAACATGTGGTACGAAGCCGAAGGGGCATTCACCGGAGAACTCTCCCCCCAGATGCTTATCGACTGTGGCTGTGCCTATGTGGTTCTCGGCCATAGCGAACGACGCCACACCATCGGCAAGGGCGAAGAGGATGCCCTCATCAACAAGAAGGTGCACGCAGCCCTGGCCGCAGGCCTTACCCCGATACTCTGCATCGGTGAGAAACTCGAAGAACGCGACGCCGGGCTGACCGAGACCGTACTGACTACCCAGACCGAAGCCGGCCTGGCGGGCGTCTCCCCCGACAAGGCGGCTTCCATCGTCATCGCCTATGAGCCCGTCTGGGCGATCGGTACCGGTCGGAACGCCACGCCCCAGCAGGCTCAGGAGGCGCACGCCCATGTGCGCAAAGTCCTGACCCGGCTGTATAATGACAAGGTGGCCCAGGCGGTTCGGATCCAGTACGGCGGAAGTGTCAAGCCGAACAATGCGGCCGAATTGATGGCTCAGCCGGATGTCGATGGTGCTTTGGTCGGTGGGGCCAGCCTCAAGGCCGGCGATTTCATCGAAATCATCAATGCTACGGTGAAGGCGAAGAAACTCCCGTAGGGCGTGATTGAAGGGTGTGGGCACTAATCCCCTGTGAGACGGATTTCGCAGACTGTATCAACCGTTGGGTTGCGGCATCAGCCGCGTTAGGGGTCTGGATATGTTGATGGCGGTAGTGGCATTCTGGAAGATCTTCAGCGGCATTCTGTTCCTGTTGGTCTGCTTCCTGCTGATCGTAGTCGTCCTCCTTCAGAAGGGACGCGGCGGCGGTTTGTCCGGCGCCTTCGGCGGGGCAGGGGGGCACAGTGCGTTCGGAGCCAAGACGGGTGACTTCTTCACCTGGATCACCGTGGGATTGGCGGGCCTGTTTCTCCTGCTGGCGATCGTCGACAACTTCATCTTCCGCAAGGTGACGCTGGCCTCGCCCGCGATCGTGCAGCCGGCAGAGGGACAACCCGAATCCGGTGCGGTTCCTCCGGGTGCCGGTCCTGCGGCAGTTCCTCCGGGGCCAGCGGATGCTAGGCCCCGTCCCGCGACTCCTCCGGTTTCCGGCGGGGCTCAAGTCCCGGCGGCACCCGCTCGGGTTCCGGTGGCGCCGGCTCAGACGCAGCCCAAGTAGGGTCCGGCAATCCATCTCGCGGCGGCATCAGATAGTGCTCGTCGGTATGGGGCACACAGGGAGCGATCATGATCCTGTCGATGACGGGCTATGGTGAGGCGCATTGCGACGAAGACGGCGTCAGCTACGCGCTCGAGATCCGCAGCCTCAACAACCGCTATCTGAAACTCACGATCAAGCTTCCGGAGCACCTGCAGGTGCTGGAGGCCGAGGTCGAGAAGGTCCTGCGAGAACGGTTGGGGCGGGGCAGCATCACCTATGTGGTTCGCGTTCGCAACACGAATGCCGTGGGCACGTTTGAGATCAATGCCGGGGCCGTACGCAGCTACGTCGAGCAGCTTCGTGCGATCGAAGGCTGCTCCGAGATGCCCATAGACCTCGGAACGCTCCTCTCCATGCCCGGTGTGTGTGAGCCGCGGGAATTCCCCGAAGACTGCAAGGAACAATGGTGGCGGCTCCTCTCGAAAATGACCGACCAGGCGATCGAACGTCTGCTCGTCATGCGACAGAACGAGGGACGGGCACTCCGGGACGACCTGCTCAACCACGTGGCACGCGTCCGAGAGCATATCCAGGTCATTCGCGGGCGCGCACCGGAGGTCGTCAAGTACTACCAGGAACGCCTGCGCCAGCGAGTCAACGCTCTCCTGGTCGACGTGAAACTCGAACTCGATCAGGAGGGACTGACCAAAGAGGTGGCCATCTTCGCCGAACGCTGCGACATCAGCGAGGAACTCGCACGCCTCGCCAGTCACCTCGATCAGTTCTCCAAGGTCTGCGACAGCAAGGAACTCGCGGGGCGAAAGCTCGATTTCCTCGCTCAGGAGATGCTGCGAGAGGCCAACACGATCGGCAGCAAGGCCAACGATGCGGAGGTCTCACGCGAGATCGTTGAAATCAAGGCCCTGATCGATCGGCTCAAGGAACAGGTTCAGAACATCGAATGAGTGGCGGCATCAACGGAGTCCTGGTCGTTATCAGTGGTCCCAGCGGTGTGGGCAAGAGCACGATCTGCTCCCGACTGGTCGAGCGGCTCGGGGCAAGGCTTAGTATCTCCGCCACCACGCGCAAGCCGGGCAAGAACGAGGTGGACGGCAGGAACTACTACTTCCTGACCCGCCAGGAGTTCGAGAGCAGGTTGGCGGCGGGTGACTTTCTGGAACACGCCGAGTATCTGGGCAACCTGTACGGGACGCCGGCCGGCGCGGTTCGGGAAGCCCTGGCGGCCGGTCAGGATGTGATTCTGGAGATCGAGGTTCAGGGCGGCATTCAGGTGGCCCGAAAGTTTCCGCAAGCCGTCATGATCTATGTGCTGCCGAGCGATTCTCAGGTGCTCATCGATCGGATCCAGGGACGCGGTCGCGACAAGCAGGAGGTGATTTCTCAACGGTTGGCCAACGCCAACGGCGAGATTGCCTTTGCCCGCGAATCGGGGGTGTACAACTACTTCGTGGTGAACGATCTGCTCGACGAGACGATTGACGAAATCGTCGGCATCATCGGCAAGGAACGTCAGAAGGTATCGGATTGTCGGAGGTCTGTGACCAAATGATTCAAGCGTTGAAAAGTGAAGACATTGTGAACCGCGTCGGCGGACGTTTTAAGCTGACGGCCCTCATTCAGAAGCGGTGGCTCGAACTGATGCGAGGCGATCGTCCCATGGTTGACCCGAGGGACAGACCGCTGCTTGAGGTGGCCGTTCAGGAAATCCTCGAGGGCAAGATCGCCATCGACTATGAAGCCAGCGATCTGGTTCCCCCCAACCACCCCTCGAAGTCATCTTAGGTCACGGTGACCGACCCATGACTACTTCACCCGCCGAGAAACCGAGGCTGGATGACTATGAGGTCGTTGTGGCCGTCTGTGGGGGAATCGCTGCCTACAAGGTCTGTCAGGTGGTCTCCACTCTCGTACAAAGGGGGTGCGGCGTCTCCGTGGCCATGACGGATGCCGCAACCAACTTCGTGGGGCCTCTCACCTTCGCGGCCCTCAGCGGGCGGAGGGTCTACAGCAGCCAGTGGGATGCTGCCGAGCACCACGACCATTCCCACATTCGCCTGACCGATGTGGCAGACCTTATCGTCGTCGCACCGGCCACCGCAAACATCATCGGCAAGGCGGCTTCGGGTATCGCCGACGACCTGGTCAGCACAATGCTCATCAGCGCCGATTCACCCCTCCTCATCGCCCCCGCTATGAACGCCCGGATGTGGTCCAACCCCATCGTCCAGCAGAACGTCGAACGCCTGCGTCAACTGGGCTATCACTTCATCGGTCCCGAGCCGGGGTGGTTGTCCTGTCGCAACGTAGGAATGGGGCGTATGTCCGATCCCGAGGCAATCGTCGAAGCCGTCGGGCGCCTGCTTCAAGAACGTCCGGCAAAGAAAAGCACATCCTGATATGAAAGCCGCTGGTTCTAGGCCTCCGAGGTCTCCGGTGGCCTTTTCGATCTCGCTTCTGGCATCATGCCGTGCCCCCTGGGAGGACTCACGAGCCTCGCCGCCAGGAACAGGGCAGTCGACAGTAGCAGCACAAAGAGCATGCAAGGGACAGCAAGCCAATCGGGACCGCCGGACGCCTCATGAAATGCCCTTGCCTTCACGGTCCACTCAGGAAACTGCGCCCAATCGTTCAGGCCAAACGCCTCGCGGTCTCCTACCGATACCCACATCTTCCCAGGTTGCTGGGTTGGAGAGTAACCCACAACGTAATAGCGTCCCGTCGCGGGCAAAGCGGTCCGCTCCTCCTTCAGGATCCACGATCGAGTATCCGTGAAGGGCTCGTGGAACTCCTTGGGGTTGGTCACCGCATCCGTGGAAATCACCTTGGCACCAAGACCGCTGGGAACCCCAAATGGCAGCGATACCTCAGGCAGGCCGGGGCCGACGATTGCCACAGCAGGGCGGTAGTCCTTAAGTCGGTCGATGACCGGGACCCCGATTTGAACGTATAGCTCTTTGCCGGCTTGAGCCTCAAACGTCAACCAGAACTGTGGCGTCTGTTCAGAAATGACGCGATAGAAGACCTGCGATATATCAATGTCGTCCACCGAAATCGCGGTGTTGGCATCAAGGGCCGGTTTATCGGTAAAAGTCGGGCGGTGGGCGAAAGCCGCCGAAATGCTGATGAAAAGGCACCACGAAAGAGCCAGCCGAACAGAAACCGAATGCCTCATAGCGGATCTCCATGATTTCAATCCCTCGAACAGCATAGATGCTCTTCGTCTGATAAATTCTTCCATATTCTCGCAGCCAGGGCCCCACATCCGTATTCGAATAGGGGAGGAAACGTTACCTGAGTGGGCATCGAGGGGACCGACCATGCGAAATCAGGGTGGCTGTCCGTTGTCCGCCCGTGGGGTACGCCCTAGAATACTGGGGCGGCTGTGTGCAGTCGCCGCGGCTTTGGGATACGGGTTCGCCCGGTGTGCCATGACAGACCAGGGCCGGCACTACCCAGGCGGATTCGCAGTACTGGGAAGTCGCATCATCCGGCCTGTACTATTCACACCGCGCCGATCGCAGTATCATAAGGATTTCGGGGTATCGTCTTGCGTTTGCCGGCGGGCTTGATGCACCGCGCGGGATAAGGAACACACGGAATGGCCCGGCGGAAGAAGAAGCTCGGTGAAATCCTTGAAAGCTGGGGTCTGCTCAACCCGGGGGTTGTCGAGCAGGCGATCCATTATGCCACCGATCATGGTAAGCGGATCGGTGAGGCGCTTGTCGAGATGAACCTCTGTTCTGAGGAGGACGTCACCAAAGCGCTGGCCGCTCAGTTCGACATGGAATATGTCGACCTCAGCCGTCCCTCGGAAGTTCACCCCAACATGGAACTGGTTCCTCAGGAACTCATCCAGAAACACCGAATCATCCCCCTGGGGCAGAAGGGCGGCAAACTGCGGGTCATCCTCTCCGACCCGCTCGATCTCGAGACGATGGACATGTTGCGGTTTCGTCTCGGCATCGAGGTCCTGCCCGCGCTGGGGGCCCCCGGCAAGATCAAGCAGTTCATCAACGATCACTTTCAACCCAAGGTCGCACCCGTCGAGGAGCAGCAGCCCCAGAAACCCGAGGTCTCCGCCAAGAAGTCGCTTGACGATGAAGTCGATGCGATGAGCAAGGCTTCCGGCGACGACGCTCCCGTCGTCCGCCTCATCAACCTGATCATCACCGAAGCCGTCCGCACAAGGGCCAGTGATATTCACGTCGAACCCATGGCCGACCGCGTTCGCGTCCGATACCGCATCGACGGTGTCTGTATCGAGCGGGACAATATTCAGAAGAGCCTCCAGGGACAGGTCACCACCCGTATGAAGATCATGTCGGGGCTCGACATCGCCGAGAAACGGGTCCCCCAGGACGGTCGTATCAAGATGACCATCGGCGGTGGCGACATCGACTTCCGTGTGAGTTGTCTCCCGGCCTATCACGGTGAAAGTATCGTCCTGCGTATCTTGCGCCCCGAGTCGGCGAGCATGGGTATTCAGCGCCTCGGGTTCGAGGATGATGACTACCAGGTCTTCCAGAAGATCATTCGTCGGCCCAACGGCGTGTTCCTGGTCACAGGACCGACCGGAAGCGGGAAGACCACCACGCTCTATGCAGCACTTCAAGAGCTGAACCGCCCGGACAAGAAGATCATTACGGCCGAGGACCCGGTCGAATACAACTTCACCGGCATGAACCAGTGTCAGGTCCATGAAGAAATCGGTCGGACGTTCTCCTTGATTCTCCGTGCCATGTTGCGACAGGCACCGAATATCATCCTCGTCGGCGAAATTCGAGACTTGACCGTGGCAGAGGTCGCCGTTCAGGCTGCCCTCACCGGCCACCTTGTCTTCAGCACGCTCCACACCAACGACGCCCCGAGCAGCATGGCTCGTATGATCGACATGGGAGTCAAGCCGTTCCTCGTCGCCAGCAGCGTGCAGGCCGTCATGGCCCAGCGGCTGATCCGAACACTGTGCAAAGAGTGCAAGGAGATCGATCCGGCGCCAGAGAAGCTCCATCTTCAGATGCTGGGGATATCCGAAAAGGACGTCTCCGAGCATCCGGTCTATCGCCCCAAGGGGTGTTCGGCATGCAACGGCATCGGGTATCGAGGACGCCTGGGTATCTTCGAGATGATGGTGATGAACTCCCAGCTTCGCGAGATGGTCTTCAACCGGGCACCCACCAACCGCCTGCGTGAAGCCGCCCGGGCGACCGGCATGCGATCACTCGCCGAAGATGGCAAACGAAAGGTACTCCGAGGAGTCACAACTCCGCTCGAAGTCATCCAGAACGCCTACACCGAGGGCGTTCTGAAGGAAGAAGCCTGATAGGAGAAGCGATGGCTCAGATTCACATTGACAGACTGCTGGAGACCACCATCAAGCGTGGCGGGTCTGATTTGCACATTCACTGCGGCCGGCCTCCCGTTCTACGGCTCCACGGCCGGCTCCGTCAGCTCGAAACCAAGATCCTCGAGCCGGACGACACAATGGCCCTCATGAAATCGATTACCCCGGACCGCAACCAGCAGGAACTCCAGGAGGAGGGCACGACAGACTTCGGCTTCGCCTTCGGCGATATGGGGCGTTTTCGTGTATCCGCCTATCGCCAGAAGGGCGTGGTTTCCATCGTTCTGCGGTTGATTCCCAACAAACTGCTGAGTTTCGACGACATCGGGCTTCCGCCGATTGCCAAGTCCCTCTGCCGCCGTCCCCGAGGGATCTTCCTTGTGACCGGCCCTACGGGTTCGGGCAAGAGCACCACCCTGGCGACGATGATCGACTACATCAACCGGGAACTCGATCGGCACATCGTGACGGTCGAAGACCCCATTGAGTATTACCACACCCACAAGAAATGCGTCGTCAGCCAGCGTGAAGTGGGAACCGACGTCCCGAGCTTCAGCGAGGCCCTGCGCCGCGTGCTGCGTCAGGACCCCGACGTGATCCTCGTCGGCGAAATGCGCGATCTCGAGACGATGGAATCAGCCATCCGTGCCGCCGAGACAGGCCACTTGGTGTTCAGTACCGTTCACACCACCGGGGCTCAGGGTACCGTCAACCGGATTATCGACGCCTTTCCCGTCAACCAGCAGGAGCAGATTCGGGTCCAGCTCAGCACGAATATGATCGCCGTGCTCAGCCAGGCCCTCCTGCCCAGGGCGGGGGGGGTGGGGCGGGTCGCTGCCTATGAGTTCATGGTCGTGACGCCCGCCATCGCCAACCTGGTTCGTGAGAACAAAACCTACCGTATCGATTCCAGCATCCAGACGGGCAAGAAGTATGGCATGAAGCTGCTGGACGAGTACCTCTGGGACCTGTACTTGAAGGGGGCCATCGATCCGGAAGACATGCTCGAGGCCGCGCGGCACCCAGGTGAACTTCGGAGCAAGCTGGCCAAGCACGACTCGGAAGCGGCGGCCAAGGTCGGTGACCAGATCGGTGCGGCCCTGGAGGAAGCCGGGGGAGAAGAGGCGGCTTGAGCTTGCGGGTTCCGGTGGCGCGAGCCTAGAATGGGCCCACCGTCGGCGGGATTGCAGCGTCGCTCGCCCAACGGAGAATTGTGGTGCTGGCCAAACGTGTCATCCCATGCCTTGACGTCGATGAGGGACGCGTGGTCAAAGGCGTCAAGTTCTTTGACCATGTCGATGCCGGCGACGTCGCTGAATGCGCTGTTCGCTACGACGAACAGGGCGCCGATGAACTCGTCTTCTACGACATCACCGCCAGTCACGAGGGCCGTCAGATCATGAAGGATGTCCTTCGTGAGGCGGCCGAACGTGTCTTCATGCCCCTCACGGTCGGGGGCGGAATTCGTACTCTCGACGACATCCGTGAAATGCTCAACGCGGGCGCAGACAAGGTGAGCATCAATTCCGCCGCCGTCAAAGACCCCGATCTCATTCGAAAAGGCGCTCTCCGGTTCGGCAGCCAGTGCATCGTTCTGGGCATTGACGCCAATCGTGTAACGCGCGACGGCCGGGAATTCTGGGAGGTCTATGTCAACGGCGGACGCGTCCCTACCGGCGTAGAGGTCGTCAACTGGGCCCGCCGGGGGCAAGCCGAGGGGGCCGGCGAAATCGTGCTCAATGTCATGAATGCCGACGGCACGCGCGAGGGATATGACCTCGAAATGACCGCGGCCGTCAGCGACGCTGTGAACATACCGGTGGTGGCCAGCGGAGGCGCCGGAAAGCCTGAACATATGGTCGATGTACTGACCCGCGGGCATGCCGACGCGGCGCTGGCGGCCAGCATCTTTCATTTCGGCATGTACACCATCGCCGAAGCCAAGCGGATGATGGCCGGGCAGGGCATTCCGGTGCGAATGCTGCCCGATTCAACGAGAGGGAGCCGACACACGCATGGTTGACTTGTCTGGGAACGCACCGATGCTGGGTCAAATGCCCTTGGCGAGCCTGCTGGCGACGGCGCCGCCTTTGGGGCAGTACATGAACCCCGTCAAGCTTGTTCTTGTCCTGTTGGTAGCCTTCGGCTGGCTGGCGATGTGCCAGTGGGTGGATCGCGACGCCGACAAGGTCAAGCTCGATCGGAATCGATGGCTGGCCATAGTCTACGGCGGTGGTGTGGTCGGTTTTCTGTTGGGCGTACTGATGCCGTGGTCCGGCATGCTGTTCATCGTGGGCCTGCTCATCTACGCGGGGGCTGTCGGCGGAACAGCCGCGTTCTACCTTCGCCTGCGCAACTCCCAGGTCGCGCCCGAGGCCCAGATCAACTTCGGAGCCGCCTATCGGACGGTCTTGGGATGGTTCACCGGTAAAGAGGTTGCTCCCAGCGTCAGTGAACAGATCCGAATCTACGACTGTTCGCGCAAGCAGATCAAGGTGCCCATCGACAACGACGAGCAGGTGGCCTATGCGGCCGCGCAAGACCTGGTCATGCATGCACTCCATCATCGGGCCTCCGACGTGGACCTCGTGCCTTCCGGCGAGCAGATTCGCGTGGCCTACAAGATCGACGGCGTGGTCACCGAACAGTCCCCGCTCGAACGACAGACCGGCGAGGCCGCCTTGCTCTTCATCAAACGCATCGCCGGCCTCGAAGTCGAGGAACGGCGGCGTCCGCAGACCGGAAAGATCGAGGCGACCCGCGGTATGAGCGGCCCCGACGCCAGCAAACGCGCCTCCATCGAGGTGCGAACGAGCGGCTCGACGGCCGGCGAGCGGATGATGTTCCGCGTGATCTCCGATGAGGTGCAGTTTCGTCTGCCCGATGTGGGGCTCAACACCCAGTATCAGGAACTGCTCGAATCGCTCGCGGCGGCACGCGACGGATTGTTCATCGTTTCCGGCCCCAAGGGCAGCGGCGTCACCAGCACCCTCTACGCATTCCTCCGCGGTTGCGACGCCTTCACCCTGAACATCCACACCGTCGAATCCGCCCCCTCGATGGAACTCGAGAACATCACTCAGAATCGCTATGAAGGTCCTCAGGAAGGAATGACCTTCGGCCGGAAGTTGCAGTCGGTATTGCGCCGAGACCCCGACGTCGTCATGGTCTCCGAATGCCCCGACCGCGAAACCGCCAAACTCGCCGCTCAGGCCGCCGCCGACCGCAAACGCGTCTTCCTCGGAATGCCCGGCGACAGTTGCATGGAAGTGCTCAAAAAGTTCATGGTCTTGGCCAACGATCATCCGCTCGTGGCCAAATCCCTCCGGGCCGTGACCAATCAGCGGCTCGTACGTATCCTCTGCGAAAACTGTCGCGAACCGTACAAGCCGGACGCCGAGATGCTTCGGAAGGCCAATTTGCCCACCGATCGCATCGACGTGTTCTACAAGGCCGTAGGAACGCTCCCGCCGGAGAAAGAAGGCAAGCCCCCCGTCACGTGCCCGATCTGCCGGGGCACGGGCTATATCAAGAGGACCGCCGTCTTCGAGGTCTTCCTCGTCACCGATGAGATTCGCGAGGCACTGGCCAAAGGCGATCTGGCCAAGGCCAAGGCCATGGCTCGAAAGGGCAAGCCGCCGCTGCTCTATCTCCAGGAAGAGGGGATGAGAAAGGTCATGGCCGGTACGACGAGCATGAAGGAATTCCTTCGCGCCGTCTCTCCCGAACAAGGGGGATGACGGAGCGAGTTCTTGCATCTTCCGCGGGCGGGGCCGTAAGGGCACAGAATCGCCCGCAGGTTTGATATCACGGAGCTGGTTATGTGGCTATCCCTGGCTTCCGCCGTGCTGATCCTCACCATCACCGCGAGCTTTGCGGTTCGCAAGGGGCTCTATCGGAGCACCATTGCCTTCCTCTCATTCGTCTTTGCGGCGGTGGTGGCCTTCAGCTATTACGAAACGGTCTACTCGCTGATCAACGTGCCCTTCATCCAGTTCTATGGCGAAGGACTGGAGCTGCTGCTGTTGTTCGTCATCGTGGCACTGGTCCTCGACCTCCTGTCCGAACAGTTGCTTGAGGGGGGCATAAGACTCCCGTTGCTCGTCGATCGCGTGGGCGGCGGTTTCTTTGGCTTCTGGTCCGCCATGATCGCGGTGGGAATACTCACCCTCGCGCTTCAGATGATGCCGTGGTATAACGACGTGCTGGGGTTCGAGAGGTTCTATCGCGACTCCGAGCATCGCGAGAAGCAGGCCAGCATATGGTTCAGTCCCGATCGGTTCACGGTGTCGCTCGTCAGTTACCTCACGGACAACATCTTCGGCTCAGAGAGAAGCCTTAAGGCCGTTCAGCCCGACATGTTCGTCACCTTGGGTCGGAGCATGAGTCGAGTGCAGCCGGAATCCCGTTGCGTCGTCCGTCCGGATCAGGAAGGGGCGGCCTTGTTCGACGCCATCAGCCTCTTCCAGATCGAGGACCCCAACCTCGGTTGGGCTCGCCTTCGCAAGGGCGATGCGAAAACGCCGGACAAGAAGGTGGAGGTCACGGTGGTCGCCTCCGGTTCCGCCGTACCGGCTGAGGGCAACCGCTTCATCGTCGCACGATGCAAACTCCGCCCCGAGGCCGCCGATGAAGACGGCTGGCATCGGTTCACACCCGCCCAGGTTCGCATGGTCGGGCGGAACGCCGACGGGAAGCCCGCACAATACTTCGGCACGGGCTACCGTGATGCCAGTCGGATGGATCAACTCGCCAGGGCCAACCCCGATCAACCCATCATGTTCAAGGGGCGGGGTGAAATAACCTTCGATGTGCTCTTCGAGGTCCCCGAGCAGTTCACTCCTTCCTTCGTCGAGTACAAGCGGATGGCAAGGGCCGAAGTGCGAGGAGCAAAGATCCCCGTCAAGACGACGGCCATCATTCTCGCCGGACTCCGAGCCGCCGCTCCCCCGGAGCTCCCAGGCGGCAAGGCCGGTGAGTTCAAGTCCCTCCTCGGCGGCCGCCCCGGCCAGGCCAAACCCGCGGCCCCCGCTGCTCCGGCCCCCGCACCTGCTGCCCCGGCGCCACCTCAGCAGAAACCGGCTCAGCCGGAGGCCCCCAAACCCGCGGCCCCCGCGGGAAAGCCGACCGCCGCGAAAGGACGCGTCGGAGGGCGTCTGGTCAAAGATGTCACCTTCGGACCGGACCTCCCCTTCGCCCTCAGTAAGAAAGACCTCGCCGAGCAGAACGCCGAACTCGCCGGCCAGGCCCTCAAAACGGGGCACGTCGTCGTCGCAGCGGCCGAGGCCCGGGGTGACCCTCAGAGCCTGGTCAAATCCCTCTCTGTCCCCGCCAACGTTCGCCTCATGCAACTCCATTGTGACGCCCTCCAAGCCAAGAGCCTTTTCGGCAAGGCCCTTGCAGGCGCCGTCAAGACCGTCGGTCAGTACGTCGTCACCGACGACAAAGGACACAAGTACTTCCCCGTCGGTGAGTACCGCATCGCCAATGTGGGTGGCAAGGATATGATGGAGCTCCAGTACAACGCCGAGGGCGTCGAGGGGCGCTCCATCGAGCCGGTTCGTCACGTTCAGGAAAATCATCTTCAAGACGGCAGTGCCGTCGTCTTGTTCTACTTGGTCGCTCCGGGCGCCCGTGTCGTCGAGTTCAGTTCAGGACCCCATGCCCTCTCCAAGGGCGAACTCGATGCCACCGCCCCCCAGTGATCCCGCCAACTTCTCCCGCTTCCGACAGGCAAAGGACCACGATCGCGATGATCGCGCCACGCGGACTGTGTTGGAAGGCTCTCATTGGGTTCCACTCCCACCCTTTTGGACACCGAAGGGCCTCCTGGGTTCCACCGTATCATCAATCATTCGGAATCCGCACGCTCGCGTGGACGTGAGGGTCTCCGAGGGAGGTTCATCCCGTCACCCCCCATGTCGCACTGCACATGCAGCGCCTTCTCCCGCAGTTCACCAGCCCCTTTCTCATCCATAGAAGGCTCGAACGACAGAACCGACGAGTCCACCCATGACAACTTCACAGAACGTCATTGAACCGCGGCCCACTCTCACCCATTCCCCATGTTCCACTCCCGATCCGTCACACCCCGACACGTGTGACAATGGTATCGAAATGTGCAAAAGTGAGACATGCGCCGCTCCGAGCCGGGCAGTCCTCTGCCCGGATACCCGACGTGAGACACCCAATACCCCCGCCACTCCCGAAACCCGCCGCCCCGTCCGCCAAACGTGCGACATCATGGGACAAAGTGAGACATTCACCGACAAACGCGATCACCATTTCAACAACAGCCCCTGCGACGCGACCACGCCACCTCCTGACAATCCGGTCACCACCCCTGGCCCATCCAGAATCCCGGTCGAAGGCCTACTGTGGCTGTTCTGGTGGGGCGGGAAACTCATGAATCGGATAGGATCACGAACCGGAGGAACATTCCCATGACCGCATCAATGGCCGTTTCGTTGTGGACCCTCTGCTGCACCCTCTCGGCCGACGCCACCGGGCCGGTCCAGTCCATTGGAGTCAGTCTGCCACCGGGGGCAACCCCGGCCACAATGAAGATCGGCCAGATCCTGGCCCGCCAGATCCGCCAGCGTTGTGGCGCAAAGGTCACCCTCTCCGGCCAGGCCTCGCAGACCATCAAGCTCTCCATCCGCCCGGGCATCGGAACCGAGGGCTTCACCGTTGCCGGCCCAGACGAGCACACCGTCCAGATCACCGGGAACGACGAACTCGGCTTGCTCTACGGCATCGGAAAGTTCCTGCGCTCCTCACGCTACGATCAGCGTGGATTCACACCGGGGCCCTGGCGAGGCACCTCGGTGCCTCGCGGTCCGTTCCGCGCCATCTATGCGGCCACCCACTTCAACAACTTCTACGAGGCGGCACCCGTCGAAGAGGTCCGGCACTACATCGAAGACCTCGGCCTGTGGGGGGCCAACACGCTCATCATCACGTTTCCAACATGGGACTCAAAAGGCTTCCATGATCTCCGTGCTCGCAGGAATATCCGGCAAACCCAGGCCCTCCTCAAGGCGGCCAAGTCCATAGGGCTGAACGTGGGGCTCGTACAGTGCCCCAACCAGGGATTCGCCTCGGCGCCCCAGTCGATCCGCGCAGCGAAGTTTCCCGACGATCTCCACCGGCGGGGCAACTTCGGTGTCAACTGCTGTCCCAGCCAGCCCGCCGGCCACGACTACCTCATGAAGCTCTACGCCCAACTCTTTGACGAATACAAAGACCCCGGCCTGGACGTCCTGCTCCTGTGGCCCTACGACGAGGGCGGTTGCGGTTGTCCAACGTGCTGGCCATGGGGTGCCAAGGGCTTCCCAAAGATGTCCAGGGACCTCGTCCTCCTGGCCCGTTCGAAGTATCCGGCCCTCAAGTCGATTCTCTCCACATGGGCCTACGACGCGCCGCCGGCCGGTGAGTGGGAGGGACTCACCGCATTCATGGCACAGGACAGGTCTTGGCTGAACTACATCATGGCCGACTCGCACACCGACTTCCCCCGCTATCCGCTGGAGAAGGGCGTGCCGGGCGGATTGCCCCTCGTGAACTTCCCCGAGATCAGCATGTGGGCCCGCAATCCCTGGGGCGGCTACGGTGCCAATCCCTTGCCGGACCGTTTCGAGCGGCTCTGGAAGCAGACAGACGGCAAGGTCGTCGGCGGCATGCCATACTCCGAGGGCATCTACGAGGACATGAACAAGGTGGTCTGTTTCCAGTTCTACTGGCAGCCCGATCGGCCGGCGGATGACACACTCAAGGAGTACATCGCCTTCGAATACTCGCCCGATGTCGTGGAGGATGTGATGGCGGCGATCCATCGGCTGGAGGAAACCTGGCCCCAGGCCGGTCCCAAGAGCGGCGAGGCCCGCGAGCTGATCGAGAAGGCCGAGGCCAGGCTCACACCCCAGGCGCGAACCGCATGGCGGTGGCGAATCCTCTATCTGCGGACCGTTATCGACACCGAAATGGCCCGACGCGGCGGGCGAATCGGTGGCCCGATCCTCAAACAGGCCTTCGACGAGCTTACTCGCATCTACCACGCCGAACAGGCCCATGACATGCCGGTCCGCCCACCCGTGGTCGCTTGGCACGGCCTCGATGGCCCTGATCTTCCCAAAGGCTATGCCGAAACGGTGCTCGCCTCTAAGCCACAGGTCTACTGGCGGATGGACGATGTGGAGGGGAAGAAAGTCACCGACTCCTCCGGGAACGGCAACCACGGTCAGGCGGAAGGGGGGCTCGATCTTCCGGACCGCGAAACGCTCTCGATGATGTCCGCCGGAAAGCCTGCCAATCCTGCCTGCGCATCAAACGATGGCCGTATCAGGGCCGTCGTCAAAGACCTGCCGGCCACCTATAGCATCGAGATGTGGTTCTGGAATGCCCTGCCCAACAATGCCCGCCCCGTCACCGCGTATCTCTTCTCAAGGGGCAAAGAGGGCACCAATGGCCCGCCCGGCGACCACCTCGGCATCGGCGGGACAAGCTGTGCCGCCCATCAAGGCCGGCTGATCTTCTATAACGGCGACGCCCTGAACCAGGTTGTGGCCGGCAAGACGGTCATCGCGCCCAGGACGTGGAATCATGTGGTGATGGTACGCGATGGCAAGAAGGTGACCGTCTACCTGAATGGCCGTTCCGAGCCGGAATTCACCGGCGAGGCGGAGATCGGCTGTCCGTCCGATCTCCGCCAGGTCTTCTTTGGCGGTCGCAGCGACAACTTCGCCAACCTCAACGGAAAGCTCGACGAGGTGGCGGTCTATAACCGTGCGCTGACCACCGCGGAGATCGCTCGGAGAATGAACGCCGCTGACGGTCGTGCGTCCTCGAAGCATCAAGGCTACTTCGACGAAAACAAGACCGAGAGTTCGACGCTCCGGACCGTCAACTCCGTCTTGCCCGTGTTCGTGATGCGGACGACGTTGTAGCCGTCCTGGAAGGCCTCGCGATCGGTGGCGAACACGCCGGCCTTCCCGCCCGAAGAGGCGCTCTTGCCATTCAAGGCAACCGTCACCTCACAGGGCTCATTGGCCTTCGCGGCGGCAAGATCAAGCTGGATCTCGCCGCGGGCGCCCTCCATCGGCTTGGGGCCGACGAACAGCTTGAACTCCGCCGATTTGCCGGGGGCGATGTTCTTGGGCAGCGCGGGCGGCAGCAGCTTCCCCGACAGCGCGATGTCGGCATAGGTCACCGTGTAGGTACGGTCCTTGCCCTTAAGGGTCTCGATCGAGCCCATCTCTTTCAGCAGGTAGGGGTACTGTTGGCCGACCTCGAAGTAGTTGAACACGTAGATCCCTTGCGACCCTCGCGCAAGCGCCTCCATCGCCGCCCCGCGACGGCGTTCGGGCGTGTTGGGGATCATGGGTCCACTGGGGGACGAACGAATGAGTGTCTCCAGACCGGCCGTTACGCCCACGCCCGTGCCTTTCAGCAGTTCGTTCCACTTCTCCACAGGGATGTCGAAGTCGGTCGTCGCGAAGAAGGGCGCTACGATGAGGTGGTCGATCAGCCCCCGCTTGGCCCAGGTGACGGCGTCGAGCCCGTTGCCCATCGAAACCTCCGGTCGAGCCGGCACGCGGGCGGCCAGCGTGATCGGGTGCTTCCACTTCGCCTCCGCCGCCCGGACCACCTGCCGCACCTCAACCATCCACTCCGTCAGCTCCTTGCCCTTCTCAAGCTCCTCGCCCTCGCGGAAGTGCCCGCAGAACCGGTTGTAGTCGAGCTCCAGGCCGTCCATGTCGAACCGATCGCAGACCTCCTTGATCAGCGTCATGACGTAGTCGCGGACGGGCTTCAGCCCGTAGTTGAGGCACTTGTCGTGCCATTCGTGGAGCCGGTTGGGATAGCGGAGGTACTCGGGGTGCGCCAGGTAGAACTTGCTGTGCAGCGGCGACCGGGCCAGCGGGGCGTCGTGGGCGTCGTTCATCCGGATGCTGACCCACGGACTGATTCCACGCTGACGACATCGCTGGAGCATCCGCCCCGTCGGGCAGACTCCGGCGTCCAGCATCACCTTGAGGTTATGCGCCCACTGGCGGTTTCCCTGGCGATCTCCTTCGGGCAGACCCTCGAAATACGGCTGGTTGTTGTCCTTGTTCGGGTCGAAGCCCGTGCAGTGCGGTTCCCACGACGTGCTGGCGAAGTTCGTTTTCTTGGCGTTGCAGTTGATGAGCATGATGCTCACCTGACTGTTGGCCAACTCGTCGACGAGCATATCCAGACGCTCCGGCTTCATCTGGCCGGGCGGGTCCATGGTGAATCGGTGGCTGTCGTCCTCATTGTAGAGAATGCCTGTGATGGGCTTTCGTTGCTGCTCTGCCGCCATTCCGGCCGGAGATCCCAGACACGCAAGGCAAGCACTGATGATCAAAGCGACTGTCTGAATGCAATACTTCGAGACTCTCATGGCGTCGTTCTCCCGGTCTGTCCGTGTGACATTGGGTATTCGATACTGAACTGGTGGTCTTCGCGGCGGGGCACGTGCTGCGTGCGTTCGACCAGCGTGCCCGCCTGCGTATCCAACGTGATCACCTGAACACGATTCTCCTTGGGCAGGAACCGATAGACCCTGAGAATCGTGGTCGAGACGTAGTCGGACATCATCGCATGGACCGCGTTGCCGTGGTCGCCTTTGGACGTCAAGTACATGGCCGTCGTGCGGCTCTGATCGCCGGAGAAGATGAAGGACAGGTTCTTGTGCTTGCGATAACACGTGTCCCACATCTGTTGAGGCGTGTTGCCTCGATCGCGATGGCTCTTCTTCCATCGCATCCGCCCCTTGGGGGCTTCGACGAAGTCCCTGTTGTCCTTGGGCTTGTCAAGCGGTCCGAGATCCATGTGGGTCGCAATGATCGCTCGCCGATCCGCGTGTTTCGTCAGGACATCATCGGCCCAACGGAGGACGTCGTCCGGGGCATTACACTCCAGATGGAGGATCACGAAGTTGACTCCCTCGGCCGAGAACACCTGGTAACTGTTCGAATTGCCGGCCGAGGCGACAGGCTCGGAGCCCTCGGGTCGAAACGTCCCGCGATACCAGTCGAAACCCTTGAATCGAGAGACGGGGAAGTATCGCTGGAACAAGGACGAATTGCCGTCGGACGACATGTCGTGATTGCCCACGGCGATGGCGTAGGGCACCTTGTCCTGCAGCCGGTCCATCCATCTGCGGGCCACTTCCCATTGGGGAACGACGTTCTTGTCCACAATGTCACCCGTGTGGCTCACGAAGACGATTCGCTGTCTGGCGACGTTCTCGACAATCCACTGCGTTTGGCGATCGAAGGCGGGGTTGGTGACAGGGTTTGTGTCCTGCGTCTTCTTCTTTCCGGTGCCCTGTCCTCGATAGCCCTGCGTATCGGGAATGACAACGATACTGAACGATCCCGCCGGTGCCGGCCCCAACGCCAGTGGTTCCGCCGCAGTGACGACAGGTGCGAGGGAACACAGCAGGAACAGGCCCAGTACGATCGTCCGAAGTCGCCGCATCCTTGTCTCCACGTCAGTGCAGATCACACCTCGGCCCCTCGGCGCCGTGTCTGCCGGAGCCTACAGGACGGCCCTGTGCAGAATCCACACCGTCACGCCGGCCACAACACCCTCCAGAAGCGTTCCGAACGTCTGAAGCCGGTAACCGTCCTTCACGTTCATTCTGGAAAACTGGGTCACAACCCAGAAGTAGCTGTCGTTTGCGTGACTGACCACCATCGATCCCGCCCCGATCGCCACCACCGCCAGTGCCCGGCCTGTGGCCGAATCGCAACCGATCGTACCCAACATGGGCGACAGAATACTGGCCGTGGTGATAATGGCCACCGTCGACGAACCCTGGGCCGTCTTCAACGCGGCTGCGATGATGAACGGCAGCCAGATACCCATCCCCCGCTTGCCCAGGTGCTCGGCCACCACGTCGGAGATCCCCGAGTTCTGCAGAACCTTGCCGAACGCGCCGCCGCATCCGGTGATGATGATGATCGTAGCGGCTGTCACCACGGCCTCGCCCACCCAGCCAGAGGTGGACACCATGTCTCGGGTCAGCCGCCTGGGCAGCAGGAAGGCGAGGAACACGCCCAGGAGCAGCGCGACGACGGGCTGCCCGATGAAGCTGACCACCTTCGCCAGCCCGCCGGCGCCGAGCGGGTGTGCGGGAAGGTCACTGATGGACTTACCGACGATCAGGACGATCGGCAGAAGGATCGGCACGATCGATTTCACTGCCGAGGGACCGTCCGAGGCCGATACGTTCGGAGCGGACTCATTGAGTTCCGGTTCGGGATCGATGTAGGTCTTGGCGGCGAAGCGAACGGCGAAAAGCCAGCCGGCTATCATCGCCACGGCGCCCACCAACAGGCCCCACAGGATGACAAGCCCCAGATCGGCCTTCAAGAGCCCGGCGGCCGCCACCGGACCGGGGGTCGGTGGCACCATCGTGTGCGTCGCGTAGAGGCCGAGGCTCAGTGCGATGGCGCTGCCGGCCAACGATATCTTCGCCTTCCACGACAGGGCCCTCGACAGTGGCGAGAGGATCACGAAGCCCGAATCGCAGAAGACGGGGATGCTCACGACGTAACCGATAATCCCCATCGCCAGGGGGACGTTCCGCTGGCCCACCAGCTTGAGTGTTGCCTCGGCCAGTCGGAGCGCGCCTCCGGATTTCTCAAGGAACGTTCCGATGACCGATCCCGCCAGGATCACGATACCGATCGCTCCGACAGTTCCGCCGAATCCGTCGTTGACCGATTTAACCACGATGTTCAGAGGCATCTTGCCGCAGAAGATTCCGAAACCGAATGCGGCGATCAGCAGAGCGAGAAACGGATGAAGCTTCAGTTGGACGGTTGAGACGATGATGAAGACGACCGAGAGAGCCAGGAGAACGATCAACCACATGCCGGTTGCCCTTTCGTCAACGAGGAATACCGCCTACCCATTACTCCCAGTTGTGACGGACCGTCGAGACCTCGCTTCGCGGCAGCGGCAGGTACAGCACCCGGTCTCCGATGCGTGCGTCGGTCTGTTCGCCGGTGGGATGATACCAGAACGAACGCCAGTAAGCCTCGTCCGTCGCGTAGACATTGATGGGATCAGTAGGCTTCAGTGTCTTCGGCAAGATCCCGTACCGTTGCATCTGATAGATGTAATAGTCATTCGGGCGAAAACCGGGCATGTCGAACCGCTTCTCCTCGGCCAGCCGACCGGCCGCCTGGCGAATTGCCGCCAGGATCGTCTGGTAGTCTGGGTCGTCTGCGGTGGCGAACACGTCCGGCGCGCACAGTCCGGCGCCTCCGGACCCCTTCGACAGCGGAGCACGAAGCAGCAGGGATTTATCCGGTCGGGTGAGGTTACACAAGGATTGGGGCATTCGGGCGCTGCCGGGCTTAAAGTAACCGATGAAGGCGCGGATGCTTTGCAGCTCCAGAAATCCGTGCACCAGCGGCAGCGCCGGACCCGATCGCCCGAACTGAAAATAGCGATGCTTGCCGATCCGAGGCTTGCTCTTCGGCTCCTGAGCGTGGCACGATCCGCAACGACGCTCCATGACATCGATCGGAAAGATCACGGGCGACATGCCCGAGCCCAACGCGGCATATGTCCCCGCATAGGGTGCACTCGACTCGATCCAGAGCCGAATCGTGTCGCGCTCACGACGGGACAATGCTGCCCCATAGTGGCTGCCATCAATGAGCTTCATGATCGGGCTCGCCGAACTTCCGATCGACCGTGGCGGCATGCTGCTGCGCGGCTCGTTGCGACCATCGGAAACAAGTCCCCGCTGCGTGATCGTCCAGTAGCTCTCGCAGAAGAGCGGCGTGTGGTCGCCGCAGAGATCCACGCGTCCGTCGAACCGATCCGGGTTGTGGCACGACACGCAATGCTTGTCCAGAATCGGTTGAATGTCGCGCGGGAAGTCGAGCACGTCGGGGATTCCCTGGATCGGGCGGATGGGGTTCGGCTCCCGGCGCATCGCCATGGGGCGGGCCTTGCCGAAGGACGGTCCAACGGTCCGCCTCTCGTGACAGCCGACGCATCCCGAATTCTCACCGGGCTGGACGGAGAGGAAGCTGTGCATGCGCTTGACCGACAGACCCTTTTCGTCGAGTGCGACGAAGAACAGGGACCGCATCGCGGGGACTTCCATATACGCCGAGCCGTCCGGCTCGACCGGAACGGTGCCCAGTAATCGTGAGAGGGTGAAGGTTCCGCCGATGGTGATCGGCCACATCCCACCGGAGAAATTCACGGGTTTTGGCAACTGTTCGAGGACGAGCAGTTCCTTGATCTCACCCGGCCGGACGCCGGCCATGTTTCTGCCTTCGTACACATTTGCGAGCATCAAACGGCCGGTGGACTTCGACGGTGCGACGTGTGGTGGAATCACGCGCTCGCGCGGGCGCGGACCGAGAGGACGAGGCTCGTGCACGCTCAGCCTGGAGCCGTCGGGAGGCAGGGTATACACAGTCTCCGTGCGACCCTTGCCGTCCATGACCCGGACCTCTCGATCGATGGCCACCAGGAAACAGTCGTCGGAGAACGCATACGGATCGCGATAGGAGGGACCGCCCTGACTGATCCGCCGGGCCATCGACCAGTCGTTGGGGCCCTTCGTGGGATCGACGATCGTGACAAAACCGGCATGCTCCGGAAGACCGTGGCCCGGCGAGAACGAGGCGACAATCCGATTCGTTCCGGGAATCGGCTTCGCATCGATGATGGTGTAACCCGGCCGATCATTGCCGAAGTACACCATCTGCGCCGTCCCATCGGGGTTCGTCGTCCAGAGATGGTGGAACGACACCTGATTCCGGTCGACGTATTCCCATCGCATGTACAGCACCCGCCCGTCGGGCAGGACCCAGGGCGTGTTGTCGTGCTCGATGTTGACCGAGATCATCCGGATACCGCTGCCGTCCGCCTCGCACCGATAGAGTGTCGCCACCGGCGATATCCAACAGTTCACGTACCGCTTGCAGCGGTCCGAACAGAACATGATCCCACCATTGGGCAGATACGTCGGTTCGATGTCATTGAAGGTGCCGTCGGTCAACTGGACGAGGCCCGAGCCGTCGACGTTGATCTCGTAAAGGTGGAAATACGGCTCACTACCCTTGCGATAGGAGAACAGAATCTTCGCACCCTCGTAGTGGACCTGCGGGTCGCGGACGCCGCCCTTGGGATCGTCGAGCAGCACCCTCAACGTCCTGGTGCGGAGGTTGAACGCACACAGACGACCGCCGTCCTTGAAGATCGGGGGCAACTGCACGCCCCCCGGGGCCCGTTGAGGCGGGTACTCTCGGGTCGGACTCGAGTAGTAGCCGAAGTTGGCGTACCAGTGATCGTCACCCGGCACGCGTACGGCGAAGACAATCTCACGGACGCTGGCCATGGGGCCTTTCAGGAAGGCGTCGAGCAGGTGAGGCGGAGTGCCGGCAACCGGTGGCGGTGCTGTGGTCGGCGGGGCGGGCGATTTGGGCAACGGCGATCCCGCCTTATTGACCAGGACCTTGAGACGTGCATTATGGCTGACGGCCTTGCCCTTGGCGACGTCCTCTTCGGTGAAGACGGCCATCAGGATTTCCCTGGCCTTTCCGCGCTCGCGATCGTAGACAACGTAGATCCGCCCGTCGGCTGCTTGCACACCATCCGGATACGAAACGTTCTTGCGATCATCCAGAAGCAGGTATCCGTACCACGTCTTGCCGTCGTCGTCCGACAGAGAGGCCGTCAGGTGCGATCGGCCGGTGAAGTGGTGGTGGTTGACCAGGAGCAGCCTGCCCGAAGCAAGCCGGCGAAGGAAGAACCGCGAGTTCGGCCCTTTGATTCCGGAGTCCTCGCCGGGCGACCAGGACGTGCCCCGGTCTTTCGAGAAGCTCTGGCCGATTCCGTAGGACGTCCGCACGAGGACCCACCAGCTTGCGTCCTTTCTTTCAACGAGCATGTGCTCATCGAAGGCTCGGTTCGGCACGTCCGGCCCGCGGAGAAAACGAAACGTCTTGCCCTGATCGGAGGTGACGTACAGGTTCGAAAACCGTTCCCGCGCCAGGTCCTCTCGGAATGGTTGTCGATTCCACACGGCGATCGGAAACGCCCAGTCGCCGGTGGAGAGGGCCGTGGGCTTGTTCATCATGATCCCATGGGCGATCCGACGAGGCTTCGACCACGTCGGGTTCTCATCCGAAGAGTCAGTCGTCGTAATCGCCCATGTCCCCGCCCGGCCGTCGTAGAGCGTGTTGCTCTGCGCCCAACACAACCACAATCGCCCGGTCGGGTCGTGCCAGAGACAGGGATCGAACGCTCGGACCGGTCCGGGGATGTCGATCGCGAGCTTCGGCTCCGACCACGTCCGGCCGTCGTCGCCGCTGGTGATGAGGACAACGTAATTGTCGTTACCCTCACCCGTTCCGCCCGAATACCACAGCACCCACAGCCGGCCGTTGGCCGCCCGCTCGATTCCGGGGATTCCCTGCCAAAGGCGGTTTCGCGCTGCATAGGCCCCACCGGGTTGCGTGGAAATGATTGGCGCAACGAGCGAGATGTCAGAGGTGTCAGAAGCTGCTCTCGCATGCTCGCCAAGCAGCATCGTAAGAACGGCTACCCATGGAACCATGATGTTGCCTCACCGATCCTTCGCCGATGCGGGCGTGATGTGCAGCGTGACAACGCTCTTTGCCACCGGTTTCGTCAGACGGATACCCAGACGCGTCGGGAGTGTCTTCGTGTGAAGCTTCTCATGGATCTCCTCCGGGCGGATCTCGAACTCACTCCGGTCAACAGAAATACCCACCCGAGCAGCGCTTTCGTGATCGGATACCTCCAACAACTTCGCGTCAAGTCTCTTCCACGTGCCGAACGTTACCAGGGCTGTTTCGAACTCCTTCGGAGTCGTAAAGACGACCTCATCGCGGACGGTCAGCGAGCCGCCATCCTTGCGCGAGTAGACAAATGTTCGCTGAAGCGACGCGAGTTCTTTGACGGGATATGCAGAGGCGATGTCCAGCACCAGCGTGTCGGCCTCCGGGGTGAACTCGGCCTTGAGGACCTTCGCCTGGGCCTGCCGACCGGTCTGTTGGAGCTGCCCGGCCACCACCGGAACGGGGTGACCGAACGAATTGAGCACCTTGCTCTCGTACCGCTTGTTGCTGAACGTCCGAGCGGTATAGGTCTCGGAGCCGGGGTCCAGAAGCACCGCTCGCCTTCCCACTACAACCACGAAGGAACCAACATCGTTGTGGTTGTGGTGCTCGGCGTTGTGGCCACCCTTGAGTGCGACCGCAAATCCAGTCGTGCTTCCTTCGGCTGGCCGACAGATCAGAATTCCTCCCTGGTCGAACCATGTTCGAATGTCCTGCTTGTAGGGGGGGGCCTGAGCCGGTGCTGCCTGCGTGGCCGAGTTGGGGAACGAGTACATCATCGCCGAATAGAGCGTCCCCGCTGCTCCGACCATCTTCTCGTCCGATTGCGGCGCCAGCCCGAACCGCCGATCGATGAACGTCATCATGGTCGGGCTGATGTGCGTGTCGACGCCGCAGTCGGCGAAGGCCGGATAGACGCCGTTGAGGATCTCGATGCCGTGGCCATAGCGGGCGATCGTAGCCACCTTCGGATCGGCCAGCATGTCCACCTTGCCCTGGGTCGCTTGCCAGACGGACTCCGCGAGCATCAGGTAGTATCCGAACCCGTAGACCCAATAGCCTACACCCTCGCTGCAGTAGCCGTCGGACGTGAATCCGTCGAGGAAGTTGCGCGAATACTTCTCGGCCGCCACCACATAGAACGCGCGGTCCTCCCTGGAATCGAGCATCGCCAGTGCCGCGCCCGTCACACCGCCCAGACACACCGCGTTCCAGTTGTTCGTGACCTTCAGCCAGTTGTTGGGAGGACGCTTGCCGTCAACCATATCACGGAACGGAGCAAGGACTCGGCGGCGAACATTCTCTCGGATGAGACGGCGAACCTCGGGACTCACCTTGTCGTCGAGCAGATAGTCGGCCGTGGCCAGTTCCCATGCCAGCATGGACGAACCCAGGTCGATATCGATCGTCTTCCCCTTGAAGTTCGTCAGTTGCCGATCATGGGCCGGCATTACCCATGTTCGTTCCTTGCAGATCTCGTGGACGACCCCCTCGAACGCGGGCAGGAATCTGCCCTTGTTCTCGACGCACTCCGCCAGCACCAGACATCGCACTCGGGCATGGCGTTGGCCGCTGACGCTCTGCCAGGCATGGCGGCTGCCGGTCCGCGAGAAGTCGAGGTAGTGCTCGTCGGTCAGCTCAGGGATGGGTTGTTTGAGGGCCTTCTCGGCCTCCTTGACGACGTCTCGGTACGACGCGTGGCGAGCGAGCTTGTCCCACGCGACTCGATCGCCGATCGGCCGGCCGAAACCGGCGGGCTTCTCGGCGAGCATGGAGGAGATCTCTGTGATCCGATCCTGGTCGAGGCCCGGCTGGCCGGCGCCTTCGGCCGTGAATGTGCAGGCCATCATGAGAATCATGGAAAGCAACGATACGCAGGTGTACGAGCGACTACCCATCTTCTCTGTACCTCCCAATAGTGAACGATGTGGTCGTGATCTTCTCCGATCGGGCGATTCCTGGCAATGTGGACGCGAGTCTCGTTGAGCGGAAAACGCGATTCAGCCCATGGGGAGCCTCTTGGGGGCGGGCGATGCAAGCCACGCAGATTCCGGCGGATGGTTGTGAAGCAATTCGACCGCATCAGGGGGCGCATGCCGAATTCCTGGTGAGTGAAAGGAGCCTGACCTGGAGTAACACACCCGGCTCAACTGTGGAGTGTGCTGACGGCTTGTTGATGTGGGTCTTGCTCAGGTCCCGACGGTCACTCAGGATGGCCGGCCCCAACGTCCGGCTGCCCAACCTACTCGCTGAGCCGCACGCGAGCGGACGATGTAGACTCCAGGGACAACCAGATCACCAGGTCGGCCCCGTCAACCGTGTGCACCAAGCCCAATCGAGGTGGACACCCCGTCCCGATCGACGCGCCGACAAGCATGACCGACGCTCTCTTGTCTCCCCATCCCTTGATCACAAACGCCGGATTTACGATTGGTGAATCCGGGCTGCCGTCCAGCACAAATTCCAGCGTCGAAGACGGACTTACTGCGTCCCGCTTCACGTGATACGCCCGTTCAGATCGGTCGTACTCGCCGCCGCTGAAGCCCTGAGATTGGATCTTCAAGGTTGGCGGCTTGAGCCACGATCGGGCCAGCGGCGCCAACTGTTCGGCTCGCTTCGCGGTCAGGCCGGTGAGCAGCAGCTTGGTAACCGATTGCTCCGTCCGCTCATAGGCCTTCCAGTCCTTGGGCACAGGCTTCTGCGGGTTGGCGATCCACGAAAGCGACGTGTGCGATGGCCGATCGGGGCTTGTCGCGACGCGTGTCCACGTCTTGTCCTGCGAGATCGGCCAGTGATCCCACCAGTTGAACCGCGAGCTGGGTGCATGGCCACCGAAGATCCCAAGGCTCGCCTCATCCGGTGCAATGATCAGGAAGGGGCGCTGGGGGGCCTTCAGGTTGATCACCTCGATGCACAGGTCGGGCACCTGGCCGGTCAACTGGGGTTTGCCGGGCGTATCCCATACATAGTCGGCGCTCTTGCCGGCCAGGTTGGCTACGGAGAGGGCGGCGGTTTCGATGTTGTCCTCAGGACGCGTCCCCGGCGGATTGAGGATGATCGACTCTTGAAACTCGTGCCATATGTCGGGCCGAGAGGTCCACAGCACGATCTTCCGCACCGCGACGGCGTCGGGGTAGATCGTGTAGTACTCATCCGCCCAGTCGGGCCACCCCGTGTTGGGGTCGGCGTGGGCAATCCGGTAGTGGACGTCGGTCAGCGCATAACGCCAGTGGACCACCGCGCGTGCGGGCGTGCTCTCGATGATCCTCACGTGCGAGTATCGCGTCTGCTTGTCGGAGATGGGCTCGGCACAGCCCTCGGTGCCACCCTTCGAGGTCTCGCAGAACTCGTTGGTGTACCAGATGCCGTTGGTGGTGACCCAGCAGGGGATGTAGCTCGTGCCGCGCCAGAATACGAACTTGTGCCCGCCGTCCTCAAATCGGACCACCACATCGGCTGTATCGCCGACCCGCCAGGGCCGCTCCCATTCATCGGTATATCTCAACCGAGTGTAGTAGGCCCCGAATCGCCCCGGTCCCTCAGGCCCCGCAGGCAGCCGAGGAAGCGTCGAATCGCTCATCCCAACGGTGTTGTCTCGGCTTCTTGCAGCGTCCGCGGCATGCACCTCTGTCGTCGAGTGAGAACCCATCACGTAGAGAAGCCCCATCATGGCGGGGAACACCGCACATCGCGCGATCACCGTCTCCTTCATGGCAAATCCTCCAGGAGGTCGGAGTGTCTATCGAACGTGCATCGACAACTTATCCGGATGGGTCGCTGTCGTCCAACGCCTTCTTGCGGGTTCCTTGGGATCCGAAAGCGGAATGTCTGTTGGTGTGGACGGTATGCTCAGCTCAATGAAACCAGGTGAAGTACTGAATTCGTAGATGGTCGTATATGGCTTCGGCAGCTAGTCGGCACGCCAGCTTGTTCGGATGGGGGTCCTCCGGGTGCAGGATCAGCTCCTCGACCGGGTGAGACTTCATTCGATCGAGGAGATCGACCACCGGTATGTCCGCATGGCGGCAGGCCTCCGCGAGGGCTTCATGAGCTGGTTCGAATGGATAGCGGTCTGATAGCTCCACCAGCATGGGCCAGATGGCGACGTGTAACAGAGCTTTTCTGGTCCGGCACGCATCGGCCATTTCGCGCAACACTCGTTGCGATTCAGACCATCCGCTGGCATTATCAGGTCCGTAAGGGCTGTTGATGAAGTACTGTATGCTCCTCTGCTGCTGGACCTCTCCCAGTTTCTGTCTGAACAGACCGTAGGCCGCGATCCACCCTCCCGCACCCTTCGCGTCGTCCCAACCGTCACCCTGGTAGCGACCCGGTACGGTGCGGACTTGCTTCTGATCGCTTCGGGAGGGACTGCGAATCCTGTCGAGTTGGGGGGAGACGATCACGTCATTCAAACACCATCCATAGATGACGGCGTCGGGTTCCAGGACAGGGGTCCACTGGTGGAATATCTCGGATATCTGCGGCAGGTCTCGGCCGCCGACTGCTAGGTTAAGCACCTCGAAGCGTCCGCGATTGTTGTCGGCCTTGTTGAGTATCACCTCAAGCTGACTTGGCCAGGGATCGCCATCCTTGAGGCCGTGGCCATACGTGAAACTGTCCCCGATGGCCACCAGACGAATCTTGCCAGGTGTCCTGGGCCGAATCTGATCGGCTCGCATGAAGTTCTTGTCGCAGGAGGTAACGACCCCGTACGGCGTATAGCGATAGGTTTGCTCCATATCGATGACACCGTATTCCCTGTAAAACTTCTGACGAACATTCGGGTCCCTCAGATCGACATCGAAGTACCCTCCGATGTTCCGGTCGAAGCACATGAGGACGATGCCCTTGCCCGCGAATAACTGACGATACGGTCCCCGAGGTGCCCCATGACCGAGGAGCCGCAACACAATCCCTCCAAGGAGCAATGCAAAAAAGATCGAGACTACGAGAGTAATCAGTTTGAGTTTCCACCCGGCCTTGTTGCGCAGGGATTCAGGCATGACGGTCGCATCACCGCATTCTGTCGTAGCGTTGTCGGCAGCCATCTACGGCAGTTCCTTGATCTGGATATTCCGCCAGCGAACGTCCAGCGGCGTGGGGCTTTTGTTGGCATGGACCTGCAGGCCTATAAAGCCCTTGGGCGTCTTGTCGTCCTTCAGGTCCGCGGCCTGCACGCCGTTGATCCACGTCTTGATCGAGTCGCCCTTGGCCTCGATGCGGAAATGGTTCCATTCGTTCTGCTTGAACGCCTTGCGGGCGTTCTCGTTCTGATCCAGCTTGAACAGCCAGCCGCGCCGTGCCTCGTCGTAGATACCGCCGGTCCAGGACCGCTTGGGGTTGGGGTCGATCTCAACCTGATAGCCGTGGACGCGATGGTTCTTGTATTCCTTCTTGCTCTCACTGCGGATCTGGACTCCGGAGTTCATGCCAGGGTTGACCTTGAAGTCGATCTCGAGAATGAAGTTGGCGAAGTCCTTTTCGGTGCAGAGAAAGCTGTTCTCCTTGTCACCCGGCGTCGACCGTCCGACGATACACTCCTCCTCTACGGTATACTTTGCCTTCCCGTTGCGCTGGACCCACCCTTTGAGGGTCTTGCCGTCGAACAGCTTGACGAATCCGGGTTCGTCTTTGCCTTGCTGTTCTCCATTGGCAATAGGGGTCATCAGACCGGCCAGTGACAGGGCAGACAGACAGGTTGTCCAGAAGCGACCGCTCACCATTGTGTGTGTCTCCGAAGGGTATCGACAATCGAACATGCTGTCGTCAGACACCGCGACGCGGCGTTGTCCCAGAACTGCGACAGTCGACAACCCCATCAGAAGCACAGACGCGGGTCTTGTCAACCGGCAGAAGGGTCAATGTGTCGTCCCATCTGTGCACGTCGGCATTCGATTGCGACCGATCGCCGCGTTCTCGGTATAACGGTGCGACCAAGGCGCCGGGGCAACTCCCGTGCCGTGTTGCTGCCGACGCATGGGCGCTATACCCTTGGGCCCGGCTTTGCACGAAAGGACCCCATCATGAGCGTATCGAAACGACTGACCCGACGGCGATTCCTGGGTCATCTCGGCCAGGGGGCATTGGGGGGCATCGTTGCCTCCACCGTCCTGCCCGTCCGTTCTGCCCGAGCGGCGCGAGTCGGTTACGACGAGAAAATCCGCGTGGGGATGATCGGCACCGGCAACATGGGCACGCAGCACGCCGAGGCGCTGGCCCGGAATCCCCAGTGCATGCTCGTGGCGGTATGCGATGTCTTCGAATCGCGATACCGCAACGCCATCGAGAAGATCAAAGCGATCAACGGGCAGACGCCTGACGCCTGTCAGGATTTCCGTCGTCTGCTCGAACGGAAGGACATTGACGCCATTTGGGTGGCGACTCCGGACCATTGGCATCCGCTGGCGACGATCATGGCCTGCAAGGCGGGCAAGGATGTCTATGTGGAAAAGCCCATCAGCCCGACGGTTGTCGAGGGGCGGGCGATGGTTCAGGCCGCTCGCCGGTATGGGCGGATCGTTCAGGTGGGGACGCAACAACGCTCGATGCCCGTCTTTCAGAAGGCGGTCAAGCTCATCCGCGAGGGCAAGCTGGGGCAGGTCACCTCGGCCACCGCATGGGTGTCGGTCAACGGTTGGAGCATCGGCGAGACTCCTCAGTCGCCGCCGCCCGGCTTGGATTGGGACCTCTGGCAGGGACCGGCCCCGTGGGCGCCCTATTCGCCGCAGCGCCACTATGGGTTCATGGGCTGGCACGACTATGCCCGCGGAGGGCAGCTCACGAATTGGGGTATTCACTTGATGGATATCGTCCACTGGGGCATCGGCGAAGATCGCCCCCTGAGCATCCAGGCCTTGGGCGGCAGCTATCGCGGCGGCGCGGGGGCCGACAATTTCGAGTCGATCGAGGCATTGTACGAGTACAAAGGCTGCACCGTCACCTGGGAGCAGCGTCATCAGAATCTGTACGTCGGTAAGGGCTACGGCATCAAGTTCCAGGGCACGGAAGGCACGCTCTTCATCGACCGCAACAGCTTCATCGTCACACCTAACAGCCTGGGCGTCGCCGAGGTCATCGGCAAGCCCGAGAAGAGCTGGGCCTATCCACAGCATCACGACAACTTCTTCAACTGTGTCCGCACGCGGCGTCTGCCCATCGCCGACATCGAGCAGGGGCATCGCTCGACCAGTGCGGTCCTGCTGGCGGGAATTGCCTTAAAGGTCAAACGGAAGCTGAACTGGGACGGAGAGGCCGAGACCTTCATTCGCGACGAGGCGGCCGACCGGCACCTCTCGCGTCCCTATCGTGCACCGTGGCATCTGTAAGAATCCCCGCACCTCTTGGGAGACTGTAATATGCGTAGATCAATGGCGACCTGGATACCGTTGGTGACGTGCCTGCTTCTGACCGCCGGCGTGTGGGCCGATTCACGGATCGACAGCCTGCTCGCGAAGCTGGCGGGTACCGACGAGGTGGCACGGTGCGAGGCTCGGCAGATGCTGCCCCGCGAGGGCGTTGAGGTGGTGGCGAAGCTGCTGCCGCTGGTCAAGCACGAGAACCCCGTGATCTGGTATGCGGCCTTCGGGGTGCTCTCCGATTTCGCCAACGAGGTCTCCGTGGCGGGCCGCGAGGCCGATCGGGCCGCAGTGGCAACATCTCTGATGTCGCTGGTGGCACCCGATCAGCCGCAGGTGATCAAGGAGCGGGGGTTGCGTCTTCTGTGGCAGGTCGTGCCCAAGGGCTTCGACATCACCCCGATCGCCGCCCTGTTGAATGACAAGGATCTGCGAGAGAAGGCCCGTTCGACGCTGGTGCTCATCCAGACCCCTGAGGCGGCTGCCGCACTCCGCGAGGCCCTGAAGAAAGCCGATCCCGACTTTGCGGCCGCTCTGCTCGAAGGGCTTCGTGAGCTGAAGGATGGGGCCAGTCTGGCTGTCATTCGAGACATGGCCCGGCACGAGAGCCCGAAGGTTCGGGCCGCGGCGGTGCGAGCGTTGTCTTGGGCCGCGGATCCCGCAGACGTGCCCGTGGCCTTGGGCGTTGCCAAGTCAGCCGAGGATGCGACACGATCGGATGCCACCGATGCGTTGCTCCTCCTGGCCGATGCGATCATAGCCAAGGGGACCGATCGGCCGGCGGCCCTTGCAGCCTATCGCGAGGTGTTGGCCTCATCGACGAACACGGCCCTCCAGGGCGCAGCCATCGTTGGTTTGGGAACGTGCGGCTGTGAAGCGGCGGTGAAGGCCATTCTCGGGACGATGGGCGGCAAAGATGCTCGCGACCTCGAACCTGCGGCATTGGCTGCCTTTGAACTCATCCGTTCGCCCGCTGGATACCAGGCCTTGATCGAGGCCTGTGCCACGGCCTCCCCGGACATGCAGATCAGTCTATTGGGTGTCTTTGGACGCAAACGCGACACGGTGTTCATCCCGCTGCTTTCGGAGAAGTCGCAGGCAGGAGAGGCCCGAGTCCGTCATGCCGCCCTCGGCGCCTTGGCGGAATCAGGACTGGCCGAGGGCATGCCGGCGCTAATCGCCGCTGCCGAGAAGACCTCCGGTGCGGACAAGACGCTGGCCGTGACTTCGCTGCGAACGTTGTCGGATGCCCTCCGTCGGCAGGGGAGTCCGCAGGCGGGCAAGGCGTTCAACGCCTTGTATCGCCTGTCGCAGACTGACGACCAGCGCCGTCAGGCGATGGAAGGGATCAAGACCTTCCCGACCCCCGAGGCGTTCGAACTGATTCGTGGCGCCATGACCAATCCGCAACTCATCGAGTCAGCATCCGCCTCGTTGGCTGGCGTTGCCAGGGTGTTGCTCGATGCCGGACGCACCGGTGAGGCCAACGAGGCTCTTCAACTCCTGATCGACAAGGCCGCCTCACCGGAGGCGATTCAGAAGCTCATTCAGATGTCGGGCGCGATCGCCAACAGGACCGATCTGCCCCGGCGGCTCGGTTTCGTCACGTCGTGGACCATGGTCGGGCCGTTCCCCTGGTCGGCCAGTGAGGCCTTCAAGAAGATCAACATCAACGAGCCGCAGGTTGATCCGACATCGACCTACAAGGTCGGTGACAAGGAGCTTCGCTGGAAGGCAGTCAAGACGCAGGACTTGGCCGGTGTCGTAGACCTGACCGGCGCGTTCGGTGTTCAGGCTGGTTGTGTGGCCTATGGTGTGGCAGAGATCACCGTTCCGGCTGCCTGCGAGGCTGTGGCTCGTATGGGCAGCGACGACGGGATCAAGCTCTGGGTGAATGGCCAAGTGGCCTATGAGAACAATGTCGACCGGGGCCTTCAGCTCGATCAGGACAAGGCGAAAGTTCAGCTCAAAGCGGGCAAGAACACCCTGCTGGTTGAGGTTACGCAGGGGGGCGGCGGCTGGAACTTCTGCCTCCGCCTGACTCAGCCGGACGGTGCACCGTTGGCGTTCACAGCTCCGTGAGCGGATGCCGCTCTCTATGGCTCATGCAGAAGAGGGTTCGCAATGCGCGGGCAGGAGTTCTCACACCAAACAACACGCCGCCATGTGCTGAAGCTCGCCGCGGCGGCCGGATTGTGCGATGCGAGATGGATCGCGTCTGTGGACGCGGGTGCCACGGCGCAAGCCAGCGAAAACCCCTCGACCACTCGTCCCGGACAAACTCCGCCTTTGCAGATAGAACTGCCTGAGGCCGACATCGTTGAAGCCTGCAGACGGGCTGCCACCCAGAATGTCCTGGCAGCCGTCAACCCCAAAGTCTTCTTCGGGTACTGGTCGGTCTGCGCCGATGGTAAGGATTTCGGCTACGGCAATACGTATCCTTCCCTCGACGGACATCAGATGGCCGATGCCCTGCTGTGGTTGGGGCAGCTCGACGTGGTGAAGGCGAATTGGAGCTATGTCCGCTCCTTTCAGCGGCCTGACGGCCAGTTGCCGATCGCCATTCTGCCCGGCATGAAGGAGGTCTCCGGCACGCCGGTCGATGCCAACGGGGGCTTCTACCGCCATTGGGTGCCGGGCGATCCGCTTCGCGCGTTGGGAGGCACAACCTACGTCCAGAACGCCGACGTGATTTACCGCTATACCCTGGATCGCCGTTGGCTTGAGTGCGAATTGCCTTCGATCAATCTGGCGGCTGACTTCCTGGCCAGCCTCACCACCCCAGAAGGCATGGTTGCAGGGGCGGGCTACTACGTGGAGCGGCCGACTCGCGTCGAGTACGACGGCGTGGCCCAATGTCACGCCGTGGACGCATTCCGACGCACCGCTGCACTGAACCAGGTTGCGGGCGATAGGGCGGCGGTACAGAAGTACCAGGGACTTGCCGACCGGATCGCTTCCTGCTTCCGATCGCGATTCTGGGCCAAGGATCACTGCGTTGAGTACATCCATCCGCAGAGGGGCGCTATCGACCGCCACGGGCTGACCGATGTGGACTGGAGCGCCTTGGCAACAGACGTGGCCACGCCCGACCAGAAGGCGATTCTTTGGCTTCGGTTGAAGGACGAAAATCGATTCTACTACGGCGGCATGCCCACCGGCATCGCCACGCATCCGGAGGCCTACGAACGTTGGGAGTTTACGCATCCCGATCGACAGGACCTCGCGGCCATGGGTCGGGCGTGGTATCTCGATGCATGGGCCCGCTGGCGGATGCGCGATGCGGAGGGGCTGCTCGACGGCCTCCGACGTGTGTGCAAGGCCGGTCGCGACGCCGGCTACTACTGGCGGGAACGCTACGGGACCGACGACAAGGGCCGGTTGCGACCGTTCGGAGCGAACAAGTACTGCGAATATCCGGCCAACCTCATTCGCATCATGCAGCGGTTTGTCTTCGGTGTGGATCTGAGGCTGGACAGCGCCGTGTCGCTCTGCCCGGTTGTGCCGCAGACGTTCTGGGATGCCGGTTTTGGCCAGACGCTCTCGTGGCGAGGTCAATGCTTGACCTATCGCATGAAGCGTAACGAGATTTCCGGCGACTTTCAGGGGAACTCCGCTCAGCGACTCTACGTGAGGTTCCCCTCACAGGTGAACACCGCCCAATTCCGGTGTGTCTTGGGCGGCCGCGCCGCAGACGTCCAAAGAAACGGCGATGATCTGGTGATCGATCTGCCGGCCGACAAGTCCGGTGTCCATTTTGAAATTCGGCAAGGCGCTTGAAGCCCCCGTGTCTTCCCACCGGGAGATCGCCTCGTCAGGCGCACGGCCCCATTCAGTCGGCGGTGCGCTGAGGCTTCCAGAGCGTGTTGATCACATAGAGCAGTGCCAGGCCGCTGATGACGAAGACCACGAACAGCGCGATCGCTTGGGGCATGCGCCCGTAAAGGTAATTGCCTACGGTAAAGAGCGACGACCAGATCGCAACCGTGCCGGCCACCCACCCCAACAGGGCCAGCGGGATGTTCTCGTGGCTTCCCCGTACCTCTTCATCGGACACGCCGGCCTCCTTTCGGACCCACGCCCAACCGGGGCCGAAAGGCCGCACCTTTCGATAGAACTCGATGAGCGTCTTGCGATCGGTCTGCGGACCGATGTACGCCGTCAGGACCCAACAGAACGTCGTGAACGCGATCGTCACCAGTAATGCATGGTGTGTGCTGAGCGTAATTCCCTGTCGTTTGAGCATAAGCAGGGCGATCGAGATGGCCAGAGAGCTGACCATGGCGACCACTTCGCTCCAGGCGTTGATGCGCCACCAGAACCATCGCAGTAGGTACAACAGACCGGTGCCGGCACCGACCTGGAGAATAATATCGAACGTGTCCTTGGCCGATTCGAGCAGGTAGACCATCCCCGCCGCGCAGAAAAACAGTCCGATCGTGGTCAGCCGTCCCACCAGCACATAGTGCTTCTCGGTGGCTCCCTTGCGAATGAACCGCTGATAGAAGTCGTGAACGAGATAGGACGCCCCCCAGTTCAGGTGCGTCAGGATCGTCGACGAGTTGGCGGCGATCAGGCCGCCGACCATCAGACCGATGAAGCCGACGGGCAGAAACTTCAGCATGGCCGGATAGGCGATGTCGTGATCCAGCAGCTTCGGGTCGAGGTTCGGGAAGGCCTTCTGAATGTCGGCTAGCTGCGGATAGACCAGGAGGGAGCACAGGCCCACCAGGATCCACGGCCAGGGCCGCAGAACATAGTGCGCTATGTTGAAGAAGAGCACCGCTCCCAGCGAATCCTTTTCGGACTTCGAGGCCAGCATACGCTGCGCGATGTAGCTGCCGCCGCCCGGTTCGGCCCCGGGATACCATACGGACCACCATTGCACGGCCACCGGAATGATGAAGACACCTATGGCCATATCCCAGTTGTTGGTGAAGTCCGGCAGGATGTTCAGATAATGAATCATCGAGCTCCCGTCGGGCGACGGGCGGGGTTTCGACAGGGTTTCCACCAGCACGTTCAAGCCGCCGATGTGCTTCACGGCGAAATAGGCCGCCGCGATCACCGCCGTCATCTTGATGAAGAACTGGATCATGTCGATGACCAGCACGCCCCAGAGTCCCGAATGGGCGGCGAAGACCACGTTCAACACGCCGCAGAGCAGGAGCGTCTGCCATCGTTCCAGGCCGAACAGGACACCGGCGATCTTGCACGCCGCCAGGTTCACCGAAGCCATGATCACACAGTTGAAGAACAGTCCGAGATAGACCGATCGGAATCCTCGAACGACGCTGGCGGCCGTGCCCGAGTATCGAAGTTCATAGAATTCCAGGTCTGTCATCACGCCGGATCGTCGCCACAATTGCGCGTAGAAGAAGACCGTGGCCACGCCGGTCAATACGAACGCCCACCAGCACCAGTTTCCAGCCACCCCCTGGCGGCGGACGATGTCGGTGACCAGATTAGGCGTGTCGCTGCTGAATGTGGTGGCGACCATCGACAGCCCGGCTAGCCACCAGGGGACCGACCGCCCCGAGGCGAAGAACTCAGATGTGCTCTTTCCCGCCCGCTTCCCGAAGAACAATGCCGGGATGAAACAGATCGAAAGCGACGCCAGAACGATGATCCAATCGATGAGCTGTAGATGCATGGGTCTTTTCCGCACTCTGTTGGGGCCCGGGGAACCTCACCACGCGTGCCTGGATCATGCGACGGACGAAGGCTTCCGATCGGGCGCGAATCGAGTCATTTCCATCCAGCGATGCTACTCGGCATTTCGTTTCATACCACAGGATCCCAGGCTCCGAGTCCTACTTGCCCGCCATGACCTCCAGAAACTTCGGCATGAAGTCGGGCAGGTCGAGCCACCCTCGTGAGGTCACCATCTTACGGTCCACCACCGCCGGTTCATCGACGAATGCGGCGCCGGCCAACTCGATATCGGCGCGGATGCCGTAATATGCGGTCATGCGGCGCCCCTTCACTGATCCGGCGGCGTAGATCACCATCGGGCCGTGACACATCGCACCCAGCGGCAGGTCCTTCTCCAGAAACTGGGCGACGATCTTCAGAGCCGCCTTGTCCTGACGGATCACCTCCGGTCCACGACCGCCTGGGATCAGGACCGCCTGAAAATCCTCTGCCTTGACGTCGGCGTAGCTGGCGTCGGCCTTGATCAGGTAGCCGAGCTTCTCTGTGTAGTTGGCATATTGCGGTTCGAGATCATGCACGACCAGTTGAACGGTCCCTGCCTTCGTGGCCACCACCACGGGCACGGCGCCCTCCTCCTTGAGGCGGTAGATCATGTAATAGGTTTCCAGCCCCTCGCTGAACTCACCGATGCCGACCAGCACGCGTTTGCCCATGAGCGGGCCGTTGGCACGAGGCTGGGCCATCGCCAGGGATGGACCCAATGCAGCCAGCCCCGAAAAACCCAGCGAGGCAGCCAGTGCCTGACGACGGTTGATTCGCTTACTCTGATCGAGGTTCATGTCGATTCTCCCATGTCTCGCGAGGCGGATCGCCGGACCCCATCCGGCATATGCCAGTGATAGCCCAGGCTTCAGGTTCGGTAGGATAGACGCTCTGCCGACAAGAATGCAATCGCATCTCTCAAAGGTACATCCCTCACGTCTTCGGCAAGACACCCGGTGTGTCAGCGCCGTCCATCGCGACGGCGCTGGCTGGCGTCATGGCACCTTGGCCTCCAAAATCGCGTTGGCTAGTTCGGTCCGGACGGCCATCATGCGTTCCGGATCCCTCTCCCATTGGCACCAGCTCTCACCCACACGTCGAGCAAACGCAATCGCCTTGTCCTGCCCGGCCTTTCGGGCCAGCAGGTTCAAGTATTCATAGTCTTCCATGCCCTCGCGTATCTGCTTCAGTCGCATTGAGACGACGGGGCCATCGAATCCCGCGTCATTGCCGGGATAGACCAACATGCCCTCGCCATTGTACGCCAGCCGAAAGCTGGGCTGGTCCAGCCATGGGTCCTTCACATGACCCCAGTAGACCGCCGTCCAGTACAACAGCCCCGTGATCTGATAGCGGAAGTTGATCCATGCCCATACGCGATAGTTCAACGGCGGGTAATCGAGCTGCCAGAACAGGTACTTCTCGCCTTGTTGGCAAAGGGCAGTGTAGCTCCAGAGACGGTCGCCTTTGGCCAGACGCTGCTGGGCCGTAGGCTCGTCATGGAGCGGCCAGAGCGGAACCCAGATGTCCACCGCGCCGTTAAGATCACCCCAGTTCGAGGTGGAGCTTCGCGTCTGTTCCGTGCACAAGACACGGAGCTTCGGAGCGGCTTGGTGAACGAGCGCGGCGCGGCGACGAACCTCCTCATAGGCCTCCTTCGTGTTCGGTTCGTCGAGAATGTAGACGTAGGCCCCGTCGAGCCAGCCGTGCTCGGCCAGATAAGCCTGCATGGCGGCCAGGTGCTTGGCGGCGATATCCCGATCCTTGCCTGTCGGATCACCGACGAACCCGAGAGGAACTTGAATCGCATTGACCCGGTAGCGACGGATGAACTCGGCAAGCCCGGCATGCGACTTCGACGTGTCGATCGATCCGTCCGGCCTGCCGACGGGAAGCAGGTACGAGGGGACGGCCGGGGTAATGCGATGATCGGCCATGGCAGCCAGGTACCGTTCTTCAATCGCACGGAACTCGGGGCTGCTGGGCTTCACACCGTGCGAAGCGGCTACGCGATGCATCCCGCCGAAGTGCGAGCGGACGGTCGGCACGTCGGGAAGTGTCAGCCCCCACACATGCAGAGACAACGGAATCGATACGGGCGGCGAACCAAGGAACAGGATACGAATCTCACCGCGATAGTCTCCCGGTGCGGTATTCGATGGAACATACACGTCGATCCAGAACGTCTCGGTGAACCCTGGGCTGATCCCTTGAGGCACAGCCGTATACTTGGCGCCCTTCTTGTTCGTCTCGCTCCACACGGTCGGCACCGCCCCGTCGATCGGGCTGACGAAGGGGATCAAGGCATCGGGATACAGCCCCGGAGGCGCGGGGCTTTTGGGGCTGGGCCGGCGGACATAGACAAGATGTTCACGGTATCGGGTGATGTTCGACGCCGCGATCTTCTGGCCTCCTTCGGTGGCCAGATCCGTCACCCGGATGTCACGGATGGTTGCGGGCTGCCCGTCTGTTCGCACGGCCAGCTGAAACGCCTCGTACTCATTTCGTGCAGCCGACAACCGCACGGCCTGCGAACTGCCGGATGAACGGATCGGATCGACTCGATCCAGGCTGCCGATCGTCCAGACGCGGACCTGGGCATAGGTCGATGACGACAAGAGGGTTACAGTGCAGGCCAGTATTCTGATTGGAATCGTGGGCAAGTGTATGCTCCCGCAGGCGAAATCCTTCTACCCCCACAGGCGTGTCTTCAGATCGCCTTCGGTAGGGGCATCCGAGTCTCCTCACCGAAGCACGAACGCCTGTCAGTGTGGCGCCCGGCAGCTTCATGCAGCACTCAGACCTTGCGTCCCGCTATGTCGTGGCGGCAATCTTGAACAACTGACAGAACGCCCGAAGCTGTCGGGCATGGTTTCCGGCGAAGATCGTCTGGTGAAGGCCCTTGACGTCGCACACGTCCGACACCTCATTGATCGTCATCCACAGGTTTGTGCGGCATCCGCCAGCCGGCGGCATCTGGTGGCGCCCGACCACCTTGCCCGAGTAAATCAGCAATTGGTGCTTGGGTGCCGGGACGTAACACGCGATCGTAGCATCCTGCCCGACCGGCCAGATGACTTCGGGTACGGTACCGACGCCCGCCTCTGCATGACTCCGCAGCACATACGGTTCGGGCGAACTTCTGGCCCCGCCCAACCGCGTCGGTGACGTGCAGTGAGAGCCCTGGAAGAGATTCCGTTCGGTATCCATGAATGGGTTTTGTTGGAAGCCCGGTTTGTCGAACAGGAATTGCACCAGCATCATCGTCAGCGTCGGTTCCAGTTCATTCTGACAGCCGGCAATGATGCCCGAGTCCCGGAGATCCATGAATCCCATGCAAGGCGGCGGGAAGTCGTTGGCGCGGATTCCCCCCAGACAGTCCATCGTCATCGCGGAGGCCTTCTCCGCGGCGATGACGCGACGGCAAGCAATCGAGGTCCGTGCGGCGTTGACAATATCGGTCTCCGACGGCTCGACGACTTTCTGTGCATTCTTGCGGTAGGTCGCCGCGATATCCTTGACCTCGTCGCCGATGGCCGTGTTCTTGAACTCTTCGGCGAATCGAGCCTGGGGCATCACCCGGATACGGGTCTGGAAGGGGCCGTAAACCCGCTCGCAGGCCGTCTTGCCACCGATGCTCAAGACGCAGGCGGTTCGCATCTTCCAACCCGTTCGGATCATTCGCATGCCGTATTCGACGGCCTGGAAATTGTCCAACGAAGAGACCAGATAGACCCCGGGCATCCGGTGAAGTTCGTTGAGATGCGTGCTGAGCACGACACCTGCCGTCGAGAGCACCACCGAAGGGATCTCCGTTTGCCGGATAATTCGAACCATGTTCTCCCATTGCGCCTTCTGGAAGGGGATCAGTAGCAGGCCGTCGGGCTTCGTCGCTTTGGCTTGTTGGATGAACTGTGCCACGCCCGCGGCGTCGCATAATGGCTTGGGTTCCATCACAATGGTCATGCCGAGCTTCTGCTCGATCTCGGCGATTCTTGCGGCGTATTCCTTCTGACGGTTTTCGGCGTCGAAGCCCGATCCGGGCCAACTGTAGTAGCCTTGCTGACGCAGAGACTCTGTGGGGGCGAAGAGAAACGCCCCACGAACGAACGCTTTGTCTCGCGGGGCAGCGATGGCCTCCGCCGCGCCGGCCGTCTCAATGAATCGACTCTGTCGCATGGCCAAACCCGCAGCGGCACAACCGCACGCACAGATGAACCGTCGCCGACAGATCCCGTGTCCTTCATGAATCGGATGTTGTTTCATCATGACAAGCTCCCTTATGGCCGAAGCACCCGCGACCAACGCTCGGATAGAGGTGACGGGTGGTCAGAGTAACCGCATCGGTGGATTCCGACAAGTGATCAATCCCTGTCAGTTGACATCCCCCCGTAACTGCGTTATTATCGGCCACTTAGACCCACGGCTCCGGGTATCCGCCCGACGTGTCTCTCGCCGGGAGACGACAATCATGCAAAGCGCAAGGCGAACATGGAGATGGTGTATCGGTACCTTCTTGGGGGTAGGGGTTTCTCTGGCCATCGCAGAGACGACCGAGAAAGCCGCGCCGCCAGAAGGGACTCAGGCCAAAGGGACTCTTCCCTATGTGGGAGAGGTCACCGGTGACAGCGTCTATGTGCGCTGCCGCCCCGACCAGAACTGGTATCCGACGACCAAGCTCAAACTGGGCGATCGTGTGGAAGTCTTCGACGAGCAATTCGGTTGGCTGAAGATACGACCGCCGAGGGGCAGTTTCTGCTACGTTGACAAGAAACTCGTCACCAAAGAGGGCACCGAGAAAGGCGTGATCAACGCCGACAACGTCTACATCCGCGCGGGCAGTGATGTGCCCGATCACACGCGCAAGAAGACCGGTGTGGTCACCCAGTTGAGCAACGGGGCCGAGGTCAAGATCCTTTCCGAGCACCCTGATGGGTATTATCAGATTGCCCCTCCCAAAGAGGCCTTCTACTGGGTCAGCTCGAAGTTCATCCGTCGCGTGGGTGATGCCTCGGTAGCAGGCGGTGAGGCCGCCGCGCCGTCCCGAACGGAATCGCCCAAGAATCGCGATAAGGAATCGGTAAAGGCGCCGAGTGAGGCTCCGGCACCGTCGGTCGAGCCGACGACCTCCGCTCCGTCTCCTTCGCCGGCAGAGCCCTCGCCTCGATTGGTCGATGTCTGGCAGAAGAAGCTCGACCTGATCGACGCCGAACTGAAAGCCGCGCTGCGGCAGCAGCCGCTTCGCGAAGCCGACTTCCGCTCCCTTCGCAAGCAATTCGAGCCGATCGCCGATCAGGACGATGAGATCGTTCCCAAGGAGTACGCCAAGGTTCGTCTGCAACAGATCGACAACGTGCTCGAACGCATCGCCATCCGTGCCCGTATCGAGAGGCTCAGCCAGACGGCTGCGGTGGAGCGCAAACTGTATGCACCCATCCTGACGACTACCTCGGCGCCGGCCCAGGCCGCGCCCGCTCCCGTAGCCGCGAAGCCCGATTATGAGGGCAAACTGGTGCGAAGCTTCGCCTTTGAGGGAAGATACCGCATCGTCGATCCCCAGGAGGGCAAGACCCTGGTGTATCTGGAAATCCCCGCCGGCTCGAACATCGATGCCAACCAGTTCATCGGCCGGATCGTGAAGATCCGCGCCAAGAGCAAACGCTATGACAACGATGCCCGCAGGAATATAGTTGAACCTGCTGAGATAGTTACCGTAGAATCCGACGTGGGAGCCGCGACCCAGCCGGGGGCACCGGCCCCGTCGGGGCCTCCGGGGCCCGATGCGGATTCGTCGGAGAAGTCGGAAAAGTGAAGGGAGATGATGCGTCATGGAACGGATGAGAGGATTGGTTCGTTGGGGTTGTCTGTGTCTGATGATCCTGCCTGTGGTGGCTCAAGAAGCGGCGTGCACGGTTACTGAGACCGAGCTGAAAGAGGGGTTGGCTGCCGTAATCAACGGTGCGATGTCAACCTTGTTGAATCTGATCATTGGGACGCAGATCAATACGCTGTTCCACGTTTCTCCGTCCATATTCTCGAGCATGCTCTAGCGGTTCGGGCACAGGCCGAATCAACGACGGCAATGAATTGACAAGACCGGTGGGGTGCGGAAAGCATTCCCGCCGGTCTTCTTCTTTCTCATCATGCAGAGAAACGGCAAGGCATGCCATCACATCCCCCTGCGATTCCAGCAGGGTCCTTCCGAGGAAGTTGACACTGGAGTGTGCTCACCGTCCTACCACGGCGATACCATGCTCGTCTGCCAGCCGGAGCGTCTCTTGCCGTTCGACCACGAGGGTCTTACCGGCTTCCACGACGATACACCCACCGCGCGCCGCGTGCATGTTACGAATGGTCTGTGGCCCGATCGTGGGCACATCGAATCGCATGTCCTGGTCCGGCTTGGCGACCTTCACCAGCACGAATCCGCCCTTGCGGCAGAGCTGCCCGGCACGTTCGATCATGCGGTCGGTTCCCTCGATCGCCTCGACGGCGATGATGTCACCATCCTTGACGGCCACCGATTGTCCGACGTCCAGTCGCCCCATCTCCTTGGCAACGTGCCAGCCAAGGTCGGCATCCCGCTGCTGGACGGGAGTGGGTTGGGTTCGGGTCATCACGCCGGCATCGGCCATGGCCTCCGGGCAATACTGGGTTGAGTCCACCAGAACCACTCCTTTACGTTCCATCTGGTCTGCGATTGCACGAAGCACGGTGTCGTTTCGTCGGTCGGGCAAGCCGAAGAACCACAACTTCATCGTCGTCAGGTCCGGCAGGAACTGCCAGAGCAGACGCGGCAACGAGACATACATCTCTGTCTTGCGCAGGCTGCCGATCAGGATCGCGCGGTGGACGTCCTCGCGACGCAGAAGGCGAATCCACCGTCCCAACCGCGCGGCTCCCGACCAATGGAACTGATCGGCCACGGCGGCCAGTTTGGGGTCGGCAAGGCCCCGAAGTCCCACGACGACCAGTCGCAGTCCGGCTCGTTTGGCACCCTGGGCGACCAGCCAGGGCAGTCCACCCGCTCCGGCGATCAGGCCGAGTGTCTCGTGCGATTCGGCGGTTTTGGGGTCGGTTGGCATGGCGGTCTGCGCGATCGCCGGAAGATGCGCGTCGACGGGAGACACGCCCTAATCCTTCGACTCGTCCTTGCGAAGTCTTTCCTTCAACTCGTTGAGATGCTTCTCCAGACTCGCCACACGCTGCGGGAGCACCTTGAGTTGATCCCACCGTTCGGGCAACTTGTTCATGATCGCCATCTGCCGGCGCATCTGCTGAATCGGCACGGCCGGTTGACCCAGAACGGTCTGACCCGCCGGGACATCCGATGCCACACCTGCCTTGGCAGCGATGGTAGCGTTGTCGCCGATCGTGATGTGGCCGACCACCCCGACCTGTCCGGCCAGTGTAACGTGCCGGCCCATCGTGACCGACCCCGCCACCCCGGCCTGCGCGACGAGCATGCAGTGCTCACCGATGCGTGTGCCGTGACCGATGGCAATCAGGTTGCTCGTCTTCGTACCGGCTCCGATGACTGTTCTTCCCAGCGTCGCCCGGTCAATACTGCAGTTCGAGCCGATCTCCACGTCGTCGCCGATCTCCACAATGCCCACCTGCGGAATCTTGCGCCACGTCTCGCCGACGGGGGCATAGCCCAGGCCGTCGTTGCCGATCACCGTACCGGAATGAATCGTTACGCGGTCGCCCACGATACAGTCGTCATAGATCACCACGTTGGGCATCAGCACCACATCACGTCCGATCCGACAGCGGGGACCAATGAAGCAGCCGGGGTAAAGCGTCGTTCGCTCGCCGATCGTGACCCCGTCGGAAACGGTCACGGTGTGTGCGATGTTGGCTCCCGATCCGATCTGGGCGGTTGTCGCGATGACCGCTCGCGGGTCAATTCCGTGATAGGGATGCTTGCGGTACCCGTGAATCCGCACGATCAGCAGGGCAATCGCGCCATAGGGGTCCTGGCATCTCAAGAGGTTCAACGGTTCGTTGCGGTGCGGACGCTCCTGCTTGTGGTCCACCACGACCGCGGAAGCCTTCGTGTGCGCAAGGTGCCGAATGTACCGCCGATTCGCCAGGAAACTGATCTGTCCGGACCTGGCATCCTCCAGCGTGCTCACCGAGTCAATGACGACGCTGGGGTCGCCTTCGACGTGAGACGTCAGGCCATGCTCCTGGAGGAAATGGCACAGTTGTTCCAAGGTTTCCGCCATTGTCGATCAAAACCCCACAGATAATCGCCCTTCACCCAACGATCTCGTCACGAACTGTCGGTCAAGACGCAACATGCTAATGCGTTCCGGTCGAGACTGTCAAATGGCATCTTCGGCCGGAGTATACCGGGAGCGTTGCCAAGCGATGTGGTGCCAGCTTGCGGCCGCGTCAACAGGAACGGGGCCGTCGGTCGGTACGGGCCGAGGAGTGTCGATCTGACACACCGGGGCTGACCCTCTCACGGTCTCGCCCTGTCCCGTTTGGCGCAGGTGCTGGGGGGCAGCGATGGACAGGAATGCGATTGGGTCAGCATCGTGTCTTGATTCCTGGGCATCGTTCGGCCAGAAGAAGGGTCAGGGAAAGCATATCTGTCTGATTCCTGGCAGGCGCCTCCAGGACTACTCTTTGGAACGTTCCTCCATGTCAGATCCTGCGGTCATCGGGGGTGACAGGCAGACGCGCCAATGAGACCATAGACGGGTCTCGCAGCCGCAGCGATCAGTCTTCTGGGGTTGCAGGCTTTTGCCACAGACCGTTGCGTGCCGATTAAGTACCCCAGGATTCAGGCGGCGATCGATGCGGGTGTGAACAGAGACGTTGTTATCGTCGCCTCGGGCACCTACACGGGTGACGGGAACCGCGACCTCGATTTCCTGGGCAAGGCCATCATGGTCCGCAGCGTCGACCCCGACGATCCGAACGTGGTGGCCTCAACAGTCATAAACGCGGGCGGCAATTCCGGCGATTCCCATCGCGGGTTCAATTTCCATAGTGGCGAAGGTGCCGAGTCCGTCGTTGCCGGCCTGACAATCCGCTCCGCCTTCCGTGGCTATGGCGGGGGGGCTGCTGCGAAGAAAGCAGTTCGACGATCACCCGCTGTATCATCAGCGGAAACCAGACCATGAGCGGCGGCGGCATCTACTGCATGCAGGGCAGCGCTCCGGAAATCTCTCATTGCATCATCAGCGCAAACAAGTCCCTCCGATTCCTGCTCAGCGGCAGGGGCGGTGGCATTTATGGCGACCACCGCATTTCCGAAACGATTCGGAACGGCACGATCGTCAACAATACCGCGCTGGGTGGTGGGGAAGGACCAAGCACCGGTGGGGAAATCGATTGCGACAGGCAACTGATGCTGACGAACTGTATCCTGTGGGGCAATACGGCCGAGAGCTGCCGCAATCCATTCTTCAGGCGTTCCTCCGAGCCGTCGGTTAACGCCCCGTCGGTGCGGACTCGGTGTGGGCTGCGATCTTCACGGGCGTGCGAGGGGCGAGTTTCAGGTGAATCCTGTCCCGCTCCAACCTGTGTTGCGGCGCCGGCCCGCGCCCGTTGCTGCCGAGCGTGAAAACCTCCAACTTCTTGCCGGTGAGCCTCTCGGGCAGTGTCCAGTCTCGCTCGCTGCCCGCGAGGCTGTAGGCATAGACCGCGTCGCCGCGCGGGACGAAACGATCATCGTCGTCGGCCACCAACACGTTCCCCCACGTCACTTTCAGGCGGTTGTTTGCATTGTCGACGATGACCTCGCGGTTACCGTACTCCTGCCGCACACCGCCGGGAACACGTTCGAGCCGGGTCATCTCGCGTTCGAGGTAGAAATGGTAGAGCAGTGTGCCGCGATAGATGCGGTCCACGAGGTCGTCCCAGTCCTTGGTGAAGGATACCGTGAGCCCTCGAGGGCCGTTCATCCAGGAGAAGTACTTCTTCCAGACGGCATCTCCCAGGGCCTCCCGGTCAATCGGCAAGTAGCTGACATCCTGGTGAATGGAGCTGCCGAGCCCGAGTTCGTAGCGGCTCTGCGGGCCCATGTGGCTGCCCCAGCCGCCTCCCAGGATCTTTCGATGCCAGAGTTGCACAGTGGGCAGCGTTGTATCGTAGTGCCAGAAGGCGCTGAACAAACCGGAGCAGTCGACGGGGATGCCGTTCTGGCCCTCGGTGGTCATCGTAATGCCCCGTGCCTCCAGAAACGCATCGACGGGGCGCAAGCCGCATTCCAGCTCCTCCAGAATGCCGATTCTCTGTGCGGCCACCGGAGACGTGATCCGTGTGTTGTCGAAGTGAATCGTTTGTTCCACCAGAGCCACGCGCATCAGTGCCTCAAGCCGCCTGAAGATCTTGCCGCTCTCGGTGTCGAGGCAGTGCGAGAGATTGCCGTTGTCTGCAACGATCGTCGGGTCATGGGCCCGGTTCGTGGCGTAGGTATCGTCGATGTTGCAGTGATAGCTGATCAGCGTGTGGTAGCGCTCCTTGCTCGCCTGGACCAGGGACCGCAGTCCGGCCTCGCCGCCGATGTGCTCGTTGACCTTGTCCATCGCGGGGTAGCCGGTGTCATGCCCCTCGTATTGCCAGCCCACCAGGTACACCAATTGCGGTAAACCATCCGTGACGTTGTGAATCGCCCGGACGATGTCCTCGGCTTGACGGAACGTGGTTCGGATGCCCGCGGTCGGCTCCTGCAGCAGAATCTTGTACCACAGATGCGTCCGGTACAGAGGATCGGCGTCCGGCAGGCGGCGGTTGATCCAGAGGCAGTAGTCGCTCAGGTCCGACCGGCCATCGCCATTCTCGTCCCGGAGAAACACCACCTGCGCCCTTAGCGGCGGCATCGTCTTGCTGCGCACCCGATGCTGATAGGTGTTCAACGAGAGATGGTATGACGTGCCCGCGTTGAGCTGATGCAACTGCGGAAAGAGGGGGTAATTGCTGTCGATGAAGACACAGGCCTTGTCCGGACGATAGAGGCAACCTCGGATCGCCGGGCCGCCTTCCGATCCCGCAGACCGGATCTGCCCGGCGCGGTCGTGCATCCACATCTTGCCTCCGGAGCCTGCGTCCGGTCCGCCCGTCGTCAGCCGCCAGAACCGGTAGTCCGGGTCGTTGCAGGTCAGAAGCGGCAGGTCCTTCCATTGAATCGTCCGGAGTTTCTGATCGGGATCGTGGATGTTGCAGAGTTCGATACCCAGGGCACTGCCCTTGAGCGCAAAGGCGAAGTCGAATGTGAGACGCATGGCAGGCAGAGACATGGCGTAGACGACTTCGGAGGCGTTACGGTTCACACCGATCGTCCACTCGCCCCACGGCACGGCTGTGCCGTTAAGTACGAGAACGCCCCGGGTGTCGGCCCCAGCCATCCGTGCGCCCGTCGGCCGGTGCTCATAGCCGAACACGATGGGCAGTTCGGAACTCAGCGAAACCTCCAGCGTGTCGTTCGCCAGCCGGAGCGATCGGCTGTGCTCATGGGGCAGGGGAACCGGAATCCCCACCCCTGCCGCAGTGGGCTCAGTGCCACCGGCAAGGGCCGCAGACAGCAGGCACAACCCTGCGACGACGACAACCAATGAAATCCCATGCTTCACCAGAGTCTCCTCCCTCCACTCGCCGAACGGATCGGAGTCCTGGTCGTGATGTGCACTTGGGTGTCCCCTTTCGAGAAGACAGTCGCTTCTGAGAGCATCTTCTTGCTGCTACTCTGTCCGCTCTCTGCTCGACAATCGCGGGCGGATGTGCATCGAGGAACACGCTTCGTGCATCACCTCCGGATCACCGGACCTTGAGCCGCAGATCTCCCTGGCCGGGATTCTCGAAAGGCCCGGCCGACGGACGTGCGACGTCTCTCTTTGCACCGAAATAGTCCGTGTCTACGCTCAGGGCCGAACCGTCGGCATTCTCATAGGGAAGGGCCGGAATCTTGGCTTTCCCGAGAATCGCGGTGGTCACGAGCGTCGTGGTCGCTCCCCTTAACGCCGGGCCCAGGGTGAGAGCGAGAGTGACGTGGCCGTCTTCCTCTGAGACCTTCACCTTGGGATCAGTCTTCGGCAGCACGACGTGGTTCGTCTCTCTGGCGTAAGGCTGTGCGCCGTGGTAATAGACATTGCCCGATGTGTGCAGCGGCGATTCTCTCACGTCATAGACCCACAGTCCGAATCCGACGACCTGGCGGGAGTCTCCGCCGGCCGCCTTGCTCGGGTGGGCGGCTGACTTGCCCCGGCCTACGAAGATGTTGTTGTAGAAGCGGTTATCGCCGCCGCGGATGCTTGTCAGGCCGGCAACCGCAGTTGAGTGAGCCGGGTGCCAGGGTGTAGAACGCCCCAATTCTGGCCGACTGATGATGGTTCCGGTAAAGAGATTATGCGCGTAGGCACCTCCCTGGGACATATCCAACAGGGTGACGGGAGACAGGAACAGGTTGTTGTCTACGAGAAACGGCCCGTGATTCACCTCGACGAACAGATCCTCGCTGGAGTTGTCGTGGAACAGGTTTCCCGAGACGCGTGTGCCTTGCGCCATCCAGTCGAGCCAGAGCCCACGGCATGTTCGGTAGATGTGGTTGCTGCGGATCGTCGTGTCGATCGCCGCATGAAACTTGATGCCCGCCATCTCGGCGCCGGTGAACAACCGCCGGACATGGATGTCATGGATCGTGTTGCCGGTGATGGTGCTGAACATGCAGCCCAGGCTGCCGACGATGCCCGCCTGCTCGCAGTGAGAAACGACATTGTCGCGGACGATGTGGTGGCCGATGGTCTCCTTGTTCCACCCATTCTTGAGTGCACGTTCGATCGTCTTGACGTAGCCCTCGGCGGTATTGGCCGATGTGTTGTCGAACTCGTCGCCGTACTTACCCAGAGCGATGCCCGAGCACGTCGAGTGACTGATCGTGTTGTTCTCGATGATCCAGCCTTTGCTCCAGTGCGTGCCGATCAACCCGATCTGTTCCGCGGTCGGAGGCGCCCAGGGGGTGGCCGCGTGCCGCATCGTGAGGCCGCGCACCGTCAGGTAGTCCCGGCCCGGCCTGTCCGGATAGAACACAGTCCGGCGGACGTTAATCTCCACCAGTTGCTCATTCGGGTTGACCCCCTTGAACTGCGCCCAGAGCGTGGTGTTGTCCTTGTCTGCCTGGCCGAACCAAAGCGGCGTAGCGGCCGTCGGTTTCAAGACGTCGTTGAGTTGGGCCGCCTCCGTCAGCCATTCGCCGTTGAGATAGACGGCACCTGTATGATGTTCCCGACCCTTGGGATTGAACCAGTCGCCACGGATGAGGTCGCTGTAGGGATTGAAGCTGCCGAACAACGAATTGGGCAGCACCACCTTCCAGACATCGTTCTGGACCTTCACCCAGTTCTTAACCGTTTCCGATCCCTTGATCTCGGCCTTCTCACCCGGAGCGGCCTGATAGGTGATGCGCTTCACGTCAGACTCGCCACCGCGCGGCGGGTTGATGCGCTCGCGGTAGACGCCCGCGTGCACTGTGATCGTGTCGCCGGGATGAGCCGCCAGTGCGGCTGCCGAAATGGTCCTGTAGGGTGTTGCCGGGGCACCGTCGTTTCCGTCGTGTCCGTTGACGGACACGTGGAATTCCTTGCCGGTGACGGCAGACGCGGCCAGCACGGTGGCCAACAGAATGGCGAATGTCGGCAGTGTGGTTCGTGTCATTCGATATCCTCCGTCATCTTCAGTGAAGGGATGATTCGTCTCCGTTTCTGTCAGGGCGCCCTCTTCAATCCTTCCCACTTCACAACCCAGTTTCCGCCGGCGGGGAAGCCGGGTGCGTGATTCGAGGGGCCTCCTTCCCAGCCCGCGGCCATCATCGCAATGGCGTAGAGCAGCCCGCCGTTGCCGGGCAGATACGGGCACGGCCCGCCGGTGTTCACGCCGCGGACATCGTAACGGTTTCTGTCACCGGCGTCCCTGAGCAATGCCTCAACGGCAATCTGCGGCTCGCCCACCCGCGCCGCGGCCATCGCCATCCACGGAAAGTCCCAGCCCCAGCAGCGGTTCCAGTCCCATGTCTGCCATACTCTGAGCACAGTGCGATGTGCGGTGTCGCGATCTACACCTTCAATTGGCGGCAACATGCCGAGGACGCCGATGGGATCGGGGTGTTCCCAGGCGCGCTTGGTATAGGTGTCATGCCACTCTGCGGAGTGAACGAAAACGCCCTCGGCGACCGGCAGGGGGGTGAGGTGACGGCGCACCTCGTCCCAACGCGGTTCGCGAGCCCGGCCCATTCGCTCCCGCCAGCGCTGCGCCTGGTCGAGGCCCCAGCGCCAGTAGGCCAGGTCGAAGACCGTATCGCGGGTGATGCCCTGTTCGCTCGGAGGCATGGCGGGGACGAGCGAATAGAGACCGGTCCGCGCATCGAGCGTCGGATAGTCCGCCATGTGGGCGGCCGTCTGATTCAGGATCTCGGCCCACTTGTCCAGCGTCGCCCGCGTCGGACGGAGGCGGTATTCGAGCTCAGCGAAGAAGAGCGGGTGGGGCTGCTTCCAGAGCAGCACCTGATTTCCCTCCCAGGGTGCGCTGCGTCCCTCGGGTCCCACCGACTTGGGCCACTTGGCGCCGGCGTAGCCGAACTGCTCGGCCAGCCGTCGCGATACGGGCAGGAACCGCCGGTAGCAATCGAGCGCCCGCTCGGCCATGGGCCAGCGGTCCCACAGACCGTAGTGCGCCAGGTGCCACCAGGTCATCTCCATGTGAAACTGCCCTCGCCAGGGGTCGAGGCCCATCAGGCCGACCTCGGCCGGAGGGTAGCTCCCGGCAGACTGGGTAGCCATGAGGTATTGCGAAAGGACCACACGACGTTCCAGTTCTCGCCAGCGAGGGTCTTTGCTTCCGGACAAGTCGATTGCGCCGCCGGTCTTCCAGAACGATTCCCAGCGAGCGGCGCAGGCTCGCCGCGTGTCGGCAAACGAGGGCACTTCAGACTCAACATCAGTGGGGGCAAAGGCGCTGACGAACTCGAGGACATTCGTTCCGGTTGCGACGACGCGGTAGAGATGTCCTCCTCGCCCGGCCGGCGCCTTAAGGTCAACCCCCGCAGACCATGTGAGGCCGATGTGATAGGCTGTGTCGTCCACCCTCCGCAGGAAATCGGCGCGTCGATCGCCGAGCTTCGTCAAGGCGGTTGTGTGTCGATCCGTGCGATCAAAGTCACCGACGCATGCGTCGTTTCGCAGCGAGGGGTACGGAAAATCGACCGAGACCTGCAGATCACCTCGATCGAGCACGGGGCTTTCAATCCGCACCGCCACGGCATCCAGCGTGGGATGCACGCACGTCTCGACGCGGACGGGCTGGCCGGCAACCTCGAAACGCGATAGCTGGACGCCCGACCAGAGGTCAAGCCCCCGCGAGACGCGGGTGATGTGGGTCGCCTCAAGCTCACGCCCATTCGGCCGGCTGAGACGAAACCGGGCCAGGTTCATCCGGTGCGGATTGTCGAACATCCAGGTGCGGAGGGCATCGGTGCCGGCGGGGAATTGATCGCCGCCGGTCAGGCGGCCTTTCTGGAAGGTACCGGTCGGCGGAACGCGGTCGGGCGTCACCCCGTCCGGCAACGGGAACGAGTGCCATCCCCAGTGAGCCATCGTATTGCCGCCGAAGGTCTGCAGACCGGTGGCATCGACACTGAAGCAGAACTCGCCGTTGCCCAGCGGGATCTGCCCGCGCAGATCGTTCCACTCGATGCTGTGGCGCGTCACGTGGGCGCGGCGGTCGATGCGAGGACCGTCTGCAGGCGTCGATGAATCGGCGGCGTGCAGCGCGGCCGACGAGGCTACCAGCAGGGCGGTAAGGCAGGAGAGGGAAGTCTGTTTCATTGCTGTCCCCTGACAACGGTGCCATCCGGCACCGGCCTATCGAGCGTCAAGGTCAGTACCGTGTAACATGGGTCACGTTGGCCGGCGGGCAACATCAGGACAACACCCTTGTCTGTCTGTGTGAAGTCGACGGTGCTGCCATCGATCAGTCTCTTGACAGCCGTGATCTTCTGTGGCAATGGCCCCAGGGATACTGTGCCATTCTTCCATTCCCTGACAAACACATAGACCTTGTTTCCGCGATGGGACGATCCGCCCCACGTGCCGTTGGCGAACGGCCCGCCTCGCGTGCCGTAGATAGCCTCGGCGCGAGGCCTGATCCATCCGCCCACCTGATCGAGCAATTCAGCCTGCCGCCCCTCTATTTCGCCGGTCGGCATCGGGCCGATGTTGAGGAGCAGGTTGCCGCCGCCGGTCACGCAGTTCACGAGCATGGCCACCGTCCCGTCGAGCGTATACATCCTGCCGTCTGGCTTCCACGACCACTGGCCGCCAACCAGGGTCATGCACGACTCCCAGTCGTGCGCGAGGTCCATGCGCCCGAGCCTCTCTTCCGGCGTGTCGAAATCGCCGTCGGTCATCTTCCGGATTTCGGGCGTCGCCGGCCCCCGGTCCTCGGGGCTCGGTGGCCCGCAGAACCGGGCCGATCGGTTGTTGACGATCAGTCCGGGCTGAAGGCGGTACATCATCGAGAAGAGTTGGTCAAACTTCCACTTGCCCCAGTTTCGTCCGCCCACATGGTCGAACCACATCACGTCAACCTTGCCGTAACGGCTCAGCAGTTCCTCGATCTGACTCCGGTACCACTGATCATATCTCGCATTGTCGCCCACAAGGTAGTCGGGGTGATACCAGTCGCGTGTGGAGTAGTAGAATCCGAGCCTCATTCCCGCTCTGTGGCAGGCCTTGGAGAACTGGTCGATGATGTCCTTGCCGTAGGGTGTGGCCATGATGTCGTATTCGGTCAGTTTCGAATCGAACATCGAGAACCCGTCATGGTGCTTGCATATGATGACCATGTACCTCATGCCGGCATTCTGTGCGATTCTAACCCACTGGTCGGCGTTGAACTTCACCGGGTTGAACCGCTTGTAGAGGGTGTCATACACGGGGTCCTCCGTGCGTGGCCCGTGCTTGTCTATGTCCCATGGCCGGTTGGCGTTACGCCCCCAGCCCACTTCCTTGCCGCTCAGAGAGACGGGCCCCCAGTGCAGGAACATGCCGAACTTCGCGTCGCGGAACCACTGCATGCGCGCATCACGCTGTTCCGTCGTTTCATGGATTTGCGGCACGTAACTCAGATCAACCGGATCTGCCTGTGCCAACGGAGCTGGCGCCACCGGCTGACTTCCCATCGCCGATACCAAGACTAATCCCGCGATTGCCCTCATGGGTGTCTCCATTGCCATTGTCGCCGCGCGCCCCTCAGTCTCCAATGTCCTCTGAGGTCAGCAGCGTGAAATATCCGGGCCAGTTCCTTGAGGACTTCAAAGGGCGGCTCGACGAAATCTTCTCGTGGTGTAAAGAAGTTGAAGAGATAGACGCCATCGGCGCCGTCCTGCCGGAAGTGCCTCGCGACGCGTCGATAGTTCTCGGCGCCGCGTGGAGAGTCAGCGCCGCCGTAGATGGGCACGTCCATAATCAGAGCCTTCCAGGGCTTGATCGGCAAGGTGTAGTCCGTCTTCGTGTAAGGGCACACGGTAAGGAACTCGATCCAGCCCTCCTTGGCCCAAGCCACGGGATCGAGGCCGATGGCTCGGCAGTCTGAATACTTGGGAAGAACACGCGCAGCCAACACCAGCCGGCGACTCCGCTTGGGGCCTTCGGCGTCCAGCATTTTTCGCACACGCCGAACCATGCCGTTGATCATTGCGATCCGTTCGGCCTCAGTCCCATTGTGAAAGAACGGTGGCGCACGGTTGAAGTCCAACTCGATGCCGTCGCAATCGTACCGCTGAACCGCTTCTTCGATCAGCCGAAACGTGTAATCGCGTACCGCCGCGTGGGCGATGTCATTCGGTTCGCCCAGCCGTCCCTGGGGGATGAACGACACAATGCTCTTCGCGCGATGGCTGTAGCCGCCTTCCTCCTCGGGAACGCAGGACAGCCTCTAATCGGAGGCATCGACGGAGCCCGGCGAGATGGCGTTGACGCGGACGCCGCGGGGGCCCAACTCACATGCCATAGCCTCCGTGAGCTTGATGATCGCCGCCTTGGCGGCGACGTAAGCCGCCTGAAGCCGCAGCGCCACCACGCCTGCCACCGAGGCGATATTGATGATGGAGCCGCGGCCTTGCTTCACCATGTGCGCCGAGGCGGCGCGGCAACAGTAGAACGTGCCGTTGAGATCGACCTTGATGATTCGGTCCCAGGCATCGTCAGGGAACTGATTCACGGTGACGCGTTCCGGGCCCAGGCCGGTGTTAATCCCGGCGTTGTTGACCATCACGTCGAGCCGTCCGAAGCGTTGCACCACCGTGTCGATCATGGATGCAACATGGGACCGATCGCCGATGTCGCACGGCAGGAAGATGGCCGCGGGCCCCAGCCCGGCCGCTGTGGCCTCGCCTTCCTCACGCTGGACATCGGACACCACAACGGTAGCGCCCGCGGCGGCGAGCTTCTCGGCGATGGCCTTGCCGATACCGCGGGCCGAGCCCGTCACGATGGCGACCTCTCCTTCCAGCCTGACGTTCATGCACGGATTCTCCATCTACGGGGATCTCTTCTTGTAGGTGATGATCGTCGCGCAGGGGCGGCCCTTCATGGCCACCGGCAACCCGGTATCCAGCAGCTCCCGGCCTGTCATCTCGGTGCCGCCGGCGACGTCCAGATTGGTCAGGGTGTACGCGGCGCCCGGCTCCAGCCCGCGAAGCCGGAATCGCGCCGATTCGTAGTCGCTCTCTGCGCGGCGAAACGCCTGGACGACGCCCTCACCCTTCTCGGGACAGTCAAACTGCCACGCGAGCCACAACCTGTTGTCGAGGCTGTACGGCATGAGCGGCCAGAAATCGCCCCAGTAGTACTGAACCGTCTTGCGCCACTCGTCCAAACGCTTAGGAAGTTCCTTGCGAAAATGATCGGGCTTGTTCGCGCAGAGACACGCACCGACGGTGTGCGCAAACCTGCTGCGGCAGGAATAGGCATCTTCGCGGGTGTCCCAGGTTGCGGCGAAGTAGGGAAGCCAAAGCGAGATGCCGTAGGTCTCACCCTGCACCGCTACAAGGTCCTCGGCATAGTCGCTCTTGGTGTAGGGCACTCCCCGACGCATGCTCTCGAGGTCATTGCGCCTGCCGCCGCTTGCGCAGTTGTCAAAGACAATATTGGGATGGCGGCGAAGCAACTCATCCCAGAACGCGAGAAGGCCCGTCACGTGGCGAATCTCCGTGATCCCCTGGCGATCCTTGGCGTCGTTGGCGCGCCAATAGGGAAGAGGGCCGATATTGAAGTCCTGGCGATAGATGTCGAGGTTCGCCTCGGTGACCAATCGGTCGACCGTTTCGAGCACCCACTTCCGTGCGTCGGGGTTGCCCAGATCGAGGAGGTTCTGATCGGATCCGACCTTCTGGCCGCCGAAAAGCCACTCGGGGTGATGGTCGGCCAGCCAACTGCCGGCGGTTACACGCTCAGGCTCGAACCACAGAATGGCACGAATACCCTTGGCGTGCAGATACTCAGTCACGGGGCGAAGGCCGTTGGGAAACCGGGCCCTATCGAGCTCCCAGGTGCCCGTGTACCACCAGCTCACCTGGCCTCCTCGTTTGCAGGGATACCATCCGGCATCCATCCACCAGAGGCCGGGCTGCAGACCGCGTTCGAGATAGGCGTCGATGCACTGCTTCTGATTGGCTTCTGTGGCATCGCACATCAACTGGACGCCCGCTTCGCGCGCGCCGGCCCACTGAGTCGGAGGCAGCTTGCCGCCGGGCCTTCGCAGGTTGTGGCGGATGAACCAGCGCCGCCAGACGTTCTGGGCGCGAAGCCAGTCGCTGCCATTCCAGAACACCAGGGCAATCAAGGGAGAACGCACCTCTTCGCCGGGCAGCAGCTTGAAATGTGTCAGCTCCTGGCCGGCCCGAACCCGCAAGTGGTTTTCCTTGTCGCGAGTGAACCGCGCCGCACATTGGCCGGGCCAGCCCACCGCAACGATCACACCCGTGTCGGGGGCCTGTTCGACGTTGAAGTAGCACAGGTTGGCGCTGGTCGGACGCCCATCCCCGCCCGCGATGGTCTTGTCCACTTCCGGTGACAAGACCGTTTCCAGAGGGCCGTAATCTTGTGGCGCGCAGGGGCTGCCGACGTTATGGTGCAGCCTGAACTCCGGAGCATTGGCAGGCGGCCTCTCCAATTGAATGTCCAGCGCCTGGATGTCCTGCAGGATGGGCGTATCCTTGTCGCTCGCGTTCTTGAAGTGCAGCGTCCATTCGACGGCAGGAAAGTCCTCGTACTGCACGCCGACGCAACGGATCACAAGGCCGGTCTTCGGATCGGTCCAGGTCAGCGTGCGCTCTGCCCGATGCTGGTCCAGCTTCCGGTCAGTTCGCTTCAACGGCCATTGGCCCAGCAGTTCAGCAGAGGGTCTTCCGTCGTAGGTAAAGGAGAAGAAGGGCGCGGCCGGTCCTGCTTTATCGTCGCCGGCAAGTCGCGCGGCCATCCAACGACGCGCCGTTGCCAGTTCCTCGGTCGTCGGCACAACGGCCTGCGCCATCCGGTACGATGCGAGGAACAGAACGGCCACGATGCCTGTCTGAAGGCTGGTTCTCATAGGGAATGCTCCCGTTCATGGTAAGCACCGTAGTCGATCGCGGCCTTTCTGGCGGCCATCAAGTTCTCCGGTGGTGTGTAGCGAGGCACGGCGCAGGCACTTCCCAAGGCATACCGCCCGCCGGGCTTGCCCTCCAGAACACACTGCTTGGCCTCTTCATAGACCTGCTTGGGATCGCCGTTGAGCAGCGTCAGGCAACTGAGTCCTCCCATGAGCGTGAGCACCGAGCCGATTCTTCCTTTCACATGACGGACGCTCATGTCGCTTGTGGGATCGATGCCGTCCATGGCATCCACGCCGACGGTGGCAAGGTCATCCAGTAACGGGGTGTAGTTTCCGCAGCAATGCTTGTAGCAAAACACACCTTGGCGATGAAACTCCTGAGCAAGTTCCGCATAGGCCGGTACGCAGAATTGCCGATAGATGGCCGGAGAGATGACGCTCGCCGAAGCGTAAGAATCACCGATGTAAATGCAATCGACGCCGCTCCGGATGAACGCCTTGCCCTTCTCGATCGAGACGGCCACGCCCTTGGCAATCAGGGCGCGGGCAAGCTCGGGATCGTCGAGGAAGGCCATCAGGGCATTCTCGGGGCCGGCCAATGCATCGGCCATGAAACTGATCGTCTGATTGCCGCACATGCCGACGGCGAACAATCCCCGGTCGTGCGCCGCCTGGACGCACCGGGCGACGTCCTTGAAGTGACCCTGCTGCAGATACTCCTCGGCGCTCGGGACGGGAATGTTACGGACTTCAGGTATCGTAGCAATCGGCTGCTTCGGTTCCAGAGGACGGAAGCCTCCGCCTCCGGGGACGTCGTAGTACCCCTCCAACGTGCCGCTCCGTCGTGAGAATTGTGTCAGTTTACCCTCGTGTTCGGTGACGATCTTCTCCTGGTACCATGCCTCAGACGGCCCCATGCAGAAACGGACGGCGTCCGTTTCATAGCGCAGGGCCGCGCCGAGCATGCACTCTTGACCCAACGCGGGATTGATCAGGGCATCTTCGAATCGCTTGCCGCACGCGATGCATGCGTGATCGATGTAAATCGTCGGGAAGAACGGGACCCGGTCGGGCAGAACCCCGGTGAGAACCGCTCGCATTCTCTCTCGTGAACTCACTGTCATCGAACGCTCCGTGTTGCTGGTTTTGGATGGGTCCACTGATCGTAGAGTCATTCCGCGAAGCACTCACGCATCAACATCTTCAACGAGTGCCACGTCCAGCCCGTTCATGCCAACCGTGCGGCGCGAGTTCCGGCAGCGCAACGTGAATTCCGCTCGCTGTTCGGCAAGGTTCCACATCAACACAGCCCGAGCCGTCGGATACCAGGCACAGACCACGGGGGCTTCGCCCTCGACATACGGCGTGTGGCCCAATTGCGGAAGAATCTGCCGCTTGAAGGCGAACAACTCCGGCAGCGTATCGGGCACGAATCGGACGTCCTTCAGCGGGACGGCCCTGGGCCGGGCGACGAACACCGTGCCGCGAGAGCGAAGCGTGGCGACGGCGTTGGCATCGGGATCGGAAAGGAAGGTGAAGCCGTCGGCGGCCGGCTCGTCGGTTACCTCAAACGGGATTCCCAGGGCCAGGAACAGACTGTAGGGATTGTCGTTGCCGACGTACCGGCTCGCCTCGCCCCAGAAGTGTTTCAGCGGGCCTCGCGCGACGTGCCCGCCGATCTTGGCATGAATCTCCGTGTGGCGTTTCACGACCGGGGCGAGCGCCGGCCAGTGTTCCTTCGGAAAATCACACATGAACATCGTGTTACGGACGTCGCTCAGGGTCGGGACGGCCAGTTTGGCGATCTTGTTCTTCAACGAGAGCTGCCTGTCCGGATACGCGGTTGTCTCGCTGTAGGCCAGTTCCGGCTGTACGAACCGGCGGTGGAACAGTGAGCTGAACAGCTCGTCGGTCTTCCCCTGAACCGAACCGAACGCCTTGTCGTCAAACTTGTATTCACCGACGCGCATCGGCACGTCGCGGTAGTCCGTCAGCCGGATGCCGGCCTTCTCCGAGCCGAAGTACATGACCATAATGCCGAGCTGAACGCTCGGTACGGCCTTCTGCTGTGCTCGGAAAGACTCGGTCAGCAAGTCGCAGTTGTAATCGACCCAGGCGCGGAGCAGGGGGGTTGGCTCGCCACGTCGAATGGCGTCGATCAACTCGCTCCATCGGTTCTCGCCGTAGCCGCCGCGTTTGAGGAATGCCTGCTTGTGTTCGGGGCAGTAGCAGCCGCCGATCGATCCCGGGGAGGCCGCCAGCCGGAAATCGTCGTCGAGGAAGATACGTTTCACACCCTTGGCCGCAATCTGCTGCAGGGCTTCGGAGTTCTCTTTGGTTGCGGGGGGATGGAGCGATGTGCCGGTAAACGGCTTGCCATCGGCCGTAATGGCTCCCCGCCAGTTCTTCGGCACGGTGAAGTCGGGGTGTCCCAGGGGGATGTTGATCACGTGAGCGCCCATGCCGCGGGCCTCGATGTGCTGGCGCCACGTCTGCATCCGCTCCGGACCGCACCACCAGACGCCGCAGACGTAGCCGGTGACCCAGATGTCGCTCACGCCGGCCTGCTGGACGGCTTCAAGGAAGCTTGGGTCGGGCTCGGCAGCATGCGGGGTGACCGAGAGATGGTGTTTTCGAACGGAGGTCGGCGCACTCTGGCCCATTACCGGGGCCAACCATCCGGCGGCGCCAATCGCTCCACAGCTCCTCAGAAAACCACGTCGTGACGTTGTCATGATTGCCATGTCCCCTTGTGTCCGTTCCACACTCGGTCCGGTCAGACCGAAGACGCGCGATGCCTCAACGTGTCCTTCATTGTGGCGGTCTCCTGTCGTCAGTCTGGCTGGCGCTACGGCAGAGCAAGACATCGACCAGCCGCCACGGCTTGCCCCGTTACTTCACACCTGCTCCCAGTTCTTGCGGTGTGCGCGGCGGAGCGATACGTGCGTACAGGTCGACGGGCCAGAGTCCCAACCGCTCGAAACCCTGCGGCGTCGGCTGCTCGTATTGCACATACACTTGGACCTTGCCTGTGAGCGAGTAGGACGGATCGCCCGGCGCCGTTCGGTCGGCCACGTTGTTAACCTTCTGCGTACTGCGCCCGAACAGCCTGTAGCCCATCATTACGCAGTTCTCGAAGTCGAGGTGCAAGTACTTGCCTGCGACGTCGCAGCAGATGATGCCCGAGCCTGGCGTGCCGCGGGGCTGCGAGAAGTTCAATGCAATCATCCGGCAGTCCTTGAATTTCACCCGCGTGTAGCCCTGAAACGTCGGATAGCCCACTTGCAGGGCGTTGTCGGGCGAGACGATGGTGCAGTCCTCGAAGACGGCGTCCGGATAGTCGGGCATGGATTTCTCATGGGCCCGGACGTAGACGCCGCCGGCGTCGCCCCACCAGTCGAGACAGGCGAAGTAGCAGCGGCGATAGACGATCGGCTCGTCCTTGCGGGCGATATGACCTGCCGCGCACGTGCCGGAGAAACGGCCGATGCCCACACAGTTCTCCTGGATGCCGGAGATCTCCACGCCCTCCGGGTTGGTCAGGACCCAACTGAGTCCGCCTTCAGCACCGGTGGCATAGAGGTTGCGGAAGATCCAACGGTCCCAATCGTCCGTGGACTTCTTCTGCGTGCAACGCTGGGGACCCCACCAATCCAGGCACTTCAGTCCCGATTCGGGCAGATCGGACTTGATGATCTTGAACGGAGGATCGCCGTATCCGTTGCCAACGAACACGGAACGGGCCGCCACGCCCGGACAACTGGAGTCGATGATGACCCAGCCGGTCGCCCCGGAGCCGAGCTTCCCGTCGTGATCGCCCACCAGCAGGTTGTAGGACCCTTTGGCCCCTGGATGGTCGCTGCAGAGGTTTGCCTCCACGTACGTGTCGGGTCGGACGACGATCGTGTGCCCGCCCTTCATGTCCGGTAGGACCGACAGCCCGGCCTGGATCGTATGAAACGCCTTCTGCCAACTGCTGCCGTCCGAGTTGTCGCCCTTCTTCGAGACGTAGACCGTTCGGCCCTTGTTGCCCTTGTAGTCAGCGGCCGCCGGGTCCCAAGGAGCGGCGCGGAGTGTCGCCTGTTGCAGCAATGCACAAGCGGCCAACAGTGTTGACGATACCAGTCGGTACGGAACAGTTGCCCTCATAGAAAGGCTCCTTAAGAAGGATGGCTGAGCATACTCGATGCCGTTCGAGCCGTGCAGCTCTCTTGCGGTTAGCATGCGATGGGGTATCTGCCCGCTTTCTGAACCTCATCGCACATCGCCACGATGTTTTCCGGCGGCACGTCGGGCTGGATGCAGTGCACGGACGCGGCGACGTAGCCGCCGCCGGGTGCCAGGTCCCGGATTCGCCGCCGGACCTCGGCGCGAACGTCCTCCGTCGTGCCTTGCGGCAGCGCCCAGCGGGTGTCGATCGCACCGCAGAAGGAGAACCGGTCGCCGAACTCTCGCTTCAGGCGTGCCGTATCGCCCATCTCGCCGGCCGATACCTGAACTGGATTGAGGAGGTCCACACCCACTTCGGCTAGATCGCCCAGCAACCGATAGACGTTCCCGCAGGAATGAAAGAAGAGCTTGCCGGAAATACGCTGTTTGATCGTGCTGAACAAGTCGGCATGGTGCGGCTTGAGGAGGCTTCGGTAGCTGGCCGGTGACATCATTGGACCGGCGGTCATTCCGAGATCGTCGCCCGTGACAATCACATCGACGTAGGGTCCGACATTTCTCAGGAGCTGTTCGGCATACCCGATCATCAGGTTCTTCAGCTTTGTGATCAATGCGGTAAAGAATTCGGGATCGGCCACAGTGTCCATGAGGATCGTATCGAGGCCGCGCATCAGATAGGCCTGTTCAAACAACGTGATTCCGCCTACCAGGACCGTCGCATAGCCTGCCTTGTGGATCGCCTTCGCCTCGTCCACGAGCCGGTCGAATCGGCCCGGCGGCGTCAGATTCGGCCAAGCGTATTTCTCAAGAGTGTCGATCGTTGCATCGCGCAGCGGCGGATCGGTTGGCTCAAAGTAGAGGGAGCCGGGCGATTTCCTCCAAGGGACGCCCCAGTCGTCGACGACGCAGTCGGCCGATACCTCCCTCCGAAGACTGGATTCGGCCGGACCGGGAACGAGCGGCCTCGCATCGCCCCCCAATCGCACCAGGACTTCCTCGTCCATGCAAACGTACTGCATCGACTTGGACATCCATTTCAGCGGCTTGTCCCGGACGCCCAGATGCGTCTTGAGCTTCTCGTAACCAGGCGCCAAAACGGTCGTTGCACCGGACGAGCCGATGAACAGAGGTACCCGATCCGGCTCTTCACGGTTCAATGCCATCAATACTCGTTCGCGCGGGGTCAATGTCGGTCTCCTCCTGCCTTGCCGAGGCTCCTCGTGTTTTCAATTCGAAGGTTGCTGGCTCTCAGAGGCCTCGCGGGGTCATGTGCCGTTCAGATCCTCAGGTTTCTGCGGCGGGGCGATTCGCGAATACAGCTCGATGGGCCATACGCGCATCCGCTCGAACTTGTCGGGGACCGGTTGCTGGAACTGCACGTAGGCTTGAACCTTGCCCTTGACGGTATACGAGACATTGCCGGCCCGTGTTCCAAAGACCTTGAAGCCCATCACTGCGGTGTCTTCGAAGTCAATGTGAAGCTGCTTGCCGTCCTTGCACCCGCAACAGATGATGCCCGACGAAGGCGTGCCGTGCGGCTGGGAGAAATTGAGCACGATGAGGCGGCAGTTCTTGAACTTCACGCGGGTGCAGAGATCGTCGACGCCGGGATACCCAGCCTGCAGGGCGTTGTCCGGGCTGACGATCGTGCAGTTCTCAAACGTGGCGTGCGGCAGTTCAGGCATGGTCTTGCTTTCGCCTCGAACGTAGACGCCGCCGGCGTCGCCCCACCAGTCGAGGTTCGCAAAGTAGCAGTTGCGGAACAACACCGGTTCGTCCTTGCGTGGCGAATGGGCCATGACGGCGGCGCCGGCAAAGCGGCCGGTGCCGACGCAATTCTCGACGACGGCCGAATGCTCTCTGCCCTTGTCGCAGGTGAGGTCCCAGCCGGGCCCGCCTTCAGAACCGCACACATACAAGTTGCGATAGATCCACCGGTCCCAGATGGAGCCGGAGTATTCCGGCTCACACTTGAACGGTCCCCACCAGTCGACGCATTTAAGTCCTGTTTCGGGCAGGTCGGACTTGATGATCTTCCACGTCGGATTGCCGGTGGGTTTGGTGGGATCTGTGCGGACGGCTAAGCCGGGGCAGCTCGACTCGATGACGATCCAGCCGGTCGCGCCGGAGCCGAGCTTCCCGTCGCTGTCACCGACCAGCAGGTTGTACGATCCCTTTGCTCCGCGGAAGGACGGGTAGAGGTTGGCCTCTTCATAGGTGTCGGGCCGAATCACGACGCGATGCCCGCCCTTGTCGTCCGGCACGGCCAGGAGCCCGGATTGGATCGTATGGAAGGCCTTCTGCCAGGTACTGCCATCGGAGTTGTCGCCTTTCTTCGAGACATAGATCGTTCGGCCTTTGTTGCCCGAATAGTCGGTGGCAGCCGGATCCCACGGTGCGGCTTCGGCTCGACGTATCAACGCGCTCGCACAGCATGCAACAGCCAGGACTGTCAGAGCAGCAGGTTTCACTCGCACATGCATGATGAGACTCCTTGAACATTGGGCCAGTATTCTGGCGGTTCCTCTTCCTCTTGTTACCGTCGAGTGAGCGCGAGCACGAGGGTCTCTCTCGGTGCGAGCGAGACCTCGACGCGGCCATCTTTGACGGCAGTGTCTTGCTTTGCAGGGTGTACGACGGCGGCATAATTCCCGACACCCAGGACTCCAGGATCCAGTTGCACCTGAGCGGCTGCGGGCCGGTCCGCGGCTGGGTTGTGGAGGACGAGATAGACGCGGTCGCCCCCGCCATAGCGTTCGATGCGCACCAGGTCCGGGGTCACGCGAGCGCCGGTGATTGGCTCCCAGCCGGCGGCGACCAGGTCGCGCATCAGGCCGGCGCAGCTTTGCATCGCCTTCACGTCGTTGCCGTGCCCGGGGTGGATGGCCTGGAGCCAGTGGCGCGGAACCTCCCAGGCCGGACGCGGGGTATAGGGGAGATCGGTGCACGGCCTGCGATAGGCGATGGCACGGATGAAGTCAGGATCGGCGAATTCCGGGGCTTCCGCGCCGAAGATATCGAGGTGCGGTGCGACAAAGGTGAGCCAGCCCGGGGTGTAGCTCCAGGAACAATTCGCCATGAGGACCTTGCCGTTGGCATGCATGGCCTTGGCAAGATCGCTGACCCATTCAACAGCAGTAAACGCCGCCACCTGCACCGGCTGGTGGTTATTGGCCGAGAAGCTCAGTGGGACCGTGCTGTAGCGAAAATGCTCGCGGCGGTAATTGGCGGTTGCGTGCATGCCAAAGCCTCCCAGGGAGTCGAGGGCGATGCCGTCGTAACGGGCGCCCGCATTCTCCATGTTCCGGAGCGACGGGGCGATGATTCGTTGGAGGTTCAGCGCCCCCTTGCCGTCCGGGATGCCGGGTGCGAGGTTGCACGAGAAGATCGCTCCCCACCTGCTCTTGCTCATCCACTCGAGTTGGCCGATCAGGCAATAGGGCTGGCCCGCCATGTCGTGGTTCAGCGACTTCATTACGGCCTGGGCGGTTGCCTGAATGCTGCGGTCCAGTCCACCATCGGCTGGGCCCAACGGATAGACGCGGTATGGCTGGCTCGTCACCTTGGCCAGTTCCTCTCGGTTGCCTTGCACGAGCTTGTGCAGACGTTCGAGCACCTCTTCGGTGCTTGGCTGGCGGGTGAAGTCCTCCATCGTCTGTTGATAGGTTTGCGGTTCGATATAGAACAGCGCCAGGGGGCCATGAGCGTTATCCCATGTGACGGCTTCCGCTCCGTTGGGTCCCCAATGGAAGGCGAAGCCCGCGTCGAGTGCGCCGGCGAGTTTGCTGATGTCGTCCCAGACGAACCAACTGCCCTCCTTCGCAACGCGCTTCGTGAAGAATGTGGGGAAGAACTCGTAATATCGTTGTAGCGCCGACCGGAACCCCCACGCAGGGGCATGGCGATAGAGCAGGATTCGGAACGGCGCCTCCGAGAGAGGCCGCCCGTCGGCACGGCGCTCGGGTACGAGCCCGAAATCAATCGCAAGATAGAACATCCGCAACTGGGGGTTGTAGGTGATGCGGTGGACAACCGGCTCGTCCATGCGAATTGCCAACGTCAGTCCGGCAACGCCCGGCAGGGTAACGGCGCCCAGCGGATACTTCGAGTGGCAGCCGTTCATGCCATAGCCCACGTCGGTCTCCAGGCAACTCAGCTCCGTCGAATTGCCCGGGTCGGTTCGAGCGGCGGCAACACTGTCCCACCATCTCCACGGCCCCTCCACCAGAGGCAGCGCGAGGTAGACGGTTACGGCACGGTCCTGGCCGCGTGAGTCGGCGACCGTACCCGCGATCTCGGTATAGCCCGCATGTGCTCTGTAGGTGGCGCTCAGGGTTAAGCCAAGGTCACGGAGTTCCGCGGTCTGCTTGACCTCCTGGCCGGTCTGCTCGACCCGGCCACCGACCATCATCGGGGGGCCGTTGCGGGCCACATCTCGCACGAGCAAGCCAGACGGGTAGTCACGACGGGCGACGCCGACGGTCTTTCCGTCGACGGCGACACGGGCAAGCTCTCCCGCGCTGCCAATCTCGAGCTGCAGGCCGTCTTGTGTGGCCACGGTGCCGACGGGCTTGCCGATCGCGCTGTGGATCAGGTTGCGGGGGAAGACAAGGGTATCGAAAACGACATGTTGGCTGTCCCCTGCAATCCGCTCGAGGTTCAGTCTGGCCACCTCCCATCGATATGGGTGAGGCTTTGCCGGAGGTAGTTCGTACATATAGAGATCCAATTGGCGGATCGTCGAACACCTGATCCCCGCAAGCCAGGCGCTCAGTTCTATCCACTGATTCACCGGCAGCGTGTGACTGATGCACTGCTGCTTCATGGGGTGGCCGGCGACGTTGTCCAACCGGGTCTGTTCGTCATAGAAGACGATCGCGATGTTCTTCTGACGAACGGCAGGGTCGTCGCAGACGACACGCAACCGCAGGTTCAGCCGGGTATAACTGCTCCAGTCTTGTGGCTCCGCGAACATTCGATGAGCTTTGGGGAAGTCTTCCGCACCGCCGTCCGCCGTCACGGCAACGGCCAGACCGGCCTCGGCCTTGACCATGCTGACCTTCGCACCAGGATGATCGACGTTGACGATCCATTGGTTAGGGTCGTCGACCAGGGCAACATGATTCGGCTGGGCCCGGCAAGGTACTGCAGCCAGGAGGCAAGCGACCAAGATGCCAACCGGCACGGAGGTGCGAAATGATGTACGAAGCTTCAGAAGAAACACCCGCATTGTCGTCTCCTTGGGGCAGACCATGGCAGAAAAGCCAACTCCACATCGCGGGCCGTGCCGCCGGCCGGCGCCACCCTCACAGACCGCTGTTCTTCCGCAGTCGCATCAGGGCGGCCACGCTATCCTGCGGAATGAAGCCGGCAGATCACAGTCTGCGATACTTGATTGCCGCATAGCTCGGGCACGACGCGTGCGCGGCCTTCTTGCCGATCTGCACGGTCAGCCCCTGTTCCATCAGTGTCTTGCCCGTGACTGTCTGTCGCGGTTCCGAGCCGAAACCTGACACCTCGTACCGTGCGTTCGGATCGAGCCCACGGAGGCGGATCATCCTGGTCGGTTCCTCGCTGTTGACGCGCCGAAATGCCAAGACGACGCCCGCATCTTTCTTCGGCCAATGGTATTGCTGTGCGGACCAGACGTTCGGCTCGCGAGTCTCATCGGTCAATTGATGGAATTCGCAGGGTGGAACATCGGCGCCAAGAAGCGAGCGGCGATAGTTCGGTTCAAGACCCGCCCGGCTATCGAATGCCTCAAGGAGTTCGGCAGGAGGGGCGTCTGCATCGGCAGAAAAGAGGCCGGCCGTGCCTCGATACGTGAGGTTGTCCAGCCAGACAAGAGTCCCGAACTCGCGTGCCGGAACCATCAAGGGCGCATCGCTGTGGTAGACCACGTTGTTGATGAATTGGTAGTTCGCACAGGGGCCGCAGCCGCCACTGATGCCGTCGGTATAGAGACCGCCACAGTATTGACCGTTATGCTGTCCGCGGTGCCCGGTGTCGTGAATCAGGTTGCCGCGAATGACCGCGCCTCGGTCGGCCTGCGGGAAACTGACATAGATGGCGGCTCCATCCTGCGCGACTTTCATCACATGGTGAATATGGTTGTACTCCACCGCGTTGTTCCCCGAAGACGGCGGCTTGGGCGATTCGTTCCCACTGAGGACGATCCCCGTGTAGGCTATGTCGTGGACCAGGTTATGGGCAATGACCGACTCTCGCATGAGCCCGGTAAAGATGCCGATCGAGCCGAAGTAGTCGATGCCGCAGTCGTGCACGTGATTGTTGGCGATCCGGTAGCTTCTGTGGTCGTCATCCTGTATCGGGTCGGCCCACTGCCATGTGTCGCGGTTCCTGATGCCGCCGGCCACAATACCCCCGCCGCCGAGATCGCAAATCTCGTTGCCTTCAACGGTGTTTTCGGTGCAGCCCGTCAGTATGGCCAGGCCAATGGCGCCGCCGTGCTCGATCGCCCCGCCGACGAACTTGCAGCCGCGGGCGTGCCTGAAGCTCACGGCCGCATCGATCCAGTAGAACTTCTTCGGGCCCTTGGGATCTTTCTCTTCCTGGATTTGGAGGCAGCCGAACATGCCCGTGAATCCGAAGGGCGGCAGCGGCCAGTCCACGTAAGCCACGCGGATGCCCTGGAAATGAAGATTCCGCACGGGCTGTTCCGGCGTGCCGCGTACGGCCAGCAGCGTGTTCTCGACCGCCGGCGCGATGACCTCGGCCCGGGTCAGGTCTTCACGACTCCGTGGCCAGTAGGAAAGAATGCCCGTCAGCCGATCCAAGTACCACTCGCCGGGCTGATCGAGCATTTCCAGAGCATTCTCGAAATAGCAGGCATATCCATCCTTGGGAAAGCTGATGTTGTATTCGTTGGTCATTCCGTGTGGCCAGGCGTGCGGCGGAGGCAACGTGAACGTGTTGTCCGACTCACGAACGCTCCCCAGCCGCTTGCGGGTTCCGTCGTTGTTGATGAGCCAGTTCACCTCGACATCGGCGACGTTTCTCCACGCTCGGATGGGATGATTCACACCCAGTGTGATCACCGCGTCGTTCGCCTGGCTGTTATCTGCCCTGGGCTGTAGCTGCCACCACGGTTCTCCGGCATTCGGCGTCCTCGCACGGATGGCCCGCCGACCGTCGACGAAGAACTGGCGGAAGCACCACTTGCCCGCTCTGACGTCAGGCAACTCCGCTGTCCAGACCTGGCCCGCTCCGCGCTTCCAGCCGGTGATCGTCCGCCCGCCGCTGAGGACCACCTTCTCGCCCGGCACGGCCGCGTAGGTGATCGAATGCTTTTCGGTGCCGGAATCCTGCGGACCGAAGACGAGTGTCTCGGTCTGTGGGTAGACCCCGCCGCGGACCTGGACCAGGACGTCATGATCCAGCCCTTCCGCCACCTTCTTGCGGACCGCATCGCGGGCCTTGGCCACCGTGGCAAAGGGCGCCGCGGCCGTGCCGGGGTTGGTGTCCTTCCCGTTGGGCGCGACGTAGAAGTCGGCCCCGGCCGCGGTGGTCTTACGTGACTCGGCCTGAGCCGATTCTGAGGCCCACGTCGTCAACAAAAGCAGTGCACCACAGCCCATCATGGTCCGCATCTTCATCACCAGTGGCTCCTTCTACAGCGGAGGTCCGTTCAGACCGGGACTACTTGGGCGGGTGATCCGCTCGTGGAGCGGCGGTTGTCCTCGCGTGAGTGATGATGTTCAACAACAGCCGGTCCGCCGCCGGATGGCCAAGTGTGCGCGCCAACTGGAAGGCGTTCAGTGTGAGCTTGCCGGCCTGATGGTTGTAGGTGCCAAGCATGACGCCTTCTTGGAACTGGAACGGATAGCTGGTGCAGTAAATGAATACGGCTACGGCTTCGCCGGCATCGGCTACGTCCCGGAAGACCATGGTGTCGGAGAGGATTTCGCCATAGTAGTCGGGCGTCATGATCTTGGTCTGCAGGCCGGCGGTGCAGGGATGCGCCTTGGCAATCACGTCCTTGTGGTAGAGCCAATCCCTGCCGCCGACGGTAGGGCTGGGGCTCCCGCCGAGAGCGAACCATTTCCTTGGGTCCTTGCCGTCGGCAAAGACGTCGGGCGAGAGGAAGATCGCGTGCGCGCCGCGAGCGACGCGGGCGTAGAGCGACTGCCAGGTCGCGGCCACGGCGGCCTCCGTATCGCCGGCCACCTTGTCGCCCACGAGGATCACCTCGCGGGCGCCGTCCTGGGCGGGGGCGTAATCACGGAGCGTCGCGCCATGGGCCGTAAGGAACTCGCGGACTGGCTGACCAACGCCGAGTACCGTGATGGGACCCAGACCACGTGGCTGGCGAGCCCTCTCTGAAACGAAGAACGACAGTTCGGGGCTGGTGGCGTTGGCACGCGCGGTGAACGTTGCAGACAGCTTCCATGTCCCCTCCGTCAGGCCGGGGATCGCGACGTCTTCGTCGAACACCACATATGCCAGCGGTGGCATGGGACCGGGCGGCACGGTGACGCTCACGGCCTTCTCCCAGACGACGCCTTGGGGTCCAGTGATCCGCAGCGTGGCCGGATAGACGCCGGCGGACAGCGCATCCTCGCAGGCGAGCGCGACCCTGACGCGGAATGGCCGGTCGGCGTAGCCGTGCATCGGGTTTACGAAGAGGCACCAGCGGAGCTTGGCCCAGCCCGCCTGGAGCACGGGCAGATGGCCCGGCTTGATTTCGCGGAACCCGTCCATGATTCCTTCGGCCGCACCCCAACAGTCCACGATGCTCGTGAGGCTGTAGCCGTTGATCTTCGGGTTACTGCGGACGATGTTGAACATGAGCTCCCGCTGCCGGGCGGCGTTCAGTTCGCTGTCGATGAACACCTGTTCAGCGGAAGGGTAGAGGTCTTGCAGGCGGTACTTGGACCACGCTTTCTCCATGCCCTGGACGGCCGGAGTGATCCATCGCCAGGCGAACGCGTTCTTGGGGGCGCCGGCCTGTTGCATCTTGCGCTGGTCTCGAAGCGCGTTGTAGGAACTGCCAATGCCGCCTTCCGAGACGAACACCGGCCTGATGTTGCGACCCAACTCGGTGAAGGCCTCGATGAAGCCCCACGTCGAGGGGTACTTCTGATACACGTGCACGTCACCCGCCCCGCCCCGATCTCGATAGGCGGCAGGGTCGTCCCCAAGGCCGCCGAACGCGGACCCCGCGGTCGGGCCTTCGCCGCCCAGATACTGGTCCCAAACCGTTGAGCCAGGATTCGACGCGGATGCGGTTTTCATGTCGCGATCCCAACGACCCGAATTGAGCAGCACCAGCCGTGTGTCGTCGATGGCCCGCAAGGACGGTAACCACGCCTTGGCGGCATCGTAGAACCGGCCGGGGTTGGTTTCGTTCAGCAATCCCCAGATCACCAGGCTGGGATGGTTGCGGTCGCGGCGGACTACCTCGTTCAGCGAGATGCCGAACTTGGTGTTCTGCTCCTGGAGCCACGCGGTCTCATGTTCACTATAGATCAGGAAACCCAGTTCGTCGGCGAGGTCGAGCTGTTCGGGCATCGCGGCGGCCACGATGAAGCGGAACATGTTGAACCCCGCGTTCTTGAGGATGGCGAAGTCGCGGCCTATGTACTCCATGTTGCGCGGGGTGCCATAGATGGAAATGGGGTCATACCAGTTCGCGTGGGCGGACTTGGGGTAGATGCGCTTGCCGTTGAGTTGGAAGTAGCCGTCGACGATCCGGAAATCGCGGAACCCCGTTCGCACGGAGCAGGTGTCGTGACGGGCGTCGGCCGAGGGAGCGGCGGCCCAGTCGGTCGTAAGTTGGATCGTGTAGAGGAAGGGGTTGTCCAGGTCCCAGGGCTGAGGCTTGTCGATCGAGATGGCAAGGGGCGTAGCGACCACGCCCGGCGCGACTGTAGCACTGGTGGTTTCGGTGCCGAGCGTCTTGGACGGCTTGTATTGCCCGTAGGTGGCACTGAGAACGACCGTGGCCGGGGACGTGCTGTTGTTTTCCAACGTCACGAGAAGCTGGATCCGGCCGGTCTGGAGGTCGGACTTGGCAAAGGCGTCTTTGATGCGAACGACCGGCTGGGCGACCAGAGTAACGTGTTGACTGATACCACCCTTGATGGCGATGTACGGGCCGCCGATACGAACGGTGAGGTGGTTGGGCTGGCCGGCGAGGAGGCGGCCTGTCACGTCGAGTTCGAAGGGGGACTGGCCGCCCTCGTGCGAACCGAGAGGAGCATGGTTGAGCCAGATCTCGCAGGCGTAGCCCACGGCGCCGAATCGCAGATACTGGCGCAGGCCTGGGGCGTTGGGGATCGACGGGGTGAAGGTACGGCCACACCAGAATACGCCGTCGTAGCCAGGCTCGACCTCGTAGATGTTGCCGGGGACTTGAATAGCGCGGGAGGTATTGAGCGGAAACGCGCCGGCTTTGAACCAACCCTGGGTCTTGCCGGCGTCGGTCGGGTCCAAAATGACGCGCCATTCGCCGTCGAGGGATTGGACACGAGACGCCTCGGCGCTTGCTTGGGCGCCTGAGGCAATGCCGGGCAAGCCTGGCGACAGGACAATTCCAGACAGCATCCATACGACGAACAGCCGGTACGATCGTCGGAACCGCATGGGGACTCTCCTTCCGCAACGGGCGCAAATGCACGGAGGCAGAACGATGGGGGAACGATCGGGACGTTCACCCTCAAGCGTCGGCCGTCTATCACTTCACTACATGCTTCGACCTCCCGTGTTCGGTCTTTCGGGCTCGAACAAGATCGCTAGTACTGCACCTCTACCCGGACGGAGCCGCGAACGTCCTTCAGACGAACGACTTCCTTCGCCGGGTCGATGTCGCTGTGCGCCTGACCGTTGACCGTTGCGCCCTTGATGGGCGATGTCTTCGGATGACGGAGCCGCAGAAGCACCGTGTGCGGAGCCTTGCGTGAGGGCACATCGATTGTGGCGACGATCTTGCCGTTGTCGACATCCGAGACGATCTCATACGCCAGAGGTCCGAAGCAGGTGGGGGCGTTCTTGACGGTGATCTTCTTGCCCTGTTCGAGCCAGGCTCGCGGCGTGGCCCGGGCTATCCACAGGGATTGGCCCTCCTCCATCACCAGCAGGTTGCGGAAGTTCTCCATGAACCAGCCGGCCGTCCCGTTGTCGGGGTCCTTGCACGCGTCGTAGTTGCCCAGATGCCAATGCTCCCACAGCTTCCCGTCGGCACCTACGACCGACGCGTACGCATTCATCCAGAACCGCAGGAAGTTCGGGACGTCGTCTTGCAGCAGGTAGATATTACCGTTGTGCGAGGCCTTGGGCAGGATCACGAAGCAGTTCCAGAACCAGGCATCGTCCGCGGAAAGGCCCTTCTTCTTCCGAGCCTCCTCTTTCCCCCCCACCGTGCCGACAGACGTTCCCTGCTCGTCCATCACGTCCAGGGTGTCGACCATGCGCGGGTCGCCGGCGTCCACCGCAGCGAATGGCTCGGCCAGCGGCAGTGCCCCCATGAACTTGTCGCACTCGGGAAACTGGGGAGCGCCGAGTTCCGGTCCCATGATGCCCTTGCCATACGCCATTCTTGGGAGATAGCTGTGGTACGCACCGTCGCGGCCCAGTCTGACCGGCGCGAGGACCGCTTCGCGATCGATGGCTTTGCGGAGGTCTTTGCGGAATGCCTCGGCCTCTTCGCCGTACTTGCGGGCTGCCTGGGGGTCGAAATCGGCCAGGGCGTCGGCGAAGCGCTGCAGCCCCTGCAGCGACAACGCGTTGTCCACGTAGTACCAGTGCCAATCGCAGCTCGGTATCGCATAGTCGCCGAGCATGCACGCGGGCATCAGGCCGGCCACGTGCAGGTCTTTCCGGTTGGGAACGTCCTTCATATAGCCCGTCCGCTGGCGGATCATCCAGTCGGCCGCGGCCTGGAGACGGACGCGGTTCCGCTGGAACCATTCCTTATCGCCGGTCAGGAAATAGCGTTCGGCCATAGCGAACAGGAGTCTGCCCGTCGAGGCGTGGGTGCCGTCGTGGCTGTACCCCATGTCGTGCCTCAGGGAGGTGGCCCACTCCAGGGCGCCCGTGCCGTCAGAGTAGTCGCCGTCCGGCTTGACGCCCGGCGACTTCAGGAAGTGCTCGTAGACCTTCTCGGCCTCGGCGTGGAGGCCGATCATGTCCATCTCGTGGGCGACGCGGCCGACCTCAAAGGCGAGGCCTCCCCACATGTGCTTGCCCCTCAATTGGAACGACGCGGCTCGCCAGGCGTCGGTCCAGCCGGGATCGGGCAGTTGCACCTGCATGGGCGGGTCCTCGACGCGGGGGAACGGTGTGACCTTAGCGCCATCGGGACATGTCCACAGCCGGACCTCCTGCATCAGTTCGTTGAATGAGGCGGCTTCGCGATGTTCGCGGGTCATCTGTCGAAGGCCCTTGAGCTTCTTGGCCGCCAACTCCTGGGCGAACTGTCGGCCGGTCTGGCCACTGCCGACCTTGGTCACGAAGACGCCATGCTGGGGGATCAGGATCGAGCCGGTGTCCAGATCGCAGATGCGGAAGGTGAAGCCGGAGGTCTTCGTCCAGACGGTGATCCGGCTGTCCAAACCGGGGCGGCTGGCGGGGGCATACAGCAAGGGGACGACGATGCCTCGACGGGTCGAATCGCCTGCGGCTTTGGATTGCCAGGAGCGACCGTCGGTGACCGTCAGGCCCTTGTCCTCGGCCAGGGGCGCGATGGGGCCGGTGAAGGCCAGGGAGGTTTCGATCGAGCCGTCGAAGTTGGACTTCTCTGTAGCGGGCTGGAAAGCCCATTCGATCTCGACGTCCATGCGTTTCCAGGTTCCGAGGCTCGAGCCGGTGACCTGGATCGTCGGGATGGCCTGGGCGAGGTCGCCCGGGGCCTTGGTCTTGTCGTAGAAGACTGCGACCATCTCGGTGGCCGATTCGACGTGCACGCTGTAGGCCGAGTCCATCTTGGCGTTGGGGTCGCTCTTGTAGGTCCAGGTGCGCCGATCCTGCGAGATGTCGGGGTTGCTGAGTATCCGGTCAACGGTCCAGCCGAACCAGCCGAAGGAGGTCGGGTAGGTGCGGACCTCAATGGCCTCAGGCGGTGGGACCTGTTGAACCTCGGCCGGCCAGCGAAGCGTTATCTGGCTCTTGGTGACGCCGCCGGTCCAGAGCAGTGCGGCCTGGAGTTGGCCCTTCGGTTCCGGGGGGAGTGGGGTAAGGAGGTCGGGCATGTCGTAGTAGATGCTCTTCAACTGATCCTTGGGCAGGACCTTCATGGCCGTTCGGTAGACCTTGTTGATCCGTTCGAGACGGCGAGGGATGAAGCAGGCCTCAGGCTTGTCCTGAACAGACCGATCGGCCCGCCAGAGGTAGGCCCAAGGCGCGACGTCCGCTTGTTGGCCCACGAGCTTGTCCAGCTCGGGCTTTGGGACGGCCGTGGTGGAGGCGAGGTCAGCCGCGGGGGCGGTGGACCATGCCGTCAGCAGGGCCAGTGTAAGACAACCCAGCAGAGTCAGTTTCTTCATCATTCAGGAACTCCTTGACCAGCGGGAAGGCAGAAAGGTGGGGTGTCTTGTCGCTGCCACGTGGCAGAGCGACGATCAATGGGGCTTATGATATGACAATATATGGGATCTGTCAAACGTGGACAGGGGGAGGTCTTTTTTGGGGGCGGAGACGCCGAGGGCCTTCGTTGGATCGGGATCACGCGTGACCGCTGCCACTCCCTTCCTCACAGATCGCCGCCCCCCTTATTCCCAGTGAACGAGATCCCGCGCCTTCCACCCCTGCCTTCAGACTCTGGCTCAAAGGTGTGACATTTTGGGACAAAACGAGACACGCCCCCTCGGAGCCAGCGGTCCCCCGCCCGGATACCCCAGGCCTCCGCATCGACCCGCCCGAAAAGCGTGACATATGTGTCGAAAACGAGACACCCGCCTCTTCCGAGCCGGGCGGTCCCCCGCCCCGGATACCTCAGGCCTCCACATCGCTCCGCCTGAAAAGCGTGACATATGTGTCGAAAACGAGACACCCGCCCCGGATATCTCACGCCTCTCGCATCGCTTCTACCTCCTGCCCGCCACACTCACGCAACGCACACCCCAGCGCCGACCCCCTTCTCGTCTGCGGAAGGATACCCGCGCCGAACAATGCGACGGCGCAACGTCCACGCAACGTCGAAAAACTGTTTCAACCCTGGCGTCTGGAGCCCAGGAGACGTGAGCAACGCAGGGTGCATCGCTCGGGTACGGGAGTCCCGTAGGGACGGTCTGAGAATAGCCCAGCGTTTCCAACGCTGGGAAGGCGCACCCGCAGAAGCCTCAGTGCCGTAGGCACGATAGAGGACCGCCGACCGCCCGTCGGACCACGGAGGTCTATCGTCTACGGGACGAATCGGACGACGACGCGTGCGGCGCCGATGCGGTGCGAAATCGACGCCCAGGGGTGTCACGTCGCCATCATGGCCGAACAGATCGACGCGAGGGACGGACATTCTCCTCCGCCCCGTCGGGGCGGTCTGGTTGAGGAGGGTTCGTTTACCACGGGTTTCGCTGCGCTGTACCCGTGGCTAAAGTCCTTGGCCCCGTCGGGGCCATTGGGGAGGAAATCTCCCGGACGGGTCTTCTTGGGCGGTGAGCGTTCCTGAGGGCGGGGTTGGGTTTCGGTTCGGCGTGAGTGCCTGTCGTACGGTTTCGGGTCGGCCCGCCTCAGCGTGACTGCCAGTTGTCCGGTGGCCCACCTCGAAGAGGCGGCGGAGTGTGGCCACGGGTGGAGCGAAGCGGAACCCGTGGACAGATCGCACAGATCATCTGATCCTGCCCCCAACGGGGGCAGAGGAGCGTGAGGATGTCCGGCGCGTTCAGGGACCGATGGTCCTCTGCGGAATGGGGTCGCTGTTGGACGGGGTGGTCCATATTGCGTGAGGTGATAGAGTCGCTACGGTATACCCTTGGCGGACAGGTGCAGAGTCTGATGGCTGACAGGCGGAAGAGGCTGCGTGCTGGATCGAGGCTTTGAGGAGGCGAGATAGATGCGGCGCTGTGTCGGTCTTCCAGGGCGCGGGGGCGAAACGGTACTTGAAATTGACTGTTCCCATTCAAGAGATATGTGTTGTGTGACTTGTGCATACAGCCTGCGCGGACTTCCCGAGGACGGTGTGTGCCCGGAATGCCGTACGCCCATCGCAGTCTCAATGGCGAACGAAGCGTTCTGGTCGTCAGACCCGGAGTGGGTGACCCGTCTGAGTCGGGGCGCTGCCCTTCTCTGGGCGTCTTTCGTGGTCATTATCTGCACCGACATCGGCATGGCGTGTCTGGAGTCGATCCCTCGAAGCGGGTTCTCGACCCGGGCCTTTGCCCTGGTCGAAGGTGTGCGGATACTCCTGACAGCAGGTGCATGCTTGGGAGTGTGTTCGATGTCCGGCGGGATATGGCTGCTCTCTTCGCCCCGCAGGAATGGGGGGGGCAGAGGCAACGGGAGCCTGTCCGCGTGTGTTGCAGGGGGGCACTGATCGGGGCGTGGGCGAGCATGGGATTGGGCTGGGCTTTCGCATGGTTCTCTCCTGGGGTTAGCTCCGTTGTGGGCGGCCTCGGTCTGGCGAGTCTGCTGCTCTGCCTCTGCACGTCGATTGTGCATGGGAGCCAATTGGCGGTAAGGCTCCCTTCGGAGGGCCTGCGTCCGTTTGGACGTCTCTCGCTCATGGGGCTCGGTGTCATCTGCGCCGCGACTGTGGCTGAGACCTTCCTTCAATCGCCGAAGGCCCAGCTCACTCTGATGGGGGCATCGGGGGTGTTGGCTCCGGATGCCGCAGATACGCTGGGCCATGGGCTGCGGCGCATCGCCGGCGTATGTGTGGTTGCCTTTTTTGTCTCGGGGATCGTTTTTTTCAGGCGACTCCGGACTCTACTTCGCGATAAGAAGAACCACGTCATGAATGTGGTTCGTGCTGCTCTCGACCCGTCCGCCGAGGGCGGTATGGGTTCTGTAGATTCCAATCCGCTGTTGCTCTGCGAGCCGACGTGGATCCGGCGGGTGTATGTCGGGGCAACTCTCGGATGCCTTGCGGCTCTGGGCATCTTGTTGGTTTACTTGGTCTTCTCCGGTCTGTTCTTGCTGGTTCGCACGGAATACCTGCCGGCGAGTTGGAGAATGAGCGTCCCCCTGGCCCGCTCGTTGTTGATCGGGCCGCTGGCCCTTCTGAGTCTGGGGCTGTGGATGACGACAGCCACGCCTCCCGGGGTATCTGTGGTGGTTCTCGGCAGGGGGGTTGGGCTCGCCTGCAGGGCGGGAATCCTGGGCACGTGGTTGGTGCCCTGTCTGGGATGGTTATGTTCGTACGGCTCTGTTGGAGTGCCCCACTTGGCCTGGCTGGTGTGGGCGTCGGTCGTCAGTTGCGCGCAGGTTCTGGGCTTCATTCACGTCGGGCGGCTGTGCCGATATGCAGGGGTGCGAACACTGGCAGTCCTGGGCTACATCGGGGCTGGATTTGCAGGCCTCAACTGGGTGTTTGGACTCTTGCGATATCTTGAGATCATCCCGTCGGGCAAATCGGGGGCGGTGCTGAGCGGTCCAGGTTCAGTTGCCGTGCGAGTGATAGGCGGGTGCGCGTTTCCGATTGAGGTCGTTCTGGGTGCTGTCATCCTGCTGATGTGCTGGAGACTCTATCGTCGAGCCGGGCGGATGACTCATGTCGGAGGAGAGGCCGGGCTTTAGCTCGGGTATCCGGATCGGGACGACTCGTTGTTCTACACAAGTCCAGGTTCCTTTCGGACGTCGGGGCCG
>CAYUQT010000010.1:0-188637 GCA_964446835.1 uncultured Planctomycetales bacterium | reverse complement strand
GCAACTCGAAGAACTTCTACTCAAGTCAACTTTGCCGACCTAGTTTTTTTGCGCCCGTTGGTCCCGCGGAAGCCCCCCCTCAGGCCGCCCCTCCAGAACGTGCTGCGTCATGAGGCATCCTGCCGCGACGGTCAACCTGCCTCTGGCGCTTCTACGGAGGGACCGTGAGCCCGGTGCCAGGGTATACGGAACGATCGCCAGGCGCTTATAATGTGGCGGTCGTTTGTGAACGGATAGTCCTTTGGTCAAGTGAGTCGAGCATGCGACGGATCGCGGTCATCAATCAGAAGGGCGGCGTCGGGAAGACGACCACCACCGTGAACCTCGGAGCGGCCCTGGCTCTGATGGGTGAGCGGGTGCTGCTGATCGACTTGGATCCGCAGGGGCATCTGACGCTTCACCTCGGTCTCGACTTCGACGGGACCTTGCCATCGACGTATGACCTGCTGACCCAGGGGCTCCCGCTCCACCAGGTTCGACGGGCCGCCAAGGATAACCTGTGGTGCGTCGGATCGAATATCGAGCTGGCGGCCGCGGAACCCGAACTGATCGGGATGTCCGGGCGTGAGATGATCCTGCGCGATCGGCTCGACGCCGAAGGCGATGCCTACGATTATGTTCTGATTGACTGCCCTCCGAGCCTGGGGTTGCTGACGCTCAACGCGCTGGCCGCGGTTCGTGAGGTTTTTGTTCCGCTCGAACCTCATTTTCTGGCCCTGCAGGGGCTGGGCAATCTGCTCAAGACGGTGAACCTGGTGAGCCAGCGAATCAACCCGCAACTCCGCGTCAGCGGGATTCTGCTGTGCAAGCACGAATCATCGACGCGTCTGGCCGCCGAGGTTGTCGAGGACATCAAGGGCTTCCTCGAGCTGGCCGGCAAGGCCAGCAGTTCCTGGGCGAGCGCCAAGTTGTTTGAGACGAAGGTTCGCCGCAACATCAAGCTGGCCGAGTGCCCCAGCCACGGATTGACGATCTTCGACTATGCACCCAAGAGCAACGGTGCCCTGGACTATGCGATGCTCGCTTCCGAAATCACCGGTAAGCCCATGCCGGCCTACGATACCGACGAGGGTGCATCCATTTCCGACGCTTCGGCGACGGCGGAGATGCCACCCAGCATCCCCATGGCTCGTCCTGTAACCGTTCCCAGTGGCTCTGGTGACGCCGCCGGGCAGGCCGAGCCGGTGCGTTCGTCGTGGGCGCCACATGAGGGATGAAGCACGGAGAATTCCCCAATGGAATCCCGCTTCCGGCTGGGTCAGCAACCTTGGTTCATCCTGGCCTGGATCGCGTACTGGGTGGCCTTGTTTGTGTCGACACACATTCCGCGCGTTCCCTGGCCGAGCGGGCTGCCCGAACCGAACGACAAGACGCTTCACGTGGTCTTCTACTTCGGTCTGGCGCTGATGGGTTGGATGGTCTCGAGCGGCCGCCCGGTGGCGCATCGATGGACGAACGTTGAGTGGTTTTCGGTTCTGGCGATTTACGGTGCCTTCGACGAGGTAACGCAACCGATGGTCAACCGTCACTGTTCCATCCTGGACTGGTTCGCGGACATGGCGGGCAGCGCATTGGCGATCGGGCTGATGGCGATGGTCTGGCGGTTTGGGCGGAAAGGTGCCGCAAACGCAGCGCCTGATTGACCTGCCCCGTATCGGACGCTACGTTGCAGGAGTTGATGTGCCCGACCGGCGTATTTCGGACGGGCAGGATGAAACGGGCTACTGGAATCCTCCCCAATGATGAATCCGGATCCGATGCAGCTTTCCAGCCGTCATCGCGGCCTTCTGGGGGTGAAGGACACGATCGAGTCGATTGTCGTGGCCTTCATTCTGGCCTTCGCGTTTCGGGCGTTTGTGGCCGAAGCGTTTGTCATACCGACCGGTTCGATGGCGCCGAATCTGTACGGCATGCACCGCATGCAGACGTGCTGGGTGTGCGGCACGGAGTACGCGTACGGATTCTCGCCTATTGAGGGGAGGCCGCCGATTCCGCCGTCGGAGTTGGTCTGTACGAACTGTGGTCACCGGCACAAGCAGATCCGGGACGAGCCGGACAACGGCGACCGCATCTTCGTTCTGAAATGGCTATTCGATGTCGGCCGCATGCTGCCGGATGTTCTGCCGCATGGATCCAAGGCGTGGTGGCACGTCTTTAAGCCCTGTCGATGGGATGTCGTGGTTTTCAAGGACCCCCACGATGGCACGACCAACTTCATCAAGCGTCTGATCGGCCTGCCGGGTGAGGTGCTCGAGATCATTGACGGGGACATCTATTCGGCCTCCGAGGCCGATCTGACGGCAACCGCCGAAGGACGATCGGTTCTGGAGAAGCTCCGCGCCCCCCGCCAATTCACCGAGGCACCTTCCCTCATTCCGCAGGAACAACGCGCCCTCGACCAGGTTCTTTGCATTCAGAGAAAGACAAACCGGGCCCAGCAGGTGCTGTGGATGACGGCCTACGATCACGACAACTTGCCCGTAAAGAAGAGGGATCTGGCGGGCTGGAAAGCCACTGACCGGGCCTCGGGATGGGACACGCGGGAGCGGAAGCTGCGTTTCGATCCCGCACAGAGCTCTCGCCCACAAGAGATCATGTTTTCCCGAGGGAATCCTGATTCAGCCCTGTCGGGAGACGGCATTGAGACATTGGTCGATCCGCCCGTCACGGATGCCTACGCCTACAACGGGAGCCGGGAGGCCTACATCATGGGTGGCTCGCCCCAGGCCGACCAGATCAACGTCAGCGACCTGAGGTTGCGGTGCCTTCTGGTTCCAAAGGGCGGCTCGGGGGAGTTGAAGCTCTCTCTGTCGAAACGTGATGATATCTTCGTTGCGACGTTCGGCAGCGATGGGGGAATTCGACTGACCCGTTCGTCTGTGAACAACACGCAGGAAGCCCCTGAGGTGATCGGCGAGGCGAAGATCCGGCCGCTGGAGGTCGACAAGCCCGTACGAATTGCGCTGACCAATGTTGATTATCGCGTGTGCCTCTGGGTTGAAGAACAGCCCGTCATACAAACGACCGATGCACAGTATCCTTCGCTGAAGAACGGAAAGACCCTGGCCGAACACGCACGAGGGCTTCGTCGCGATGCATCGAACGCAGCGCCCAACATTCGAATCATCGCTTCAGGCATGCGTCTGGAACTCTGGCACGTGACCATTGACCGGGATGTGTACTATCGCACCTATCGGGACGATCACGGTCGTGTCGCAGGCTGGGGAGTTCAGACCCACCCGATCTACCTGCGCAATCAACCCAACAAGGGAATTCAGGAGTACTTCTGCCTGGGGGACAATAGTCCGCTGAGCAAGGACAGCCGGCTGTGGACGGATGTGGGTCCGCACCTGACCGACAAGCTCATCACGGGCGAGTATCAGTTCGGAACCGTCCCGGCCGACCAGATGATCGGACGCGCCTTCTTCGTCTATTGGCCCGCGGGATTCCCGCTGGTGACCGAGAGGCTGCCGCTGCTACCGAACGTGGGCGACATGCGTCTGATCCGCTAGATTCCACGAATCCATCGAAGCAATCACAGGCACCCCCTGATGCGCAGCAGACCCACCCGCAGCGAAAGACCTTTGCGCCAGTCAGAGGTCGGTCTTTGCAGCGCCTCCTCGCGATCTGTCGGCGGACTACGACACGCGGGAACATACCGGCGTCTCGCTGCTGACTTTAGAGACACAGCAGCATCGTACCGGGTATCGGTGAGTCCCCCGTTCGACGGACAGACCGCTGGGAGCCCGGCCCGGCAGGCGCGGGACGGCTACTGTTCCTCTTCCTGCAAGGGAGGGATATCCTCGGCCACCGGCGTGTCGGGCAGAGGGTCCACATCGGCCCTTGGCAGATCGAGGATTCCGCGTGCATTGGGCCCGTATGGCTGATCGCAATTCATACAGTAGCCCATGTTCTGCCGCCATTCCTCAGCGCTGAACCCGAGACCGCAAACCTCGCATACGATTCGGCGTCCCGTCATCGGCATGGCGCACCTCCACCCTCCGGTTGCCCGGATGGGAGAGCAGATGAAGGATTGAGGCTTCGCCATCACCTCGATCACCTGCCCTTAAACCCGAAACGAGTCCCGTCTATCGCTTACAGACCGCACTCTGTCCCCGGGAGTCCCGCGAGTGAGGGCATGTCTGAGCCACGTCGATCCGGGCATCGCGACTCTGCGAAGGCGTGCCAAGGTCAACGCAGTCAGCCCCCTGCTGATCGACCACCCGTACGTCGCCACAACAGGACGCTGCAAACGACGGACAAACTCCCGCGCCCTGACGTCCTTCAGACTGCAGCTCGCCTGGCGACGCGGCCTCCCGTATTCCGATACGCTTTCGATTGGTCTACCCCTATTGTATACATGTCGGCCGCATCAACCCAACACAAAATCGCAAGGCCTTACAGGGACATGAGGATATATCCACACATCGACACACCGCACAGAGTGGGTCTATAATTGTCCTGCTGTGCGGGCAACCTCACGAGGCAACGCATGCTCTTACGACTGGATTCGATCGAGCTATTCCATCTGCGGGTCCCCCTCCAATGGCCCCTGCGCGGGGATGGGGCGGAGATCGAATTCAAGGAAGCCATTGTCGTTCTGGTGCAGACCTCGCGAGGACCAGGGTGGGGAGAGGCTTCGATGCCGCTGGCTCCCTCAGGGCCCCCTGGGGCCAGCGATGCCTGCTGGGAGGAACTCTCGCGTCGGATTTGCCCTGCCGCCCTCTCTCAGGAAGAGACGGAGGTGGTAACCTTCGGCGAGTCTCTGGATCGATGTTCTTCCATGGCGAGCGCCAAGGCCGGGTTGGAGATGGCCGTCTGGCACGCCGCCGCCATGGCCCGCGATATCCCCCTGTGTACGCTCCTGGGAGGGTTTGCGCGTCCCATTCCGTCGGGACTCGTTGTCGGCCCCTGCCGCTCGACGGATGAACTCGTTCGATACGTCGAGCGACAGCTCATGCACGGGTATCGGTGCGTGAAGATTGAGATTCGGCGTGGATGGGACCTTCAGCCGGTGGCGAGCGTCCGAGAGCAGTGGCCCGATCTGCCCCTGGCCGTTGATGCTCGGGGTGGCTACACGCTGGAGGATCTGTCGACGCTGCGAAACCTCGACAAGTACAGCCTCTCGATGATCGAACAGCCCATGCCCCCCGACGCCCTCGACGACTCGGCGAGGCTTCAGGCAATCCTCTCGACACCGATCTGCCTCAGTGCCTCGGTTCGCAATGCGGGCGTGGTGCGGGAGATCGCCCGGAAGCAGGCGGCACGGATCATCGGTGTCAACCTTCAGACAGTCGGTGGATTGGGACAGGCGGTTCGCGTTCACGAGGCGGCCCGGAAGGCAGGATTGGGCTGCCGCCTCTGTTCCACGGCGGAGCTGGGCATCAGCGCGGCGGCCAGCCTCCACCTGACCACACTTGACGGTTTTGCCCATCCGGCCGATGTAGGCTCGTCCAGCCGGTGGTTTGCTGACGACGTGCTCGAACCGCCGATCGCCATCGACGCCGGCGGATATCTGCACCTGCCCGATGGTCCGGGTTATGGATACCGCCCCAACCGTGACAAGGTCGAGAAACACACCCTTCGCAATCGAGTGCTGACCGTATGACCCTGCATTCGCCGCCCCGACGCACCTGCCGCCCCGAGGCGCTGTTCCTGGATTTCTACGGGACGCTGACCGCGTTCTCGCGTGCGGCCGTCGAGACAATCTGCGAGCGTGTGATTGCGGACCATGCCCTCGGCCAGACGCCTGCGGACATGGCCCTTCGATGGGGACGGTTCTTCTTTCGGCAGATCGAACTGGCCAACCACGACCATTTCAAGACGCTGTACGAATGCGAGCGGGATTCGTTTCTGGAGATGATGAACGAGCTGGAATGTCGCCTGAGCATCGCCGGCCGACGCGGTGCCGACCTGTACGTTCAATCGTTGCACGAGTATATGAGGCACCCGCCGCTCTGCGAGGACACCTATGAAGTACTTCGGGAACTGGATGTCCCGATCTGCCTGGTCACCAATGCCGATCGCGACGATGTCATGGAGGCAATCCGGCACTATGGGCTGAGTTTCGACGAGGTCGTCACCAGCCAGGACGCCCGATGCTACAAGCCGGCGGCAGGGATATTCGAGATGGCGCTGGAGCGGACGGGATGGTCTCGGGAGGGGGTCGTCCACGCCGGCGATTCGCGACACAGTGATATCGAGGGGGCCCGCCGTGTCGGTCTGACCACCGTCCTGATCGATCGTACCTGTCGAATCAGCGACGTCGGACAGGCGGAGCCCGACTACACGTACCCCGACCTGCGGGGACTGCTCTCGCTGTTCGGCAGATAGCCCTGGGATAGAGGCCGCCCCTCTTCCCTATCGCAGGCCGACGAACAGCGTTTCTCGACCGGGAACCGTTATGGCCGCCGCCCGCCCGCCGGGGGCGTCCGCCAGTGTGATTGGTTGCCCCGAGAGGAGGTTTGCGGCCTCAATCGTCTTCAACTCGGGGTGCAGCACCAACCGACCGCTCACCGCCCGTTCGTCGGGGTTGTGAACCGTCAAGTAGATGATTCCGCCGGCCCGATCGCCGAATCGTTCGACCTGAAGCGGCGCGGGCTCGACCTCGGCCCAGGGGATCGGACGCCATCCCGCCCAGGCGATCTTTCGGATAATGGGCACCAGTTGTCTGAACACGGGCCGATCCCGCTCGTACCAGGCCGGATTCTGGAAATAGTGATTGTTGGCCGCATCGACCGAGAAGAAGGACGGAGGCATCCCGTACGCCCCGGCCCGCATCATGTACCAGCGGGTATGCTGGATGGTCCATCGGGTGAAGTCGGAGTTCTGAAGGAACACATAGGGCTTGGTGGCGCACAGGCTTCGACGGTAGCACAGATCGGCATCGGACATAGGCTGCCACTGCCCGCCGGGATTCCAGTTCGTCTCCTGCCCCATCACATCAAGATACGGCACCTGCCACGGATATTCTGTCGGGGTGTAGTTGGCCATCATCAGCCTGCCGCGTGCATGAACCTGATTCGACATCCAGCGGACAAACTCCCAGATGCTGAAGGCGTTGATGATGCAGGGTCGCCGGCCCTCGGTGTCAAACACCAGCGGAATATCCACCCACCGGAAGTGGTCGCGGCGGAAATTCAGCTCGTGGCTCCACCCGTCGAGCGAATCGAGGTATTCGCCGTCGATGCCGTGCTGCGGATCGTCGGCGTACAGCTTCTCGGCATCGTTGGCATCGTAGTTGAACTTGCCCTTGTTAATGGCCCCAGGCAGATCGGGATCGGGGTTCAGGGCGAAGACGCCGCCATCGCACCAGGGTGTGTCGTACAGCCCCAGATGGTATCGCCCCTCACCGTTGACGGTCACGGAGGCCAGCGCGGCCTGATGGGATCGCCGCCCGGCCGGATCGCCTTCCTGGGCACGACGGTTCAGTAGAGCGACCGCCTCGTCGTAGGTTCGCGAGGTCCCCTTGGGCATGGGCAGCCAGTGACTCTGGGGCTCCGTGTAACGAAACGTCAGGATGTTGTGGGCGTTGTCGTAGGCCTGATCGTCGAGGCCCTCTTTGAAGTAGAAGCCGAAATCCTCGGGCTTCTGCACCTGGCTGATCTTGGCGAAGGGCATCCACAGCCCCACGTCCTTGACCCGCCGCGCGAAACCGGCCGGATGCAACTCATAGTATCTATTCAGGGCCGCCCGAAAGCCCCATCGGGCATCGATTCCGTAGAGTTCGAATTCCACGGTCGCACGATTGGGCAGCTTGACGGGGTCGGGCGAGAGGACCAGATCAAACGCCGCGTAGAGCCACTGATGTGCCGCGTCATAGGCGATGCGGAACGCCCGGGGCTCGTCCAGGGGAACCGCCATCACGAGGCCGCGAGAACCGTCGGTCAGCACGGCCATCGGATACCGCGACAGGTTGCCGGTCTTGCCGATGTCCATTCGAGCTGAGTTCTCGTAAGTACTGTTGGCCTCGATGCGGCGGTTTCGCCGAACGTCATCGTGCCAGATCCAACCCACGGCGTTGATCGGCAGGGCCAGCACAACCGACAGCGGAAGGTCCTGTGCCTTCGTACCGGTCAATTCGATCCGACCGGCAATTCGGTCTCCAGCCGACCTCAGCGTAGCGCACACATCGAGATCGAGCGGAGCCAGGGGGCCCCTTTGAGTGGCGATGTCCGCCGTGACCTCGATCGATGATGACAGATGGCGGATGTCTCCTCGGAGTCTGGCGTTCTGAACGAATACTCCGCCCGGCAGCCTGCCGGCCGGAAGCGAGGTGCCGGCGAGGGCGATCTGTCGAATCCAGCCTGCTTTCTTGTCGCCTCGAAGCTCCAGGCCGCCGGAGGCCAGAACGAGCAGGTCGGAAGGTCCTTGTGCCGGAATAGATGAAGCGATTTCTTCGACGGGTTCGGCGTCGAAGAAGGAGAGGTTCACGTCGTCGAGGACGTAGACCCTGGCATCATCGAACCACACGGTTCCGGCCACCCATCGAAAGAGGCAATGTACATAGAACCGCGCGATCGGCTTCTGGGGAATGATGGTCAGCGTCTGCTGCTGCCAGTCATCGGTATTCGTATAGAACGGGCGGGTCAGGCCCCAGGTGGGCGTCCCGTCGGTGTGGATCACATCGACCCAGATGCAGTAGCCCCCCGACGGCGGTACGTTCACGCCCTTGCAGCGGCTCTTGACGGAGATGACGACCGGTACGATCCGAGTCTGATTCAGTACGAACTCAGCCGTGGCACCTGTTGCGACCTTGGTGTCGTCGGCATGACAGCGAATTGACTGGGTTCCCTCAGCCTTTGTGTCACGATCGACAACATATCCCTTGTCGAAGGGGCGCCAGTCGGAAGCCGGAGTACCGATCTTCTCGAAGCCGGGGTCCTTCAGGCGATTGGCCGCCCGCACTTGCGGCAGTGCCATGGGCCTTAGCACGACGGTCCCGTCACGATCGCCGGTATCACCGACCGCCAGGAGGGCCAGCAAGAAAGCATCAAGCAGAATCATGGGTTCTGTGCCTCCGATAGTCGATCCGCAAAGGCGATCAGAGTCGAATCGCCCGTACGCAGCGCCCAGGCCGAAACGTCAGCATGCCCTCGACAGAGCTCTCGAATAGCCGTCTCGTTCATAACCATGAAGGCGGTCGACAGGGCATCGGAAACCGCCCCCGTGGGCGCCGCTGCCCAGCACCGCTGCCAACCCATGGCGGGTTTGCCGGTCCGCGGGTCGATGATATGATCGCCCCGAACCGAACGGCCAGAAGCGCTGAAGGCCATGCGAACCAGACGGACCTCGCGAAGCCCGGCGTCGGGCCCGAAGGCAACCGGCCAGCCACGTTCGCCTGGCGGTGGAGACAGGGCCAGGAGCGTACTGGTACTCGCGCAGAGCAGGGCCCTTTCGAGGCCCCAGTCGCCCAGAATGGCCGCCATGCGATCGAGGGCAAACCCCTTGCCGATACCACCCAGATCGATCCGGAGGCCTTCCCTGAGAACGCGAATGGCCTGCTCGCTGGTGTCCAGCTTGAAGCGAAGACCTTTCGAGGGCTCGCCCTTGGAGCCGTAGGCCACGTCGAACGCCCCGCCCGTTGCCCGCGAGACCTCCTGAGCGATGGACAGGCAGTCAAAGGTGTCGACCTGCACCCGTGCCGATTGTCCGGCCGACAGACGGTTGATACGAAACACATCGCTGCCTTGGCGATACCGGCTGAGGCAGGCTTCGAGGCGGTCCAATTCGGCGAATGCGGCATCGGCTGCCTGTCGGGCATAGGTAGCGTCTTCATGGGCGATGAGGACGGCGAATTCCGTCGTCATCGCCTCGTGTGCGAACCTGTGTCCATACCGCACACTCGACGCCATCGAGCCACCTCCGCACATTGCCGATATCTGCCGCGGTTCACCGGGTGTGTTTGAGGATGAATTCGACGATCGGCGTGGGATCGTCCAGCCCATGGGGGTGATGCTTGAATCCCTTCTTGACGATCAGCGTCATCGACCCGCCGAGCTTCTCGTAGCGTTCCTTCAGAATGACCGTGTTCTCCTCGAAGGGCACGACCTCGTCGGCATCGCCGCAGATGTGTATGAGCGGGACCTTGGCATCGGCCAGGGGTTTCAGATTGTCGATGGGATTCTTGTCGAATGCCATCGCCTCCTGTTCCGAGGCAAAGCCGTAATCGGCAATCAGCTTCTTCCAGTCGCCTTGGCTGCCCGGTCCCTTGCCCTTGCCGCCGGGCCAGCTCTTGAAGTCACACACCGGATTGTCGCCAAAGATGCAGCCCACACGATCCGGATGTGCCGCCGCCCAGTTATAGACGTAGAGTCCGCCGCGACTCAGACCCTCCAACACGGGCTTAGGAGAGAATCCGTGCTGCTCGGTCAGGAACCGATAGAACGCGTCCCAGTGTTTCATGGCCGAGGGGCAGCCGAAGGTGTTCCCCACCTGGATGTAGACCAGATGGAAACCTTTGGCCAACAGCGCCAAGTCCGTCTCGGGGCGGTGGTCGAAGAACTCGGCTCGCCAGATCCAGGGCAGACCGGCGGCGGGCTGCTTCGGCGTCACAACGATCGCCTGGCAGCCATCGACGACGAAGTCATATCGACGGTAGCCATGGTAGTCCGAAGTCTTTCCCGGGAAGGATTGGGTGCGGGCGGGGGCCGCCGCGTCTGCGCCGGCTCCCTGTTTCACGCTCGTGTTGTACACAGCCAACTTGCGAATCATCGGCTGGGCAACCGCCCGGACACAGCGAAGCCGAACCGTGGACACCTCCGCCGGATTGAACCGATCGATCCGCTTATGTCCGATCGAAGTGCCGCGGCAGAGTTCCTTCCACACATCGCCTGACTTGGCTTCCACGACATACTGACGAACCCGCTCGCCCTGAGTAATGTCTTCCATGACGACAACGTGATCGATCACCGCCGGCGTGGCCAGGGTCAGTTCTACGCTGTCGCCCGTTCCGGAGGTCTCGGCGACTGATTTGCCGAACCGGCGTTGAATCTCGGCGCCGAACTCAGTCAGGCGTTTCAGGTCGGCCTGGGGAATGAGGCCCTCTCGATCGGGCGTGATGCCGATGATCAGATTGCCGTTGCGTCCGACGGATTTGTAGTACATGTCCATCAGGCGAGTGAGGCTGCAGATCTTCTTCTCATCATTGGGGTTCCAGAACCACTCGTGATCGCGCAGGGGAGCGTCACACTCGGCCGGAAGCCATGTGGTACCGTTCGGGTCGCCGTTTTCCGGCTTGCAGCCGCTCGACACCGTCGCCCAACAGGGGTATCCGGCCACGCCCTCCTCGTTGCCGATCCATCGAATGGTCTCGGCCGGCCCACCGAAGACAATCGCCTTGGGTTGAAGCCGCTTGAGGATGGGCAGCAGATCGGGCCCGCCCTGTGAGGGTGGCAAGGCACCGCCATCGAACCAGACCTCGAACAAGGAACCGTAGTTGCCCCACAGTTCGGTGAGCATCTTCTCACACACGCGGGCATACTCGGCCTGCTTGGCATCCTGTCCGCCTTTGCCCCAGTTGACCAGGCCGGGGTTGGTGACTTCCCACCAGGCGTTGGCGCTGACGCTGCAATAGAGTCCGGGCAGGATGTCGAACTTCTTGCAGGAGGCAATATAGTCCTTCACCACGTCGGCCTGGCCGTCGCGCCATCGCGTCTGCTTGAGACCATAGGGATACAGGTCGGTCTGCCACTGCATGTGCCCCGTACACCACTTGGCGACAAATACCGTGTACTTGGCGCCCATGGCGCGGCACGCCTCCATCCACTGGTCGGTGCTCAGCCTGGCCGGGTGGTAGAGGTTCGGGTCCAACCGCCCGCCCTTCTGCCAGTTGGGTTCGCCCAGATTGGTGAAGGTGATCAGGTCGAGGCAGATCATCACACCCAGCTCGGCATCCTGCCAGGCCACCTGTTCATGTGTCGGACGGGGCCCTTTGTAGGCAGCCGGCTCTTCGGCCATCAGGAATGCAGACGGTACCGCAACGACACATACCAACAGCACGATCGCTAGAGTTCGAAGCACGTCAGGCGGCCTCCTTGGGTTGAGGCGATGACCATAGATCCGATCCGCCCGGTTCGCAAGTGGTGCTCGATGGACCCCTGGCGACGGGGTGGACCCAATGCAGTGCGTCGTTCTGAGCAGCGGCCGATTCTTCTTGACGACCACACTGCGCAACCGAGGGGTGCATCCGCCGAGCAGTACCGGAGCGAGTTGACGCTCGTCCCTGGGCTTTGAAGGTTCATGCAGTTGTTCGTTCTGCCGTGGGTCCCAACAGCATGTCAAGAGCCTTCGAGATCAGGTCCTCATAGCTCTGTCCTTGTGGGAACAGTCTGGCTTTGCACTCTGTCAGCCAGTTGACTCGCAGGAACCAGAAGATCTGGGCGACTTCTTTCTGGACGTGGTCGTACGGGTTCAGGCCCTTCCCGTGAAGCAGTCCTGCGATATCCACATCACGAGGGGCGTATCTGGGTCTTTGCCAATCGATCACCTTCAGATCGTCGCCGAGGACAAAGATGTTGTCGCCGTTGGGATCACCGTGGATGAAAGACGATTCTTCATTGATGACTCTGACCACCTCGGAGCCTTTCGCCCAGTCTCTCAGTTCATCGACACGACACATGGGAATGTTTGGAAAGACTGAGTTCTGGATGAGCGCGGAGAGTTCCGTGAGAGTGCTATCGACGAAGGTGATCCATCGGCGTCTATCTCGGATATCTGTGTACACAGGGAGGTCGCCCTTGATGTGTCGGATTCCTTGCTGGAGCCTCCGGCCGAGGTCGAGAAGCTGGTGCTCATCAAGATCGAGGTCGGCTACCCTCGGGGCGTCGATGTACTCGAAAACCATTGCATCACAGTCATTGACCTTGCCGAGATACTCGTAGCGCGGCAGGAGACTTGATTCCGCGGACTTGTAGAATGCGGGCTCAACGGTCCCGTAACGTTGGATCTTGTAGATGACCGTCTTTCCTCGCGTGCAGGAGATCCTCTGCACTGTGGAGAGGGGCCAGTCGTGGATAGTCTCTCGCCGAGCGATGGTGTCGCCCAGAATCGCCTCCAATGCCTTGGTACCATGGAGCCACAAGTCGAAGTGCGGATGTCTCTCGATCAGTCCCATGCTGTCGCCTTCGTGTCGCTGAGCGTTTTCCGGTACCGCATCGCCGTCAGTTGAATACCGCCTACCGTGAGCTCCTTTGTAGCTGTGTCACTCTGAAATCCCATGGCCTCGTAGAAGCGTCTGGCCTGACCATTTGCCTCGAACACCCACAACACCGCCTGATGATAGTGTCTCGACGCCAGGGACTTCTCGGCGTATCTGCACAGCATGGTGCCGACGCCCTTGCGCCAGTACTCGGGAGCAAGATAGATCCCCCACACTTCCCCCGTTGTGGCGGGGTCGAGATCGGTATCCCTGCAAGGGCCGAGTGTGAGAAAGCCAAGGAGGCCATCTGATTCTTCAGCGCAGTAGGTTTCCTCTCGATGGTTTGAAATGGCGTTTCGAAACCCCTCGGCTCTCTGTTCCTGGTTGAGGTCCTGCAAGTGACGGACCGGCACAAAGCCACGATAGGCCTCTCGCCAGGAAGCGATGAGTATGCCCGCAAGGGCCTCTGCATCGACCGGTGTGACAGGACGGATTCTCATAGCATGCACCCCTGCCGCGCTTCCGGACTCATCCGTCGGATGTTCCGGTTCCCGTCGTCGGCGGAGATGAGGCGGCCGGTTGGGTCTCAGGAGGCGCTGCGATCGTCCGGGATGGCGGCTTGGCCAGGAGATTCATCAGGATCTGAATACCGGTTCGCAGGCTCATCAGGAGCCCGGTCAGCAAGGCCCGAGGGTCCCACCTGCCCCGCGTGTGGTGTTTCACGTAGTATCGCTGGGCTCCCTGATTGAACAAACGGATTCGATGTACGCTCTTGCGGACACCGATGCGGTTCTGTTCATAGTGCCACACGCGGGCGGAGGGCACGCACCATATCGTCCCGGCCTTCTCCCGAACGCACTTGCACCAGTCGCAATCGACCCAGTAGCCGCCGAAGCCTTCGTCCCACAAGCCGGTCCGATCGATCGTCGCCCGCCGGAAGACCATGCAGGCCGCCGACACCCAATCGACCTCGAAAGGATCGGTTCGGTCAAGATTCTCACGTCCCAGGTATCGTCGGGTGAAGGGGTTGTTCGGAAACAACTGGGCCAGAAAGGTCTGGCGACCGAACAGGGCGTTGGCCATGGTGGGAAACCGCCGTGCCGTCTCCTGAATGGAGCCGTCGGGATTGAGCATTCGCGGGGCGGCGACGTCGGCCCGAGGATGAGCCGCAAAGAAGTCCAGGAGGGTTCGCGTGGTTCCGGGCGGTAGTTCGGTATCGGTGTCGAGCACCATCATGAAGTCGCCGCGAGCCGCAACGAGTCCCTGATTCGTCGCCTTGCAGTGGCCGACGTTTGTGTCGTTGCGAATCAGGCGCACCGAGGGGAAATCGTTTTGAATCTGTTCGACCGTGCCGTCGCTGCTGGCGTTGTCGATGAAGAGGATCTCCGAATCGGCCGGGGCATCGGCATGGATGCTGCGCAGGCAGGTCGGGACGAACCGTCCACTGTTGAACCCGACGAGGATGTAGGAGATTTCCACTGAAGATCCCCTGGCCGCACTGTGCCCTGTTCGCGAGGATCACGGACGGTGAATCCGGCGACGCGTCGTTCCGGCCGGACACTTCTGTCGCCGAAACACGTCGGCATCAATCCACCGGCACCGACAGTTCCTCGGCCACGCGCCGACCATCCAGGATGGCCTCGTGACTCCACTGATATTCCCAACGTCCGTAGCGCCCTGCCACGTAGATGCCCATATTTCGCAACCAGGTGTGGATCCTTCGCACCGCTCCGCGCCGGCGATGGTCGTAGATGACATAGCCGAAGGGAATATCCATGGTATCCCTGACGATGATCGGATCGGTTCGGCTGATCGCACGGACGCGAATCAGGTCTTCGATCACACGCTCGACCACGGTGTCCTTGTCGATGGGACTCTGATCCGAATAGGCGATCTCGGCGGTAACCGACGATCTGCCCTCGGGCACGAGCCCCGGGCCCAAGTTGGCCGGATAGCTGATCCGGAAGAAGCTCACCTCGCGATCCGGATAGTGGGCCCACGTCCAGTCGGAGATGTTCGGGCGGTCGATCCCGAGGTTGATGACGAAGATGCTATTGCACCTGAGCGATGCGGCGTCCTGTCGCACCTCCGCCGGGACCTGAGGAATCAGACTCACAAGAACCGGCAACGGGATCGTGCTGATGAGTGTGTCGAAGGGCACGACGACCTGCCCCCCATTGAACTCGACACACCGTCGGTCGACATCCACGCACGTTGCACGATGGTTCAGGTAGACGCTCCCCAGCAATCCGCCAATCCGCTCGGGGATAGCGCCGTAGCCCTCGCCCTGATCGGGATACTGGAAGACGGGGTTGGAGCCCACGTGGGTCTGGCGGCTGATCAGTGCCCCTCGGAGCACCTGGAGGGCATGGACCTGCGGGATGCGCGTGTCGGTCCAATCGGCCGTCATCTCTCGAGGATGCAGAGTCCAGAACTTCTCGCTGTACGGGATGAGAAAGGTGTGGCCGAACCCCTTTCCGACGGTGCCCAGGATCCATTCCTCATAGTTGGAATGGTGGGCGCTGCGATCACGGGTGAAGTAGTGCCAGATGCATCGGGCACGAAGGCGCAGCGGCAATCCCGCCGTGTTGACCTGGAAGGGATAGGCGGTGTAAACGCCGTGAGAGTAGATGTAGGCATTCCGGTGGTGCGTGCCCAGTGTCACACCTGCGGCACGGAAGACGTCGTGGACGATGGCGTCACTGCTCTGAAGGACATGAATGCCGTAGTCGAACGTGAACCCCTGCACGACCTTGGATCGCGATGTCCCCCCGACCTGAGGTTCAGCCTCGTAGACGGGCGCCCCCGTGACCATGGACGCCGATAACCCTGCCAGCCCACCACCCAGGACAATCATCCACGACTCCAGACGATACGAGATACGCTCCCCGTCGAAACAGGAGAACCCGGTCTTGTGAACCGGGGAAAGCAATCAACTCAGTCCAGCACAACTCGGCTGCGGCAAGGCGTTCCGCCGGTCCCGTACGGCCTGCCTCATGCCGCGGAAGGCCGGCCATACGCCGCCTCCGGAAAAGCCCCCCCTTGCCCTGGGATGCCGACAGGGCCGAACCGCCCGTGGGTCTGAGGGACGCCCCAACCGATCCTAGGACTCGCCCATTCTTCGTTTCGGGATCGGCCAGTCTTTCAGATAATCGGCCAGCGCTTCCTGCCAGGGGCGCATTCGGTTCAAACCCAGCAGTTCCGTATGGAAGTTCAACACGGCATCACTTCGAGGTCGCGGCGCCGGCAACGGAAACACGGCAGAGGACACCGGCACCAGTTTTGTGGGAAGCCCGAGGATCTTGACGAGCTCGCAGGCCATGTCGTATCGCGTACAGGCTCCAATACCCGTGAGGTGATACGTTCCGTGATAGCCGCTGTCCATCAGGACTCGCAGGTTGTCCACGAAATCCCGGGCGTAGGTCGGCGACCCGTACTTGTCGTTGACAACTTTGACCTCTTCGTTTTCGACGCACAGGGCCACCATCTTGCCGATGAACTTCTTGTCTTTCTGGGGCCCCCCGCCGAACACCCAGCCTGCGCGAACGATGTAACTGTGCGGGCACAACAACCGAACGATCTTCTCACCCTCCCATTTGGTCTTCGCGTAGACGTTGAGGGGATTGGGTTCGTCGAACTCGGTATAGAGATCCAGTTTCGTCCCATCGAAGACGCCCGTTGTGCTGATGTAGGTCATCTCCGCCTTGAATTCGGTACACAGGCGAGCGATCTTCTGCGTGCCGATCGCGTTGATCCGGAAGGCATGTTCGGGCTTCTTCTCGCAGAGATCGACGTCGGTCTCGGCAGCCAAGTGAAGCACTCGCTTCGGCTTGGTATCGCCGAACAGTTCGCGCCCCCGCTCGTAGTTGGTGATGTCGTACTCATTGATGTCGGTGGCGCACAGAGTCTCTCCGTCGAAGGCCTTGCGCACATATCCACCCATCATCCCGTCGGCACCGGTTACAAGGATCATTTCTTGGATTTCCTTCCCGGTTGTGAACGACGACACACCTCACACCGGGGGTCTGCCTCCCTCAGTATCCCAGTCGGGTCAGCAGCTTGAAGACTGCCAATGCCAACGCCACCCCGCCGGCTACGATCAGCGGCGGAACCCACCAGTTCACTCTCTCTCGCATCGGCTCAGCACCCATAGCTTCTCGATTCCGAGGTCCCTTGGCCCTCCGCCAGCGACCGCCAGAAATCCACGACACAGGCCACGCCGACCCCCAGCATAAGCGCCAGGAGCCCCGAGACCAGCACATGGTAGATTTTGATCGGACGGAACGGAGCGTCCTGCGGCGTGGCCGGATGGAGCACCCGAATCTCACCCTCACCCTGCAACTCGGCGATTCGAGCATCTTCCTTGGCGGTGGCCAGTTGTCGGTAGTTCGTCTCGAGAACGACCAGCTTCAGCCGCAAGTCCTCCAGGCGAGTCTCCACCGCGGGCTCCGGGGTCTTCTGCCGCAACTCCGCCAGACTCTTGTTGAGTGATTCGCGGGCCGCCTCCAATCCGGTCAGCTCGGCCCGAGTTTCCATCTCGTCGGCAAGGACCTTCTGGTGCAGCTCATTGATCTGGGTGGTCTGGCTGCCCACTCGCGTGGGGGACAGGCCGGCGAGTTCCTGACAGGTGGCCTTCAGCTCGGCCTGAAGCATCAGCACGTCCGGATGGTCGATGGGAAATCGTTTGAGCAACCCCTCAAGCCTCGCCTCTCGCTCGGCCTTCATTTCGCGGAGTTTGTCATGAACAGGATCCTCTTTCACCGTCTCGGACGACTTGATCATCGGCGTGAGCGTGGCCTTCTGCGATTCGATCGCCTTCAGCTTTCCCTTGGCCTGGGCGATCCGCTTCTCGGTGTCGCGCATCTGCCGTTCGAATTCGTCGATGCTCTTGAGGTTGAGGGACATTTCCTCGGTGTACGAAACCAGTTTCCGGCTGGTCTTGACCTCTTCGAGCTCCTTTCGCAGTGCGTCCATTTCCGATTTGGTCTGCACGGTGCGACTCTCCAGTTCGGCATACTGACGCCTGGCAGAGGACACGCTCTCGGTCTTGATGAACTTGACGAGGACCCGACCGATCTCGTCGACGATCTTTGCGGCCCGCTCGGGGTCCTTGTCCACCACCTCGATCCGTGCGGTGTAGTCTTTTCGCTCGGCATCGATGGTGGTGTTCTTGGCCAGGTCGACGATCGCGGCCGATGTTCGATTCTCCTCGATGACGCGCCCGTACTTGAGGACCTGCCATGCCTTTCCGCCGAATTCCCTGATCTGCTTCTTGGTCTCGTGGAAGTAGTAGGCGAATCCCGCCCGGCGTTTAGTATCGGGCTTGTCGAGCCCCAGGTTGCCGACCACTTCGCGCATGATTACTTCGCTGGTGCCGATCTGGCTGATGGTCTGGCCGATGACCTCGAACGGCAGCATCGGCACGGGGAAGCCCAGTGACTGGGACTGACGATTCTGGAGCCGGATGGAATCGGTCGGCCGATAGATGACGGTGGTTGTGGCGCGGTATCTCTCGGAGTAGATGTACGTCAGGGCCAGAGACGACAGCATCGCCGAAGCGCAGAACAGAATGAGCAACCCCCGGCTGCGCCGCAAAACGGACAATCTGACCTGTACGCCCGTCGCATCGGACTCTGTCATAGAAGCGAAACCATCCCTTGTCGTCATCTCACATCAGGTGATGTCGAAGTCGTACTCCCTCGCCCAGAACATGTTCATATACTTCTTGGTGATGTAGTGATCCACCTCCGCCCGGCGGAACCGGTCGTCGAGTTCCTGGTCGCGTACTTTGTAAATATCTTCGACCTTGCCGCCGAACCAGTCATCAGGGCTCATCGCCTCAAGCTCATCGATATTTCGTTGATACTCCGCCGAGCAGTCATTGCCCAGGGCCGCGTTGAGCTGCCACTTGAACAGCACTCGCATGTTTTCCAAATCGAGGTAGCTGAAGGAGACCTCCTTGAGCACCGACCCTCCCCGATAGCTGTGAACGTCGTCCCATCGCCTGGAATCGATCAGGTCGTTGGCCACGCAGAAATCGCTCAACGATGTTCCCGGATAGGGCATGAACGTCGCGACCCAGACGATGTAGGCCCGAAGCCTGGCATTCAGTCGGACGGTCTCGAGCATGTTTTCCTTGGTTTCTGTGGGCAGCCCCATCATGTTGAACGATTGCGGGTCCAGCCCATAACGTCTCGCCAGATCGAAGGCATCGATCAGCACCTGGTCGGAGACTTTGCGATTGAGGATGACGCTGCGGATTCGCGGATTGCCCGCCTCGACCCCCATCTTGACCACCTTACATCCCATCTGCTTGAGCAGTCGGGCGATGTCCTCGTTGAAGGCCAGCGGCTGCGAGGTGCAGGCGAAAGGCATCCCGATCTCACGGATGTAGCGTGGTGCCAACTGGGCCAGCCAGTCGGCATCCACGGCGAAAACGTCGTCGACAAACGTGAAGTACTTGACGTTGGGAAAACGCTCCTTGACCTCGCGGAGCATGCCCAGCGTGGAATCCATACTGCGACGACGAACGTAGTCTTTTCGACGCACCTCGTCGGGCGTCCCCTTCAGATCACGTTCGTACTGCTGGAAGAACGGTGTATTGAAGCAGTAAGTACACGCATAGGGGCAGCCCCGGGTGGCGATGACCTCAGCCCATCCATGCCGGCTTCGGACGATCGCGTCGTACTGGAAGACGTCGCGATCCTCGAAGGGCAGATCGTCAAGCTGCTGAATCCACCGCCCCATCGGATTCTCGATGATGCCGTTGTCCCCGACTTCCAGCGGCGGCTCGCCCGGCAACCCTCGCCGTTTGGTGAGGATGTTTGGAATGTCGAACGTGGGTCGGCCGCTTTCCAGCCGGGTCACCAGTTCGAGCAGAGGGACCTCGCCCTCGCCCTTGCACGCATAGTCGACATAGGGTTCGGAGATCACTTCCAGCGGCGCTGCGTTGGCGTGATGCCCGCCGACGACGACGGGGGTATCGAGATGACGGCGGATATGTGATGCGACCTGCTTGACGAAGAACCACTGATTGGTCATCGCCGAGAAGGCGATGAGTTGGGGCGAGAATTCCCGGATGTCCTTCATGATGCGATCGAGGTCCAGCGAATAGCCGAGTTCCTCTGAAACGTGAACGAGGCGCGTCTGGTGCCCGTGGCGTTTGAGATAAGCCGACAGGGCTCCGATACCACAGGAATACCCCACCGATATCCCGATATCGGTGTAGATAAACATCACCTTCATTGATCCGGTCCCGTCTCCCCCGCTGCGTCGATCCGTTCAGAAGGCGTTTCGATTGGTGACCATGCAGATCGCTGTCTGGATCAGAAGCTTGAGGTCCAGGAGAAGCGAACGGTGACGCACATACGCCAAGTCCAAGCGTTTGGTCTGAAGAAACTTGTTGTTGCATCGTCCCCTGATCTGGGCGAAGCCGGTCACGCCGGGCTTCACATCGAAAATGTGCATTTGGGCCGGACGATAGTACCGGACCATCTCAGGGATATCAGGACGCGGCCCGACCAACGTCATCTGCCCGCGAAGCACACACCAGAAGTTGGGAAGCTCGTCCAGAGAAGTCGTTCGAAGCCATCGCCCAAAGTTGGTGTGCCGCGGATCATCGCGCTCCTTGAACCGAAGTTGGAGCAGTTGCTCCGGAGTATACCGATAGGCGTAGTATTGGGGAAACCGCATCCGCGCATCGACGTGCATCGTGCGGAATTTCAAGAACCAGAAGGGCTCTCCGCCGCAGTCCCGCCTTCGCCGTTCCGGCCCTGTGTAGATCCTTAGCCGACCCGAATGACCGCGACGGTCCCGGCCGACGCGTTTCTGCCAGAAGAGCACGGGGCCCGGCGAGTCGATACGAATCATCCCTGCCACGATCAACATGATCGGCATGGCCAGTATCAACACCAGCGCAGAGACGATGACGTCAACGGCTCGTCGAACCTTCTCAACCAAGGCATTCGGACTGTAGTAGACGCGACGGTGGCGGTAAGGAAAGCTGCGGACCTCACCGTAACGGCGATGAGACGTCTTGGCCTTCTTGAATGAGAGAACATTCCCAGAGGATACCCTGGTCAACGCGGACGGGATTGTCATGATGCCCTACTCCACCCTCAACCTGCATCAGATCACCCGGCGAATGTGAAAGCACTCACACCCTAAGCCCGCCTGAAACACCATGGGCATGAACAGCTACCGCATCCTCCTTAACCGGGTATCATACAGTACTGAAGCAGGGATGGAAAACTTTTTTTCGGTGAGTACCTCTCGATGCACCTCTCCATTTTCGTCGGATGTCTTTAGGCCACAAGTACTTGTCGAAAACACCTCCGCACATTCCCCCCGGAGAAGATCGAGCCCTCGCTAACGAGATGCCCCGTGGCCGGCGTCTGTCTTGGCCCCCCCCAACCGAGCGAAGGCAGAAAAGGCCGGCTTGACCCGCCCTTCTGAGGTCAGAAGCCCCGTGGTTCCGAGCGATTCGCCCAAGGAAGGCACCCGGACATCATGGAGTAGCGACCAGCATGTAGCCAGTGGTTGAAGCTCCGTCAGAAGTTCGGGAAGCCGATTGACGAACGCTTCCTGGTCCTTTGAATTGCCCTTTCCCTCTGTTGGCCAGCCGATCTCCATGATCATCACCTGATCCCTCGGTCTGGTGTGTCTTCCCAGGTATGAATAATAGTTGATTGGAATGGCGGCAGGCGTCTTGTAGTAGTCAAACGGGTAGCTTGAGATCGCGATCAGGTCCAGTTCCGGTCTGAAGATATCGATGACTTTGGCATGCTCTGTAACCTTTGCCGGCTCCTTGTGATCGACGATGCGAATAAAATCATACTGAAACGATACAAACACCCTTGTTTCAGGTGAAACACCTTTGGCCGCTCGATAGGCCTCTTTGTAGGTTCGTGCGAAGTACAAGAACTCTTCCATTCGCTGGAGTGCCAGCAGATTGATCTCGGTGGCCAAGCAGAGGTAGGGTGGCTTGAGGCGAGCCAGTTCGGTGGCAGCCTCGACAAACGCCGCCTGTATCTCCCGATTCTTGAAGGATGGCTTGTGGAACCACCCTCCCCGAAGGTGGCCAGGCACGTCGAGGGCTTTGCGTCCCTGATCGAGGGAGGTGGGGCTGAGACCGACGATGGGCGTCAGCTTGGCCTCTCGCGAGAGACGAATGACCTCACCGGCCGTCCGGACGAAGCCCGGCTCGCTCCACTGGTAGATGAAGACGGCCGCCGATCCGACCTGGGTGCCGAGGTTGAACATGTCTCGGATGTCGGCATCGGTGTGCTGAGGGAAGTGGCGAGGGGTCAGCGCGACACCGATGGCGCCGGGAAGTCTGCCGGCCGCTTTGGCAGCCCCCCCTTTGGAGAAGACGTCATCGGGCAATGAGGGACTCAGTGCTTCGTCCGCGCTGCCGGAGCACGACATGGACATCAGAAGGAGCGCGAAGCCCCCGATCAGACGTAACCTGATCGTCGTCATGTTCACCGCCCCTGCAAGAGCGAGCACCCGGTTTCCTTGCGCGTCCGCTCATCTGCCGGCAACGACCCTCTGAGTATCTGAGAGGATCCACGCGCCGATCGGTTCAAATTGCCTCGCGGGTGTCAGCGGCGCCAGGCGGTGCATGCCGGCGACCAGGCCGCACATCAGGAACAGCGTGAAATACACCTGGTTCGTGAATGACATGAAATCGACCATGCCATCGGCCTGAACCGCCACCATACCGACAAGAATCGCCAGCGCCATCGGACTGAGAACGGGGTCCTTCCGGCGAATCAATCGAACACAGCCCGCCAGTGCGACAAGCCCGACCGCATAGTAGCTGAAGAAGCCGAGCAGTCCGGTTTGCGACAGCATGTAGATCGCCAGGTTGTGGCCCGGCTTGTCGTTGCTGAGCCCATAGATGAGCCCGAGATCTCGCTGGGCGTGGAAGTAGGCGTTGGCCCCTCCTCCGGTCAGCGGAGCCGCCGTCCAGATCCGGTAGCTGGTGACCAGTGTGTCCCAGCGGGCTTCCATGATCTCACCGGGAGCACGGAAGACGCGTTTCCCCAGCAATGTTCCCCCACCGATCAGGACGGCCGGCGTTGCCACCAGACACAGAACGACAAAGGTGCCCACGACACGATACTGTCTCCAGAAGAAGAAGGTGATCAGTACGAGCGTCACGGAAATGGCAAACGCGCCCCATGCCCCCCGCGAGAACGTCGCGATCAACCCCGGTATCCCCGCGAAGAACAGAATGCCACAGAACACGCGATCGCGTGAGTCCAGCCACGGGCAGAGGGCCAGACAGAATGGGAAGGCCAGCAGGACGCACATGTAGACACCAAGTGCATGTGAATCGATCGTCGTGCCTTCGGCTCGCCGATGTCCCTCGAAGGCGGGCACCTCATATTGCCGTTCCAATTCAGCCGTTGCCGCCCCCTTGCTTCGGGCGATGCCGACCAGCCTTCCGGTGCGATGTTGAAAAGCCCCCAGCCCGCTTTCGAACAGCAATGCGAACATGAGCGCCAACAGCACACCCCGAAGATGCCGTCGTTCCAGACGGTGGGCGATCAGGAAGTAGCCCAGGGCATACTTGGTGACACGAATGGCCTCGAAGAACGTGTAGAGGATGCTGTGTGTGGTGATCAGACTGGCGAAGGTGGCCAGGACGTATGCCGCCACCAAGACATCGAAGCGAGTGAGGCGCGGCAGGGGACGGGTCCTCGCCACCACGACTTCGACGAACCAGACGAGGTAGGCCCCGGCAAGCACGATGTCGTAGAGCCCGATATTGATGCCGGGGGTCCCGAAGTCCACCCATCGGTCCGTATGACAGAAGGTCTTCTCGAAGGTCATGAACGGAACGCTCACGATGATGAGATACAGCAGGACATCGGGCAGACGACGGACAAACACCATCGCCATCGAGAGGAAGGCCACACCCAACACCGAGGCGATGAGATAGCGTGCGGAGAAGGTCAGCAGGGTCTGGGTGAGATACGCGATGGCCACCCCGCCGATCATAACGAGAAGCAACGGCAGCACGCGACGGCTCCCTCGGCTCGGCCGGTGTGATGCGTCATACGCCGGCGGCGTGAGGCTCATATCGGCAAGGGCTCCGACCGGGTCTTGTCCGCCTTTCGGCGGGACTTCAGCTCACGGATTCCCCGAAGGAAGTAGAACGAAACACATCCGCGGATCATCTTGGGATGGATCATGCGCGCCAGCATCGGACTGGTCTCGGCACCGCGCACCATCCGCACGAGAATCGGCACCGTCAGGCGGTTGAACAGGAATCGCCTCAGGATTTCCCGTGTGAAGAACCAGGCGATGCTGCGATCTTCGTCCATGATGTTCGCGTGACTGTTCCGGTATCCTTCCAGAATCTTCGGAAGCGTTTTGAGTGTCAGGACGTGATAGCGGATATACATGCCGGGATCGGTCACGCTGTCGGCCAGAACCTCGAAGTTCAACCCTCGCTCGAACGCTCGCCGACAGGCGCTGTCAATCGTGTCGATGTGGTAGTGGTAGCCCAGGGCCTCCTTGTTGTAGAGGATTCGCAGTCCGCCGTTCCTGTATAGCCGCCAGCCGACCTCCGGGTCTTCATGCGCGGCCCCCGGGCGCTCGATGAACATCCCATGCTGGAGCATGAAGTCTCGTTTGAACGAGATGTTGCACGCCCAGAAGTTGATGTAGGAGAACTCTTCCAGGCTTTCAAAGGCGCTGTATCGGAAAAGATCGAACACGCCGAGGAAGAAGGTCTTGGGCAGATCGGGAGACTGAAGCACTTTGCCCGCCACTGCGATGTGAGGCTCGGGATTTTGTTCGTGCGACCGGAAATGGGCCTCAAGCATCTCGGGAACGGCATGAATATCGTCGGCCATGAGCAGGACCCACGGGCCCTTGGCCTGGCGGATACCCCGGTTCTCCGTGTATCCGGGACCGTGGTTCTCGTGCCTCAGGTATTGAAGGTCGAAGGTAGCGGTCTGCATGTACTCCCGAACCATCTGCTCCGTGTGATCCGGCGAGCCGTCATCGACAACGATCACCTCGTACTTGTCTCGGGCAAGGGTCTGCCGCCCGAGGCAATCCAATGTCACCTTGAGCGTATCCTCGCGATTGTACGTTGCCACAACTACACTGAGGAAGCTCATGAAGAGTGTCCCTTGTCCGAACAGCGTTTGACCGGAGCCTGCCTCTCCGATCGTTCACTCCTGCTGCACAGACCAAGGTAGCTTTCGTGCGTCCAGGACGTCAAGCGCCTGTGGCGGGCGCGGCGACACCCAATCGTCTTTGCGAGGAAGCTATGAACCCGAAGCGGCTGCCGGCTTGAGCTTCAGGAAGCTCTGCCAGGAGGGCTTAGCCTGGTCGGTCGTCGTTCTCAGACCGGTGGTGGCCAGGAAGGGAGCCATGTAGGTCGACGGTACGTCGTGCAATAGCGACCATGCGATGATGGCCGTATTCATGCCCTTGAAGAGCTGGCCGAAACGACTGATGAACTGAACCTGTTGATCGACCGTGTCCCCAACGGAGGTAGGCCAGCCGATTTCGAGCATGAACAGGAGTTCGCCTGGCTTGCGATAGACGGACATGCTCTGGTAATAGGCCGCGGGGATGTTCGCCGGCGACGGATAGCTGTTTCCCGGATAGGTGGACATCGCCAGGGCATCCAGCTTCGGCCGGAATGCATTGATGATCGAGGTCGTCGTCGGGTCGATGCCTCCGGCTGCCACGGTTCGAAAGTACTGATCGTCCCAGTTGAATTCCGTGAACACCCAGGTTCCCGGTGAAATGGCCTTGATCTGGTCATACGCCGCATGATAGGCGGACACAAAGGCGATAAACTCGCCCGGCGCGCCGTTGTAGAGGAGGTTGACCTCGGTGCCGAGGCAGAGAAACGCCGGCTTCAGGGCGGCCAACCTCACGGCGTCGCGGATGAAGGCCTGTTGAACCAATGGGATGAAGAAGGATGGCGGCTCCCGACCGAGAGCCACCTGAACGTCCGTCGGCACGACGAGCTTGGATCGCGGATTCAGGGCCGTCGGCCCCAGTGCGAGCACGACGGGGACTCCGTAGGCCTGCGTTCCCATCGTGAAGGCTTCCGCCGCCTTGAACATGCCCGGATCGTCCCAGGACAGGATCGCCACGCCGGCGCCCAAGGTTCGAATCTGGGAGAAGGCCTGGGTCAGGTCGTTGGGACCGAAGTCCGGAGAATTCGCCGGCGTTATGCCGGCGGCCAGAATGGGCAGAACCGGACTAGGAGGTGCGTTGTCGATGAAGAGAGAGACGCGGCCGAAGCTCGTCGGGAGACTGCGGTCGGCAGTGGCTTCATTGGCCAACGGATTCGTGGCACCCTCGGTCTTCTTGAGGGCCTCGGCCTTGAAGCAGAGTGTCTCGTTGGGTTCGTCGTAGACGGGGTCCCTCAACGTGACCACGAGGAGGTCGGCATTCGGATCACCGTCGTGCAGTACGATGGCCGCATTCGGAGGGTCGTCGAGGAAGCCCTTGCCCTCCCAATCAAGCACAAACTCAGCGACAGAGATGTCACCGGTTGCGCGGTTGGGGCGATCACTGAAGTAGGTCATCTGCGATCGGATCTGGCGGAGTATCAGGTCGAAGGAGTTGGTCGCACCGTCGATCGGTGTGAGGACTCCGACGTCTGCGATCGCAACGTACAAGAGACTGGGAAAGCACTCGTTGATGTCACCACTGCTCTGATCAAGGCTCTCAACCGCATTCGGATCGGACGGATGAAAAGGCGGAGCCCACACCCAGCACCCCGCGACCAGCATGAGTCCGGCAAACCAACCCTGCAACATCCATCGACACATTCAGCTCAACTTTCAGGCAATGGCTTTGGGAATGGACAACGGCATTTCCATCCCACCAACGGATGAATCGGCGCCGTGGGAAGGATGCTTTAGCCATGAATGTTGGAGGTCGCCGCCGGCAGGACAAGATGGAATCTGGCTTTAACTACTTTCGAAAACTTGGCTTACGACCGCGTCCTGTCGACTCAACGGACTCCCATCAGCCCTGGACGGACCACCTGGACAGTACACAGCAATGTCTACACGCGGCCAAGCCCTTGCGCGCCGCGGACGCTCTTGTGACGATCGCCATGTTGCGGAAACTCAACGCGATCGTATCTCTTTATTATAGACATGGTTATACTTGCATTCTCCGGATTGCTGGGTATACCTCGTTTACGTGCTGCAACAGAACACAATCGGAGAAAGGTACCTGCGATGAGTGCCAGAGGTCATAACTGTTTCATGATGAAACGGTTAGGCGGCTGATCGGCCGCAATTGCCCATCGAGAAGGGGGTTGGCATCATGATTGCATAAAGTGAAGAGCACAGGTCATGGGCGAAGCTATTGGGTCTTGCAGACAGGGGAAGTACCTTCGTTGAGAACGGAACGACGCAAACATCGTCGGCTGGAGATCAGCCTTCCGATCGAATATGCCTCACTCATCAATGGGTCGAGGGAATCCCGGCGGGCCACGACGATCAACGTCAGCACGGGTGGGGTGTACTTTGAAACCGGGCAACCGAACGTCGAACCGGGCAATCTGCTGAGTCTTCACTTGGTCATTCCACCGGGTGAAGGCCATTTCCCCTATCAGGGGCGCGTCAGCAGCCTGGGGGAGGTCGTTCGAGTGGACCCCGTTGAAGATTCGCCCAATCGATGCCGAATAGCGGCTGAATTCCGTGAGCAACTGAAACTCGATTTCTGATCCCGGGGGTGCGTGGACGCGGGCGACAACGTCGTCCGCGGTTTATTTGCGCCAAGGACGCGGCGAGCACGAGGAATTGCCCTATCACAGTGGTCAGGCTGTTCTCTTGATCACGATCGCCGTGAGGTCGTCCTGCTGAACCGTGCCATTGCCGAACCGCATCACGTCTTGATAGATATCCTGGATGATTTCGCCCGCCGGCAGATCCCTGTGAGTGCGGATTCTTTCGATGAGTCTCTCCAGGCCATATTGTCGCCTGTGAGTGTCGATCCATTCGAAGAATCCGTCTGTTACTACAACCAGCATATCCCCCCGCTCAAAGGAGAGTGGCCCGCCGGAAGTATAGTCCATGTCTTCCATGACCCCCAGGGGAATGCCTGTGGCGGAGAGTTCGGCCACCTCGTTTCGGCCTCCTCGGAAGAACAGAAGGGGGCCGTGCCCGGCGCTGGCATAGTGCATCTCGGCGGTTAACGGATCCAGGAGGCCGAAGAAACACGTGACGAATCGCCCCGCAGGGAGGTCTTTGACGAGCAGGTCGTTGACCCATCGCATGATCTGGTTTGAGTCGCGGCTGAAGCCCACGGTCGCCCTGAGCAGCGCCCGGCACTCGGCAATGACCAAGGCGGGACCAATGCCGTGGCCGGTCGCGTCGGCAACCGTTACCGCCAATCGTCCGTCGCCAAGCGGCATGAAATCGAAGGCGTCGCCCCCCGTCTCGTCGGCAGGCTTGTTCCAGCCGGCAATGTCAAAGCCCTGCACGCGTGGAGGGTCTGTCGGCAGGAGCTGCTGCTGAATGGAGCGCGCGATGGCGAGATCCTGTTCGAGCTTCTGTTTGGCGACGAGCTGATCCAGCAGCAACTGTCGCTGGATGGCCGCCCCAGCCTGAGCCGCCAGGGTTCCGGCCAGTTGCTCGTCCCATTCACCGAAGCTGCCCCGCCGCGAGTTGAGCACCTGGAGCGCGCCGACGACTTTCTCGTTCAGACCGATCAGCGGCAAGGTGAGCATATTCCGGGTTCGGAAGCCTGTTTGGACATCCACTTGGGGATTGAAACGCTGGTCGGCATACGCATCGGGAACGTTGATCGTCTGGCGGCTGCGAACCGCCTCGCCGACGATGCCGCGTTTGGCGGAAATACGAAGCCCTTCGGCTCCGGTGGCGACGTATCCGACGAGTTCATCGGTCTTTTCGTCGTAGATGAAGACGCTGGCCCGTTCGCAGTCCATTACCGACAGAGCGGCCTGCTCGACATGGGTGAGCATTTCCCGCAGGTCCATGGTGACTCCAAGGCGGCGGGCCACCTGAAGTACCCTCTGGAGATCCGAGAGCTGTTCTCGGGTGTCCGGCAAAGACATCCCCGCCTCCCGTCAGGTCACGCCGATCGTCAGCAGCCCCGGAAACCAGTAGTTGAATTTCCGGTGAGTGACCTCCCTAAAGCCCGAAGCCTTGAACCAACGGTTCAACGTCGACCAGGGGACGTGGTGGATCTGCCCCTCTGCCGCTGCGATGCAGACATCGAAGACGAACCATCCTACAACATTGTCTCTGAAACCATCGATAAGCATGAGGCGCCCACCCGGCCGGAGAATTCGGCGCATCTCCGCCAGAACCACCTCCTGGTGGGGATAGTGATGGAACGAATTGCTGCACGTAATGACGTCGAAGCACCCATCAGGAAAGGGCATGTGTTCGCTGTCGGCATTGACGAACTGCACGGCATCGTGATATCCCAGGCGTTGAGCCTTATCGCTCGCCACTCGACACATTTGGGCAGCATAGTCCAGAGCCACCAGACGGCGGATCGGCAATCGGGTCTCGGCGAGCAGCCCCACAAGTGTTCCGCTTCCGCACCCCACATCCAGCAGGTCGTACTCGGAACTGTCGTAGCCCCGCCACCGGTGCAGCTCTTCCATGAAGATGCGGTAGCTGGGTCGAAACAGCCATCGGTTCAGAAAATGCTGATCGTAGCTGTATGCCCAGGCGTCGAACTCCTGGCGCGCGTTCGATTTCATGTGATGACGAACGGACATACCACTCCTCAGTTCCGAACCCGACCCGGGCGCAACCGAACCATCCAGGCGAATATAGTGTTCTGTGCAAGGGGATGCAATCGATAGGAAGGCACCGCGTGCCTCTTGGGTGTCCATCGCATCCCGATCGGCAACCCCCGGGGCGGTCTCCTGAAGTGCCCGTCTGATTTCACCGGGAGAGAAGCAGGAAATCAGGTCAGAATGACGTCGGCGATCGTCGAACGCCCCAGCCAGGCAACCGCCAGGTTCACAACGTCCGGGTCGAACTGCGTTCCGCTGTTATTCCGCAGCTCGGTTCTGACTCGATCGATCGGGTAGCTGGGCTTATAGCTCCGCCGAGCCAACATGGCCTCGATGGCGTCTGCCACGTGCAGTATTCTGGCCCCTAGAGGGATTTCCTCGCCCACCAATCCACTGGGATACCCTTGACCGTCCCACCGCTCATGATGGTGAAGGATCATGGGCAGTTCGCCCTTGAGGAAGCTGACGTTCTGAAGGATCTGGGCGGCCAGCACGGGGTGGCGACGCACGAGAGCGAACTCGTCCTCAGTCAGCTCACCCGACTTGGTCAGAATCGGGTCCGGGATGCCGATCTTACCCACGTCATGCAGCAAGGCAGCTACTTTGAGGGTCTCGATGAAGGCCGTGTCCAATCGCATCAGACCGGCCAAGGTTGTGGCGTAGGTGGCAACCTTCAGCGAGTGTTGTTGTGTGTAGGGGTCCTTCGCTTCCACCGCCGCTACGAGGGCCTGAGTGGACTCCAGGCAGATTCGTTTGACCTTCTGGTTAAGGTGACCGAACTGCTCAGAAAGTTCTTCCATCCGTGATCGATCGATCGAGCTGTCTTCCGGGGGCCCCAGGTTCATCTGATCCCACCGCACGACCTGCGAGACCCCCCGCCTCTTGGCGTAGGACACGGCCTGCTGAGCCCGACCGACCAGATCGCCGGGGGACTCGAGAAAGCCGACATCGGACTGGGCCACACCGATCGTGACATTGAGACGAACGTGCTGATCTTCATGCATGAGGACACTGTTGGCGATGTTCGATCGAATCTTCTCGGCCAGCCGACCGACATGATCGGCACTTGTCTCGAACAGGGCAACGGCGAAGACCTGTCCCCCATATCGAGCCACCACATCGGCGTCGCGGCAGAGCAGCCGAAGCCGTCGTGCCACCTCACGCAAGGCGAAATCCCCGAAGGCATACCCGCAGCTCTCATTAACCCGGCCGAACCGATCCAAATCAATCAGCAGAACGCTCAACGGATGGTTGCCCCGACGGCACCGCATTCGAAGGGTGGCCAGCTCTTCATGGAAGAATCGGTGATTCAACAATCCGGTCAGGGGATCGTGACGGACGGCAGCCTGTGTATCCGGACCGGGCGAGCCGATGCGAGACGTGTCGCTCGACGCCTCTTTGTCCCGGCCATCCCAGCGAATCGCCTCGTCCACAACATGGCGCAAACGGTCGATGTCGAAAGGTTTCTCGATGTAGTCGAAGGCTCCCCGCCGCACGGCCCGCTTCAGATCGTCCCGGGAACCGTAGCCCGTTACCAGGATGACACGGCTCTGCGGTCGGATGGCAACGACCCGATCGAGCAGTTCCAGTCCGCTCATTCCCGGCATGACGACGTCGGAGATGACGACGTCGTAGTCTCGCTCGCAGACGCGGGAATAGGCCAACTGACCACTGGTCACTGTTTCGCAACGATGGCGGTCGTCCCCCAGGCACTCGGCGATGACCTGCCCGATCTCAGGCTCGTCATCCACGACGAGTATCTTCGCGGGCCCCGAGGCCTCGCGGGCTATGACTTCCGATTGAGAGAGAGTCTCCGTTTGAATCGCAACACCCCATCCATAAAGGGCATGAGCAACCCACCCGTCTGAGTATCGACGAACGGGTGACGAGTCTTAATGGCCGGACGGTCCGACCGATCACCCTGTGCTAGCACCACGCGGCCCCCCCGAGACCACCAGAATCGATCTTTTGACATCGAGGGCAGTGGCGCTGGGCGCCCGTGGCATGAACAGTGCCTCAGGCCCCTTCCTGCTTTCCACGAGAGTCCGAGAAAACTGACAGACCGTCCTGTACCAAAGCCCTTCCGGCCCATTCACAACGTCGGTTCCGTTTGTGCAGCATCCGGTTGATGCCCCAGGCATCCGAGAGCCGGAGCCTGACGACACCTCGGTGGATTCATCCCGGCCTTGCGGAAGGTATCCTTGGCGTCCTTGCCTCTCGGTCCGGAGGAGTGAATTACCTCTGTGGCAAGAAGAATGAGGTTCCGAGAACAACGCACAAATGTGCGTACGTTGTTCGATGTCCAGAAGAGCCTGCTCGCCGTTGCGGCCGCGCCCTCGTGGCAAGGTAGCAGGCACTATCGAGTTCGGTCCGGCGGTTTGAGCCCAGCAGCCCGAGGATTGCCGTCCGGTAAGGAAACAGGGTGATCCATTCGGATCGCCCGTGGGGGATCGAGCAGGTTATGCGAATGCCACGTAGAGAATGACCATGGTTACGAACAGTACGCCGGCAATGAACTTGTAGTTGGCCGGTCCCGGCCATCCTTTGGCTCGAAGGGCATCCATGGGGCTTTGCCAGACGAGGGCGGACACGTCGGACGTCGTCGCCGAAGGCTTCCAGAGGGAGACCAGCACCAGGATCGCCGAGCATATGACGAAGAGGTAAAACGTGACCATCATCGAGGACAGGCTCCACCCTGTCCGATCCTTGAACCAGTCGAGAAGGAAGACGGTCAGCCCCAGAATCGATCCGCTCCAGAGCGTCACGATCGCGCCGGTGGCCGATGCCCTCTTCCAGAACACGCCCCAGACGAACACGGCCGTAATCGGCGGCGCTACGTAGCAGATCATGGAGACGATGCCCTGAAAGATGCTTTTGTAGTGATCCAGATAGGGCGACCAGACGATGGCCAGCACCATGCCGACAAATGTGACGACTCGTCCGACGATGACGAGGGAACGATCCGATGCCTGGGGTTTCCATCGCTTGTAGATGTCATAACTGAAGAGCGTGGCCGTTGAATTGAGCGCGCCGGACACGGTGCTCATCAGCGCCGCCAGCAATGCCGCGGCCGCCAACCCCTTCAGACCCACGGGCATGAGTTGCGTGACGAGGAACGCGTATACGTCTGCCGAATCCGACGGGGGGGTCGACAGCTTGCCTTGCCGGACCAACCCCAGACAGATCAGACCCGGAAGCACGAAGATGAACACCGGAAGGATCTTGATGAACCCGGCGAACAACGGCCCCATACGGGCATGGTTCTCATCCTTGGCACCCAGAACACGCTGGACGATTGTCTGATCGGCGCACCAATACCACAGACCGATGACCGGATACCCTAGAAACACGGAGTACCACGGAAGCCCCGACGGGTCGCCGGCCGACCGCAGGACCGTCAGCTTGACCGGCTCGACGCTGGCCGCCAACCCCGACCAGCCGCCAACGTGGTACAAACCGATCAGCGTGATGATGATGGAGCCGGCCAGCAGGATGACCGTCTGGATGGTCTCGGTCAGCACCACGGCCAGCAGGCCGCCGAGAATCGTATACACGCCCGTCAGCACAGACACACCGATGACGCTCGTCATGATGCCGATTCCGAACAGCCCTCGCAGAACCACGGCACCCGTATACAGCGTGAATCCGATGTGAATGAAAACCGCCGAGACGATAGACATGATCGCGAGCCAGTCGCGGCAGGAGCGGCTGTATCGTTTCTCCAGAAAATCCGGCAAGGTCGCCACGTTGGAGCGGATGTAGAAGGGGGCGAAGAACAGCGACAGGGCGATCAGAGTGAACGCCGCCATCCATTCGAAGTTGCCGTAGGCCAGTCCGTTGACGTACCCCTCCTGGGCCAGACTGACCAGATGGACCGTCGAGATGTTCGTGGAGAACAGCGCCGCCCCGATCACCGGCCAGGTCAGCGTACGTCCCGCCAGGAAGTACTCACTTCCCTGAGCACCACGCCGCTGACGAATTCCGGCCAAGCACCCCAAAGCGACGACGCCCACGAGGTAGATAACGATGACACCAAGGTCTACCGTACCGATGGCAATGCTGGATGCGAGCATGGGGGAACAATCCGCTATCGACCGCCTGCATGAAGAGAGCTTCGGCGGGCAGCCTCAGACGCCTGGGGGCAGAGTCCGGAATCCGGACGGGTGAATCCCTCGTGGCCTCCGGACCCTGAATCCCAAGCCTTGCCTGCCCTATTTCGCGACTTCCTTTCGGAGCCACTCCAGGCTCTGCTCGATCTTGCCGGGCATCGCCTCGGCCTCGATCGACAGGACACCCGACCATTTCATCTTCTTAAGGACCTCGATGCAGCCGGAGATGTTATCGGCGTTGACGCCTTCGCCGATGGCGACGATCGAGGTGGCAATCCCCGTCTCGCCGCCGCGGATCTTGCGAGCCAACTCCTCGCTGACGTCCTTGATGTGGCAGTGCGAGACCTTGTGCTTGAACCGTTCGAGGAACTTCACCGGATCGTTGCCCGAAATGAACGTGTTGCCCGTATCGAAATTCATTCTCAACAGCGGTGAATCGATACACGTCATAATCCGTTCCATGAAGTCGGGATCCGTGGTGTACGGACCGTGCGGCTCGACGTTGATGATCATCTGATACCGCTCGGCCCACTCGAGCACGACGCGGTAGTATTGTTTGATGAGCGTGAAGACTTCTTCATCCGTGTAGCCGGGAGGCTTGCGGGAGCCGTCGGTTGTATCTACGCAGTAGGCGCCAAGGGCCTTGGCAAACTGAATCGCACGACAGGTATAGGGGATGCCCCGATACTGCCCCTCCGGTCCGGAGACCGGATAGGCCGCGTCGAGCTGCGAAACCTTCAGGCCCATGGAATCCAGGTAGGCTTTCAGCGTCAGGGGGTTGCTGTGCAGCGGAATGTGCGGGTTGTAGCCCAGCGCCTGGACGAAGTAATCGCCGTCGATCGTGCCGAACTCGACATACTTCATCTTGTGCTTCTTGGCGAACTCGCAGGGGACATCGTACAGAACGTCGAAATGCCGCCAGTTATCCACGTGCATACCGATTTCGATCATGAGTCGTTCTCCTTGACTTGCTGGTTGTCGCGAACGGGGGCAGCTTAATCGCCAAGTGGCCCGATCGACAAGCCCCTCGATCGGGCAGGCATACCGAGAACAGGCGGGAGAATGCCTGAGCATGGAGGGGATCATCGGATAGTGGAGTGTGGGTCCGATATTGACGATTCACTTCAAATCCTTGCGGCCAACCGACAATTAACCGATATTATGGTACAACTCACGGCCCCGGCAGCGGGGTGTCGTGGGGAGGTAGATATTGTCGGCAAGTCTTGAAGCCGGAAACCACGATCGGCCTGATGGCGTGGCGGACAATCGATCAGGCACTCGCAATTCCGTCGTGCTTGAGGAAGGACACATGAACAGACCGTCAAGGCATCCAAGATTCTCCCTGTTCTGCGCGGCCCTGGTGTTACTGGGATGCAGCGTCGTCTTCGCAGAGACCCAGATTCTCAACGTCTCCTATGACCCGACGCGAGAGCTCTACAAGGATTTCAATGCGGTCTTCGCGACGCACTGGAAGGAGACTGCTGGTGAGGTGGTTCGAATCCGACAGTCGCACGGCGGTTCCGGCAAGCAGGCCCGGGCCGTCATCGACGGCCTGGAGGCCGACGTGGTCACCCTGGCCCTGGCGTACGACATCGATGCCATCTCCGACAAGGCCGGCCTTCTGCCCGCTGACTGGCAGAAGCGTCTGCCGAACAACAGTTGCCCATACACGTCGACGATCGTCATGCTTGTCCGCAAGGGCAACCCCAAAGGCATCAAGGATTGGGACGATCTGGTCAAGCCGGGGGTCCAGGTGATCACACCCAATCCCAAGACGTCCGGCGGAGCCCGGTGGAACTACCTGGCCGCCTGGGGGTATGCCCTCAGGAAGTGGGACAATGATGAGGCCAAGGCTCGCGACTTCGTCATGCGGTTGTTCAAGAACGTCCCCGTGCTCGACTCGGGCGCGCGGGGGTCCACGAACACCTTCGTCCAGCGCAACATTGGCGATGTTCTGCTGGCATGGGAGAACGAGGCCTTTCTGGCCATCAACGAGCTGGGCAAGGACAAGTTTGAGATTGTCCTGCCCTCGATGAGCATTCTGGCAGAACCGCCGATAGCCCTGGTCGACAAGGTGGTGGACAAGCGCAACAACCGTCGGGTTGCGGAGGAGTATCTGAAGTGGCTCTACTCTCCCCAAGGTCAGGAGATCGCCGCCAAGCACTACTACCGGCCTTCCCTGGAGCAGGTGTCGGCGAAGTACGCCAGGCAGTTCCCGAAAATGGACTTGATCACGATCGACAAGGTATTCGGCGGCTGGCGAAAGGCGCAGAAGGTGCACTTTGATGACGGCGGCATTTTCGATCAGATCTGCAAGGCCGCCCAATAGAGGCACTTCGAGGTCTACGAAAGGGACCGGTCATTCGTATCACCCTGAAACAACACAGCGTACTGCCGGGATTCGGCTTGACCCTGGGCCTGACCCTGACCTACATGGGTCTGGTCATGTTGATCCCGCTGACCGCCCTGTTCCTGAAGTCGGCGACGATGAGCTGGAGGCAGTTCGTTCAGGTGGTGACCGACCCCCGGGTGATGGCCTCGTACAGGCTGAGTTTCCTGGCCTCCTTGATCGGCGCGAGCCTCAATGCAGTGTTCGGATTCATCGTCGCGTGGGTTCTGGTCCGGTATCGGTTTCCGGGGAGGCGGCTGGTGGATGCCCTGGTCGATCTGCCGTTCGCCCTGCCGACAGCGGTATCGGGCATCGCCCTCACGGCGCTGTACGCCGACAACGGCATGTTTGGCCGGTACTTGGCCAAGGCGGGCATCAAATCGGCGTTCAGCCCGTTGGGTGTGGTGATTGCGCTGACCTTCATCGGGCTGCCCTTCGTGGTGCGAACGCTTCAGCCGGCGCTGGAGGACCTCGACGTTGAGATCGAAGAAGCGGCCGCAAGCCTTGGGGCATCGCGGTGGCAGACTTTCTATCGTGTGATCTTCCCGACCGTGCTGCCCACACTGCTGACGGGGTTCGCGCTGGCATTTGCCCGCGCCCTGGGGGAATACGGGTCGGTGGTCTTCATCTCAGGCAACCTGCCGATGAAGACGGAGATCACCCCCCTGCTGATCGTCATGAAGCTGGAGCAGTATGACTACGCCGGAGCAACGGCCATCGCCGTCGTGATGCTCATGGCGTCGTTCCTGCTCTTGCTGGTCGTCAACCTGCTTCAGTGGTGGAGCGGGCGTTTTCGAACGATAGCCATGAACTGAGTCGCCGGGTGCCATGAGCAGACCACAACCACAAACGATGGCCGAGACGCGCAGACGCCTGACGGGTGCGACAACGGAACCCGTCTGGATCCGGTGCGCGTTGCTCAGCGTGGCGATCTTGTTCCTCGGCGTGTTCTTGATCGTGCCGTTGGCCGTGGTCTTCGGGGAAGCGCTTTCCAAGGGATACCACGCGTATGTGGCGTCATTCAATGACCCGGATGCCCTGGCAGCCATTCGGTTGACCCTGACCGCGGCGGCGATCGCCCTGCCGCTGAATATCGTCTTCGGCATCGCGGCCTCCTGGGCGATCGCCAAGTTCAACTTCATCGGCAAGAGCATATTGATCACGCTGATCGATCTGCCTTTTGCGATTTCGCCGGTGGTCTCGGGATTCATCTACGTCGTAATGTTCGGCATGCAGGGATGGCTGGGCCCCTGGCTGGATCGACACGATCTGAAGATCATCTTCGCCACGCCGGGCATCGTGCTGGCGACGATCTTCGTGACGTTTCCGTTTGTTGCCCGCGAGCTGATTCCGCTGATGCAGGCCCAGGGGACCGAGGAGGAAGAGGCGGCCTGCGTTCTGGGAGCATCGACCTGGCAGATGTTCCGTCGCGTGACACTCAAGAACATCAAGTGGGGACTGCTCTACGGCATCATTCTGTGCAACGCACGGGCGATGGGCGAGTTCGGCGCCGTGTCGGTCGTGTCGGGGCACATCCGGGGTGAAACGAACACGATGCCCTTACACGTGGAGATCCTTTACAATGAGTACAATCTCGTCGGCGCCTTTGCGGTCGCCTCGCTCTTGTCGATCCTGGCCCTGATGACGCTGGCCCTCAAGAGCATGGTCGAGTGGAAGTCCCGACGGGATCAGGCGGCCGAACGCGCCGCATCAGCGTGAGGTGCGACTCCGTGAGCATCGAAGTCCACAACATCACCAAGACCTTCGGCAAGTTTGTCGCGCTCCGGGATGTCAGCCTGAGAGTCCACAAGGGCGAACTGGTCGCCCTGCTGGGTCCGTCCGGGTCCGGCAAGACGACACTGTTGCGGATCATCTCGGGCCTGGAGATACCCGACGCAGGCAGCGGGGCGATTCTCTTCCACGAAGAGAATGTGGCCCAGCGGAGTGTCGGGCAGCGCAAGGTGGGGTTCGTGTTCCAACACTATGCGCTCTTCCGGCACATGACCGTGTTTGAGAACGTGGCCTTTGGGTTGCGTGTCATTCCGCGTCGGCACCGCCCATCGCGAGAGGACATCCGAGATCGGGTCTTTGAGCTGTTGAAGCTGGTGCAGCTTGATTCGCAGGCCGATCGTCTGCCCTCGCAGCTTTCCGGCGGACAACGACAGCGTGTGGCCCTGGCCAGAGCACTGGCGGTTCAGCCCCATATTCTCCTGCTGGACGAACCCTTTGGCTCGCTCGACGCGAAGGTGCGCCAGGAACTGCGTCAGTGGCTCCGCCGCCTCCATGACGAAATCCACCTGACCAGCGTCTTCGTGACACACGATCAGGAAGAGGCCCTCGAAGTGGCGGACCGGGTGGTCGTCATGAACGAGGGACAGATCGAACAGGTGGGTACACCCGACGAGGTCTTCCACAGCCCGGCCACTGAGTTCATCATGAATTTTCTGGGCAGTGTGAATCTGTTTCACGGGCGCGTCGGAAGGGGCAAGGCCTACTTCAACGCGCTGGAGCTGGAATACCCCCAACACGAAGCGCCGACCGAAGCGAGGGTATTCGTGCGCCCCCACGACTTCGACGTATCGCTACAGCCCGGCAAGGACCCGTGCTTCAAGGCATCGGTCGTCCGAATCAACTCCGCCGGTCCGCACGTCAAGATGGAACTGCTGAGCGAAGGCGGCGAACGAGTGGATGTTGACCTGCCGCAGGATCGGTTCCAGTCGCTTCGCCTGGTCACGGGCAACACAGTCTTCCTCACCCCCCGGCGAATCAAGGTGTTCTTGCAGAACCACGAATATCCCCGAACGCAGTAACATCGGGCCTGCTTCGCCCCGCTTTACATGCCCCGAGGTTCCCGGTCGTACGCACCTGCTTTTGCCCCTTTTGTGGGATCGCGCTATAATGACGGGGTTCCGTAGTGTGTGAGACGACGTACGAATGGATTCCGTGACACAGGGGCTGTTGGGCGCCGCGTTGGCGGAATGCGGTCTTCGCGGCAGGCTGGGACGAGGGGCAACGGTCCTCGGAGCGGTCGGGGGCGTCCTTCCCGACGCCGATTTCGCGCTGGCATGGATCAATCCGTGGTGGGCGTGGGAATACCACCGTCACTTCACGCACGGGTTCCTTTTTGCCCCACTCGCGGCATTACCTTTGGCATGGCTTTTCTGGCGGCGTCACGGCAGGACCTCATACGGCCTGTGGTTCCTGTGCGCCTACGTGGCGATCGCCACGCACCCCCTGTTGGACATCTGTACGACCTACGGAACTCATCTGCTCTGGCCTTTCAGCGACGCCCGTCTGGGCCTGGATTGGATCGCCATCGTCGATCCGTTCTATTCGCTTATCCTGGTGGCAACGCTGATACTGTGTTGGGCCGTGCGCAAGCGAGCCCAGCTCTCGACCATGCGCCCCCGTGAAGGTTGCGAAGACAACGGCAGCCTCGATCACAACGAGTGGAACCCGCCTTTGCCAATCGATGGATCGCCGAATACGTGTACGGCGCACCCCACGGCGCCTCCGGATGCTGCGGATCGCTCGACGGAGCGCGGACCGGCCCGGTCACCGTCCCGAACCGCCCGTGGCGGGCGCACATGGGCCATCGGACTCATCGGCATGGTCCTGTCGACGGGGTATTTGTTGTACGGCGCATCTCATCATCATCGTGCGTTGAAGCGGATATACGACCACCCTGCCAGCCCGGGTGAACGAATCCTGATGGCTCGCGCCATCCCGCAGATCGGCAGCGTCTACGTCTGGCGCCTGATCTACCGCACGGACAACGGCTGGTATGTCGGTCGCACCAATACGCGATTTGACCACGATCCGGTGTTCACTTTCCTGACGGTTGAGGATCATCCCCTGATCCGTCGGGCCGAGCAGGAGCCACGGGTACAGTTCTTCCATCGGTTCACCATGGATTGTGCCCGCCCCTCCGTCTTGAAGACGCCCAAGGGCTGGTGTGTGCTCTACGACGACATGCGATACAGTTGGAAGTCGGACGGGATCACATCACTGTGGTCGGTGGCGGTCGACTTTGACCGCGATCGACAGGTCACGGATGTGCGAAGAGTCAGCCACGCGCACCGGGGCCCTCTGAAGAATCTGGCGACATCCCTATGGGATGAGGTCAATCGACCCTAAGGGTTGCAGATGGGGGTTGGGCCGTCCGTGAAGGCCGATCTCAATGCGCACGACCGTTGGCCCTTTTGAGGACGCGCTTGACCTCACCCACGAGGTAGAAGGAGCCCGTCACACAGATCAGGTCGTCTCGATCCACGGCACAGCCGGCGATTTCGAGCGCCTCGCGACCGTTGCGGGCAACTTGGGCCATCTTGCCACTGATCTCGACAAAACGTGCCGCCAACTCATCGGGATCGGCGGACCGGGGAGACGGCGTCGGGGCGAAAATGACCTTGTCCGCCCCATATTGAATCTGGCGAAGCATGCCGGTGACATCCTTGTCGGCCTGACAGCCGAAGATCATCACCATGCTGTCGTAGGAAATATTCTGCCCGATAGCCCTCATCAGAGCCTCGATGCTGGCAGCGTTGTGAGCACCGTCCACCAGAATCCGCGGGTCTTCGCTGACAATCTCCATACGTCCGGGCAGAACAACGCGGGCCAACCCCTCAATGGCCTTCTGGTCGTCGATCTTGTAGCCCTTCTGCTTGAGGGCATCGACGATTCCCAAGGCAACACCGCAGTTGATCGCCTGATGCTCGCCCAAAAGGGGAACGTGCAGGTGCTCAAATCGACTGAACGGGGTGGTGAGACATACGCGTGTATGAGGCCCGAACGACCGTGAACTCTCGAAACGATAACTGAACTCGATGTCCTCGCCGGTAAACCGAAGGTCCGCCCCCATCTTGGTGGCCGCCCTTCGGAGAACCCGCTTGACCTCGGTCGGCTGTGGGGCGGAAATGACCGGAACACCGGACTTGAAGATCCCGGCTTTCTCTTCGGCGATCTTGTCCAGCGTAGGCCCCAACTGACTCATGTGGTCGAAACTGATACTCGTGATGCCACAGGCGTCGGGCTTGATCACATTGGTTGAATCGAGCCGACCACCCAGTCCGGTCTCCACAACGGCCATGGTCACTTTCTTGTTGTGGAAATGCAGAAATGCTGCCGCCGTCAGAATTTCAAAGAAGGTCGGCTCCTCCTTTGCCAACTTCTCGACAACTGGGGCTATCTTTATGACAACGCGAGTCAACTCCGACTCGGTGATCATTTCCCCATTCACCGTAATGCGCTCCCGCATATCCATCAGATGAGGAGAGGTGTAAAGTCCAACGGTGTAGCCGCTGCCCTGAAGCATGTGGGCCAGCATGGTCGCCGTAGACCCTTTACCTTTGGTCCCGGCGATATGCACGCACCGAAGCTTCTTGTGAGGATCACCCAGGGCCTTCAGAAGACGGGTCATCCGAGCCAGGTTGAAGTTAGTGTGGTTATACCCAACCCGCCTCTGCTTCTCGTAGTCCGTTGCTGAATTGAGAAACTCCAGCGCCGAACGATAAGTTCTGATGCTTCCGTTACCGCGCCGCGCCGGAGCCATACGAGAACTTTTCAAGCGTGTCATAACTCGGTATTTTAATGACTTAGCCCTGTTCCGTCAAGCACTTAATCACGGTGTCAGATGGCCGAAACTGCCAGGGGCATGGATGTACACTTTAGTCGTAAAGTATTGTCCAAAAATAACTTATTCAATATGGAGGCTCTCCGACCCACGGGTCTCCCTCTTCCATCACAGAACGTCGGAACTTGTCTTCAGGCCGCCAGTATTGTCAGTGTCATTCAATTGCACACTGAGCGCAATACTATGAGGTCTTTTACCCAGACTGAACACTCCGCAGTCACGCTTCATTTCCACCGAACGATGACGGAGCGAAGAGACGCGAAGGGACCTTTGCCCCTCCATGACACCGTCGTTCTTACCATAGGAAGCGTTTTGACGATGCACGTGACGAACTGTCGGACTCTATTGGGAGGGAGATGTGGCGGAGGTGCCTCGTTGTGATACCATGGCAGCCCCTGGCGTCCGTCCGCAGAGTGTCTTCACGGCCGGCTGATGATGGCGAAAGCATGTAGTCGTACACATGGGTGACGAGGTGTTACCGGACGCTGAATGGTTGCTCTCAGTAACCCAACTCAACGGACCTCAGGAACAAATGTGTGTCGATCTTTGGGCCACACGTCGTCCAAAGGTGGACAACGGCACCAATGCCGCTGAGAATCAGCCGATCGCACCGAGAGCCCCGGGGCGTGACTGACCCCGGTGGTGGGTCCCGAGGACCCTCACGTTGCGCAAGACGACCTATTGATCGAAGGCATACTCCTGCGACCGTTATGGCTCGCGGCCGGAGAACCTTGTATGACGCCTCCTCTCGAATCGTCGCTGATCCGGTCCGTTCAGGTGCCCCTGGGCGATCGGGGCTACTGGATCTACATTGGCTCGCACCTGCTGGAATCTCTGGGTGTCTGGCTCCGCGAACGGTGTCCTGCCCCCACAGCCGTGGTCATCAGCGATGAGAACGTCGCCCCCCTCTATGGCGAGGCGGTCATGGGTTCTCTGAGGCAGGCCGGTTACGCAGCGCGGTTGATTGTGGTCAGACCAGGAGAAGGCAGCAAGTCACTCGTCACGGCGGATCGCATATACGGGGAATTGGCGGAAGCCGGTATCGAACGGGATTCTCCGCTGATCGCACTTGGCGGCGGCGTGGTGGGTGACTTGACGGGCTTTGTGGCTGCCACATGGCTCCGTGGAGTCCCATTTGTCCAGGTGCCCACGACGATGGAGGCCGATCTCGACGCGTCCGTCGGAGGCAAGACGGCGGTGAATCATGCGGCCGGCAAGAACCTTATCGGGGCGTTTCACCAACCCCGTTTGGTGCTGATCGACGTCGAGACGTTGAAATCACTCAGCGGACGCGACCTTCGCTCCGGAATCGCCGAAGGGGTCAAGCACGGTGTCATCCGAGACGCCCAGTTGTTCGCGTGGTTGGAATCCAAGTCCGGCGAGATCCTGGCCGGTGATTCCGCGATCCTCGCCGAGTGGATTGAATGGAACTGCCGGATCAAGGCTTCGGTCGTCGCAACCGACGAGCGTGAGGCGAACCTGCGAGCCATCCTGAACTTCGGGCACACCATCGGGCATGCGATCGAAACCGATCAGCAATACGCCCTTCGGCACGGCGAGTGTGTGTCGATCGGCATGGTGGCCGCCGCCCAAATCGCCGTCGAGCGGGGACATTTTGCCGCCGAGCAGGCGGAACGCCTCCGGCACCTCCTGGAGCGGCTGGAATTGCCCACCCGCGTGTGCCAACCGATCGACGCCGAGGTCATGTTCGCCTACATGCAGAAAGACAAGAAGGTGGCGGCGGGGCGTATCCGATTCGTCCTTCCCACAGATATCGGCCAGGTAGTCACCGTCTCCGACGTTACGCGGGCACAAATCGATGCGGGATTCCGTGCCATCGCTCCCCTTGAGGCGTAGGCGGTTGCCTGCCCCGGTAACCGAGCACGAGACAGGAGGCACAACAATGCGCATCATCATCCCAGGCTGCGTCGTGATGACTCTGATGTGTCTGACCCAGGCGCCGGCAGTCGGAAGCGATTACCTCACGGTGAAGGCCGGACGTATCCTCGATCCGGCCGGTCGGCAGGTGATCCTGCATGGCATCAACCTGGGTGGCAAACACAAAGGCTCACAGTACATGAGTGGGCACACGGCCAGCGACTTCGCCCGGATGCGAGACTGGGGATTCAACTGCGTTCGGCTGCTGATCATCTGGGCGGCTATCGAACCGGAACCGGGCAGAATCGACGAAGACTACCTCCGCCGCATCGACGAACGAATCGCCTGGGCCAAGGCGAATGGGCTGTACGTCCTCGTGGACATGCACCAGGACCTCTGGGGGGAGAAGTGTGCCGGAGGAGACGGCGCCCCCGCCTGGGCCACTCTCGACGACGGTCGTCCGGATTACCGCCTGGGCGTCGTGTGGAGCGATGGGTATCTGGTCAGCCCGATGATCCAGACGGCCTTCGACAACTTCTGGGCCAACAAGGCCGGTCCTGAAGGTATTGGGGTGCAGGACCGCTTCGCCCGGGTCTGGCAGGTCGTCGCCAGACGATACGCCCACGAACCTGCGGTCATCGGCTACGACCTTCTCAATGAACCCTTCATCGGCTCCGGGATGTTGCTCGCCCAGGCGAGACTGAATCGGAAGCTCATGGAACTGTTCGGAACGAACGGGTCTTCGGCCGGTGCGTTTGAGTTGAGCAAGATGCTGAGCGATCCGAAACGACGGAATGATCTTTTCGAGAAGCTTCGCGACATGCAGGCCTATCGTTCACTGATCGAAGCCGGCGAGCCGGTCTTCAAACACTTTGAACGCACCAAGCTCAACCCGATGTACCAGAGGGTTGCCAACGCCATTCGCCAGGCGGATCCGAAGCATATCCTGTTCCTGGAGCCAAGCGTCTCGGCCAACCAGGGTTTCGCCAGCGTGCTGCAGCCGGTCCTGAATGCAGAAGGCAAGCCGGATGCCCTCCAGGCATTCGCCCCACACGCGTATGACATCGTGACCGACATGGTTGACGCCGTTCCTGCCGACGAGGCACGGGTACGGTTTATCGTTCAACAATTGGACAGTGCGGCCAAACGGATGGGACTGCCCATGCTGATCGGCGAATGGGGCAATTTCCCTAACCGCCCGGGCCAATTGCCCGCCGTTCGTTCAATGGTTCGGATGATGGAAGAGGTACTGACCGGCAACACGTACTGGTACTTCGACATGGAGATCGACAAGCATCACTGTTTCCCGATGCTCTGTCGGCCCTATCCGACGGCAGTGGCCGGAACGATCGAAAAATGCCAGCTTGATCCTCAAACGGGGCGGTTTGAATGCCACTGGCGAGAGGACCGCACCGTGCGGGAACCCACAAAGATATACGTCCCCGCAACGTGGTATCCTCAAGGATACGAGGTTGAGCTGAGCCCCCTGAGCCGGGGCCACACGCTCGACCGGATCACGGCGAACGGACAGAACGGCATGCTGTCGATCCCGTCGAGCGGTGGTGACGGTCAGAGGCGTCTGATTCTCCGCCGTAAGTAAGGGACGTGCTTCGGAAGCGACCGGGGAGGCTTCGAAGGAGAACCTTCAGAGCGGAAGGGACTCATCGCCCAGATGTGCTGGAGGAGAACAAGCCGACCGCTCGAGTCGCGACCTCCCTGCCGTATCCGGCACAAGGACACAAACACCCCGTCGCGAATCTGCTCACGCGACCGACCGGGTGAAGCCCCAACCGTCAGGCAGTGGTCTTCGAGGACGTCTTGCCGCGTTCCCGGAGTATGTCCGCCCCGATCAGGACGATACCGCCGAAGGCAAGTACCCACGAGAGGATGTTCAACTGGTTGGTCATTTCCTGTTGACAGATCGGACTGAGTTCGCCCCCATCACCCACGGCGACCATCAGTTCGTCGAAATTGGTAATGCTCTTCTTCTGAAGGGTCTCGGGAACCTGCTCGGTGTTGATCATGTCGGCGATAGCCTTGCAGTAGGTTCCTCCCGTTGCGCCGAGTTTGTCGGCCCAGTCCTTCATGAGTTTGGGATCGCGTTGGACAGGGTTGGAGAAGTATCGCACGAGCGACTTGAACTCCTCCTTGCTGTTGGCCACCTTCCAACCTGCGGCGGCGGCGAGCACGAGACAGGCAATCCCTCCCCAGACGAGATAGGCCTGATTGCGCTTCTTCCTATGAGACGTAACATGCGGGCCCGCCTCTGCCGCGACAGCGGTCGGGGCCTGCTCAGTAACCGGCTCTGTAGCTTCCTGGGACTTCTTCACCTCATCGCTCATGACGATCACCCGGTGCAACTCAACCCCATTTGAGAGGACGCTATTCCAAGCCGCGCCGATGGCTCTGGAGATGCCACTGAACAGCCGACGGTGGGATTCGAACCCACAACCCCAGCTTTACGAAAGCTGTGCTCTACCGTTGAGCTACGTCGGCGAAACCTACGCTATTCTATCGTACAACACCCCAGGGGTGCATGAGCAAGAATGCGGTCCTGCCTATCGAAGGCTTTCCCGGAGGTTGTACAGAGCATATCCTAAAGAACTCGAAGCGGATGTGCAACCTGTGCGAGGAACGGACATGCAGCCGGAGGTCTCGCCGTACACAATCGTTACCAGGCGTAACACCCTCTTGTTCTGTCTGGTGCTGGTCAAGCTGCTCGTACATCTGGTCACCAACCGAGCCTATGATTTCCACCGTGACGAGCTCTACTTCATCGTTTGCGGCGACCATCTGGACTGGGGATATGTCGACCATGCCCCCCTGGTGCCATGGATTGCGAGGGCGTCACGGACCTTTGGGGGCGAGTCACTTCCGGCCTTGCGGTTCCTCCCTGCTGTTGCGGGGGCATTAGGCCTCCTGTTCACCAGCCTGATTGCACGACGGCTGGGCGCCGGTTTGTGGGGAGAGGCGATGGCGGGATTGGCCTACCTTGGGGCCCCCGCCCTCCTCCGCAGCGCCAATATGCTCTGCATACCCGCCTTTGAACCGTTTTATTGGACGCTCTGCTCCTATCTCGTGATTGGGATAGTGACCGGGGGATCCGGCAAGGCATGGCTCGGGGTGGGACTTGTGGCCGGTGTGGGACTGATGAACAAGCACACGATGGTGCTGTACACCATCGGACTGGTCACCGGCCTGTTGCTGACGGAGCAGCGTCGCCAACTGACATCTGGGTGGTTCTGGTCGGGCGTGTGCGTTGCTTGGGTGGTCTTCCTGCCCAACCTGCTCTGGCAGATTCGGCACGACTGGCCAACCGTCGAGTTCATCCGACACATCAATGCCGGCGTCATGAGTCGCATCTCACCGCTGGAGTTTCTGGTCGGGCAGGTCCTATATATGGGGCCTATCAACCTGCCCGTATGGCTGGCGGGACTCGCTTTCTGCCTCTTCGACGCCCACGGCAAGCGATTTCGGTTCCTGGGATGGTCCTACGTCACTCTGCTCGTACTGCTGATGCTGAGCCGAAGCAAGGTCTACTACTTGATGCCCGCCTACCCGGTTCTCTTTGCCACAGGCGGTGTGTGCATCGAGACGTTCGCACAACGGCGATCGCTCAGGTGGCTTCGACCCGCTCTGCCGCTGGCGCTGGCGGCCGGGGGATTGGTCTTTCTTCCGGTGTCCCTGCCGATTCTGCCGATCGAAAGGGCGGACGCCTACATTCACCGTGCATTTCCCGGACTGGTTTCGAACAGCTACGAAGTGACCGGAGACTTCCACGATCAATTCGGCTGGCGGAATCAGGCCGACGTTGTCGCCCGAGCGTGGCAGACCCTTTCGGTGGATGAACAGGCCCGATGCGCCCTCTACGCAGGAAACTACGGACAGGCCAGCGCGTTGCGGCTCTTTGGAGCCGCTCATCGCCTGCCGCCCGCACTGAGTGGACACAATTCCTATTGGCTGTGGGGGCCGGGAAACGGACCGGTCGAAACGGTCATTGCCGTGGGTGTTCGCGAGGTTGAACTTCGCGACTTCTTCGAGGAGGTCCGTCAAACGGAAGAGATCCGCAACCGTCACTGCGTGAGGTTTGAGAACCACGTGCCCGTCTACCTCTGTCGAAAACCCAAGCACGATGTGCGAAACGAATGGTGGCGTTTCCGGAAGTACGATTAGGATCCCGAACGAGCGTGCGAACCCCCCAGACGATCTGTTATGTCTGTCGTGTTCGGATCGGGGACGCACGGCAGAACGGACGGTGCCGCTTGCCGTTCCTCCAGCACAGAATAACCTCTCTGCAAGCTGCCCACCCCGGTTGGACATCGCGCAGAGGAGGCTACTTCACAGATGATCAGGCACGCAGACCGACAGCCATCAACAGACCCAGTGTTCGGCCCATTCGAAGACGGCCTGCACTGTCGTGACGGTTGTGTTGTCACTGGTCTGATTGGACAGGATGGTGAAGAGAACGTTCACCCCCGTAGTGAGCAGCCCCGTCAGAAGTGAGACAACACTCGTGGCGGCGGCCTGGAAGCCGGTCAGCCAGGCGTCTCGTACCGACGGATCGCAACTATCCATTACCAAAAGCACGGAGCAGAACGCGCTCACTTTGGCCATCACATCCCATCGCGTGTACAGGCACTTAGGCCGCATTGCACAGCTCCCATTAAGCCCGAATCCTCTGCAGTTCAATCGGCGGATCGCACCCTTCGGGTTCCGCCTCATCAGATTATATAGGACGGCCGATGCCTCGTTGCAAGCGCTCGAAACCTTTTATGGCCTCTCCCGAGTGAATGCCACAACAGGATCCAGGCAAAATACCGGCCTTTTCTGCAGCCAGAGCCATCCGGCGCAAGATTCGCATGCCTGCGTGTATAATGCCAGACAGGCCGGAATTGGAGATGTCAGGTCCTTGTGTGTGGCTCTCGGTCGAAAGGCTCGTCTTTTCGGCATCTATCCGAAGATGCCCCCGCACAGACTTGGGAGACAAACTATTATTTAGGGCCGCATTAACCCAATACCACACCCTGCCTAGGGGACAGCCCGATGCTCATGCGTCTTTCACTCTTACTGCCTTCATTGTTCGTGGCCGTCGAATCCCCGAGGAATCTTTCCACAACAGAATCCACCGGTCCCACCATCGCTCAGGCCGCCCGGCTCCTGATCAGCGGCGACTACGATGCGGCCATCGCCGCGTATGAAAAGCTGGCGAGAGAGAGTGCCAGCCAGAGAACGGCCGCACAGGTGGGGCTGGCCTCCGCGTTCGAGCAAACCGGGCGATACGCCGAGGGCCTTAACCGACTGAACAGCGTCGGCTCCGACGCACAGACGGCCACTTGGCACCTCGCTCGGGGCCGGCTTCTCGATCATACGGGCAGATACGATGACGCCCTCGCCGCCTATCAGGCCGCGATATCGATGAGTCCCGATCTGTATGAGGCCCGCTACGCCCGTGCCCGGCTGCTCGAGACCGTCGGACGGACCGAGGAGGCACTGGCTCTCTACGCCTTCTTTGATGCCCTCGCCCATGATCGCGTGCCCGACACGGCCGAGCAGCTCCTTTGGCACGCCCGTGGGTTCTACCGCTACAGCGTTCTGAAGAGTCATCCGAACCTGCCGGAACGCACGCGGTACGTTCTCCACGAGCTGCTTCAAACGGCCTATGAGGTGAAGGATCCGCAGTTCTGGCCGGCCAGGGTCGCCGCCGGTGAGCTGCTGTTGGCCAAGTACAACACACGGGAGGCGGGCGAGGACTTCAAGGCCGCCCTGAAGATCAATCCCCGTCTCTCGGCCGCAGAGGTGGGACTGGCTGCCATCGCCCTGGAAGACTGGAAGTTCGAGGCATGCGAGGAGCACATTGGGCGAGCCCTGAAGGTGAACCCCCACCACCTGGCCTCTCTGAATCTTCGGGTTCGGCTTCTTCTGACGGAACGGAAATACCGCCGTGCCGCCGCAGAAGTGGAGCGGTGTCTGCAGGTCAACCCGAACGATCCGGAAGCCCTGTCCCTGGCAGCCGCCGCCTGCCTTCAGCTCCGGGACACGGCGAAGGCTGGGCAGTACGAAGACCGTGCCAATCGCGTGAACCCGCGCTGCGCCCTGCTGCACCACACGATCGGCGAGTGGTTGTCGGCCGGTCGCCAGTTTGCCCAGGCCGAGCAGCGATACCTCAAGGCGATCGATCTGGAACCCACATGGGCCGAGCCGAAGATCTCGCTGGGTCTGATGTACATGCAATGGGGTGAAGAGGCGAAGGCACGGACAACTCTGGATCGTGCCTGGCAACTCGACCGTTTCAACATCAAGACCTTCAACGTTCGACAGCTCCTGCAGCAGATTGAAGCCTTCCATCGTGTCGAGTCCGAGCACTTCATCGTCAAGTTCGATGCCAAGCAGGATGCCGTGCTGGGCGACTTGTTCGTCGACTGCCTCGAAAGGATTCGACCGGACATCTGTCGCGACTATGCCCACACCCCGACCGACAAGATCATCGTAGAGGCCTTCCCAGGCCATGGGGGATTCAGCGTGCGGATCACGTCCAAACCCTGGATCTACACGGTCGGAGCCTGTACCGGCCGGGTCATCGCCATGGATGCCCCGCGCAAAGGGGCAAGTATCACGGGCCCCTTCGACTGGGAGAGGGTTCTGAGACACGAACTGACGCACAGCGTGACGCTCGCCGCCACCGAAAACCGCATCCCTCACTGGTTCACCGAGGGACTGGCCGTGCGGCAGGAGAACGCACCGCGCTCGTTTCGATGGATGGAGCTGCTGGCCCTGAACCTGCGTCGTGGTCGCCTCATCAGACCGGACGAGTTGGATTGGTCGTTCATTCGCCCTCGCCGGGCGGACGAACGGGAACTCGCTTACGCCCAGAGTGAATGGATGGTGGAGTTCCTGACCGAACAGTATGGTCAGACGGTCATTCCCAAGATGCTCGGCGCCTTTCGCCAAGGCAAGGATCCCGCCGCCGCTTTTCGCGAAGTATGCGGACAGAGTCTCGATGAGGTGTACGCCGGTTTCTCGCAATGGGCGGTCCGGCAGGTTCAACGCTGGGGGTTGCCCACCGAACCCTTGCCCACCGCCGAGAAGCTGGAGGCTGCACTGCGGCGAACCCCGAAGGACCCTCAGGTTCTGGGAGCGGCCGCGGAGGTCCACCTTTATGACGGTGAGTTCAAGAAGGCCGACGAGCACGCGCGGCTGGCGCTGGAATCCGATCCCGACCAGCCCCTGGCCCTGACGGTCCGTTGTACCCTCCTGATGGAACGATGGAACCACGAGTCGAAGGACAAGCGTACCTCCCTGGCAACCGAGGCCGAACCGCTTCTCCTGCGATTGGCCGAGAAGGATCCGCTCAATCCGGTCGCCCCCCGGTATCTGGCGGTTCTGGCGATGGAACGCGAGGCCGTTGACGACGCCCGGCCTTGGCTGGAAAAGCTCCGCAAACTTCGTCCGCACGATCCCATCGCCCACAAGGGTATGGCGGTGGTGCACCTGCAGGCCGGAAAGAAGGAGGACGCGATCACCGAGCTGACCGCCCTGGCACAGGAGAACGAACATGACGCCGATCTGCCTCGTCGATTGGCCAACATCTGCCAGGAGCTGGGACGAGAGGAAGAGGCCGCCCGCTGGCTGACTCGGTCTGTGGACATCGATCCCTACGACGTCGAGACGCACACGCAGCTCGCCGAGCTGAGTCTCCGGCTGGATCGAATCGATCGAGCGATTCTTGCCTGCCGATCCCTGACCCTGTTGGAACCCCGAGAGGCCGGGCATTTCGCCCGACTGGCCGTGTGCTACAAGAAGAAGGGGGCCATCGATCCGGCACGAGACGCCGCCCGACGGGCTGTTGAACTGGATGAGAACTCGCCGGCCAAGGCCTTGTTGAACCCTTAAGCGAAGCGCCTCCAAGAGGACCGTCCCTCAGCGTCCGCCCGCACCTCAGGCGTATTTCAGAAGGAGTGCCTTGCTCTTGAGCACGCCCTCGTGATCGTTGGTGCTGCCCTCGTACTCGATACCGAAGGGATTGTGATAGCCCGCCTCTCTCAGAATCCGCACGGCCTGTCCTGCGTCGATCTCAGGCGACTCTCCGCGGTCGTCGAAGGAAAGAAACTTGGCGTGCGTGGCGAAGGCATATGGGGCGATCTTTCGCAGATTGGCGAGCTTGTCGTCTTCCTTCGACCAGTTCAGGAAGTCGGCCAGGACACGGCAAAACGGGCTGTCGACCTCCTGCATGATCCTCACGATGATCTCCGGACTGGAGCTGATCCCGCCATGGTTTTCCACCGTGACGACCATGTTGTTCTTGCGACCGATCTCAGCAAGCTGAGCGAAGCTTCGGATGCACTGTTGAATCTGCTGTTCGTCGGTGCCCGCCGGACCATGCCCGCCGCTGTTCGCCCTGAAGGAGGTGCATCCCAATTCGTTGGCGATGTCAAACCACTTGCGGTGATTCTCCACCGCCGCCTGCCGTTCGCTCTCGTCGAGGGCGGCAAGGTTTCCGTGCCCGTCGACGGCAATGCTCAGGCACCGCACCCCCGCGTCACCGGCGGCCCGCTTGATATCGCGAAGATTCTGCGATTTCACGGGACTGCCGGCGGGACGGTCCGGTACGTCGTATTCGAAGAAGGGTGAATTCAGCTCGATCCGTTCGATGCCGAACTCCTCCGCCGCGATCCGGGGAAAGTCGACGAGCGTCATCTGCCTGCTCTTGAACCGTCGGTGAATGCTCCAACCCGCCAGTGCCATCTCCATCGACCACCTCCCGAACTAGGTGAGGCTCCTGCCGTACAGGAGGGGCCGCACCTCTGCATGGATACCTTCTCCCATATGAATCCGTTGAGTCCCCTGAGTGACAGGAACTCGTCCGACTCACCGTCCGATGACGTTGCCATGGTGTCTGCGTCGGAGACGTCAGCGTTTCAGAACCGCGTCCATCTCCTTGCTGCAGCGGACCACGGCCTTGGCATCATTGTTGAAGTTCAGCAGTTCATAGGTCACCGGCCCTTTGTAGCCGACCTTCTTGAGGGCCGCGATGACCGCCGGAAAGTCTACGTCGCCCTTGCCGAGCGGCACGTCGAATCCCTCGGGGAAACCGGTCCAGGTTACCGAACCGCCGGGGTTATGGCGCTTGGCGTATTCCTTGAAATGAACCCGTTTGATCAATTTGCCCAGAATGGCGATCCAGTGTGCGGGCACACCATAGGGGACGTTGTTGGCCACATCGAAGTACGCCCCCACCCATCGGCTTCTACACTCTCGGATGAACTGCCGGAACTCCAGCGGCGACAGCAGGAACTTGTTCCAGACGTTCTCCACACAGATGAAGGTCCGATACTTCTCGGCGACCTTGGCCGCTTCTCGGATCTGTGCCAGCGCTGTCAGGTAGCAAACATCGTAAGGGACTTCGGTGCAGTTCGGAATGAAGTCGGCGTGAACACACCCCGGCACGACCAGCATCGCCCCGGCACCCAGATTCGAGGTGACCTTCAGGGCGTCTTTGAGGAAGGCCAATGCCCTCTTCCGAGTAGCCAGCTTCGGATCGGTCAGCGACGTTCCCCAGAACTCGCCTGTGCAGGTCGAGACGATCTTGATCTTGTTCGCCTTGGCCGCCCTGACGATCTCCTGACACCTCGCAAGTGAGGTGCGGTGGGTCAGCTCCCCGGAGCTTGCCACGCAGAGTTCGATGCCCTCAAACCCTGCCTTGGCTGCCCGGACCATCGCCTGCTCGATGTCCATCTTACCCGCCAGACCATCCGGAAACGCCCAATAACTGATGGATTTGATCATGATGACCTCCTGCCCGCCAAAGCTCGGCGGAGCCTGTTTGGGCCAATCCCTTCGGAACCGATGTGCGAGGAAGACGTTCTTTCGCCACAAAAGCGGACCTTCGCCTTCTCCGAAACTGACATGCATAATGCCGCCACGACAAGGGACTTGCAACGTTCTTCGTCGAATTGCGGGAATTCTTTTTGACGGCCTATCGTTATATCTTAGCTTCCCCTTTGGTTAGGTCAGTCCCCTCAAACCCATCGCCGAACGAAGGAAAGGTTAGTTTTATGGCCGTTACAGTGACAAACACAAACACATTGAGCTTGCTCAACATCATCAACAGGACATCCGCCCAACAGAGCGACACGCTGACACGGATGTCCACCGGCAAGAAGATCAACGCCGGTAAAGATAACCCCGCCGGACTCATCGCCCTCAAAGCACTCGACGCCGAATACACCGCAGTAACCGCCTCCATCGAAAGCAATCAACGAACGAACGCCATGTTGAGCAAGGGCGACAGCGACCTGAAAGAGGTCCAGGACCTGCTCACGAGCATTGAGACGCTGGCGGCCAGCTCCGTCGGCGACCAGCTCAGCGATTCGGAAAAGGCGGCGAACCAGGCGCAGATCGACAGTGCCATCGACAGTATCGATCGAATCGTCCGGACCTCCAAGTTCAACGGCAAGAGCCTGCTCAATGGCCAGTTGTCGATCCACTCAACGAACACCGACGGCAAGGTGGCAGACGTCCGCCTGTACAGCCGGAACCCCGAGAGCACTTCGGCGACGTTGGCCGTCGACGTGACGGCGGCGTCCTCTGCCGCAACCCTTTCGACGACAGGTTCCGCGACGGGCGCGGTTCAGATGACCGTCACGGGCAAGCTCGGCAGTGCAACGATTACCATCGCCGCCACCGATGATCGGACGGCCGAGATCGCCAAGATCAACGCCGTGACCGCTCAGACGGGTGTGGCTGCCTCGGCCGGCACGAGCGGAATCGTCTTCAAGACGTCCAGCACCGGCTCGAACGAGTTCATCACGATCGATGTGATCTCCGCGAACAGCACCGATCAGGGTAAGGGCTTCATCGACAAGACCGTGCAGAACGGTTCGGATGCCACGGTGACCGTCAACGGCCAGTCCGCCGCAGCCGACGGCAACAAGATCACGTTCAACTCGGGCGGTTACAGCGGCAGCTTCACGCTGACCAGCACGGGCGATGCCGTCACGACAAGCTCGATCTCCATCTCGGGTGGCGGTGCGACATTCCAGCTCGGCACCGATTCGACCACGCGGTCGACGATCGGTATATCGAGCATGTTCAGCAACTCGCTGGGCAAGTCGGGCACCGGCTATCTCAACGAGCTCAAGAGCGGTGGAGCCCAACAGCTCCTGGGTACGGGCACCAGCCAGCTTGACATCGTCAAGGCGGCGATCAACCAGGTGTCCGAGGCTCGGGGACGCATCGGTGGGTTCCAGAAGTACCAGGTTCAGACCGCGATCAACAGCCTCACGGCGTCGCAGAAGTCCCTCGCGGATGCCAAGACCATCATCGAGGACGTGGACTACGCCACGGAGACGGCGGAAATGAACCGTCAGAACGTGCTCATGCAATCGGCCATGAGCCTGCTGGGTGTCGCCAACCAGAACTCGGCTCAGGTTCTCTCCCTGCTGGGATAGTACCAGGCTGACACGAACAGTCAGGCGAGTGCTCCTCATAATGAGGGCGTGTGAGACAGGGCCTGCGACCCCGGGGGGGTCGCAGGCCCGCTCCGTTGCGCCCCTTCATGCCGTCGTCCGGCGGTACGTTTCCTATCCACCCCTCATCACGGTAATCTCTGCAGAAGGCCGAACGATCGACGCTCCGGACCGATTCGGCCAACGCCTCCGCTTGGCAGGTCGGGGCTGACCCGATATGTTGACGACACGGGTGGGAGACGCCACCCCGGCGGGTCTCGACAGCTTCATGAACACAGCACAACAGTGAACGCCGAGACCTTCAGTGGATCCGCCATGTCGCGGGCCCACCGGTCAACAACCCGACGGCGTGCGATACAAACAGTGTGAAGCGAGTATCTCCGAATGGATATGGGATTGAAAGACCGAGTGGCCATCATCACCGGCGGGGCCCAGGGCATCGGTGCCGGCGTGGCAAAGGCCCTGGCCGACGAGGGCACCCGTGTTGTGATCGCCGACCAGAACGAACCTCAGGCGCAACTTCAGGCCCGTCAGATTGGCCATCGGGCCACGGCCCTTCGAGTCGACGTATCGAACCGGGACGACGTCCAGGAAATGGTGGGCCGCGCGGTCCGCGAGCAGGGTCGCATCGACATCCTGGTGAACAACGTCGGGCTGAGCCTTGCCGACTGGGTGCTGGATATTCGGGACAGCGACATCGACCGAACCTTCGCCGTAAACATGCGTTCGCACCTGATCTGCACTCAGGCGGCCGTACCCCACATGAAGACGGCCCAATGGGGACGATTGATCTACCTGTCGAGCGGATCGGGGCTCAAGGCATCGGCGGGCATGGCGCTCTACTCGGCCAGCAAGTACTTCATCCGAGGTCTGGGAATAGCCGTGGGGCTCGAACTGGGACAATACAACATCACGGCGAATATCGTGTGTCCCTCCGACGTCTATCCCGAGGGCGACAGCGCTGCGGCGTCATGGCTGGATCCCAAGATGCAATCCATAACCCTGGCCAAAGAGAAGGTGGCCAGCTTCGAGGCGCTCCGGGCAAAGCGCATCGCCGCCAATCCGATGCGGCGAGCCTGCACGGTCCAGGATGTGGCCGACGTCGTGGTGTTTCTGGCCGGCGAGCGGGCCGGATTCATCAATGCCCAGAGCATCGCCGTGAACGGAGGGGGTATTCCAACATAATGCTTGACCGACGGTGTGCCGCGCGAGAAGGGTCCGGGGGCGTTTTGCCCCTATCGGGTGAAACGAGCCTGGGAGTGTTTGACGACCGGGTTGCTCTGTCAGGTGGTCTCGATGCTTAGCCGCACTGCAACGGCCCCTGGAGTCCTGACATGCGTATCGTAACATGCCGCTCGGATGTACTGGCCGCGCTGAATCGTTGCCGCAGCCTGGGGGTGGCCCTCTTTGCACCGAATGGGGAGCTGCCGGCGGAGATCGAGGGGCTGTGCATGGGCGCTCAGTCGTTTGCAGATCGGCACGAACTGACCGACGTGCCCATCGCGGTGGGGATGACCGGCAATTACCCCGACAACCCGCAGTTCCGCAAAATGAGCACCTCGTGTCGTGTTGCGCCGGACGCCTCGGCCCTGGAGGGAGGGGACGTTCGCGAAGGCTGCGAGATTTGGCTGCGGCACCTGTCCTGCTACGAGAATCTGCAAGACCTCTGGCCGTCCGTGCGTCTCCTGCCCTTCATCGACCACGGCATGGCCTCGGGCGACTATCACGATCGGGCCATACTCGACGACGATTCAGTGGTCGACCGGATGGCCATCATCATGTACGACGCCAGCAAACTCGAGTGGGATCAGAACATCGCTCTGACGGCTGAGTATGTCAGACGATTCGGCAGCCGGGTGGTCATCGAAGCTGCCTGCGATCGGATCTACGAGCCTCGGGAGATCGAAGAACTTGGCCTGACACGCCAGGACCAGCTCAGCTCACCGGAGAGGGTGGAGCAGTACGTCCGTCGAACGAACGTCGATCTGATCGTTCCGAACCTGGGCACGGAGCATCGTTTCGTCGCTCGCGGGCCCAGCGCCCTGAAATACGAACGTGAGCTGGCGAGGGCCATTCGCGATCGGGTGGGGGCGATCTCCGCCCTGCACGGCAGCAGCAGTCTGGGCGGCCAAGTCGGCACAACGGCCGCAGACGGAATCATCAAGGTCAACTTCTATACGGCCATGGCCGTCGGGGCGGGAAACAAGATCTATGAGTATCTCCGGGGTAACGAAGAACGTCTCGTCGCCCAGAAGAGTCTCTGGATGAACTCGGCAACATGGTTCCACGATATCCGCCGGCGGCACGTAAGCGAAGTCTGCATGCAGATGCTGACCACACTCGGTTACGACCGACTGAAGTGACCGATCGATGTCGGGGCGAATTCATCGACTCTCCGACGAAGCCCCAGGACCGGCTCGGGCACGAGCTAGAGACTCATGACCGAGTACACGATATCGGTGACCACCTGGGCATCCTCGAGAGCCTGCAGAATCGGATCCAACTGGCTGGGTGCTCCGGCGAGAAAATAGGTCCATCCTTCCCGATCGTGACTCATGAGTTCACAGGTCAGGAACGCCTCTTCGCCCGCTACATCCCGGGGGATCAGGCGCCGATTGGTTCGGATGATCGTTGCCTTGCGCAGGCTGCACGAGTCGTAGGGGTGTTCCTCCAGCCGCGTGACCTTGCTCAGTCGCTTGATCAAGCGGACCATCATGTCCTTGTCTTCTTCGCTGCAGCGGAAGGTCACGACGACCGTACCGTCATGGGTGGCCTTTTCTTCGGCCCCGTGCCCGACGACGGTGTCGATGCTGATGCCCCGATTGCTGAAGGCCGACGCGATGCTGGTCAGCGCACCGGCGCGGTCCAACACGTGGGCCCGAAATACCCAATGGTGATCTTCGGCGTTGACCATTAAAGACACTCCTGTTGATTCAATCCGCCACCCGTGCGGATGCTGCAGGCCTGGAAGGCAAGCTCTTCCTTCCGCGCCGGCGACGCGCACCGATGTCTCAAATCACTCCGGCGGCTGATAGTGCCGCCCCTCCTCCTTGCCCGAGAGCACGGCGATCGCCCCCTCGGCCATGGCCACCATCTCAAGTGAACCGGCGAACTGAAGGACCGGCGCCATTCGCCCGACCCTCTGGCGAATCGCCCCGCTGAACAAGGCGCTATGAACCAAACCGCCCGTGAGAACAATGGCCTCGATGTCGCCACCGACGGCAGCCACCATCGCCCCGATCGCCTTGGCGATCTGGTAGGCCATGGCCTCAACGATCAGACGGGCCTTGGCGTCGCCGTCGGCGATCCGTTTCTCAATGATCTCCATACGATGCTCACCCAGATACGATTGCAGGCCCCCGCGCTGAGTCAGCTCGTGAATCAGTGCCGCCTTGCTGTACGAACCGGAGTAGCAGAGATCGATCAGCTCGCCCATGGGCAATTCGCCGACGCGCTGTGGACTGAAGGGCCCGCCGCCGAGCAGCGCGATGTTGTTGTCGATCATCCGCCCCTGCCGGATCGCTGCAACCGTAATCCCTCCGCCCAGATGGGCCACGACCAGATTGATATCCTCCACGGGTCGCCCGACCGATCGGGCCGCCAATCGGGTCGCAGAGCGGATGCTCAGCGCGTGGGACGTGCTCCGCCGAACAATGGGGGCATAACCGGAAATCTCCGCTTCCGGAATGAACTCGTCCACCACCACCGGATCGACACAGAACGCCGGAATCCCCAAGGATCGAGCCGCTTCGGCTGCGACCGGAATGCCCAGATTGCTCGCGTGTTCCTTTTCGGCACGATCGAGGACCGCCCGGACGATCACGTCGTCCATGACCGCACGCCCGTCCCGAACATCCACAAGGCGGTATACGCCGGCGGCCAGCTTCTCCGACGGCCGGGGAAGGAACCCCCCTCGGCCCACCACGGCATCCAGCGACGACAGGCCCCATTGACCGAGACGTTCTAGTATGAGTTCGACCTGACGTGTGACCTCCGCGGACCGTTCGGCGGGTGTGGTCAACGCCGGCGGCGATTGCGACGTCTCTTCATACTTGACGCAAGAATCGTTCTCATAAACCGCCAGCTTCGTCGACGTGGACCCGGGATTGACCGCCAGCACACGGTAGACCCTCTCGACCGAAACAGCAGAAACCAATCCGGAACCGACGTCCTGATGCCTCGTTCGCTGGGCATAGATGCTGGACAGGGCGATCGACTCCAGACGGGTCTGCAGATTGTCGGCCCGAGAGAGAATGATGTAGGGTACCGGCAATCCGACCGTTATGCCGGCCAGCGAGGCTTGGCCGTACTTGATCATCGCCGTGATCATCTTGTACAGAACGTTGGCCGAATCGATGCCCGGACAGACCAGGATGTCGGCCTTGCCGGCCACCTCCTGTGCGGCAGCAGACGGCAGCCCCTTGAGCCCCACCGAATCCGGATCCGTCGCCAGATCAAAGGAGAGCGGGCCGTACACCACGGCATCCGACCACTGCCGTTCGGTGAGCTTCGCGCCCATCCAGGTCGACGGCAACGAGGGCACCTGTTTCTCGTTGGCCGAGAGAATCGCCACGCGCGGACGCTCGAGCCCCATGACCACGTGGGCCACGTCCACGGCGTTACGGACCAGATCGACCATACGACCGAGGTTGCAGACGGTCGTAACGCCGGCATCGGACAACACCATCGGGCGGCCACCGGCCAACGGAGCGGCGTCGAACACCGACACCAGGCTGACGGTCGGACGAACGGCCAGCGGCAGCATGTGCTTGTTCAACACGGGAGTCGAAATATTGCCCTTCAGGATGATGTCGATGCCGCCCGAGCGGACACGTTCGGCCGTGATTCGCGCCGTCTCCTCATCTTTCTCGGCGTGAACGATGTCGTCCGAAGCGATCTCGATCCCGACGTCGTCGACAGCCTGCGTGATCCGATCTTTCTTGCCCACGAGAATGATGCGGTCGATGATTCCGTGATCCCGGGCTGATTCTACGAGGCGAAGGTCTTCCACCCGGTCACCACCGGCAACGATGACCGTCGATGCTGCCATGTTCCCGGCGATTTCAACCAGATCGGCGACGGATCGAAGCACCTCGACACTCGATGCGCTATTCTTCTCTATGGCTGACACGGACACCTCCCGCTTTCCGGCAACGCGCTTATCATACGATCGGATCGCCATCGTGGCGAGCAATTGCTGCTGAGGCACACTGTCGTATAATACCTTAAGGTCGATCGACACCTGAACACCTCGTTAGGAGGATGCTGCATGTCCATCAGGACAGGATTGTGTCTGGTGATTGTGGCGAGTCTCAGCCTCTGCACAACGGCCCTCGCCGATCGCCTGCTCCTGAGCAACGGCAAGGTCCTCGAAGGCAAGCTTCTCAAGCGCGATGCGACGGGCGTCGAATTCCGGGTTGTGGCCGAAGAAGGCAAGATGACTTACGTGCGGCATTACGCCGCATCCGACATCGAGAAGATCGAGGAGGGTGACCAGACGAGCGAGTCGGAACCCGCCGGCGGCGACAAGGCCGAAAGCAAGGCTGCCGCTCCGTCACCGACGGCCGCTGTGTCCGGCAGCAAGATCGAAGACAAACCAGGATTCCTTCGGGCCGCCCTGAAGAAGGCCAAAGATGGGAAGATCGACGCGGCGGTGACCGACCTCAACCGTCTCGTGCGGACCAGCACACCTGAGGAACTGACCGAACTCAGCGACGAATGCAAGAAGCAAGGGGGACTGCCGCTGGATGAATGGCTGTCGTCCAACCGTCTCCAGGCCGCAATGAAGAAGTTTTCGGGGCAGTGGCGGAGGCTCGAGGTCAGTCCCTACGAACAGAAGGCGATGATCGTCGAACTGCAGAAGACTATCGAGGAGCAGCGAGGCGAACGGGTCGGCCGAACCAGTATCGACCAGGAAATCGACGAACCCAAGAACTACAAAGGCAGCGCCAAGGACGCCAAGGAATTCACCAAACACATCGCCCTGGTCCTGGGGCTGGTCAGCGATCTGGAAAGATTCCAGCCCGCCGGAAGCAAAGGCAAACCCCCCGTCAAAGCGAGAACCGAGAAGAAGAGTCCGCCAGTCGACAAGGACAAAGAGAAGGGAAAAGAAAAGGAAAAGGATGGGCCGGGCGCCGACGAACAGACCGACGCCAGGGGCGAGAAGCAGGACAAGAAGTCGGACATGGACGTGCCCACCTTCAAGAAGCAATTGCTCGAACTCCAGAAAGTGGTCAAACAAGTCGCGTTCGGCGGGTCGTCCGGCAAATCCACGCGAATGGGCGACAAGGAGGGATCGGCCGACGACGAAGAAGACGCCGACGGGAACCGTCCCCGACAGCGTCGAGGGCCCGACGCCGATGACAACGTCCGGCGCGGCGAGCAGGGAGCGCCTGGTGACGAGGAAGCCGACCAACAAGGACCGCCGCGACGAGGCCCCATGAACCAAGCCAACCGCGTTCGTCGTCCCCCGCCCCCAGACCAGGATGGCGGAGACGAGGGGCAGAACAATCGCTGAGACAACCGGCAATTGCAGGGTGGACATAACAGCACGACCGCCTCTATGATCCGCAAGCAAAGCAAGGCCGAAGCGACGGCACTTCGGATCGCGACTCCGCAGAGACGCCCGGGACGTTTGTCCGGTCGTCTCTTGTCCTCGACTGGTGCCGGTGGGTCGTCGACCCGCCCGTTCGAAAGGACCACCCCATGATGCTCTCTTGTCCCCACAGTTCGACACTTCTGCTGCTCTGCATTCTGGCGATGGGATTGAGCCCCCTGTTTGCCTCAGGAGCCGAGTTGCCTGTGGGCAGTGCCCCACCGGCATTGACGACACCCTATTTCCCCAGCCGAATGCACACGTTCGTCTGGCGCAACTGGGAACTCGTCAGTCCTGAACGCATGGCCAAGGTCCTGGGGTGTACCTCTCAGGATGTTCTGAGTGTCGGCCGTTCCATGGGCCTGTCCGACCCGCCTCAGATCACCGACGACCAGTGGCGTCGAAGCTACATCACGATCATGCGGAGAAACTGGCATCTGCTGCCCTATGAACAGATGCTCGACCTGCTCGGCTGGGACAGCGACAAGATGGCCTATATCCTCAAGGAAGACGACTTCCTCTACATCAAGCTCGGTCAACTCAAACCGAAGTGCGAGCGATTGACCTGGCAAGCCCCCACCGAAGAGCAGTCCAAGAGAGCCAAAGCGATTTCAGGCATCGTTGCCGAATCGTTCGGACCGGCGATCTCGCCGAAAGGTGAGCCGCCGTTTGCCTTCGTTCAACAACTGAGCCAGACCACCGAGAAGGTGGCTCCGCCGGTCGCGAGCGGAACCGACGAGAAGCTGCGACTGCGATACCTGTATTCCTACTTCGCCCTCTACGGCGATCCGCTGGCCGAACCGAACGTTGATCCCTATCCCGACGGTTACCTCCAGCGACTGGCGGCGCTCGGTGTGAACGGAGTCTGGATGCAGGCGGTGCTGAATACACTCGCCCCCTCCCGTGATTTTCCCGAATTCGGCAAGGGATGGGAGCAGCGTCTGGCCAATCTTCGAAAGATGATTGAACGAGCCAAACGCTATGGAATCAGCATCTATCTTTACCTGAACGAACCGCGAACTATGGACGAGGCCTTCTTTGCCAGGCACCCCGACTGCCGCGGAACCGCCGAGGGTCCATCGACCATCGCCATGTGCGTCTCATCAGAGCCGGTCAAACGGTTTCTCCGCGATTCGCTGGAACATATCTTCAAAAATGTTCCGGATCTCGGCGGCGTGTTCACGATCTCGGCATCGGAGAACCTGACCAACTGCTGGTCCCACTATCACCCGCAAGGGTGTACGCGTTGCTCCAAGCTCCCGGCCCACGAGGTGATTGCCGGAACGAACCGTACGATCGCCGAGGGAGTGTGGAAGGGAAACCCCAAAGCCAAGATGATCGTCTGGGACTGGGGCTGGCAGGATGAATGGGCCGAGGCCGCCATCGCCGCTCTGCCGAAGGACTGCTGGTTCATGAGCGTCAGCGAGTGGAGCCTGCCGATCGAGCGCGGCGGCATCAAGAGCAGTGTCGGCGAATACAGCCTGTCGTCCGTCGGACCGGGCCCACGGGCCAAGCGACATTGGGAAATCGCCAAGAGGCATGGCCTCCGCACGGCGGCGAAAGTCCAGGTAGGTAACACCTGGGAAATGGCCGCGGTGCCCTATGTGCCTGTGATGGAACTGGTTGCCCAGCACATGTCCAACCTTTCGAGCGCCGGCCTCGACGGCCTGATGCTTGGCTGGACGCTGGGGGGCTACCCCTCACCGAACCTCGATCTGGTAGGCCCCTTCACGGCTCCGACCCCGCCGTCGGTCGATCAGGCTCTGGACCGGCTCGCCCGAAAACGCTTCGGCGACCGCGCCGCCGGTCCGGTGGTCCGCGCCTGGAAGGCCTTCAGCCAAGCCTTCCGCGAGTACCCCTTCTCCGGCGGGCTGATTTACAACTGCCCCATCCATTGGGGCCCGGCGAATCCCTTATACGCAACCCCAACCGGCTACGGAGCGACCATGGTCGGTATCCCCTACGACGATTTGAACGGGTGGCGCAGCCACTATCCGGCCGAGGTTATGGCAGGCCAGTTCGAGAAGATCGCCATCGGCTGGCAGCCGGGGCTGGCCGCCCTGCGAGAGGCGATCCCCCTGGTCGATGAAGCTCGCCAAGCCGATCTGGATGGCGAGATCCGTGTCGCCGAAGCGGTGGCCATGCACGTCAAGAGCGTAGCCAATCAGGCTCGCTTTGTGATGGCGCGCAATGCCCTGGCCAACGAAAAGGACGCGGAGAAGGCCAAGGGCCTTCGCGAGAACCTCCGGCGGATCGTGGAGGAGGATATGGGGTTGGCCCGGCGACTGTACGATATCTGTCGCCGCGACTCGCGGATCGGCTTTGAAGCCACCAACCACTACTGGTACGTCCCGTTGGACCTGGCCGAGAAAGTCGTGAACTGCCGCTATCTGCTCGACGAGTGGTTGCCGTCAAAGTAGATAGTTCATATCCACTCTCGCATCCGTCAACACTGAAGGGCGCCTTGGCGTGGATAGGAGCTCCGGACTGGGCGCTTGCGGAAAACACGACCAGCGCGTAACCTTGTGACTCCCGGTACTGGCCGGGGAGTGTCACTGCCAAACAAGTACTGTTGGGCATCGGGAAGACAGGTGTTCGGAGTCGCACAATGAAGCATTGGCTTGGCTTGGGAACATGCGTCGTAGTGAGTCTGTGGATGGCCGCGATGGTCGGATGCAGCAAGGAAGAGGCTCAACCGGCTTCAGGCGCCGGCGGGTTCAGGCCCGGCGACCGGGCAATCCAGCGAGCGGTTGGATATCTGTTCACCCTGATCCGTCTGGAAGAACGAGATCGGGTGTTCAACATGATGGACAAGGACCACGAACCTATCCTGACCTCTCTGAAACAACTCGATGAACCGCGAAAACGGTTGATTGAGGCCCTGAGAAACACAAGCCACATCGATCTCAGTGAAGTCCTCTCGCAGAAACGGTTGACCAGTCTGCCGGCGCCGATCGAGGTGATCGTCGCAGCGCCCAAGCTGCTCGAACACAAGAGCACGGGTGAGAACCAAGCCCTCGTTCATGTGGAGTATCTCCAACCGGATGGCAAGACCCGTAAGGCCTGGACGAAGCTTGAGAAGGAAAGCGTAAGCTGGCGAACCACCCTGCCCTTCACGGACACGCCCGAAGGCAAAGCGGGCGGCCCGTCGATCGAACAGACCAAGACCGAGGTGGATAAGGCCGTCGCGAGTGTCAAGACGGTCATGGAGGATCTGTCCGGTCGACTCGAGAAGGGCGAGATGATGGAGGATCAGCAGATCCGCGAGAAGCTCGTGGTTGCAACCAAACCGCTTGCGGCCGCAATCCAAACGATGGTCTATGGGCAGACCAACATCAAGTAGGCCATCGCCCTCTTTTGGACAACGGATTCAACCCATGGGCCAGGCTCCTGTTGAACGGGAGCTTGGCCTATAGTTTCTTGCTCAGTTGCAGGAATGTGCGGTTGATTCGGGCACCGCAGACATGAGAGTAGAACCCCACCGGTCCGAGCCACGCGATTTCGCACTCCTCATAGCCACGCCGGCGCATGTCGGCCAGGGTGGCCCAGAGCAGAGCCGCACCAATCCCCATCCCTCGAAGAGACTCGTCCACTCCGGTGGGCCCGAACCCACCAAGGAACATGTTGACGTCATAGGCCGCGAAACCGGCGACCCCGCCATTGCGAAGGGCGATCCACAGGGGAATAGGATCAAATGAGAAGGTGACATCCACCTCTGTAACCCACGCGCCCGGGAAATGTCGGTTTGTCCATGCGGACATCTGGTCCCGATCATGCGGCTCCGCCCGTCGGATCGTCACCCCGTGCTGACGACAGAGGTACTCGGAGCGATCGACCATTGTACCGATCAGCGTCTCATTCGGTCGGAGAGGCAGAAGCATATTGACGACGACGTCCTGCCGTTGGTAGCCGTGGTTCTCAAGCATGCAGAAGGCCGGTGTATACCGGGCGTCCAACCCCGGAAGGATATATCCCACCATGGCATAGAGGGCCGCAACCTCCATAGCTCCCCTTGAACGAAGCTCGTTCTCAACCTGATCGAGCATCCGTCTGGCCAAGCCCTGGCGACGGTGAGTCTGATCCACGGCAAACAGTCGAATGAAGCCCTCGGCCCCCACGGAGGAGCCTGCCATCGCCCCCACGAGCCGTCCCCCATCCAACACACCCAGGCGAACGGCCGAGGCCATGTGCGGATACTCCCAAAGGCGGCCCCGAATCAGCTCCGGTGTGAAGCGACGACTCTCCAGATCGCAGTTGCGGTTCATCAGATCCGCCAGCTCGGCGGCGTGGCGGATGTCGAGATGTACGATATCCATGACAACCTTCCGTAGAAGCCGGCGGGGTGGCCCACGATGAGTCCTCTCACAAGGACCCCGGGGCCCCCTACACAGCAAGAGGGTGATAGCGTAACATGACCGTCGGGTTTCATCAAAACCACCGGAGAGGACCGCGGATATGGGGAAGTCCATCGACGTCGCCAGGGCCTTGAAGCAGAGTCTTCAAACCGATCAGATGCTGGGAGTCTCTGCTGTACCCATCTCCAAGTCCAAGGTTGCCGAACAGCGAAACCGCAAGCCAGCGGCAATCGCCGCTGCCTCCACGCCCCGTGACAAGGCCGCCGCCTTCAGTTCCGACGGCGACAAGGCGGAAAGGCTCCTTCGCCTCAATGAGGATCATGTCCGAAACTGCCAGAAGTGCCACTTGGCAGGAATGCGAACGCAGACGGTCTTCGGCGAGGGAAATCCCAATGCGCGAATCGCGTTTGTCGGCGAGGCCCCGGGATTCGAGGAGGACCGCCAGGGACGCCCCTTCGTCGGAAAGGCCGGCCAGCTTCTGAACGCCATGATTGAAAAGGGAATGGGTCTCCGGCGAGAAGACGTCTACATCTGCAACGTGATCAAGTGCCGCCCCCCGAACAACCGAACGCCCTCGACCGACGAGATGGCCGGCTGTTCGCCCTACATGTTTGAGCAGCTCCGGATCCTCCTGCCGGAGGTCATCATCGCCATGGGTGCCCCGGCCTCCCAGACTGTATTGAACACTCGGGAGTCCATCGGACGACTCCGCGGCCGGTTCCATGATTTCTACCCCTCGGGCGTGCCGGGCACGGGCCCCTGCATTCCGGTGATGCCGACGTATCACCCGGCCTATCTCCTGCGTTGCCCGTGGGAGAAGGTCAAGACGTGGGAAGACCTCAAGCTGGTCATGCAGCGTCTCAACCTGCCCATCCCCGAACAGTACAGATGATCCTCACCGGGTCTACACGCAACTGATCTCGAAGGCCTTCTCGAGCGCGGCCACCGGATTGCCCTTCGGCACGAACTCGTGACCCACGTAACCCGCATATCCCTTGTCGGCGATCGCCTTCAACACGGCGGGATAGTAGATTTCCTGCGTCTGGTCGATTTCGTTCCGCCCGGGGTTTCCGCCCGTGTGGAAGTGGCCGATGTACTCGTAATAGCGGGTAATCGTGCGGATCAGATCACCCTCCATGATCTGCATGTGATAGATATCGTAGAGCAGTTTGACCCGCGGCGAGCCCACCTTGCGACACACCTCGACACCCCACTCGGTTCGATCGCCCTGGTAGTCCTTGTGATCCACGCGGCTGTTCAGCAATTCGAGGACAAGCGTGACACCCTTCTCCTCCGCGAGGCCGGCCACACGCTTGAGCCCCTCGACGCAATTCCGCAATCCCTCGTCGTCGGGCAGCCCCCGACGATTGCCCGTCAGGCAGATCAGGTTGGGAATCTCGTACTGAACCGCCAGATCGATGTTCTTGCGAGCCTCGGCCTCGATCCGGGCGTGGTTCTCGCGACGGTTCAACCCATCCGCAATCGATTCGTGGGCACCCGCCGCGGCAATCTTCAAACCCGCCTGTCGGATGGCATCCCAGTGCTCACGCTTAACCAGTTCGATCGCCGCATAGCCGATACGCTTGCACTCGCGGATCATCCGATCCATCGGCAGCCGACCCTCATAGCACCATCGCGAGACCGACTGCTTGAGCCGACCGGTCTTGGCGACGCTCGATGCCCCCTGCTCCTCGGCCAGGGCCATGCCGCCTGCCACCGTTGCAACCAGGGGGGTCGAGGCCCCGGCCACCAGCCCCCGCAAAACACTCCGGCGATTCATGCACATCGGCTCCGCATTCGAACGAGATTCCTGGTTCATGATAATCCTCCCAATACAAGATGAAGCGATTGCCCTTGTGTCTACCCCTTGACCGCACCCGCCGTCAGCCCGTCGATGAACCACCGTTGGAACAGGGCATACAGAAGCACCATCGGCAGGGCGATGATCGCCACGGCGGCGAAGGTCAAATCGAACCGTGTCTGATGCTGGTAACTGAAACCGAGCAGCCCCATCGGCAGGGTCCGCATCGTCTTCTCGTTGATGAACAACTGCACGAGCAGCAGCTCGTTCCATACCCCCAGGGCGCTGAACACGGCCACGGTCGCGATCGCCGGCTTGGCGATCGGCAGCAGAACTCGCCAGTAGATTCCGAACAGGCCGCACCCGTCGATCCGGGCGGCGTCCTCCAGATCGCGAGGCAAGGAGACGAAAAAAGCCCGAAGTACATAGATCGACAGGGGCAGTTCCCAGGCGATGTAGGTCAGGATCAGGCCGGTATACGTATAGAGCAGCCCCATCTCCCGAAGCATCAGGAATAGCGGCACCAGTACGCCCTGAATCGGAAGGATCAGCCCCATGAGGAAGACCATGAACAGCCTGTCTCGTCCGCCGAAGCTTAACCTCGCGAAGGCAAATGCGGCCATACTCGACAGCAGAATCACCGCCACGACGCAGACTGCCGTAATCCAGAAACTGTTGAACACATAGGTTCCCAACTCGCCCATCCGCCACGCCTCGGCGAAATTGCCGATGCGAAACTCACCCGGCAGCATCCACGGCGAACTGTAGATCTCGCTGTTCGTCTTGAGCGCCGAGATGATCGTCCAGACCAAAGGAGCGAACATCATGAGCGTCACGGCAATCAGGAACGCCGTGACGGGGAAGTAACGCAGCGACCGAGTCGAGATGGTTGGCCGTGTGTCGCTCATCGCTCAGGCGTACTCCTGCGCCTGATGCCTCCGTGAGATCACGAAGTACACCAGGCTCATCAGCAACACAACCAGCGTCATGATGGCCGCCAGAGCGGCACCGTAACCCATCTTGACCGCTTCGGCGCTGAAGGCGCTGCGGACCAGCCAGGTACTGACAATCTCCGTGGCATGATGGGGTCCGCCCTGGGTCATCACATAGAAGAGGTCGTAGGCCTTAAACGCCCCCGTCACACAGATCAGGATGCTCACGGAAGTCGTCTCGCGCAACAGCGGGATCGAAACGTACAGGATTCGCCGCCACTCGCTCGCCCCGTCGATCATGGCCGCCTCGTAGAGCTCGCGAGGGATGCCCTGAAGGGCTGCGTAGAACAGAACCATGTAGAAACCGCAGTAGGTCCAGCCGCTGACGACGCACAACGTCCACAACGCGGTGCTCTCCTTGGCGAGCAATCCCGGAAAAACGCCAATCGTCGGGTGCAGAAGGAAGTACCACATCAGCCCGATGACCGTCAGCGAGAGGGTCATCGGCGTGAAGATGATCACGCGAAACAGGCCATACCCCCGCCGCTTTAGATCGAGCATGATCGCCAGCACCAACCCCGTGCCCACCTCGAGAATCACGGTGCCCACAAGGTAGTAAAGGTTGTTAGCCATCGAACGGACGAAGATCTCGTCGCCGGTGAACGCAATACGGTAATTGCGCAATCCCACGAATTTCGGTCCCAGCGGCGGCGGATCGAACAGACTTCCTGCTCCCCCCCATTCGAACAGACTCAGGGCGAAACTGCCGATGGCCGGAATCAGTATGAACAGAACAAACAGTACCAGCGCCGGCAGAATGAAGAGATACGCCGTGTGTCGCTCCCCGCTAAACCATCGGCGAGACCGCGACACCGACCTGAGGCTACCGTCGCCCCGCACCCCCTGAACACTCATCGCCCTTTCTCCGCGGCCGCCTTCCGCCACGGTGCGACCTGTTCTTCCGCCTTCTTCAGAGCCGTCTCTGCGTCGGCCTTGCCGTCGGCCACCAGTGCGATCGCATCGTACAGACGGTTTGCCACATCGATCGGATATCCCGTGTCCGGCGAGGCGAGGAAGCTCTTGGCCTGACCGATCGCCTCCATGACCCGCATGAGGTGAGGATCGGTGATGTCCGACCGCATCACGCCCTTGAGGGGGCTGATGGAACCGGATGCCGCTCGCCGCTCCTGAACCGATCGACTGCTGAGATGTCGCAGAAACTCGACCGCCAACTCGAAATGCTTGGTCGTCTTGCTGATCATGAAGCCGACGGTCACCACCATCAAAGTGGTCTGGTCGCCCTTACCGTCGGCCATCGGGGGAAGATTGAAACACCCGTATTCGAAGCCGGGGGGTGCCGACGCCCTTGCCTCCTGGACGGTCCAACTGCCCAGGGGGTGAAAGACCCCCTTTCCGTGGAAGAAGCCGATCATGGCATCGGCGTCGGTGATCGCCATGAAGCCAGGATTGAAGAAGCCTTCCTTGGCCCACTGCTCGATCATCTTGAGCGCCCGCACGAATTCAGGATGCGCAAGGCTGGTACCCGGCTTGAGCCGCAGGGTATCGTCGAACAGTTGCCGCCCGATGGCGCGATGGACGATATGAGCTCCCCAGTTCCCCATCGGCCAGACGTCACGGTTGCCGAAGTAGACCGGCACCTCTCCTGCAGCCTTCAACTTGCGCAACAGGCCGATCAGCTCTTCATAGCTCTTGGGCTCCGACAGGTGATGCTTCTCGATGATCTTGCGGTTATACCAATAGAGAACGGAAGGCCCGATGGAATCGGGAATCATGTAGTACCGCCCGTCCACCTTCGTATCGTTCCATGCATTGTCAATGAATGTATCTTTCCAATTATCCTTCTTGAGAACGTCGGTCAGGTCGGCTGCATAACCGTCACGAACCTTCCGATCGACCCGATACCCCGCCCATTCGAAGAAGACATCCGGCGGATCCCCACCCTGAAGCAACGACTGGAGCCCCTGTTTCTGATACTCGGTATCGTTCTGCACCATCTGCTTGATGCGGATGCCGGGGTGATTCTTCTCGAACTCCCGAATCGCGTCTTCAAGGATCGGCTTGCCCGACCCGCTCGTGACGGCATGGGCGAACTTGAGAACAGCCTTGGGCTCCTCGGCCCTGCGGCAACCGACCGCAGTCAGCAGAAGCAGAACGACTGGAACCAATCGTCTCATGAACCCGCTCGCGATCCTGTTGAACTTCGTTTCCCGAACGCTGGTAGCCTTGTTTATAGAAGCAGCGGTCCGGAGACACAAGGGGCAGGTCCGGCACCCGCCTTCGCGGGCTCCATGATGGTCATGTTTCCATTGACTTTGCAGACGGCTTGATGGAAAATCTGTCTTGGGGAAGTAGCGGAGGGTTACGGACGGGAAGATGCTCCTCTCGCAGGTAATCGTTTACGCTGCTTCTGTCGGTTTGTCTTATCCCAAACATATGCACTCAGCGGAGATTGACGGAGGGAGATACTGAAATGACAAGGACATTCGCAACAATGCTGTGTGCCGTGGCGTTTGCGTCGTCGGCTTATGCCGGACTCGATACTGTGGTATTCAACGCCACGACCAACGGTGTCGGCGATGATCCCGCAGGTCGGGGAACGAACTTCACAACCAGCTCGCCCCTGTTCGGCATCGATCAGATTCAGGAAGCCTTTGGCCAGAACTCCGGACCGATCGAGCCCGGTGATTTCATGTTCGCCGACGGGGGCGTAGCCGACAACGGCAATAACGTCATGGGCGACGGCGGTGAGACGATCGACTACGTGCGGTGGCAGACAACCTCGCCGGTCATCCTCCAGGGTTACAGCGTCGCCCTGGGTTCCGAGGGCCCCTCGCAGGGCTACAACCGAGGCACGCAACTGTTCACCTTCGGCGTGGCCGGCGAGCAGGACGACTTCTTCGACGACAACGCACAGAACGGGTGGGGAAGCCTGAATCGCACCTTCCCCGTTGCCCAGATCGGCAAGGATTTCGAGATCAAGTTGACGCGTCACAACGGCAGCGGCCCGCGATTGTGTGAGGTCGACGCAATCGTTCCGGATGCCATGTCATCCATCATGAGTGTCGATCAGAACCTCTTCAATGCCGTCACGAACGGCTACGGCGACGAAGCGGCGGGGCTGTCCTACAACTTCGCCTCCAGCGCCAGCATCCCGGGCGACACGATCGAGGACGTCTTCGGCAACAACAATGGCGGGATCGAACCCAGTTCGTTCATCTTCTCCGATGCCGGTACGGCCGACAATCGAGACAACACCTTCGATGCCGGAACCGAAACGATCGATTTCATTTCCTGGAGCACGGCATCCAATGTGCAGATCTGGGGCTATCAGATCGAAATCGCCGCTGACGGGGACACAGAGTACCGCGGAACCGAACTCGTGCGGTTCTATGTCGAGGACACCCTGGTGGACGTGATCGACCTTAACCACTACAGCGGCGCGGTCAACCGCCTGTTTGGCGCCGGCCAACTGTCGGGAAATGACTTCCGCATCGAGATCACTCGAACCGTCGCCAACGGCGGATCACGCATCTTCGAAGTCAACGCCATCGTACCCGAACCCCTGAGCCTGGCGATGTTCGGCCTGGCAGGCCTGGGATTCCTGACTCGGCGGTCCCGCTAACCGCCGCAATTCCGCACCGAACTCCCCGGTGCGGGCACCTTTTTCTGGAGACTGCCGAACCGCGCCCGACACCCTGGCGTAAGAAACTCTGCGCAGACCCTGTCGCTGCCCGGAATGGGGTCGTTGAGCCAATTCTTGAGGAAGCTCATGGTCTCCGAGGGAGTCGTCACTTCCCCGACTCGGATCGCCGGCCAAGCGTCTGAGCCTCGGCGGTGAGAGCGTCGTGCTCAGTTTTGGGCTGGATGAAGAGGGGACAGGAGATATGACTCCATCGCGAAGTACCGGTTTGTCTTTGCCGAACCAAGGAGATACACTTTAGAGTCCGTGCGTGGGATATGGGAATTCCCGCACAACCATCGTCATTTTGGAGTGGGTTTAAGACATCATGTCTTCATCACGCGTAGCGATTCTGAAAACGTCACCTCAGACCGTCCTGGCCGACTATCACAAACTGATGAACGCGGCCGGTTACAGGGAAGTCATCGATCCGAAGGCCGAGACGGGTTTGAAGATCAATATCAGTTGGCACTACTTCTTCCCCGCCTGCTCGACGGTTCCCTGGCAGATGGAAGGTGTTATCAAGGCGATGCTCAAGGACGGCTACTCGCCCAAGAAGATTCACGGTTGCCACAACCGCACCGTGGTGGTCAGTGCCAAGAAGGGCGAGGTGGCCAACAAGCAGCTTCCGGTCATTCAGAAGTACGGGTTGGGCAACGTTCACCTTTACGAAGACCCTGAGTGGATCAATGTTCGCGATGCCGTCGGCGATCTGACCAAGGACTTCCTGTGCCTCAATCAGGTCTATCCGAAGGGCTTCAGCATTCCCAAGCGGTTCATCGGCGAGAACATCATCCACCTGCCGACGATCAAGACCCACGTCTTCACGACGACGACCGGGGCGATGAAGAACGCCTTCGGGGGGTTGCTGAACGAGCGGCGGCACTGGACGCACCCGGTCATCCACGAAACGCTGGTGGACCTGCTGATGATCCAGAAGAAGATCCACCGCGGCGTTTTCGCCGTCATGGACGGGACGTTCGCGGGCGACGGGCCCGGCCCCCGCTGCATGACGCCCTACGTCAAGAACGTGATCCTCGCCTCGTCCGACCAGGTGGCCATCGACGCCGTGGCAGCCAAGCTGATGGGCTTCGATCCCATGAAGATCAAGTTCATCCGTCTGGCGCATGAACTTGGACTCGGTTGCGGGAAGGTCGAGGACATCGAGATCGTCGGGGATCCGTCGCTGATCAATGAGAACTGGCAGTTTGTCGGTCCGTTCAAGAAGATGACGTTTGCCAGCCGGATGCAGCATCGCATCTACTGGGGCTTCCTCAAGAAGCCGCTGGAGTGGTCGCTGAAGACCTGGCTGGCCCCGTGGAGCTATCTGGCCAGCATCGCCTATCACGACTACCTGTGGTATCCGCTGTGGGGCAAGCCTCTGGTGCAGCAGGCGTTGGATTCACCGTGGGGCCAGCTCTTCAAGAACTACGAGCAGTTGACGCCGGATGATTCGGGCTGGGCCAGTGTGACTCCGGGCCGCTAGAATCGGTTCCAGCACACCGTCCGTGGTTGTGCCTACCCCAAACGGAAGCCCGCGAGCGGTACCCTGTCCGGAGTTCCTACCCCGCATCCGGATGAGACAGCCTTCCGGAATGTGCCGACCTGACCGGCACGGGTTCATGCCGTGGGAGGCGAGAACTCCGCTGCGACCAGATCGAGCGTCCCCGAAAGATGATCCACACGAACGACCTTGGCCGGACGGTGCCATAGTCGCGTGCCCACTCGGAGCGTGATCTGACGCCCCACGGGTGGCACCTTCTCGGGATCGGTCAGGAAGGACAGGCCCGAATCGGAGACGTTGACGAGCAATCCCGTTCTCCAGTCGTGCCAGCCTTCTCGCTTCCAGGTGGCTCGCTCAAAGACAGGCATTCGCTCAGACAGCCGACGGGTCTTCTCGATTTGATAATCACTCGGACGATCGAATTCCATCACGTACCCTCCTCACAACAGGGCTTCAAGTGACACTTCTCGTTCTGCATGTATTCTCGGCTTGGACCTCGGTGCCGCTTAGCGGGACCCACCCGCCTCGCGAGTGAAGGTGGCGGTCTTCAGATGTGAGCAGCGTACGGCGGCGATCCCTCCGTTATTCTGGGGCGTTGGCGATGACTCCAGACAGATTCCGATCGAACGAGGATTGATGGGTCCTCTAATACCTCCTGCTTAACGGTCCAATAACGACGGCCGTGCCAATACTGGGGGTCGGCAAACGAGCGCACGCGGGATGGCGTCGACGATCGAAGGATGCCTCCCCTTCCCTCTCAAAGAGTGGGGCCGCGCCCCCCGGAAACGCGGGCTATGGCAGGTCGCCCCCCCTCTGCAAACCGACTACGCCCCATGGAGGGTCGATCGTCATCGGGACGAGCGGTAGTGTCTCAAGCCCTCGACGAGCGCCCAGATGTTGTCCCACGGCGCACCGGGCGCTACGGACGATGAGCACCCCAGAAACAGACCCGTTCGAGGTCCGTTCTCCACCAGCCATGCGAGTTCCCGACGGACATCGTCGGGCGTTCCGTAGGGCAGCGTCCGTGTCACCGAGACTCCGGCGATGATCGTCAGGTCGTCGCCATCGCGAGACTTCATGCGACAGATCGCCTCGTAGTCCATTCCGTCCTCATACTGGAAGCCCTGGAAGCCTCGAATGCCGACATCGAGCAGTCGCGGCACCATCGACATCAGGTTGCCGTCGCAGTGCCAGATCAGCCGGACGTCCGTCTTGAACATGGGGGCCAGGCAACGCTCGAAATGGGGGAACCAGATGCGATCCAACGATCGGATGTCGACAAGAGGCCCGCGAGAGTCGGCCACGTCGTAGTCCAGGCGGTGCAGCGGCGGCAGATGCCCTTCGACATAGGCCCTGGCGGCCGCCCGGTTGTTCAAAAGGGCCAGGTCGGCCTGAAGCGAGAAGTGCCGCTCGATCACCTCCGGGTACAGGGCGTAGGCCATGAAGTAGTCGGCGTAGCCGTAGTCGCCGTAGGCGAACGTCGGGAACGTGACGATGTCGAAGCCGGACTTGAGGATCGTCGGGCCGAGGCGTTTCTGAATGTCGGACTCGGACGCGAGGATCTCACGCACCCGCCGATCCTCGTCGAACTCGGCCACGGCCTTCCGCAGTCGAGGGAACACGAACCGTTCCATGTGATCGACGACGGCCTCGGGCGAGTCGATGACGACGTCATCGAGGACGACATGGTCCGCTCCGGTGGTAGCCCCCTTGGACGTCCCCTCATAGCCGTGGTCGCCCATGGTCAGCGGGTTTTCGGGGATGAACTGGTCGATCAGACACACGCCGATGTTTCGCTGACAGGCGAGGTAGACCTCTTCGGTGCGCCGGCGGTAGTCACCGGGCGCCACGCCGGCGATCCGCTCGATGAAGGCGTGCTCCATGAGATGGATCATCCAGAGAGGGATGCCCGATGTGGGCTTGTGCAGAATCGTGTCCATCGCCAAACGTGCGGTATCGGTCATCGGAACGCCCTGCCTGTGCGGTCAACCGTGATTCCGAATCATGCCCAACGTCTCGATCCGGGCGACGAGTGTGCGGATTGCACAGTCATCTGGGTCTCAGGCGGAAGGTCTGCATGGTGATGGACTGGTCCGCCTTGCCGTAGGGATCGTCGCTGCCCACGTGTGCGAAGACGAAGATGCGGCCGTCGGGCATCTGGACGCTCCGGGGATAGTAATCGGTGCCGGGCACATCGAGCTTCTGCCAGGAGACGCCGCCGTCGACGGTGGCGTGGATGCCCGAGGTCGCCACGTGAAGGATTGCGCCTTCACGAGTGGCCAGAAGCTCCGGATGCCCGCTGTGGGGAAACGGGGCCGGACCGACGCGGACCGGTGTCCACGTTTCGCCACGTTTGGCGACCAGCCCCTGCCAGCGAACCTCGCGGGGTGGACCGTCGGGTGCCGGCCGGCGAAAGACGAACAAGAGATCGCCGTTAGGCAGCTCCGCAGCGTCGCACTCTTCGCACTTCCAGGTCTTGCGATGCTCCTCCGGTACGGCCGGAATGGGCGGACTCCAGGTCTTGCCGCCGTCTTTGGAGACGGCCAAGTACGGCTCCAGAAGCTGGACATACTCTACACGTGTGTGGGTATTGGCCGGTGCGTGGGCGATGCCGCCCATGAGAATGAGGCGGCCGTCTTTCAGGACGCGCATCCGTCTGGGCCAAAGGGTGTACTGCTTCGGGTCGACGGGCAGTTCCGGCTTGCCCCACGTCCGGGTGCCGTCGAGACTGCGTTGGAGGAAGCCCGTCTGCGGCAGCTCGGGATTGTAGGGCAGGTAGAAACCGAAGACGCCACGGAGGACGGTGCCATCGGGCAGGGCCGTCTCGCACTCGCCGGTGACGCCGTTCAGCGGACTGGTGAAACCGTCGGCGCTGACCTTCTCCCACGTGGTCCCACCGTCTTTCGATCGGAGGTGGACATTACGCAGGTCCAACCCGGTCATGTCATAGGCGGGCATACCCTCGGGTGGCCAGCCCAGGCGGGTCTGGAGGTCCTTGGGGGACTGCTTCCGGCCAGTCACAGGGCCGGTGGCCTGAGTGAACGCCACCATGATGCTCTGATCGGGCATGAGCCATGCCCCGACCCAACAGGTGTAGCCGGGGCTCTGCGGTGAATGGTAGATCACCTTGCGGGCATAATCCGTCACAGCGAACGTCTTGGCGCCGGTCGGCTCTTGGGCCTGAGCGGCCACCGCGCACTGAAAGAACAACCCGATGTAGGCAAAACGCATCATGATCGTGGACACTCCTTTCTCAGGGCTGCCTGTCGCCGTTGCGGCTACTCGACGACGAACCACGTGATCCCCTTGGCCGGCACGTTGACCGGAACCGTCACGTTGTACTCGCGGTCGAGCCGATACTCGGTCGCCGAACCCTCTTGCTGGCGAATCATTGCCTTGTCCGTCAGGCCTGTGTAGTACAGCGGAAGCGTCAGGCGGGTGTCGATGGCGGCATCCGTGGGGTTATATACCATCGCCAAGGCCTTCTGCGGACACTGGGAGTTGACGTGGATCATGGCGTCGATGTCCCTGCCATCTGCCCGGCGGATGTGGATGAGGTCCGAATCGAGGATCGTGCGATACTTCCGGTAGAAGTCGACCCACTTCTTGACCACGGCCTTCGTCTCGTCCGTGTCGAACAGGCGAGGCCCCCGGTAGCAGGCCTGGACGCCGCTGCCGAAGTTCTGGGCCAGATGCCATTCGTACTCCTTGAGGTGCTTTGAGAGCGGCTCGAAGGTGGCCGCCGCCCCCCCACCGTGATACTCCACCAGCGGCACGAACATCCAGCCCATGCTCGGAGTCTTCTCGAACGTAGAATCGTAAATGTTCTGCCGCGAGATCAGGATCTGCCGCCAGCGGGGCAGACTGAAGTTCGTCTCTTTGTAGCCCATCGCGCACTTGTTGCTGCCGTTGAGGTAGTACCAGTCGGGCGTATTGATGAATACCCCCCGCTCCCGGAGCTTGTGGTAGAACCCGCAGCACGCCTCCCACTGTCGCAACTGTGAGTCGGCCAGACCGGTGTGATGGGCGTGCTTCGTCGAGGCACAGACATCGCCATGGAAGGGGCCGTCGGTCTCGATCATGTCCATACCGGTGGCCTGCATGAGGTTCAGCGTGCGGCGCGAGTACTCATCGACGTAGACGCTGCCCAGACACGCGCTCTGGCCGAACATGCTGCCGGGCTTTTGGGTCTGCGGCGAGATGCAGTTGCGTTCGGGGCCGGCATCGCGAGAGGCGCACATCAGCGTGTAGCCGCCGATCTCAATGCCGCGCGAATGGGCGTAGTCCACCAGCTTCTTGAAGTCGGCGATGTACTTGGCGTCTTCGCTCTCGATATTGAAGCCGCTGCCGAAGGTCAGAATGACCATCTCGAAGCCCACCTCGGCGCACTGATCGACGGCCCTCCGCACCACATCGGGGTTGGAGTCGCGGACGTGCATGAAGATGGGGTTCTCGCAGACCTGGGGCGCCAGCGTGCGATACATCCGCCGACGCGCCAGGCCGCGACGCTCGCGGTCGTCGCTGTCATACAGGATCTCGATCGTGCGGAACGACTCGAACGACTGGCCCGGCTCCAACCGCACGCCGATCGCCTTGGGATACCTGCTGACCATCAGGATCGGGTCCTGACACGTGTAATCGACCTGGGTGGGATACTCCGGATCGGTGACCCAGAAGGTGGTGTTCATGGTGTTGAAGGCGTAGTTGCTCTCGACGTGGAGGCGAGGCTTCTGGTCTTCTGTGGCGGCCAGCAGTTCGACCTCGAAGCTGCCGATGGTGAAGGGCTTGGTGCCGGAATGGGTGAGGGTGACATACTTGGCCAGAACGGGAATGCCGTCGTAGATCTCATAGGTAACTCGAACCGACAACCCATCGTATTGAGCCCGCATGGCCTCGGAGGGTTTGAACTCCGCTGTCAGTGTCACACCCTTGGGTGGCCAGGGGGTGGCCGGCGCGTGCCGCTTCGGCTGCCAGGGGTACCATGCCCTTGGCTTACCCACGGTGTAGGAGGTGTACCGAAATGCCGCGGGGTCGGCGGCCATCTGCGCCAGCCACGCCGGATCGAGATAGGCGTAGTCGGGCTGCCCTTTCAGACCACCGATGTCGCAACGACGGCCGTCGATCTCCACCGTCGCCTCGGGCTTGACGCCGCGGAGGATAGAGGCGCCGGTGATGAGGTTGCGGTACTCGACACAGGCGAAGTTCGGCGAGGTGCGGAAGGTCCTTCGGATCAGGCCGTTGTCGAGGACGATCTCCTTGCCATCGGACGAGGGGCGCACCTCGGCGGTTCTGGCCAGAGGAGCGACCAGCCAGTCGGCCCCCGGGGCCGAGAGGGCGGTGGCCGCCAGAAGAGACATCACCAAGCCGCTCGATATGGAAATCGTCAATCTCATCGCATCCTCCCGGGAAACAGTGCTCGCCGCTGTGAACTTGCCTCGCCCCCCAACGGATCGAAGGCATTATGGGGGCGTTTGGCCTTGGCGTCGAGACGGGGCCGGCAGGGTATCGGGTATAGGGCGTAGGGAATGGGGGTTGAGAGCTGTGGTCCGAAGGTGTGTCGAGGACCGGTGTTGAAATCGCGACCTCGACCGTCGCCCAATGTCACACTTTCGACGTATATGTCCCACATTCTGAGCACGGCAGGGTCTGGCGGCCGGTGGCATCGTGGTTCAAGGGCGTCTCGGGGGTGTTTGTTGCGATTGCGATCCGACACGCATCCCGGTGTCACACTTTCGACGCAAATTTCACACGTTGCGCACATCAGGGCATCGGACGCGGGGGGTAGGGAATAGGAACCTGGGAGTCGCGGCCGGACGAGAAACCGGGGGCGTTCCTTCCTATTGCGACAACGCGCATCGCTGAATGTCACACTTTCGACGCAAACTTCACACGTTGCGGGCGTGACACGGGATGAGAGCGGCTGATTCCCCGTATGGCAGAACAGTTCGCAGTCCTCCATGCCGCCCCATGTCTCACTTTCGACACGTATGTCACCTGTTTCGCCGGCGCGGGTCGGAGCAAGGTTGGAAGGTGTCTCACGGGGATGAGAGGGTCTCGGGTTCAGGGGCTGGGGACGAGAGTGGACGCTGCCCGGTCTGAACTCCGAGGTTGAGGCCGTCGAGTGCTCGGTTCGGTCGCTCGCGCGAAGCGGCTCTGTCTTGACCTGCGCGGGCGGTGGGGGCAGAGACGTGACAAGCGGGGGTGTGGCTCGATGTCCAGTGCGCTGTCGGGAATATAAGGCGGCGTTGGATTGCGAGGCTTTCATCCCCGAGTTCCTTGGTTGGATCAATCTCCTGCTCCATCAGTGAGAAGGGGGCCGGCGATCTGTGGACGAAACGGAGCAGATATCGGACGGAATACCCGGGGGCGAAGGGGGCAAGGAGAACGGCACAAGACCGTCGGCCCGGCGGGATATTTGCGGCGCGGGGGCAAAGCATGGAACGTGTGGTGCCGTGCGGGGCCTTGGGGGATTTCGTACAATGGCGTGGTCTTGGTCTTGCGACTGTGTTGATACCATGTGACACGGGTATGAGCAGTCGAGTCAGCTCGATGAACACCGACAATCAGTCATCAGCCCTGGTCGTTCGTTCTCGCCTGCGGCGTCGATGGCTCATCCGTCTTTGCCTGGCCGTCGCCGGCATCGCTTGGGTAATCTTCTTCGCCTTGCCTCGACTGCTGAATATGCCCCCCCTGCTGCCCGATGCGGATGACCCCGATCTTGGGCTTGCCCCTCCTTCGAGTCCGAACGACCGCAGTCGGGAGATGGCAGCGGCCCTGAAGCGATTGTCCTTCCCTTCGGATGTGACGGTTCCTGCGTTCATCCCGTACGCCGACTGCGTCGAACGGGATGAACAGAGCAAGCCCGCAAAGACGAAGAGGGCCCCATCGGCCTCAGGCCGAAATGTCCCCTTGTCTCCCTGGAACGGACTTGTCGGTGAGTGGAATCCCTCCAAGCGGCTCCTGCTGTCGGGAATCGTTGCCTACATGGACCGCACGGACATCCGGCAGGCCCTCGATACAATCGCTGCCTTATCCGATAGCCCGTTTTGTCTGACGCACAGAGATGGAATACTCCCCAGAAGCAAACCACCCTATCTGGGTTACGCTCATCCACCCAAGCTGGCGACACTCCTGTTCACACTTCGAGCCCGTCGCGAGATGGCCGAGCGGGGGGACTTTGGCAAGGCCACGGCGGAGATCGAGACCATTGTTCGGCTGTCCGCCCCCCGGCACTCGTCGCGAACGACCGACCGCCTCATCAGCGGCTACCGTTTTCGCACACACGACGCGATGATCGAGGTTCTCCGCTGGCTCGGAGAGTTCGACATCCCCGCGAGCGCCAAGTGTGACTTCGCCCGATGGCTCGCCACGTATCCCTACGACTGGCGGGAGGAATGGAGACTCGGACTCCGCGGTGAGCGGGTGTGGATCGAACAGCACGTCGATCGACTGTTCACGAAGGATGCCTCCGGAAACGGGTGGTTCGTCTACTACCGCCAGAGAAAAAATCCGGTACTGCGAGCCCTCAACCTGTTCTCGCCGCTCTTCGACGATCGTACCGCCGTGAACCGCCGCCTGAACGGACAGTTCGACCAACTGGCGCTTCTTGCCGAGAAGCCCCTGATCGAGACGATCCGAGTCAGGGCGGCGGCCTGCGCGACGCTTAATGCCGGGGCATCCGTGTCGGACGCCGTTTTTCCACCCACGTCGGATCAGGGCTGGAGCTTCGACCACGCCGACAAGCTCCTGAATGCCCACGGAGCCCTCGCACATTACGGGCACCATGTAATTGACTACGTTCAGACCCGAACCGACCTCGATGCAACGGCGATTCATCTGGCCCTGTCGGCCTACAAGGACGAACAGGGCGAATACCCCGACGACCTGGGGGAACTCGTACCTCAATACCTCGACGCCCTGCCCATCGACCCCTGCGGGAAAGGGCCCTATCGATACCGCTGCGACAAGAAACGGGGCCCCGTGGTCTATTCGGTGGGACTGGATGGTGCGGATGGCGGAGGTGTGGCCGAAGATTCTTCTCCCCAAGGATCTCAGTGGGACATCGTCTACGTCCTGAAGAAGCGAGGCAAGCCCGACGTGGAATGGCTTAATGTGCTGTCGACGTCCCCCACAACAGGAAGAATCGATGCAGACTCGGACTGAGAGCATCTCACGAACTCATGCAGGAACAGCGACCGGATCGGATCGGTGGTCGATGGATCGGTTGCCATGGCCGGTCATGATCCTGGGCGCCCCCGTCTTCTGGTTCTTGCCACAGCGCACGGGATCGACCTTCGTCAAGGCCGGTTGGACGGCCGCCCTGCTGGCCCATCTGATCTGGGCAACGTTCGGTGTCGGGTGCGTGATCACGGCGTTCGACAACAATCGGTACGGTCTGGTGGCGCATGTGGCCGGTCGGTGGCCCGTCCAGGCCTATCGGGGCCTGCTGGAGCAGCCGAAACCGTCCGAGGCCGTCCGATCGCCCTGGATCAAGGCGTTTACCACGACGGCCAGCACGACGTGTTGTCCGGCACACTTCGCGATGGGACTCGGGATCAGGGCGGGCCTCAATTTCGAGCTGCCGCTTTTGATCCTGGCGATTCTGGTGATGCCCTATATCACGACGGGTGAACGGCCGCTCCGGCTGCTGGCACGATCCGTAAGACTGACCCTCTGGTCGTCGACCTCGCTTGTGGTGCTTGGGGTGGCGCTTCAGGCGTTGTTGCTCACGACAGGAGACGGCAAGACCATTCGGTCGGATCAGATGCCCTTCCTCGTGTTGATCATTGCGGTGTACGCCCTGTGGTTGTTGCGGATGGTGGTGCGTTCAGGCACGGGGCGAACCGAAACTTCGCACGGCCCGGAGGCCGGTCCCGAGGTGTTGCGGTGCCAGGATTGCGGCTACTGTCTCGACGGGATCGATGTCGGAAGCTGTTGCCCGGAGTGCGGCACGCCGATCCGAACGTCCGTCCCGGAATACCGAACCCCGTCGGCAAGGGCAATCGCCACCGGCGCCGACGAACAGATGTCGGGTTTCTTCGCGACGAGTCTGAAGATCTTCTTTCAGAAGGACTACTATCGACGCCTGGCCATCCGAGGGGGATACGAGGCGGCCCGACGCTTTGCGGTGCGTGTCGGCCTGTTCGGGGGCCTCCTGGGTTGCCCGATGGTGGTGATCCTGATGATGTCTCCGAGCATGGGCAAGCCGATGACAAGCCTGTTCGGCACCATCAGCGGTGCATGGACCGGCCTGGTGATCCTGCTTACGGCCTACCTGGCTACCGCGTGCGTCTTCCTACTGGCTGCGGGCGGGCTGGGGTGGGCATTGAGCCTCTTTGGGTTCCGTCCGATGCGGCGCCCCGCGACGATCGCGTTCTATCAGTCGATCTGGCTGCTTCCGATCGGTCTGTCCGAATTGCCTGTGATGCTGTTTCTGCTTTGGGGGGAGACCCGCGGGTGGCCACAGTCCATGGGGTGGCTGTACCTGACCGCCTCTGAGGACATGCGGGGGTTCACAGCCCTTGCCCTGGCCTGCCATGTATTACCGCTATTCCTGTGCGCCTTGGCGGCCGCTCGCATGCGACGCGCCCTTCGGCAGACCCGCTATGCGTACGAGTGATCCGCCGCGGGGGTACCGAACCGGCCGGCATGCCTGTATCGCGTGTTACGCTTCAATGTCGACGTGAAACTGCCCGGTGGAATCCTGAGTGACGCCACCGTGAAGGTTGGAGTCGCCCTGTCCGGTGGTGTCGGTGTCTTCGCCTTCACCTTCTGAGAAACTGCGTCCCTGACCCCCACCGCCACCCTCGCCGTTGATCGTCATCTCGCCTTCGTCGGCGACGACATCGTCCTCACGCTGGATCTCGCGGAGAGTGCCTTCGCGGGCCGCTCGAGCGGCGAAGTTGTGCTCGCGATCCAGAGACGCACCTGCCAGTTGCTGCTGGCTGGCGCTCTGAAGGACGGATGTAGTCACATTCGTGGGGAGTGCTGTCATAGGGCTACCCGATTCGTGCGCGGCGTTCCCTTCTGGATATCGGCGATCGAGCGAGACTGTCTTGAAAGGAGTGGGGCCGATGACGCCCTAGGGAGGGACCCGGATGACTCGTAGCCTGGACTGTGGAGTGGAGATCGGATGGACCGTCTGCGACGTAAACCCGTGGCAGCGAACGAAGGACTTGACGCGTTCTCGCATGCTCACGGGGCGTATGATCTGAAACGGAGCAGGTCGCCGACCGACTCGTGGGGGCAAGGCCCGAAGGCCCCCGGCACATCACGACCGCCCGCGCGGTCCTGCCGCCCGCTTCGAAACGGCAGCGGGCGAGGGGACGTTACGCCCGCAGTTCCTTGCGACGGTGCGTCAACTGCGCCTTGAGCCGATTGATGATCGACGAGTGCATCTGCGAGACGCGCGATTCGCTCAGGTCGAGCGTCGAACCGATCTCTTTCATCGTCATTTCTTCGTAGTAGTACAGCACGACGATGAGGCGCTCGGCGCGGCTCAGCCCGCGGGTGACGAACTCGCGAAGGTCGCGGCTCTGAATCTCGTTGACGGGGTCCTTGCCGCGCTTGTCCTCGAGCACGTCGATCTCGCGAATATCCTTGTGGGAATCGGTCTCGAAGTACTTGCGGTTCAGGGAGACCTGTGTGACGGCCGTGGCATCGCGGACCATGCGATCGAAGTCTTCTCGCGTCATGCCCATCCGGCGAGCGATCTCATCCTGGGTGGGGATGCGTCCCAGCTCGGCTTCGAGCGTCCGGCTGACGGCTTCGAGCTTGTGGGCGCGAGAGCGAACCAGACGGGGCACCCAGTCCATGTTGCGGAGTTCGTCGAGGATTGCCCCGCGAATCCGCGTAGCCGAGTAGGTCTCGAACTTCACGCCCCGCTTCAGATCGAACGCGTCGATCGCGTCCATCAGTCCGAAGATGCCGGCGGACATCAGATCGTCCAGCTCGACCTCGTCGGGAAGCTTGGCGCAAATGCGCTCGGCGTTGTACTTGACGAGGGGCAGGTAGTGCTCCATGAGCACATTGCGAAGCTCTTTGGTGCCCTCTCTCTTGTACTTCTTCCAAAGGGACAACATCTCTTTTTCAGTCCTGGTCTTGACCATCCGACTCCTCCTTGAGCGGCAGCCTCAACTCATACACACGACAGCGAATGTGGGTCTCCGTCGGCGCCGGTGCGCCGAATCTAACGACTGGCCCCTGCGCGAACACCGGATCCTTCCGATGCGCGAGCCGAAGCCTTGCCGGAAGTCTGCGTCGACGTCCCGCCACTTTCGGCGACATCCTCCTGCTGCTCCGCCTTCCGGGCGGCAGCTTCAATATCCTGTTGTTGCCGGTTGTGTTCTTCGAGGACGGTCTGACCTACCCACCCCGCGGCCAGACCGAGGAAGAGGAAGCACGCCATCGCATACAGTGCCCTGCTGAGGACTGTCTCCGCCGGGTTACCGACTTCCAACCCGCGCAGAATCGTAACTGCGAACGCCAGCAGGGCCAGGCTTGCCCCTGTGATACGAACCATCTCGGCAACGTCCTTGTCGCTTACCGCAGCCATCCATGCCGCGGCTCAGCCTAAAACCGTGCGTCAGAAGAACAGATTCGCTACACGGCGAAAGAACCCTTCGTGCGTCTTGCCTGCCAATGTATCCCTGGCAAGCTTTGTCGCCACCGCCGCCATACACGTGCTGGCGGGCGATCTCGGATACTTCAGGACCACGGGCACCCGTTGGCGTACGGCCATGGCCACATGCTCATCCCGGAGAATGTAGCCGCTGTTGGCCACCTCCAGCTTCAGGAATCGGCGGGCGACGTCGATCAGCCGATTGGCCGATGCCTGAGCCTCGGTGCTGCTCGTGGCCATATTGACGACCACACCCAGCGACGACTCGAACCGTTCACGACTCAGCACCTTGGCGGTCGCGTACGCGTCCGTCAGGGCTGTGGGTTCCGGCGTAGTTACTATTATAACAAAATCCGCCGCTGCGGCGAAAGTCATCACGTTGCGTGAGATTCCTGCGGCACAATCCAGCACGACGATATCCGCCAGCGACTCCAGGTGGGCCATGGACTGCACCAGGTTGTGTCGCTCGAATTCGCTGAGGTTCGCCAGCCGCCCGACACCGGAGGTGCCGAGGATCAGCCGGATTCCGCCGGGTGCATCCACCAGAACCTGCTCGATGGATTTGGTGCCGCTGATCACATGGCTCAGGTTGTACTGGGCGTTCAGGTCGAGCAGGACGTCTGCATTGGCCAGGCCGAGGTCAGCATCGATCAGCACCACCCGATGCCCTCGCGCCGCCAGACAGATGGCCACATTGACCGCCACGTTCGTCTTGCCGACGCCGCCCTTACCGCTGGTGACTGCCACCAATCGGCTGGTGCTGCGCCCGTCTCGAACGAGCTGCCGAAGTCGATCTGCCTGATCCGCGTGTGCGCCCATAGTTACTCAGTGAACGTCCGGAGATGGGCCAATGAAGGTTCCTGGCCCAGGATCAACCGCGCCAGATCACCGGCCCGACCCACGCCAATGTCGTCGGGAACGTCCTGACCCATGGTAACATAGCTCAGCTTTTTTTCCACCGTTCGCACTGCCGCCAGGATGACGCCGAAGCCAACGGCCTCGTCCAGCTTGGTCAGTATGATTCGATCGGCACCCAGCCGCCCGAAGTGTTCGATCGCCGAACGGATGTGGCCGGCCGTCGCGGTGCCCGAGACGACCAGGTGGATCTCGTCCGGCGGTACACGATCGAAAAATGCCTTCAACTCATTCAGCCGGATCGTGTCGTTCTGGCTTCGACCGGCGGTATCGATCAGGATGAGGTCCATCGACCGCATCTGCCCGATCGCATCGCTCAGTTCCTCGGGCGAGAGGACCACCTCGAGGGGGACATCGATGATCCGGGCGTAGGTGCGAAGCTGATCGACGGCCGCTATGCGATAGGTGTCGATCGTGATCAGCCCTACGCTACGGTTCTGACGCAGCTTGTAGTGAGCCGCCAGTTTGGCGATGGTCGTCGTCTTGCCCACACCGGTTGGTCCGACCAGAGCCACGACTCGAGCTCGCCCCATCGACGGGTCAAACTGAATGGCGCCTCCCTCGGGAATCATCTCCGAGAGGCATCGGGCCAGACGCTCCTGAACGCACCGCGGATCACGCATCTGCTCGCCGGTGAGGTCCTCGCGGACCTGACCCAGCAGATCGCGGGCCACCTCGTCGGCCACCTGCTGCGAGATGAGTTGCGTGTATGCCTCGCAGAGTTCCGACGGAACGGTCGAGGTTCGCGACTGCCGCGACTCGCTGACGAGTTGCTCGACCATCGACCGAATCATGCCCAGATCGTTGCGGAGCGAATCGGGAGCCGGCGCCGCTGCGGCAGATGCGGAGGCCGCGGGACGCACGGAGTCCAAGAGGGTCGTCGGCACTTTCGTGGCGGGCGGTTCCGCCTGTGAGACCCTGGCCGCCAAACGCCCTGCGGTCCGCACCGGCACCTTCGCGACGGGCATCTCAGCCGAAGGCGTTGTGGCCGTGATCTCAACGACGTTCTTGCCGCCCAGTCCCAGGAAGCCCCCTTGCCTGAACGTCCGCGTGTGCAGAATCACGGCGTGACGGCCAAGCTCTTTCTTGACCTTCTGCAGGGCACCTGCCATGGTGTTGTCACGATACGTTCGCAGATTCATCGCTCAGTACCACCAGACCCAACGAACGGACCTCGACCCCTCGGACGATTTCGTTATACGCCAGAACCCCCACCTGCGGCAGCGCCGGCTCGATCAGGCGTCGAATCCAGGCGCGAACCTGTGGGGAACAGAGGACGACCGGCGTTCGCCCGCCGGCCGCCGGAATGGCCTGATTGATCTGTGCGTTGACCGCCTCGACGATGCGTCCCTGCATCGTCGGCGACAACGACAGGTACGACACGCGATCGCTCCGCTCGATGTGACTGTTGATGGTCTCTTCGAGTTTGGGATCCAGCGTGATGCAGCAGATCTGGCTGTTTTCATCGCGATAGAGCTGACAGATGGTCCGCGCCAGCGCGTTTCGCGCGTACTCGGTGAGCACGTCGGTATCCTTGGTGCGCGCCGCCCAGTCGCCGAGCGTCTCCAGAATCGTCTCGAGATCGCGAATCGGTACCCGTTCGCGAAGCAGGTTCTGAAGGACCTTCTGTACCTCGCCCACCTTGAGCACCTCGGGAATGACGTCCTCGACGGCCTTCGGTGACTTTTGTTTGAGGTTGTCTAGCAGCCGATGGGTTTCCTGGCGGGTCAGCAATTCCGACGAATGCTGCTTGATCACCTCGGTGAGGTGGGTCGTGAGCACGCCGGAGGCATCTACGACAGTGTAGTTTCGGGCCTCGGCGGCGGGCCGGCCATCCTCGCGGACCCAGTAGGCCTTCAGACCAAAGGCCGGTTCGACGGTCTCGATGCCTTCGAGCGGTTCGGTGCTCAGCCCGCTGTTGATGGCCAGAAGGTGGCCGGGCATCCCCTCTCCCTGGGCCACCATCATGCCGCGAATCTTGATGCGATAACGATTGGGCTCGAGCTGGACATTGTCGCGGATGCGAATCGGCGGGACGACCAGGCCGAGATCCATGGCCATCTGACGACGCAGCATGGTCACGCGATCGAGCAGATCGCCGCCCTGCTTCCGATCGACGAGCTTGACCAGGCCGTAGCCAACTTCCAGTTCCATCGGATCAGGCAGGAGCTGCTTTTCGACGGGCTCGGACTTGGCGGACTGGCTGGCCTGGGTCTTTGCGGCCTCGGCCTTGACCTGGGCGTCTTTGGCGCGGGTCATGAGCACGGCCAACCCGGCCAGCGAGCCCGCCAGGAAGACCAGTGGAGGCTTCGGCAGCGGCGTGAGGGCCAGGATGCCCAGGAACACGGCAGCCAGTGCCAGGGCAACCGGACGCTGGCCGACCTGCGCCATCAGTTCCTCGCCCACGTTGGCCTTGGCCGTTGAACGCGTGACGAGCATACCGGCGGCCACCGAGATGATAAACGCCGGGATCTGTGCCACGAGGCCTTCACCGATCGTCAGCTTCGTGAAGGTGCTGAGGCACTGGAAAATCTCCATCTTCCCTTCGACCATGCCGACGTAGAGCCCGCCGAGCACGTTGACGAAGGTGATCACGATGCCCGCGACGGCATCGCCGCGGACGAACTTGCTGGCACCATCCATGGCCCCGTAGAAGTCGGCTTCGGAGGAGATCTCGGCCCGTCGGCGCTTGGCCTCTGCCTCGTCGATCAGTCCGGCGTGCAGATCGGCATCAATCGCCATCTGCTTGCCCGGCATGCCGTCCAAGGTGAACCGAGCCGCGACCTCGGCAATACGCGTGGCACCTTTCGTGATCACGACGAACTGGATGACGGCGATGATCACGAAGATGATGACACCGACGGCGAGCGAACCGGCCGCCACGAAGTTACCGAATGCCTCGATGACACGGCCTGCGGCGTCGGTGCCCTGCGGGCCGTGTGTCAGGATCAGTCGGGTGCTGGCGGTGTTCAGGACCAGCCGATAGAGGGTGGTCGCCAGCAGGAGCGTGGGAAACGCGCTGAAATCCAGCGGGCGGGTCATGTACATCACCGTCAGCAGGATAACGGCGGACAGGGCAATGTTGCACGACAGGAGGATGTCCAGGAACCACGTCGGCAGCGGGATCAGGATGACGAGGATCAGACACGTCATCCCCAAAGGCACGAATATCCCACGATTAGTTTGGAGGAAACGTACAGGCCTGGATTGCGCAATAGTAGCTAGTGGCATCCTTGCCGGCCCTGATATGCAACTTCGATGGGGATCGCGATCCATCGCGGACCCATCACGTGCGAATTTAGTATACAATGCCCCATCGTCCGATAAAAGCCCTTTTCCGAAAAACTTCGCCTAAATTTGTGCGCTTTCACCGGGACAGGAAACTGGCCGTCCTGACTGTCCCACGGCCGTGCGGCTGACGGTTGTCCGTCATGGACAGGCCGGCTCCTGCTCAAGTGCCAGTGGAATGCCCCTCAGGAGCCTGTGCGGCAGGCATGAGACGGGGAGATGGCGTGCGCCCCCCATGGATGGTATCGAGGCCCTTCCAAGAAACGTCCACCTGGGAATGCAGAAAGGCCCACGATCATCGGCGACCGTGGGCCTTTTGTGAAACAACTTCAGGTGTCTGAAGACCGCCGGGGAATTAGTACGGCGGGTGGCCGGCGGGCGGACCGGCTTCCTTCTTCTCTTCCTTGATCTCGCTGACCACCGCATCGGTCGTCAGGAGCAGCCCGGCGATGCTCGCGGCGTTCTGCAGGGCAATCCGCTCGACCTTGGTCGGCACGAGAACGCCCATCTTGATCATGTCGCCATATTCGCCCGTCAGGGCGTTGTAGCCGAAGTTGGTATCCTTCGACTCGGAGACCTTCTGGCAGACGATCGAGCCGTCGAGACCCGCGTTCTCGGCGATCTGCTTGATCGGAGCCGTCAGGGCGCGGCGGACGATTTCGACGCCGGTCTTCTGGTCTTCGTTGCCGGCCTTCTTTACGGCGCTGTCCAGCGCCTTCGTGCAGCGAAGGACTGCAACGCCGCCACCGGCCAGAATGCCCTCTTCGACAGCGGCACGACAGGCGTGCAGCGCGTCCTCGACGCGGGCCTTCTTCTCCTTCATCTCGGCCTCGGTCGCGGCTCCGACGTTGATCTGAGCGACGCCGCCGGCCAACTTCGCCAGCCGCTCTTCCAGCTTCTCGCGATCGTAGTCGCTCGTCGTGTTCTCGATCTCGGTTCGGATCTGCTCGGTGCGACCGCGGATGGCGTCGGTGCTGCCGGCGCCTTCGATGATCGTCGTGTAGTCCTTGTCAATCGTAATGCGCTTTGCCTGGCCCAGATCGCTGAGCTGTATGTTCTCGAGGTGGATGCCCAGGTCTTCGAAGATCGCCTTGCCACCGGTGAGGATCGCAATGTCCTCAAGCATGGCCTTGCGACGATCACCGAATCCGGGTGCCTTGACCGCGGCGCACTGAAGCGTGCCGCGGAGCTTGTTGACCACCAACGTGGCCAGGGCCTCGCCCTCGATGTCCTCGGCGATGACCAGCAGCGGGCGCCCCGCCTTGGCCACCTTCTCGAGCAGCGGAATCATGTCCTTGATCGACCCGATCTTCTTCTCGTGGATCAGGATGTAGGGCTTATCGAGCTGGACCGCCATCTCTTCAAAGTTGTTCACGAAGTGCGGGCTGAGATATCCCTTGTCGAACTGCATACCTTCGACCAGTTCGACGTTGGTCTCGATGGTCTTGCCCTCTTCGACGGTGATGACGCCGTCCTTGCCGACCTTGGCCATCGCCTGAGCGATGATGTCACCGATTTCCTTGTCCTGGTTGGCGGCGCAGGTGCCCACCTGGGCAATCTTCTGCGTGCCGGCCGGAGGGGCAGGAACCTGGCTGCTCATGTCCGCCAGGGCCTTGATCACCGCGTCCACGGCCTGGTCGATGCCGCGCTTCAGGTCCATCGCATTGGCGCCGGCGGTCACATTCTTCAGACCTTCGGCGTAAATAGCCTCGGCATAAATGGTCGCGGTCGTCGTGCCGTCACCCGCAACGGTGCTGGTCTTGCTGGCGACCTCTTTGACCATCTGAGCGCCGATATTCTCGTTGGCGTCTTCGAGTTCGATTTCCTTGGCCACCGTCACACCGTCTTTGGTCACGGTCGGCGAACCGAAGGACTTCTCGATCACCACGTTTCTTCCACACGGTCCGAGGGTCACGGCAACTGCACGGGCCAGTTTGCCGACACCCCGGCGGATCGCCTCGCGGGCGTCCATTTCAAATACGATCTTCTTAGCTGCCATTTATGAATCCTCCACGTCTGGTTGGTTGACGCTGAACGTCTCATGCCACCGATCGACCGGCTAGGACAGAATCGCCAGGATGTCTTCCTCGCCCATGATCAGCAACTCGTCGCCATCGACCTTGATCTCGGTACCGGCGTAGCTGGTGAACAGTACCTCGTCACCCTTCTTGACCTGGAGTTCGGACCGCTTGCCGTTGTCCAGCATCTTGCCTTCGCCGACGGCCTGTACGACTCCCCGTTTGGGCTTCTCTTTCGCCGTGTCGGGCAGCACGATTCCACCGGCCGTCTTCTCCTCTGCTTCCAGCCGCTTGACCAGTACCTTGTCACCGAGCGGTCTGATTTTGACCTTTGCCATGCCGTGTTCCTTTCGTTGGTCAACACCCTTCAATCACAAACATCCCGCGGCCCTCGATCCGAAGCCGCCACCGGGCGACACGAAGACGAGAAGCACACAAGATTGACGCCGCTTACAGTACCAGATCGCTTTCGTAAACCCTGCGAAACACTGCCGCGATCAAGTCCCGCAGGATCCTCTCATCCACCGGAGTGGATATCACGCTGTACGCCCTCAGCTCCAGAGCGGTCTTGAGAAACCGCTCATCGATGGCATCTGCGACCAACAAACACGGAAGCGTGTTTGTGATCGACCGGATACGGCGCAAGAGCCCCAGGCACTCTGAGTGACGAACACTCGTGTCCAAGACCGCCAGCATCAGATGCCCCCGCCGAACAAACTGCAGGGCATCGTCGTCGCTTGGAACGCGGTGTACTCCGACCCCCCGGGGTTCCAGTCGAGAGGTCAGCCAGTCCGCCCATGCCTTCTCGGGCGTCCTGTCGGCCGATATCACGACCTCCCAGGGTTCGCTCACCTTGGACGCATGCGCCATGGCCATCATGGGGCACCTTCTGAGCGCAATACAACACCTCATTGCTCAGCAGGGCAAGGATCATGCCAATAACCTTCGCGTTTGGAACATCCGCTCAACAATCCATAACGTTTTATAAAATAAGTACTTAAAAGAACACCAGCCCAAAGCGTTTCTTCAGGACCTACTGCCTTAATGGCAAGACGACTGATACGGGGTCATGCGAGTCTGCCAGATTGGCAGATCAGCTATGAACGCGGGGGGGAGCGACCTTCAGAAGCTCGATAATCGATTGGGTCTTCACGAAAGTCAGCTCTTCCGGATAGACGTGGAAGGCGCTAATGTGCAGCTCACGTTCGCGAGCCTCGTAGTCAATGAACGAGAACGGCACGAGGTCGCCGTTGCTGGTCCACTCATCGAAGGACACCATCATGCCCCGCCGACGAGCATGCCTGAGCAGGTCGGCGTGCGACGCCTGAAACAACTGCTTGCTCATCCGCTCAATCTGGCTGCTGATCATGTAGTTGACGCCGTTGTCCCACTCTTCCTGGTGATCGCGCTCTCCGCGAAAACGGAAGTGGTTGGCTAAGCCACGATCGGGCAAGAGATCTGTGTCGCCAATGATCGCCTCTGTCGCGACGCGTCCGCCCGAATGCATCGTGACCACATGGCCCAAGCCGACAATCCAGATATTCGCCTGATAATTCTTCTGCTGGAGGTGCTTGCTAGCGTGGATTCGAAAAAGCTCCGGGTGAAGCGCGCGGCGATACAGGTATAATGTCAGTTGGGATACGTTTTGTCTTTCAGTCCCAAGTTCCACGGGTTCGGCCTCATGACGTACGCCCGCCGCTCCACACACTGTTTTACGCGGATTATACAGAAAGGTTTGGTGTATTTCCAAAGAATAATCTAAGAATAAAACCAGGGACAAATGACATCCTGCCTCTGGCACGCCCCCACAGAATGCCCCAGACTGGCCGGAAAACCCCCTGCCCGCTTACGTGTCCTGACACACCCGACGGTTTGAACTCTGCCTGGAAGGCAGCCGGGGAAGGCTCAACGCGAGGACACTCCGGGCCCCATCCCTGTCGGAGGGTCAGGAAATAGCACTGGGCGCCATCTCTGACACCGATGAGCTTCAACCATCTGATCGTGTGATGACCTCGGCAGAAGGTGCCAGGCTGCCCATACGCCGCAACAGTGCTTCAACTCGAAAGACCTGACCCGCCGCAGAACCGGAGGGTTCAAGTCATGGCTTCCGTGCTGTGGTGGTCGACCGCATAGTGAACTCGGTCTGACCCTCCGTCGCCTTGCCCGCAAGTTTGTCCTCGACGTAGACCCGGAGGATGTACTTGCCGGGAGAAAGGGAGGTCGGCAGCTCAACCAACTGGACCAGGAAGAAATCCTCGATGGGTCGGCGACTGATGTAGGGTACGTCCTCGTCCCCTACGTCATAAACTGTCTTGCCCTCACTATTGAGAACCTTGATCTTCTGGGCCAGCAAAACACGATTCTGGCTGTCCTCCGTCGGTTCGATTCGGAAATTCCGGATTTCGCAGTAGACGATCACGCGATTCCGATGCCCCACCTGGAATGAGGCGGTCTTGATCTCTTCGAAGACGCCGAAGCTCTCGACCTTCGAGCACAGCTTGAGCGTGGCGACTTGGAGGTCTGCGTGTGTCCTGAGCAGTTTGCGGAGGTCTTCGACGGAATCAAGGAGTTGCGTGGCGGCCGCAGCCGAATCACGCCCTTTGCTCTTGGATGCCGTCAGCACCATCTTCATGATCCGCTGGATGATCGCCTGGGTGGGAGCGTTGGTCCCGGGGATCTCTGCCAAGGCCTTCTCCGGCTGATTGTCCACGACGTAGAGAAGCCTCAACTGGAGCTGCTTCTCCAGGTCATTAGGAGTAGATTGCACGTCCTTCAGACGTTGTTCGATGACACTCTTGATATCACCCTCGGCAGGCGCGGCGATGGATCGAATGGGCTGATTAGGCTGAGCTGCTCGCGTCGGCTCGGTCGAAGGTACCTTGGGCGGTTCCGCCGCCTTGACCTCCAGGACCGGCGGGGCCGAGCCCTTGGCCGATTTCTTGCCCGGGTCGACGTGGCGGCTCTTAGCAGGAGTGGTCGGAACATCGGGCGGTTTGGGAACGACGAAGCCGCTCCGCTTCTCCTCACTGGGAGCCGTCTGAGCCATCGACGGTGCTGCCGGCTTGGCAGGGGCCTGGGGCCGAGGCTCTTGTGGGGGTTGCAGCAGCGGCCTGAGTTCGGCGGGCGCCTGCCGACTCGCGACGATACGTGGCTCCTCCTTCTTCGGTGCCGTCGGAGGGGGAACCACAGGCTGTGGAGTCGGAGGCGGAGTCACCGGAGCAGAAGGCTTGGGCGTTTCAGGCTTTGGCAGAGACGCCTCCCTTTTGGGAGGCACACTCTTGGGTTCTTCGGAGGCCTTGGGTGCCGTAACGGACGGTGGGACGGATTCGGGCTTCTCGCCGGAATCGACATCCACCTGTGTGGGAACGTTCGCGCGAACCGACCCGATGTCGGCAGAATCGGTGTCCATGTGAACCGCCCGCTTGCTGGCCTGCGGCACGGTCGAGTCCGCTGTCTTCGAATCTTCGGGCTTCAAGGCCGACGGCCGTGTCTGGGCCCTCGTGTTTCCGAACCGATCCGCAGTGACTTGATCGCTGACCGACCCATTTCGTCCTTTGTTCACTCGTTCGGAGTATTCTCGCGTCATCCTTGCGGCACGACTGGCCGACGGATCCTCGACGGGTTTGTCGGAGCCCTGTACGGGCTCAGCCGGTCTGGAAGCAACTTTCGATGGGGCGCGGGCCGTCGGTTCTTGATCGGGGGACTGTGCCACACCGTCAATGGTTCGATCCTGGTAGTAACAGCCGATTGCGGATATCAGACCGCAACACAGCGGCACCCACACCCAACGAGTCCATCGTGGCATCCGTGTATTCTCCTCAACGGGCGGTGCACGACCTGACAATCAGCTTCTCGATCGCGGTCTCAACCGTACCCAGACCGGTCTTTCCCGCCACATCCGCAGCCAGCAGTTGCACAAGGATATCCTGCAACTGGCGGAGGGTGAAACGCCCTGCCGACTTCGACATTGACCAGTTCGTCGTCGGCTTCGATCCGTCCTTGGCTACTATCATCTGTCGGACCGCCCACGCCAGTCCGCCGATGGCACGAAATTCCGCCTGATTGTCGGTCGCGAGCGTCTGTCGCCAGACTTTCAGACAGACGGGAGCATTCTTGGCGGCCAGTGCGTCCGTCATGCGAAAGACATTCTCCGGACGGTGATAGCCCACCAGTTCGCCGACATCGTTTTCGGTGATCGTCGCCCGATCGCCGACGTAGATCGAGAGTTTGGCCAACTCGCCGTCCAGACCGGCCATGTCGTCGCCGACCAACTCTACCAGCGTTGCCGCGGCCGGCGGTTCCAGCGTCTTACCGTAATGCTGCCGTGCTCGCGTGATCAGCCATGTGGGTCGTTCTCGGGGCGACGGGGCCTTGCATTCAACAAGCTTACCGACCTTCTCAATGGCCCTGGTTAAGCGCCACTGCTTGTTCAGGCTGGTGCAGATGAGCACCAGTACCCCCGTCTCGGAAGGAGCGGCTACATATCGCTCCAGCGCCTCCCGGTGCTTTGTGATGAGGTCGTCGGCGTCGCGAACAATCACCAATCGCACACCGCCGAAGAACGGCAAGGTCCGCACATCGTCCAGCACTTCGGCCAGCGAAGCCTTGGTACCGTCGTAGTCCGATATGGCCATCGGTTCTGGCCGGTCTCCCAGGACATCGCGTGTGATTCGGCCGATCGCCTCGGTACGCAGGAACTCGTCCGCCCCATAGACCCCATAAACCGGTTTGATCGCCGAGCCGGTCGATCCTGAGGCCGCAGATGTAGTTCGTCCGTCCTTCATAGGCGCGTGGGTACACTCCTTGCGCATCGAGCCTGGGAATGAGAATCCCTTCGCCTAGAGCTTACACTCACTCCTGAGCGAGGGAAAGAGGAGGGTAGGCGACCAAACGTTTTTGAGCCATGTCGATGACGCTCACGGCTCTGGCATCGGTCTTGGAAGCCTTGGTCCAGTAGTCACGTGCCGCATCCCGATCGCCCATCAGAAAACATACATCGCCGAGTTGAAGCCACGCGTCGGCGTTGTGGTCGTCCGTTGCAGCGATCTCCATCAAGACCCTGCGCGCCGATGTGTACTCTCGGTTGCCCACCAGCGCCAACGCCAGTCCCTTCTGTGCCTCGCGATGATCGGGTTGCTGTTTCAGGATCGACCGATACAGGACGGTTGCCTCAGCGGGCTTGCCCTGAACCATGAGCAATCCCGCCAGCTCCTGCTGAGCTTCGATCCGTGTCGGGTCGGCCTCAACCGCTTCCTTCAACCGTGAGACTGCGATCGCCAGTTCGCCCCGCTCGCGGTGCCATGTTCCGATCTCATGCAATCGCTTGCCCCGCGTAGCATCCGCCGAAGGCCGCGTGGCCGGCCCCATTGATCCGGTGGTCTCCGGGCGCTGCAATTTGCCTTGCTCGCCGGCCACCTCCGATCCGACCTTCCGACGGCTCCCGCTGTCGGGGCGAGGGGCATTGGGGATCGCCTTGCTGTCCTTCGTCGTCGCGGAGTCGGACGAGCGGTCCGGGCCCGCCGGAGTGCCCGCCCCCGCGGACCGAGGCAGTGATAGCTCGGTGTCGGAATCCAGAATGAGCCCGCGGTTTACCATGACACGAGGACGAAGGTCCGGTTTGGTGTCCTCAGCCCCCCCCGTGGCCGTCGGCACCGTCCCCGAGTCGATCTCCAGGGGTTCGCTGAATCGCTCGACGACGTGCCCGCCTCGATCGCTGACCACCAACTTGATGACCACCGTGCCCCCCACCGTCGGAGGCACCTGCCAGTCATACCGGCCCGAGTTCGGGAGATGCAGCTCGACCGGAATCCACAATCGCTGATCCTGAACCCTGTAGTACACATCGATGGGGCGTGCGAGGATGTGGGCGTCGTAGGCCGTCCAGCGCAACGCAACGCGACGGGTCGAGGCAAATGCCATGTCCTTCTGCGCCACGTGCAACTGAACCAATGGAGGCGTCCAGTCCACGAACACCCACTGTTGAGGTTCGGTACCTTCTTTCGGCGGTGGAGAAGACGACCCGCTCTCATTGTGGACGATCACATAGAGCCCGTACAGACCCTCGCGAGGGGCCACAAAGGGAACCGGGCTCGACCGGCGTGGGGGATCGATATCATGGCGTTGCCATGTGCGTCCGGCGTCGGCCGTGTACCACAGATCGACGGCTTGAATGCTTGCGGAATCAGCGACCTGAAAGTGAACGTCGAAGCGCTGGAGCCGTATCCGGGACACTTCACCGTCTGGAGGCGAAGCCGCATGAATCGATCCTGCCCACATCGACAGGATCAGGGCCACGAGTTCCAGTTTGTCAAAGCGCGAACCTCTTTGAGTGGCAATCATCTTCAGTTCACGAACACAAACCCCGGCGGACCGTTTCTTGCGATGAGTGTCCCATAGACTATGGGACCTATCGATGTTATCGGTCCGTCTCGATGCCGACCTGAAAGAAATGTCCTCCCCACGACTCTGCACCAACCTAAATATTTGCAGGAGAAAGCCTTGAGACCACAAGGGGTCTGCGTGCCCCAGGACGTCCTCTCGGAGATTCCCTCGGACTGCCCCAGATCGGATCGTCCAACCGCAGGCCGTCTGGAGAGGATGCCAAAGGGCGGGAGACCTATCCATCCTCTTGACTTGAGCGTAGCGACGGTGTGAACTTGGGAGTGGAATGGGCGAAAGTCCTTTCGATATTCGGGAGCGGAGTCCGACTTCGTGAACGATCCGGTTCTGTGGCTGGCCATCGCAACAACACTTGCCTCGCTCTACTTTGGAGCCACGGCGATCGCGCTGCGCGACCTTTCGCGAGTCCGCATGGAAGAGGTGCTCGAACAACGCGGACGACTCGCGCGACTCGACTGGCTCCTGCAGCGAATGCCCGAAATGATGATGGCCGCCACCATCCTTCGGATGCTGGCCAATCTCGGGCTGGTGCTGGTAACCCTGGCTTTGTTCCGCAATCGGATCTCCAACTTCTACGCACACTACCTCACGGTTTTTGGAATCAGCGGGGGGATCATTCTGATCTTCGGCCTGGCGATCCCCAACGCATGGGCCAAGTACGCCGGTGAGGAGCTGGTTGCGGCATCTGCCGGCCTGCTTTGGACGTGTCGCATCATCCTGGCTCCGGCCATCCTGATTCTGCAGCTCATTGACGAAATTGTCCGTCGTCTTGTGGGCGTTCCAAGGCCGGACGAGAACGACGAGGCGGAACAGATCGAACAGGAAATCCTGGACGTCGTGAGTGAGGGCGAGAAGCACGGTGCGGTCGATGAGACGGAGAAGGAGATGATCGAATCCGTCATCGAGCTTCGCGACACGACGGTCGGACAGATCATGACGCCACGAATTGAGATCGTGGCCCTGGATATGCATGCGAGCGTCGCCGAGGCTCGAAAGCTGATCATCGACCGTGGGCATTCCCGCGTTCCGCTTTACGACCAGAACATCGATCAGATCGTCGGCGTGTTGTATGCCAAGGACCTTCTGAGAATCGAGAGCGGTGACGAAACGGGGCTGCGTCTGCTCATGCGCAAGGTCCCGTTCGTTCCCGAAAGCAAGTCGTTGCGCAATCTCCTCCGGGAGTTTCAGGAAAGCCAGGTGCACCTGGCGATCGTCATCGACGAATATGGCGGAACGGCCGGACTTGTCACCATCGAGGACATCCTGGAAGAACTGGTGGGCGAAATTGCCGACGAATACGATCGCCCCGAACCCCAGCCGTTACAGCGTATCGACCCGAGCACCATCGAAGCCGATGCCCGGCTGCGTATCGACGAGCTCAACGACGAGATGGACATCGAGTTGCCCGAGAGCAAGGACTATGACACGATCGGCGGCTTTGTGCTCTACGAACTGGGGCGCATCCCCAAAAATGGGGAAGAAGTCGTTCGCGAGAAGGTCCACATCCGCGTCCTGGACGCCGACGACCGCAAGATCAACCGTCTGCGCATTGTTGTCTCGGGACCACCCAGCCGGGAATCCGAACCCTCACCCAACGAATAGCAGACCTCGCATCGCCTGATGCGAAGACGTGTCCGGTGGGCAAGCCTCCCCCGGCATGGGACTGCCGGCACCGACCTACTTCTCCATGGCCTTGAGGTCCGCCTCGGTCAGTTCGCTGCCCGCCACGGCCTTGGGCTGGCGGAAGGACAGATTGATGATCTCCGCGGGATCGGCAGTGTGCCGCGGCCGACCGGCATGGACGTACTTCGGATCGACGCGGGCAAAATGCTCATACCCCTTGGCCATATAGAGTGCGTCGAGAATACAGCAGGCCGTCATCGCCTCGGCCACGGGGAAGATTCGCGGACAGATCGTGATGTCGCGCCGCGTGATCGCCGCCAGCTTCGCCTCGGTCATGTTGGCCATGTTGACCGTGACCTGAGGCACGCTGATCGTCGGCGTCGGCTTGCAGCAGAAACGGAAGCGGATCTCCTCGCCGTTGCTGATGCCGCCGGCCATGCCGCCGCCGTGGTTCGTCCGGAACCGAACATGTTTCTGTTCGTCGAGATACGGTTGATCGTTCCACTGGCTGCCAAGCATCCGCGCCGCCTCGAATCCCGCGCCGAATTCGATGCCCGTCGTGGCGCCGATGCCCATGATCGCATAGGCAAGGGTCCCCCGCAGCTTGTCGAATACGGGTTCGCCCAGACCCGCCGGCACGCCGCGAACGATGATCTCGATCACGCCGCCCACCGTGTCCCCCGCATCCCGCACCTTCAGGATGTCCTCGATCATCCGCTCGGCCGCTTCCAGATCGCAGCAGTTCAGGTGATTCACCCGATAGTTCGCTCGAACCTCTTCATAGGTCAGCGGACGAGCCTTGATGCCGTGCGACTCGATGATGTGGCCCAGGATTTCGATGCCCTCACGCGCAAGAACCTGCTTGGCCACCGCCCCGCCGGCCACACGACCCACCGTCTCGCGACCGCTGGCTCGGCCCGCTCCGCACCAATCCGCGTGATCGCCGTACTTGGCGAAGAAGGTGTACTCGGCGTGCCCCGGACGGATCACATCCTTCACATCGTGGTACTGCTGAACGTGAATCTTCTGCCGATCGACGTTGTGGACGATCAGGCCGACCGGCGCCCCGGTCGTGATGCCGTCCAACACGCCCACGCCGGCAAACAACTTCACGCGATCCGTTTCCTGCCGCGGCGAATCGAGCTTCGACTGCCCGGGGCGACGCTTGTCCAGTTCGACCTGAATGTGCTCGACGTTCAGCTTGATCCCCGGCGGCACACCATCCACAATGACGGCCATCCCATCGCCGTACGACTCCCCGCAGGTGGTGATACGAAACATTCTGCCAAACGTGTTCCCTAACACTGCCGAACTCCTTGTCCGCCGGCCAGAAGCCGGTTTCCGAAGCCAATACGCCGCCTGGCCAGCCCCGACGGCGGGTTCCTTTCAACCTGAAAACATGTCCCTTCAGAGCAAACGAACCCCTCTGACAACGACGAGAACGCATTATAGGATGCCGCTACCCCCCTGGCAACGACCTCGCCCTGTCGACACGTTGACAGGACGACGCCGTCACCGCCGCCATTGGCTCACCTCTGGGACTCGACGCGTTCACCCCACCGTGTCGGCATCCCACCCTCAAAGGCCCCTGATGTCGACACACCACGAGATCACGGTTGCCCTCGAGGGAAGACCTATTGCGGAGGTCGGCCTTAATAGATAGATTTGATATTGCCATGAGGAGACACCCGGAGGAAAGATGGGTATTCCTTCCTCCCAGACGCCCTCATCATCATGTCCAGGGATGCTTGCGCCCGCAAGCGAAATGGGAGGAGAGAAACATGAACCGTGCGAAAGCCATGTTTGTGGTCGTCGGCGTGGCCGTCCTGCTCACGTCATCGGCGGGAGTGTACGCAGACTACTACGATGACTTCAGCGACGGGAACTACAGTGAGTCTACTTGGCAGATCGACAACCCCCGATGGTGGTTCTACCCATTGTTTGGAGCAGGTCAATCAGCAGACGCAAGCTATCAGGCTGTTCGGCTGGTCGCGGATGCCAACCCTTACTTTCCGGTCTACGCCATGGCGGCTCTGGCGGCGGACGATCTGATCTACGACGCCAACACGAGCGCCACGTGGTGGGACGACACGACGTCCCATTACATTCTCTGCAAGGTCTACTACCCTGGCTACTTTGCCGCTCCGAACGATCCCAACTTCGACCGGGGCGACGCCACGATCGTCATGCACGGTGATCCGGACACCTGGACGTCGTTGATGGTCGCCATGCCCTTCCACAACTGTGCCTACCGAAAGGCGAACGAATCCTATCACTTTGAGCTGGAGAACTTCTGGAACCAGCACATCAACCTTCAGGTCAGCCAGGTTCCGCCGCCCGGGTCAACAGATCTGGTATTGAACATTCAGCGTTTGTGGTGTGATCCCATGGGCCGTCGTCCCGATGGCGACCTGGACCCCAACCACTCCGATCCCAACGACACGACGAAGCTGACGCCGCCTGAAGACCGATTCGGCAACGGTTATCGTATCCGCAGCCTGGACAACCCCAAGTACCTGAATTGGGACTTTTACGGGATGGAACGGGATGGTTTCTGGCTGATCCTTCAGTTCGAGATCGACGCCAACTACCCACCTGGAAACCCTCACGGGAAATGGTTGCGAAGCGCTTTCTGGACGGGCGACAAGTACGACTGGGACGGCACGTGGTGTCTGTCGTATCAGCTCAGTGATCCTTACTGGTCCGGGGGTGATCCCAACACCCTGTACGCACCTTGTACGTCCGGCCGGAGTGCCGTGATGACCTCGACATCGTCCTTTGACGCCTGGGGAGCCGGTTTCCCCTCCGACGTGGTCTACGACGACTTCGAGGCCCGTGTGGCCGTATGGAACGGAATCCCCCGCAGCCTGAACCTGTACATCGTGAAACCGCAATACGGCTCGGTGGCCGTGCATCCACGGGTCCTCGACCCGAACGACCCGAACACGGCCGACGAGCGGCTCTACCGGTTCACGGATGGAACGCCGATCGTGATACAGGCCACGCCGATCAGCGGCAAGGCGTTCGACGCGTGGACCATCTGGGAAGATGCGAGCAAGTATCCGGATGCCAACTTCGCTGTGACGGATTCCAACACGACGATCTATCTGACGATGAACAGCAGCTATGTGGTGGAATCGAGGTTCAAGTGCGGCAGCGGGCTGCCTCCGTTCGTCGCAGCAGTTCTCCTGGTGCTGGGCGCGGGCATCACCCTTCGCCGGCTCTGGTAGCCTGGACGAAACCCAATCTTGAATCCGTTCAAACGGCGATCGGCAGAAGGGTCGATCGCCGTTTGTCATTTCGGTCCGGACGGATGATCGCCCTGCGAGGCCTGCGATGAGGGCTATCGTAACTGGAGCCATGATGGCAGTTGATGAAGCGACTCGATGACACCCGTCAGGTCGGAGGGAGTGAACTCGTCGAGTCCGGTCGTCCCAGAAAGGACCGCCACAAATGGGGTGCCGGCGCGTCGGGCCGTCTCTGCGTCGACCAGGCTGTCTCCCACATAGAGGGTCTGCGATGCGGCACTGTCCAATCGGTCGATCGCCACAAGCAGACCTTCCGGATCCGGCTTGTGTCTCGCCACGTCCTCGCCTCCCACGATCAGATCGAAGACCTCGCGCAGCCCGTCCCTTCGAAGGACCCCTTCAATCCGACGACGGTACTTGGTGGAAACGATCCCCAGCCTCAGTCCGCGCTGCTTCAATACCGATGTGGCGGGCAGCACACTCTCGAACAGAACGGTCCGTTCGGCCATCACCTGATCCGCCCGCTCGGCAAAGAACCGGGCAAAATCCTGAGTCTTCGAGGCCTGCTCGGGTCCGGCCAGACGCATGAGCGCGTCGGCCAGCGACATGCCGATGGTCCTGCAGATATCCTCGTCGCTTGCAGTCGGCAGACCGACCCGTTGAAGGGCCCAGTTGATGCACTCCACCGCCCCCCGGGACGAGTCGGCCAGCGTGTAGTCGAAATCGAAGAGAATCGTGCGAAAGAGACCCATGAAGCCCCCAACCCCGGTTCGTCCCGACCCGCGCTACCGGTCCTTGGGCCGAGGTCCACCGCTGCTGCGAACGGTGTCCCAGTCGATCAGCTCATCCAGAATTCGCAGGTAGCTCTCATATCGCTCGGGGTATATCTGTCCGGCCGCCACAGCCTGCTTCACCCCGCAGTCGTCCTCCTGTTCGTTGGTGTGGGCACAATCGGGAAACTTGCAGCGGTTCATCGGTTCGGCAAACTCCGGGAAATGCGCCTCCAACTCGCCCGGCTCCATCGACGCCATTTCGAAGGCACGAACACCCGGGGTGTCTACAACGTATCCGCCCGCCGAAAGGGTCAAGAGTTGGGCGATCGTAGTCGTATGGCGACCCTTCAGAGTCTCCACCGACACCTTGCCCGTCTTGAGATGGAGATCCGGCTGGATCGCGTTCAGCAGTGAACTCTTGCCGGTCCCGCTCTGACCGGCGAAGACCGAAACCTTGTCTTTCAATCTCCGGGCAAGGTCTTCAATACCTGCGCCGAGGACGGCGCTGGTCGTCAGAACGTCGTAGTCCAGACTGCGGTAGCGATCCGCCACCTCTGCCGCCAATTCTTCGTCAAGGTCCACCTTGTTGATGCAGATGATCGGACGGATGTTACCCACCGACGCGGCCACAAGGTAGCGGTCGATCAGGTGCGGTTTGAGTGGCGGGGCGTCCGCCGACGAGACAATGACCACCTGATCGACATTGGCTGCAATCGTGTGCTCGCGATCCTCATACCGCCGACACAACTGAGAGCGCCGCGGATCGACCGACTCGACGACCCCCTCCCGCTCGACGCCCTCCTGATCGGAGACGATCGAGAACTGAACCCGATCGCCCACCGCCAGCGGATGACGCTGCTCGATCAGGCGCGTCCTGAGTATCCGACGGATCGAACAAGGCCAGACCTCCTTGCCGTCGTCGACATCGGCCACGGGTCCGCGGAGCCTGAGCACCAGCCCCTGGTGCTGCTGTTCGAGCGGCAGCACCATGGGCAGGCCTTCATCGTCGACGACGATCGTTCGCTTTCGAGAAAGCTCACCCTTCCGGTTGATCCTCTCGGCGGCAACGGGGTCCACCTGTTCGAGCTGCCCCTCACGGAACATCCGGGTCCACCCCTTCTCCCGCCCCGGCTCGAGCCGGTTCGGTCTGAAGGAGACCCGGATCTTCTGTTTGCCGTCCCTGCTCGATTTGTCGCGACGCTTACCCATCCTGGCTCCCACAGGCTGTATCTGGACCCTGCGTGCTTGGCCAAGAAGCCCGCAGACCATAGGCCGCTCCACCCCACTTGGGACGGTCGCCATCAGAAAGATACTACTTTGCCCGGTTAGTCGCCAGCAACCTACAGATTTGCAGGAATCTTCAGGCAGGATGGGGTATCTCAATAGAAGGAGTACTTACAGGAGACCTTACCATGAAGCCCAAAGCACTGATACTGAGCGTTCTCCTTGTGGCCGGAACACTGACCTGGCTGGGATGTGCTTCGAGCAATTCCACCGATCGTCAAGTGGTTCTCAGCAAGGGGGAATCGGCACCGACAGAGACATCCATCTCGCGACCCCGGTTGGGACCTTCGGGCAGACCAGATTCTGTGACGACATACGAGACCCGACGCGAGGTGCGAGAGGTGTCGCCGTCTGAAACCGTGTCTCATCAAGACGAAGATGCGGTGCCCACTCCGGGCTACTGGGCAAATGACTGAACCTCTCGGGCTGACCGCGAGCCCGACCGTCAGCATAGGGGCGATCTTGGTCAAGGCCTGGATCGCCCTCCCTTCCCAGCAAGAGCCGCAGAATTCGATGTCTCTTCGCATTTCAGCCACGTCGAAGAGTGGCAGTTGCGGCGTCCGAGCGGCTTCGCAACCGGAAGACGTCCCGTCTCAGGGATGTCGTTGAATCATCCGATCTTTAAGGCGGCAGTCCTATGACTCAAGCCCCGGGCTTCCGGCATACGAGCATGTAGTGCGCCGAGTAGCGACGCAACCTCGACTGCTCCAGCCACCGCTCGAGAAAGCCCAGTGTCGCCTGCCACAGACGAGGTGCGAACTCGGGCAGGAACGTGAAGTACTCCCCGCCGATGACAGGAATCGGGCTGAGTTCGTCCACATTTTGCGGCGTGAGCCAGAGTTCCGTGCCATCGTCGAAGGCGTGCAGGACGGGGAAGATATACCCCATGTAGAATCGGAAGAGGGGGTTGATCGTGTTGATCTCATGCAGGAAGAACACCCCGCCCGGCTTGAGCACACGGGCGATCTCGGCAAGGGCTTCCCTCTGCATGGCACGACTCGTCAGGTGGTGTAGAACGTTGATCGAATAGGCGAAATCCACACTGGCATCGGCGATGGGAAGGTGGGGCAATCGAGCGGTCATGAAGACCCGTCGCCCCGGCACACCCTCCGGAACCAATCCACCAACCGAGGGGTCGCCGGATCGGCCCGCCGCCTGCCGAACCTGCCCTTCCGCCGCATCCAATGCAATGACGGAACCGCAAGCCTCGACCATTCGGGCCGCGTAGCCGCCGGTGCCGCAACCGATGTCCACACCCACCAATTCAGATTCCCGCCCGAACAGCCGGATGAGCCACTGCCGCATCAGTCGGGTCTTGCGCTCGAGCAGGAGGTCCATCACGTGGCGGGCCATTTCCTCGTCATATCGTGCGCTGAGGGCATCGAACCGATCGGCCGCCGCCAGCAGCCTCCGGTGTCGGTTGACCACCATCAGAAATGCCGCGCCGCCGACAAGAATGGTCAGGCCCGTAATGGTGAACCGCGTCAGCGTGCTCGCCTCGAGGGCCACCATGTCGTTCATACCCAACCGTTGCACCAGGGTATGCCACATGTAGTGACTGGTGTAGCCGATGCCACCCGGCGAAAGGTGCTTGGCGCCATAGAGCACCCCTTCCAGGAAGATGCGGCTGCACGCCTGATAGTCGGGTGGTTGACCGGCGACCAGAACGGCCATCGCCAACACGATGCTGATCAGGTACCACCCCACGAGGCTGGCCAGCATGCAGGGCACGAAACTCCGGGGGGCCAGAAGCATGGCGGCGTCGACGCCGGAGGCCGGCACCAGCCACCGCAGCACCGGGACGCGTCGCAGCGCCTTCAGAACGAAATCCAGCCCCGTGGACCACAGCGGAGAAGCCAGCCATCCCAAGGCCGCCAGTGCGACCACCCCGGCGGCCATCATCGCCCCGCGTGCCGGACTCCGATGAATCGACAGAAGGATCAGGATGGCGACGACATCGTGGCATCGCCCCGCAATGATCGCGGTAATCCCGCGGAAGACACTTCCGCCGCTCAGGCGGTTCAACACGAACGCCGAGACCAGTTCTCCGATATACGCCGGCGTGAGCATCATCGGCACGCCGGCATAGAACGCCAGAAGGCTGGTCCCCAGGGGAACCCGCACGTTCAGGCATCTCAGAAGGAAGTGCCAGCGAACGAACCGGCCGATCAGGACGGTCAGAGCGATCGCCAGAATCGGCAGGATCATCGGCCAGTTGCGCAGGAGGCTCGCGGCATGATGCCGCAGGGTGTCCGAAGGGATGCCCCTGGACGCCCACCACATCACCACGACGCCGCTCAGAAATGAGAGTACGACCGTCGCCAGCAGCGCCACCAGATAGATCTGGGACAGATCGTGCCCGCGACGTACGCCGGTTCCCTGATCCGCCGGCGGCGATGCGTCATGATGGTTCGGACGGGTTTGAACGGCGGTTTCGTCCTTGTGATTCAAGGTGCCTGCCATGAACGGGCGCGAGCCGAGCAGCCACAGGAGGCCCCCGCCCCCGAACATCTACCGAGCGATTATACGCCAAGGTGACGGTCCGTCACGAGCCCCACGAAAAAGGGCGTCGCCCGTCGGCGACGCCCTGGAGAGTGGCTCATTCTCTTTGGCCGGGCCTGCACGAGGCCGCGATACCTAAGCCCTCGGATGGGCCTGGTCGTAGACCTCCTTCAGACGGCTGGTGGTCAGGTGCGTGTAGATCTGCGTCGTCGAGATCGACTGGTGACCCAGCAATTCCTGGACACTTCGCAGGTCGGCACCGGCGTTGAGCATGTGCGTGGCGAACGTGTGCCGCAGCGTGTGCGGGCTGATCGCCAGATCCAGCCCCTGCTGGGCCAGATACTTGTCGAGCTTGCGACGCACGCTCCGCGTGCTGAGCCGCTGCCCGTGCTTGTTGACGAACATCGCCTGCTGATTGAAGTGAACCGCCCTGGGGTCCCTCTGCCGGAGTTCCATGTACTTGCGAATGGCGGTCAGGGCCGTGGGGCTGATGGGCGTCACGCGTTCTTTGCGCCCCTTGCCGCGAATGGTCAGGGCCTCACCGAGGAAATCTACGTCCTCGATGTTCAGACCCACCAGTTCACTGACACGGATGCCGGTCGAGTACAGGGTCTCGAGCATCGCCTTGTCGCGGGCGCCCAGCATGTCGTTGTCGTCCGGGGCCGCCAGAAGCGTCTTGACCTCTTCGGCCGCCAGGAACTTGGGCAGGCGTTTCTCCTGCTTGGGCGTACGAATCGGCGAGACCGGATTCGCCGCGAGGTAGTTGCGCCGCACGCAGAACTTATAGAAGCTCCGCAGGGTCGCAAGCTTCCGAGCGACGGTCGCCTTGCTGTAATCATGGCCGCCCAGGTAGTTCAGGAAGCGGCGGACCACCGACGTGTCGACCGCCAGCAATCGCTGGCGCAGGTCCGGTGGAGCGGTGCCGACGTTCTCGGCCACGGCGGTCTTGGGCGCCACCAAGGTGGCGGTCGCCGCACCTCCGCCGGCGTAGCTCGACAGGACGTTTCCAACCGACGTCCCGGCCGAGCCGACAGACGGAGCCACCCCCTCAGCGGGTTCGCTCTGGTGGACACCCTGCGCTTCATCGAGCAGGAAACCACAGAACTGGTGGAGGTCGGCAGAGTAACATTTCCCGGTGTGTCCCGAGAAGTGTCGCTCGAACCGCAGGTAGTCGAGAAATTCAGCGATGAGTGGGTTTTCGCTGTTCATCACGGATCCAGACACTTTCGGCGGCGATTCCATTGTTTTCGGTACGAACCTGGCTTGTGTGGCGGCTTCCTGCGCTTAACGAGTCGACTGATCGATCTCCATCTCGAGTCGGCGTCCCATCTGATAACTCAGCACCGCGGCGTCGAACCAATCGAACGGGGACTCGGGGTTTGAGGCCATTGACGCGAAGGCTTCGATCACGTCGGCCTCCCGCCCCGCGCGGTATCGGAATACGTAACGGTGGTCTCCCTTGACCAACGAGAGCTGTCGCACACCTTCCATGGATGCTACTCCTCCTTGTCCACCGCCTCGGCAAGCTGCCGGTGGCGTTCCTGGCCCATCATCTCGTGTATCGCCGACCAGCAGCAGAATCTCACGTACAACCGCTGGCTCTTGAGGTATCGGCGCCAGCCAAAGGCCCTTTCCTCCGAATCCCGCTGCTTGGCATATCGCTCCACAGCATGGGACACGTCGTTGTGGGCCGCGTTGAACACCCGTTGAATCTGGGCCGAAGGTGCCAGCCCGCCGGCAGGCGATGCCTCGGCCTTGAACGGCGCCGCCTCGCGAGAGGCCGCCACCGGATCGAACCGATCCATGAGTTTCTGAGGAGACAGCATGTACAGTTGAACGGCCAGGCCGACGACCGGAGTGAAGGCGTCATACTCCGTGACGGCAAATACGATGATTCCGTCGCACCCGATCGTGCGGCATATCTCCATGGCATGGGCCGGAGAGACGATCGACTTCTGCCCGTCCTGGGTGAGCACCGCCACCACGCGATTCACACCGATGACCTGAATGCCCTGAACGCTGCCCAACTCGCTGGCGAACAGGTCCGCCACCTGAAGGGTATCGAAGTCGCTCGACCCGCTGTAGTTCAGTGTCGGGGCAACCGCCAAGACCACCGGGCGGTCGTAAGGACTGCGGATTTCGGTCTTCTTGAGGGCGGGTTGCGAACACCCCGCGATCGACACGATCAATGCCGTCGCGACGCCCCCGCTCAAACTCATCCGCACCTTCATGTTCATACCCTTAATCATCCGTGAGGGTCCAAGACCTTAAGACAGTCACACCCGTGAATTTTTCGGTTATTGGAACGGGCCTCTTTAGCTCCCTATTCACAAGTTCGATGGATTACCGGCAAATCGACCTACTGAGCACGATCCTTGCTCTCGGGACCGGTCACACGAGCCTTCGCTGGGGCCCCGCCCCCGGACTCGGTCCGAGCGTCGGCAACAGGCGACACCGGCCCCACCGGCATCAGCGACCAGATATTCTCCGACCCGGTACGATTGCCGGCGAAAAAGATACGACCGTCCGGACCGAAGACCGGCGAGTAGTTCAACGCCTCGCCGCGGGTCAGACAGAACTTGTTCCGACCGTCGGCATCCATAGCCCAGATGTCTCCCCGGGCCGGATGACCGGCGACCGAACCCGTGTCCACGGAGAGCGGTTCGATCGAACAGTAGGTAATCCGCTTTCCATCCATCGACCAACTCGGGGCGATCAGCGCGAACTCCGACGAGGATGCCACCTCCGTCGGAAGACGCGGTTCCCCATCGACCAGGTGAATCGTCCAGACACTGAACCATCGGTTCCCGCGAGCCCTGGCCCTCTGGTAGACAATCTCTTCCTTATTCGGTGCCCACCGGGGGAACAGTCCCTGACCGATCGATTTCTTCATGCCGGGCTGCCGAAGGTCTATGACCCAGAGCTCCCATTGGCGACTCTGCACGTTGAGCGAGCAGTACACCAGACGGTTGCCGTCGGGCGACCAGTCGGGATGAACCTCTGGGGCCGGCGACCGTGTGACCTGCTGTGTGTTCTGGCCGTCGATCGAGGTAACCCAGATGTCCCAATTGCCGCTGCGGTCGCTGGCGAAGGCCACCCGCTTGCCGTCGGGGCTGACGCGCGGCTGCACATCGCTGCCCGGATCGTCCGTAATCTGCGTGATAGAGGGTTCACCGATCGCCTTGACGTAGATGTCCGGGCGGTTCGAGTGACATGTGGAGGCGAAAACCAGCAGCCTGCCCGTCCGATCGATGTCGGGATCGAAATCGGCGCCCTCGTTCGTAAACGTGTGCTGTTCGATGCTGGTGGACACCCGCCCGCCCGCAGACGACTGCGCAGTGAGAGGCGACGGCGCGACGATCACCATCGAGGGATTCGTCGTGGGCATCGCCAGATCGGCCACCGACAGGTTGACTCCTGTGGGCGATGGCTCTTCCGCCGGCATGGAAACGGTACGGACCTCCTTGTACGCACACCCCCAAAGGACTGCGGTGGCAATCCACAATCCCATCCCCATTGCGATCAGAGAGCGTTGGCTCGACATAGTTTGCCGTGCTCCTTGCGAGGTGAAGCGAACCATTACGGCCGGAATAACGTCTGATGCGAGCGTCGGTTTCGGCCCCCGTATGGCTTATCGGCTCCCGGCAAGGCTTGGATAACGCAGGGGATGGGAAAATCCTGCGTTTCAAGCGTCCGATAACCTACCTCTCTTTATCGACCGCCCGGTGTGGTTTCTTGAGGTTTATCTGAACGAGTATCCGCCCGTTTTCAGCACCACAACACTTTGAGAACAAATGGATTATGCACGAAGACCTGGCGGAGCACCCAACAAGTGAGGGTTGCCGAAGGCGGCAACCCTCACTTGCTGAGAAGAACATGAATTGGCAATGAATGCATCGACTTCCCCGCACCGCCCCTGCATAGGGTAGTCTCACCCATTTGGGCTGTGGGCCGGTGCGGTGCCCCACATCGGGTTCCGCCCGGGTCCGCCCTTGGCGAGCGTACAACCTGCCGATAGAGTGCCTTTTGGATTCTTCGCAGGAGACAACTCATGTTGAACCTCATTTCTCTGACGACGGTGACGCTGACGAACATCCTGATCCTGATCGGGGCGTCGACGGAACCGAGGGAGCGACTCCTGTTCGACGCCGGATGGCGTTTCCGTCTGGGTCACACCGCGGATCCCGCCAAGGATTTCGGCTACGGCACGGGCCAACCCTGGGCCAAAGCCGGCGAGGCCGTCGGCGCCGCCAGACTCAACTTCAACGACTCATCCTGGCGAGTCGTCGACCTGCCCCACGACTGGGTCGTCGAACTGCCGTTCGACAAGAGCAGCGACATGGCCCACGGCTTCAAACCGGTGGGCCGATCGAGACCCGGCAACACGATCGGCTGGTACCGACGACCGTTCACGGTCCCGAAGTCGGACAAGGGACGCCGCCTCTCCGTCGAGTTTGACGGCGTCTTTCGCAACGGCATCGTCTGGCTGAACGGCCACTTCATCGGCCAACACATCAGCGGGTACACGAGCTTCTGCTATGACATCACCGACTACCTGAACTATGGCGGGCGGAACGTCCTCGTTGTTCGCGTCGACGCCAGCGAGTTCGAGGGGTGGTTCTACGAAGGGGCCGGCATCTACCGACATGTCTGGCTCACCAAGACGGCCCCCACGCACGTCGCACCGGGAGGAATCTACGTCACCTCGAACGTCAAAGACGCTGCAGCCGACGTGACGGCACGAACGCGCATCATCAATGAGAGCGACCAGCCCGCCAAGCTCCGTGCGGCATGGGCCGTTCTGGACGCCGAAGGCAAGACCGTCGCGACGGCCGCCTCCAGCGAGACCGCCATCGAACCCTGGGCCGAGTTCGAGCCGGTCGGACGAATGACGCTGAGCAACCCCAGACTGTGGTCCGTGGAATCACCGAACCTCTACCGCCTCGCCACGGTTCTGCACTGCGGCTCGCAAGAGGTGGACAAGGTCGAAACGCCCTTCGGCGTCCGCACCATCCGATTTGACCCCGACAAGGGGTTCTCTCTGAACGGGAAACCGGTCAAGATCAAAGGCGTCTGCTGCCACCAGGACCATGCCGGTGTGGGCGCCGCCCTGCCCGACCGCATTCAGTACTACCGCGTCGAGCGACTCAAAGAGATGGGCTGCAATGCCTATCGAACATCTCACAACCCTCCGACACCCGAGCTTCTGGATGCCTGCGACCGCCTGGGCATGCTCGTCATGGACGAACATCGGATGATGGGCAGCACCCCGGAGATCATCGGGCAGCTCGAAAGTCTCATCCTGCGAGATCGAAATCACCCCTCTGTCGTCCTATGGTCGATCGGCAACGAGGAATACAACCAGGGCTCGGAGGTGTCCGCCCGCCTGGCCCGCAGCATGATCCGGACCGTTCGCCGTCTCGACCCCACGCGACCCACCACGTATGCCGGCAGCAACGGGCTCCAGTGGGACGGCGTCAACTCGACGGTGGACGTCCGCGGCGTGAACTATCTCCAGAACGCCGGCTGGAACCTTGAGGCCTATCACAAGGCCCATCCCCAGCAGCCGATCCTCGGAAGCGAAGAGGCAAGCACGCTTTCCAGCCGCGGCATCTACAAGAATGACCCCAGCAAGGGCTATGTGAGCTGCTATGACGTCAACGCCCCTGCCTGGGGTTCGATAGCCGAAAGGTGGTGGCGCTACGCCGTGGATCGCCCGTGGTTCGCCGGGGCCTTCGTGTGGACCGGATTCGACTATCGCGGTGAGCCAACGCCCTATCAGTGGCCGTGCATCAGCTCGCACTTCGGTATCATCGATATCTGCGGATTCCCCAAGGACAACTTCTACTACTATCAGGCGTGGTGGTCGGACAAGACAGTGCTCCACCTCCTGCCGCACTGGAACTGGAGCGGCAGAGAGGGTCAGACGGTGGACGTCTGGTGCCACAGCAATTGCGAGAAGGTCGAGCTTCTGCTGAACGGCAAGAGCCTCGGCGAGAAGACGATGACGCCCAACTCGCACCTGGAATGGAAGGTCGCCTATGCCCCCGGCGTTTTGGAGGCCAAGGGCTACAAGGGCGGCCAGCTCGTCGCCACCCGCAAGGTCGAGACCAGCGGACCGGCCGCCCGACTCGTCCTGACCCCCGATCGCTCCAAGATCGTCGCTGACGGTGAGGACGTCTCGATGGTTGCGGTCTCGACGGTGGACGCCCAGGGGCGTCCGGTGCCCACGGCCGACCAGGAGGTTCGTTTCGGGGTCAAGGGAAACGCCCGAATCATAGGTGTCGGCAATGGGGATCCGAGCTGCCATGAGCCGGACAAGTCGTTCGCCGAGACGAGCGTTCGAGCCCTATCGGAATGGCGGATGCAAATCGTCGACGGCGTGGAGAATCGCCCGGAAATCGCCCCCGAGTTTGATGACTCCGCCTGGTCGAAGACCACCCTGATCCCGGACAAGACCAGCATCGACAAGGAAAACACCGCTGCCGTCTACCGCACGGTCGTGGACATCGCCCAGACCGACATCGACGCCGGAATCACACAGCTCGCCTTCGATGAAATCGACGACCTCGGCTGGGTCCACGTCAATGGCCGGCTCATCGGCCAGACCGACGACTGGTCGCAGCGCCATGTCCTCGACGCCAAGGCCGCCGTCACACCCGGCAAGAATGTCATCGCCGTCATCGTCAAGAACGTCGGTGGGCAGGGAGGCCTCAACCGGGCGGCCAGCCTGATCGAACCTCAGGGGCGACCGACCTGGAAGCGATCTCTATTCAGCGGTCTGGCACAGGTCATCGTGCAGGCGGGCTCACAGGCCGGATCTGTCGAGCTGACCGCCGAGGCGAAGGGGCTGGAACCCGCCAAGGTTCTGATCCATGCGGAGGCATCGACGCTTCGGCCCCACGTGCCGATGATGCCGTAGCACGCCGGATGCAAGACGGCGACCGCATCTTCTAAACGATTGGGAGCATAGGACATCATGAAACTCCTTCTGTCGGTCGTCCTGATGAGCCTGTCGGCCGAACCCTCCACGCGCCCCACTTGGCCCGGGCTGGGCGCCTACCGTCTCCTGGTTCAGGTCGAGGCAACGGCGATGTCCCCCGGTCGAAACAGCGATGAGGGACCCGCCGAGGTGGCGATCGACTTCGACAAATGCCTCGCCGACATCGCCCCCGGCCGCCAGGCCGACCTGACAACACTTCAGGTGATCCGCCTGGACCCGACGTCCGACAAGACCCCCACGCCCAGTCGATTCGCCTACGGTCGAAGCCCCGCCGATGTGCCCTGGCGGTGGTACGACGCAACGATCGACTACGACTTCCCGGAATTCGAGGACAACATCAGCGCCACCGACGGAAAGCTGAACTATCGACGCTATACGCGGTTCGGCTACTTCTATGACGTCGTAGGCGACTGGAAGGCCGGACGTCTGGTCTTCGCCCATGCGCAGGAATCACAGCGGCCGACGCGATACGCGATTACCTTCGATCTGCTGCCGGCCGGCGCCACCCCTCAGACGGCGGAGCCTCGCGGCTGGATCGGCGACGGGCTGCACCGATGCGAGCCGGTGAGCGAGTCGAGCACCGGGCTGATCCACACTCGCATCGATAGGGTCGACTGGAACGGCGACGGGCTGTTCGACCTCATCGTGGGCTGTGCCCGCGGGGGAATGGTCTGGTTCCCGAATCTGGGCAAGGCCGGCGAGCCCAACTTCGCCTTCAGCCGGCTGATCAAGACCGACGACAACCTGCCGCTGGACGTGGGGTGGAGCGCCTCGCCGCACGCCGTTGACTGGGACGGCGACGGGCGGATCGATGTCATCGCCGGCGGCGAGATGAACCGCGTCGTCTTCTACCGCAACACCGGCACGGCCCAGCGCCCCGTGCTGCACTACGAGGGCCTGATTCGCACCGACGACGGCAAGCCCCTGATGCTGCCGTGGGAACCGTCGCCCGAAACGGAGAAGTTCTACAAATACACCCAGGACTACTACCCCGTACTGACCACCGTCGACTGGGATGGCGACGGCGATCTGGACCTGCTGGCCGGCGGCTATGTCACCGGGCGGATCTACCTCTTCGAAAACCTCGCCGGAAAGGGCAAGCTTCCTCGCCTTCGCATGGTTGGTCCGGTCGAGGCTGACGGACAGCCCATCGATGTCGGCTGGTGCGCCGCCCCCACGCTGGGCGACCTCGACGGCGACGGCGACCTGGACCTGATCTCCGGCTCGATGCCCATGACCGCCGGCGGCGGCGACTCGGCATCGAGCGAGAAATTCCTCTACTACTTCCGCAACGACGGCTCGCGCTTCGCACCGCGGTTCCGCAAGGTGCCCTTCCCCTGCAAGGGGACGTTCCCCGCCGCCGCCCTGGGCACGCCGCGACTGATCGACTGGAATAGCGACGGCCGGCTCGATCTGATCGTCAGCGCCGGCACCCAAATCTACTTCTTCCGAAACATCGGCACGGCGCGGGAGCCGCTCTTCGAGGCACACCGCAATCCGCTATCCAGTCGATGGGGCTCGACCTGTCTGCCCGGACGGAGACTCGTCGAACCCGCGACGCCCAGGGCGCCCGTGGAAAACTGTGCCGACACGTCGCGCGGCATCGCATCGGGTATCCAGTTGATCGACTGGGACGGCGACGGCCGGCTCGATCTGGTGACCGCACCCTACGTCTTCCGCAACACCGGCCTGGGCAACCCGGGCGTCTACGAGCGTCCGTTCTGCCTCTTGAAGAAGGGGCAGGAGATCTCCCACCTGTCGGGCATCGGCGATGACTGGCGGTTCCAGCAGGTGGTCGATCTCGACGGAGACGGGACCTTCGACCTGATGGATGCCGACCACGCCGGGCACTTCTGGTTCCACCGGAACCGCGGCACCAACGCGAGCCCCGACTTCGACACCAAGGGCCTTCGCCTCATGCTGGGCAACGGACGTCCCGTCAGCGTCGGCGAGGGCATGGAGGGCTTCGATGCCCTTCAGGGTGCGCGGGCAACATACGCCGTCGGCGACTACAACGGCGACCGCCTGCCCGATCTGGTGGCCGTCAACGCCACCGGCTTCGTTCGATGGTTCAAGCAGATACCCCCGCCCCCCGATACACGCGAGCCGCGATTCGAGCCGGCCGTGGAGATCGCCCGGCTTTCCACACGAGGAGCGGCCTCCGCCTGCGATTGGAACGGAGACGCCAAGCTCGACGCGGTCGTCGGGTCGAGCGCCGCGGAGGTGTATGTCGTCCTGGGCCGAGGCGGCGCCCCCGGCGCCCCCTTCGATGCCCCGCGGAGACTTGCGCTCCCGAACGCCCCCTACGGCTCCGGAGCCCCGGTGGCCGTCGGCGATTTCAACGGGGACGGCGATCCGGACATCATCCTTTCGACCGCCTATGGCTACCACTGCTTCTATGAACACTCGTTCGTCGAGCGCGGCTACGCCAAGGGACAGGTTGTCGGCGCCGAGAAACGCCGGTAGGCGGCCACAGACCGCCGCCCTCGTCAGATGCCTCGGACCAGATACGCCTGCAACAGGCCCGATTCGTCGGAGTTGAACAGCCCCACCTTTCCGTCGGGCGAGAGGAACGGGTGGATGTGCCCGCCCTTCTGACACGATGACCGCGGCTTCAGCAGGAACCGGACGTTGCCCAGGGCATCATCCCCGGCCTTCCCCAGATCGGCCAGGAAGATGTCGGCCTCCGGACCGAATGAACCGCCGTCGGAGATCAGACGCCGGCCGGCGATGTCGGTGGCAAAATGATAGAAGCGCGGCTTCGAGACAGAACGGGAAAGGTCGTTTCGATGCCCGCCCGGCGTTCGGATGCCCACATGCCCGGCATGGGGTGTCGCCCGCCCTTCGATCAGTTGGGCCTCGGGCGGCTTGCGGGTACTGGTACTCGTAATCGCCCAGGTTCCGCGACCTCGCCAGCACTGATGCCCCTGGCAGAACTCATTGCCGTCACGCCCCCAGGGCATGTTGCGGAAGTTGCTGCCGTCGTCACGGATGACGTGGATGTCGGCCCCATCACCCCCCACCAGGAGAGTGACTGCGCCGCGGGCATCCACGGTACACCCATGATTCTCCTGAATGAGGATATCGTGCGTGGCCTCCGGATCGGTGCCGCGACAGTACTGCGGATGCATGTTGCACCAGGTGGGCCCCTGGATGACCACCTGCACGGTGGCAGCGGCCAGATCGAAGACCATCAGCCCCCACGGGGCGTCTGCCGTCTTGCCGTCGCCGAAAAATGCCGACAGGGCCATCCGCTTGCCGTCGGACGAGATGGTCGAGAGGGGATAGATGCGGCTGGGCCGCGATGATGCCCCCTTCGGAGGCGTATCGACCACCAGGATGGTGCGCCGATCGGTCCCATCGAGGTTCACACGTTTCAGCGTCAGCCGCCCCGCCCCCGGCTCGGTTTCATCCACGAAGTAGTAGCAGTACTTGTCATCCGGTGAGACCGAGGCCGCCGTGGCCCCCTTCTCATGGGTCAGCGGTTGGAGGGCGAGGTTGTGTTCGATGTCACAGAGAAAGTACTGATGCTTCGGATCGCTCTTGCTGCCGCCGTGTGCCGTGGCCGACCGGTGCAGGACGAACCGCTTGGAGTCCATGGTGAAGATCTGGGCCTCCATGTAGAGATGCGAGCTGGGCACGTCGGGGTCGGTCGTCAGTTGGATCACCTCGATACCCTTGGGCGAATCCTTATGGACGAGGTCCGGCCGGAGCTTCCACGTCGACCGCCGTGTGGTGACACCGCCGCCCTGGGATTCCGCCCGACAGCGCCCCCGCCGGCCACCCGACGCAACGAGCACCCCTCCTGCGGTGATGAGCGTCTGAGACAGGAAGTCGCGGCGGCTGAGGCCCGCCAATCGACGAGTGGATTTCACCGTGTTGACCATTCCAGGAATCCTCCCAAGATTGTGCCCACCGATATGCGCCCTCATCGGCAGAGATTGTAGCCGCAACCTCGCCTTGAGCGATGGGGTGCATCCTCCGTCATCCCCACTCCCCCGCGATCCTGAGTGGTTTGAGATACTTCCAGGGCGGCGCGTGCTGCAACCATCGAATGCAGTGGTATGGAAGCTCTGAGGGGGCCGACATGATCAGGGCAAGCGGAAGCAAGGCCAGCAGAATCGCCAATGGGAACACGCGCACGACGTACGGAACCCTGCTGAGGATGAAGGAGACGATCATGGACGGAATGGTCAGCACCATGTACAAGAACAGGCATATGCCACCGTCCAGTATGAGGGATGCGAAGAACAGCCCGAGGAATAGCGAAACAAAGTACATCCTGAACCACCGTTTCTCGAACCGGGCGTTCGTCATCTGTCCGCTGCTCCTGTGTCAGGTCTTGCCGGCTCAGTTCTTCGTCTTCTGGGCGGCCTGCTTCTGCTTCTCTATTGCCTTGCGCATTTCCGCGAATACCTGTTTGGGCGTCTTGGCCTTGGTCTGCCTCTGCGATTGTGTCTGTTTTGCGGTCGCTGAATGTCCCTTGCCTTGCGAACAGCCCGGCAGAAACAAGAGAGATACGCATAGAACATGGACCCAAACGCGACGGGACATATGTTGACCTCATGCAGGACCCGCGGGATCGGACATCGGCAACTGCATCATAGCCGATATGCCCTCCCCTTTCCTTTCGGAGCCTTGGCGAGTTGAGGATGCTTCCTGTGCATTGTCCGCCAACCCGCCGACAACCACCTCGCCTGCGTGTCAGGGATGACCGGGTTGGGCATTGGGAGGCGGCGAACTGGCGAGTTGTGAACAAGAAACACCTTCTTGATTACCTTGAAAATTCGGTTGCTATCACCGAATTTTCAAGGTAAGTTTTCTATATGATTCTCCGTGATCGACAGGTCGATCTGCTTCGGGGACTCCTCCGAAGGCACCCTGTTGTTGGTATCGTGGGGGCACGCCAAGTCGGCAAGACGACGCTGGCCCGTCAAGTGGTAGCCCGAACGCCCGGCCCCTGCCGGCATTTTGACCTGGAGAACCCCGAAGATCTGGCACGCCTTGATGATCCGATGCTGGCGATCAAGGATCTCAGGGGCCTCGTGGTCATCGACGAGATCCAACACAGACCCGATCTGTTCAAGATCCTTCGTGTGCTGGCAGACCGACCGAGAACGCCAAGCCGATTTCTCGTTCTCGGCAGTGCCTCGCCAAGCTTGCTTCGCCTCGGTTCTGAGACACTGGCCGGACGTGTCATCTACCACGAGCTGAGGGGGCTTGCCCTGGGCGAGGTCGGACCGGCCAACCACAAACGATTGTGGCTTCGTGGGGGGTTCCCGCGATCCTACACCACCGCCTCGCAAGGCGGCAGTCATGAATGGCGCGCGGGGTTCATCCGCACGTTTCTCGAGCGAGACCTGCCCCAACTGGGCATCACCATTGGCTCGGCGACAATACGGCGCTTCTGGACGATGCTCGCGCACTACCACGGGCAGATCTGGAACGCCTCGGAGTTCGCACGGTCGTTCGGTGTGGCTGATACCACAGTGCGGAACTACCTCGACATACTGACGTCGGCGATGGTGGTCCGCCAACTGCCTCCCTGGTTTGCCAACGTCTCCAAACGGCAGGTCAAGGCGCCGAAGGTCTATATCGCCGACAGTGGAATCCTCCACACGCTGCTCAACCTCAAGACCTTCGCTGATGTCGAGGCACACCCGAAGCTGGGAGCGTCATGGGAGGGATTCATCATCGAGCAGGTGATCCACCGGCTGGGGGCACAACCGGAGGAATGCTTCTTCTGGGCCACCCACGCGGGAGCGGAACTGGACCTGCTCGTGGTTCGAGGGCGGCAGCGTCTGGGATTCGAAATCAAGAGGACGAGCAGCCCCCACCTGACCCCATCCATGCGAAACGCGATGTCCGACCTGGGCCTCCGGCGTCTGGACGTCATCCATGCCGGGGCGGACACATTCCCACTGGCGCCGAAGGTTCGTGCCGTCGCCGTCGAGCGGCTGCTGGAAGACCTGTGACACCCCTTCATTGACGGGGTTTGATCAGCCGCACCATCTCCGCGCGAGCCCTCACTGCTGGACGGCTCGCTGGAGCGAGATGCCGGTATGAGAGGGTCTCTCCGGAGCTTCGCCATTCACTGTTGCGTTTCTTGTGCCTTGCGGCGTTGATTCCTGCTCGGGCCCCGACAGAAATCGCAGAGAGATTGTCCCCCAACCCCATGCAGTGCTAGAATCCGCCTCCATGAGACACAGACAAACGATGTTCTGCGGCATGGTCTTGAGCGGTGTCACCCTGGCGTTTGCCCTGGCTGCCCATGCGGGCGAATCTGCAACCCCCGCAGCGGTCAACTACGCGCGACCTTTCGAGACGCCGACGCGTCCGGCGTTCATCCCGCTGCCGCCCGGCGCGGTGGAACCCGCCGGCTGGTTGCGCGACTGGTGCCTGGCGACTCGCGACGGCTACACCGGCCACATGGACGAGGTCGACGACGAGTTCAAACGGGCCTGGGCTGCCGACCACAAGATGACCGGCGAAAGACTCAACTGGCCTAACGGCGCCTGGCCCTACGAAGGGGGCGGCTACTGGTTTGACGGCCTGGCCCGTCTGGGCTTCGCCCTGCACGACGAGGCGCTGATTCAGCAGGCCAAGAAGCGTTTGTACGCGGTGGCCGACCACATGAACACCAACGGCCTGCTATTTCTCTGGTGGCTCGACAGGAAGAATCCCGGCGACCGGAAAGCCGTCAGCGTGGATTCGGGGGGCTGGCCGCTCTGGGCCTGCGGCCTGCTGGGGCGCGCCATGACCGGCTACTACGCTGCCTCCGGCGACAAGCACATCCTGGAGGCGATGGTGAAGGCCTACGGCCCAGATCCCGACTGCCTTCGGTGGATCACCACCAGCCTGTCGAACGAATGGCCGGCGTACGAGGCGTACAGGTGGAGCGGCAACAAGGGCATCGCCGACGCGCTGGACGCCATGTTTAAGAAAGAAGGGACATCGCTGGTACCGGCCCTTGCCCGCTACCGCAAGGCGCCGGATCTGAAGCCAGGCACCACGGTAGACAACGAACACGTGGTTGGATTCATCGAGTCCACTACGCCCTGGGCGGTGGGCTATCTGTGGACCGGCGACGTGAGCTACCTGCAGGCGGCCGTCGGCTGGCATGACCTGCTCGAACGCATCGCCATGCAGCCCTATGGCGTCCCTGTCTCCGACGAATGGTATCTTCCCACGTGCGCATTCCGAGGCAGCGAGACCTGCGATGTGGCGAACTATGTGTGGAGCCAGGTCAGCCTGCTTTCCGTGACCGGCGAAGGCCGGATGGCAGACCGGCTCGAGCGGGCGTTCTTCAACGCGGGGCCCGCCACCGTGTCGCGCGATTTCAAAACCCACGTCTATTTCCAGAGCCCCAATCGGTTCGCCAACCTGTCGCCGGACTTTCCGCACGGCCCCAGGGCCGGAGGCGGCACCTACCAACTGAAACACTCGCCACTCTGTTGCACCGCCGCGCTCAACCGCATCGTGCCGTGGTACGTCACGCACATGTGGATGGCCACCTATGACAATGGCCTGGCGGCAACCTGCTACGGCCCCTGCAAGGTGACCGCGCTGGTGGCCGACCGCATGCCCGTCGTCATCGCCTGCAAGACCGACTATCCCTTCAATGAAACCATCGAGATGTCCGTGCAACCCGAGCGCGAGGCGGCCTTCGCACTCGACCTCCACGTTCCCGGCTGGTGCACCGCTCCCTCTTTGAGCATCAATGGTTCACCCGCAACCGTCGAGCGCAACGCCAAGGGATTCGCCCGCGTCAGCCGAAGCTGGAAGCCGGGCGACACCCTCCGCCTGCACCTTCCGATGACCGCGAACCTCAAGACCGGGCGCGACGCCGCGTCGGGCCCGCCTTACGATGGCGGCCACAGGGTCACGAAGGTGACGATTCCGGCCGAAGACAGCATTCAGGGCGTGCCCTACGCCTCGGTGTCGTATGGCCCGCTGCTCTTCGCGCTGCCCATCGCGGACACCGCCAACCTCAACACGCCCGATCCATCTGCCCGGTGGCAATTCGCGTTGGACGTGCAGGCTCCCGGCCTGACCGTGGAGCGCACGGCCATGCCCGACAGATGGGATTGGCCGCTGGCAGCGCCCCTGAAACTGCGGGCCAACGCGGTCGAAGTCGCCTGGAACCCCGACCCGAAGGCCCCCCGGCTGCCGTCGCTGCCGGTCGCAAAATCGAAACCGGCCGAACCCGTCACGCTCGTTCCGTATGGCTGCACCAAATTCCGGATTTCTATGTTCCCTGTCACCGCCGAGCCGGAGGTCAAGCCGTCGGCCATCCGCCGGATTCTGTTCTTGGGTAACAGCATCACCTTGCACGGCCCCAAAGAGGACATCGGCTGGACCGGGAACTGGGGCATGGCGGCCAGTTCCGAGGACAAGGACTACGTACATCTTGTCGCCGCTGCTGTCGCCCGGCATACCGGTTCGACGCCCCAGATAAGGGTCACGAACATCGCGGACTTTGAGCGCAACTACGCGAGCTATGACGTGGCCGGACAACTGAAGGACTTCTTCGCATTCGATCCTGACCTGGTGGTTCTGGCCATCGGCGAGAACGTGTCGCCGTTGGGTTCCGACGACGCCAAGGCGCAGTTCAAGGCCGGCGTGATGCGGATCCTGGGATGCGCCCTGGCCAAACGTCACCCGCTCGTCGTCGTGCGCAGTTGCTTCTGGCCCGATCCCGCCAAAGACCAGATGCTCAGGCAGGCCTGCCAGGAAGCGGGCGGCATCTTCGTCGACGCCGGACCGATCGGCCGCGATGCGGCCAACGCCGCGCGTGCGGAACGATCCTTCAAGCACGACGGGGTGGCCGGGCACCCGGGCGATCGGGGCATGAAGGCCATCGCCGACGCGATCACCCAGGCCGTCCTCCAGCGAGCCGCTCAACAGTGAAAGGCCGCCCGCTGGGAGGCGACAGGTTTGTGGTGAACTTGGAGGTGCTGATCGGGCATCGGCTCCACCCGCTGCCGCGCCGTCGTTCTCACAAGCAGCCCGCAGAGAAACGCCCTAACGAATACCAGGGCACGCCCCTGTTATTCAGAGATTGATTCCCTGCTGTGCTTGAATCGCATGACACAGATGAGTATTGTGAGGGTGGTGTTACTCACAGAAGCCAGCAATATCGGTCATCTCACGAAGTGGGAGTATTGTGTTCGGCGTCGGTGGCGAATCGATAGAACGATACTATCCGGCACTGCGCCGGACAGGAGTGAGCACCCGCAGGCGCCGTAGCACTCCGCATGAAAGGACTCGTGAGAAACAAAGGTCAGGGAAGATGCATGCCGTCTAGATGAAGGGGAAAGGCGGGAATTGCAGGTCTCCAGCGGATCTAAATCCCACGGTTTCTTCCGGAATTCGTCGTCATGTCCTACAAAGGCTACAAACCTCTATCCCATCATATTGCCCTTCATGCACGGTTCTTCTCAATGGTTGCGGTGCCGACGCTTCTTGTCCTGATGGGTAGCGCATACGCCGCCGAGCCGCGGCCGCTGATCTTCGCCAGTGATACCGATTATGCGCCGTTGTCTTATTTGGAGAATGGCGAACCCAAGGGGTTGGTTATCGATATCATGCGCGAGTTGGCAAAACGAATGGGGCGTCCCCTCGACATCCAATTGATGAGGTGGGAAGAGTCATTATCGCTTATTGTCCAAGGGAAAGTCGATGTCGGCTGCCCTATCAGCATAACCGACGCCAGAAGGAAGATGTTTGACTTCTCAGATGTGGTTTACCTTTCACAGTATTCGATTTTCGTTCGTCCTGAGAAGCTATGGGTCAAAGGCATTCCCGATCTGAGGGGGTTGACCGTTGGCGTTCGTGCGGGCGGTTTGAACCAGTCGCTTGTTGAGCGCGATCCGCAGATCAAGATGTTTCTCATGGAGGATTATCGCCAGGGCCTTCAGATGTTGCAGGACGGCAAGATCGATGCAGTGATCGCAGATATCTGGGTGGCTGGATATATCCTCGCCAAACACAATATCACTGAGGTTCAGCCGGTCGGGAAGCCTGTCGCCGAGTTACCGTCGGCTGTTGCTGTCAAGAAGGGTAATTCCCTGCTCCTTGCGGCTATCAACGATGGTCTGCGATCGCTTCAGTCCGACGGCACAATGGATCGTATCCAAGCAAGATGGAAGCCGAAACACGTGGTATTCCAGACACGTGAGCAGCTAATTCGGAGACAGTATTCCCTGGCCATTGCCATTCTTGTTTCGCTCTTGGCCATTGCAGTGGTCTGGATGACTACCATGCGACGGGAGATTCGGCGCCGTCGCCAGACGGAGAAGGTCCTGTATGAGAGTGAGCAGTGGCTGGACCTCGCATTGGAACTGAGCTGTGCGGGTATCTGGAAATGGAATCGGGAGAAAGGAACCGTTTCGTTTGATGACCGCTTCCATGCAATGCTGGGCTATGCCCCCGGTGAGCTGCCAACCACGGAAGCGGAGTGGAGACACTATCAACACCCCGATGACTTGGGGGATCGGGAAGCCCTTATTACGGCCTATTTGGAGGGGCAGACCAAATTCATCGAAGCGACTCGTCGAATCCGTTCGAAGGGTGGGGAGTGGAGTTGGATATTCTTCCGTGGACAAACCGTGGATCGGCTGGCCGACAATCATCAGGAGTTTCTTGGCTTTGCGATGAACATCACCGAGCGCAAACGTGCCGAAGACAAAGCTGCCAAACTTGAGACTCAACTCCAACAGGCCCAGAAGATGGAGTCGGTAGGGCGACTGGCTGGAGGTGTGGCTCATGACTTCAACAACATGCTGAGCGTGATTCTCGGTCATGCTGAACTCGCTCTATGTGGAATGGATTCAACTCAACCTCCTTTCGACAACCTCCAGGAGATTAGCAAGGCGGCCAAGCGCTCCGCCGACCTCACCCAGCAACTTCTTGCTTTTGCCCGCAAGCAGATTGTTACACCCAAGGTACTTGACATAAATGACACTGTAGACGGGACGCTCAAAATGCTTCGGCGTCTCATCGGCGAAGACATCGATCTGGTCTGGCTGCCAGGCCGAGACCTGAAACCGGTCAAGATCGATCCCTCCCAGATCGACCAGATACTGACCAACCTGTGTATCAACGCCCGGGACGCCATCCGCAATTCGGGCAAGGTCACCATCGAGACGAACACCGCCGTGTTTAGCGAAGACTACTGTGCCGCACACCCGGGTTATATCCCCGGAGAGTACGTCCTGTTGGCTGTCAGCGACAACGGCATCGGCATGGATCACGAAACAGTTTCACATCTGTTTGAGCCCTTCTTCACCACCAAGGGTATCGGCAAGGGCACCGGCCTGGGTCTGCCCATGGTCTATGGAATCGTCAAGCAGAACAACGGCTTCATCAGCGTCTACAGTGAGCCGGGGCAAGGCACCACCTTCAAGATCTTCCTGCCTCAACACACAGCCAAACTCGAACAGGTGGTAAAGGCCGATCCGGTGAGACCGGCTGCTCGCGGCAATGAGACTATCCTTCTGGTGGAAGATGAGCAGACGATCCTGGAACTGACCACGAAGATGCTCCAAATCCAGGGATACAACGTCCTGCCCGCCGCCACACCCGGAGAGTCCATCCGCCTGGCAAAGGAGTATGCCGGTGAAATCCACCTGCTGATGACCGACGTGGTCATGCCCGAAATGAACGGCCGGGATCTGGCCAACACCCTGTTGTCCCTGTACCCCAACCTCAAACGTCTGTTCATGTCGGGCTATACGGCCAACGTCATCGCCCATCACGGCGTGCTCGACAAGGATGTGCACTTCATCCAGAAACCGTTCGATATGAAGAATCTTACCGCAAGAGTCAGAGATGTTCTGGATAGCAGGGACGCACCCTAGTTCATCGGTCGCTGCATAGCAGTGTTTACCCCCTTGTCCGCCCGCGTTAGCATCGTCCCAAGGCACCAAGGCCCAGATGTGCTGACACCGTATCCTGCGATGACCTTCAAGGAGCATCACGATGACCGAAAGAGGGCTTTCTCGCCGCGACTTCCATCGTCTCGCGGGTGCAGCGATTGGAGGTATGGTGGCCGGAAGTGCTGCGGCAGCGGCTGCCCGGAACGCACAGGGAGGCGCCAAGAGCTTCCGGCTGGAGGCCCTTACGGACTTCGTCGACGATGCGTTGAACACAACGATCACGCGTGAGCACGTCCGCTCGATGATGCAAACGTTGCGTGAGATGGGTGTCCGCCGCATCAGTTGGGCCTACTATGCAGATGGCCGTGGTGGATTCCTCGTCCCGGCGGGGCTCGACGAGCAATGGCGCCATCTGGCCGACACGTACCAGGGGCTCGGAAATCCCTTGCGCGTTGCCACCGAGATTGCCCACGAATTCGGCCTGGAGCTGTTTGCCTACTACAAGCCCTACGAGACCGGTCCGGCCCTCGCCCTGGCCGAGGGTTCGCCCGAAGCGCGAGCATTCGGTCGAGTGCGGCAATGTGGAGCGTGGCTGACGTGGTTCGATCCATTCGTCGTGGAGAACCCGCATCTGCGGATCCGCCGCAGGTCGGACGACGCAGTCGCAGATCGCTCGAACGAACGAATCTCGGCGCTGAGGCTCGTCAAGAGCGACGACTCTCCCACGCGCATCACCGCCGAGCATCTTCAGATCTGGTCGAGCAAGTTCAACTATCGCTACAAACCGCTTGGTACCAAGTTCTCGTTTCGTGAGGAAGTGGTTCCATCCCCGCGGGAGGTCAGAGACATCAATGGGACGCTGCTGACCCAGAAGAACGCGCCCGTGCGCACCCTCACGCTCTCGGGCTTCGAGTTGACCGATCCCTACGTCCTGGTAACGACCGACTTCACCGGCGGACCGGCAGACTTCGCCAACGCCGGAACCGACCTCCTCGTTGCCCTGGACTCCAGCGGCAGGGAGATACCGGGGGTACTCTTCAGCGGTGCCAGGATCTACATGGCCGACCGGATCGACTTCCGAAACTGGGGGCTTGTGTTCGACTGCGGCTACGGGCGCCAGAAGGCATACCTGGACGCACCGAACAAGTCGGGGCATCAGGGATGTGTCGCGTTCTGTCGCGGTCGGAACGAGTACCTTCCCGGAGCCCTTTGCGAAACAGAGCCCGATGTACGCCGCTTCTGGCTGTCGTGCATCGAGGAGATGCTCGACGCCGGAGTCGACGGTATCGACTTTCGTGTGGAGAACCACGGCACCCATACCGAGTACCCCGAGGAATATGGCTTCAACACAGTGGTTCTGGAAGAGTGCCGGCGTCGAGGAAGAACGGACCAGCGCACGATCTCGGAGGTGCGCGGCCAGGCCTACACCCAGTTTCTGCGGGAGGCCAAACGACGAATTGCCTCGCGAAAGAAGCAGATGCGAGTGAACCTGAACATCGACTGGTTCCGGCCGGACCCTCCCCCGAACCGCCGACTCGCCTATCCGGCCAACATCGAATTCGATTGGAGGCGATGGGTCGATGAAGGCCTGATGGATGAGGGAATCCTGCGAATGTTCCATCTGCCGTTGAACAACATCTTCGGCGGAGATTCTGTTGCGAAAGACATGATCGACCGCTGCCAGAAGAAAGGGATCCCTCTGACGGTCAATCGCTACATCAATCCATCCAGCGCCGCTGAGTTCGATCGCGTCCGCCGCGACTCCCGGTTCTCCGGTTTCATCATGTACGAGACAGCAAGTTATCTGCAGTTCCAACCCAATGGCGGCTGCAAGGTCATCAACAACGTTGTCGCGGAGATCAGCCAAGCACACCGCCGGTAGAATACCCCGTATGAGGGGTGACGGGACAACTCCAACCATCCAACGCAGCGACCGCCCTGACAGATCACACCCAGAGGCATGGATTGGCGATGGAATTGGCAATAGAGTAGCGGTTGGGTTCCCGATCCCTTGACGCCCGGAGGAGACGTTCGATGTGGCACGCCAACGGTACCGCTTCGATGTTCGTTGTCCTGACGTGTGTGGCCTTGGTCGTCCTGGCCGTCCCTACCGCCCGGGGGCAGACGGATGCGGCCGGAACGGCCCCGCCCCCCCTGCCGCCCGTTCCCAACGCGCAGCAACTCACCTGGCAGGAGATCGAGTACTACGCCTTCATTCACTTCGGTATGAACACCTTCACCGATCGTGAATGGGGCGACGGCAAGGAAGAACCCCGGCTCTTCAATCCCACGGCACTGGACGCCCGACAGTGGGCCAAAACCTGCAAGGATGCCGGGATGAAAATGATCATCATGACGGCCAAGCACCACGACGGGTTCTGCCTGTGGCCGAGCAAGTACACCGAGCATTCGGTCAAGAACAGCCCCTGGCGAGGCGGCAAGGGCGACGTCGTCCGCGAGTTGTCCGACGCCTGCCGCGAGTCGGGGTTGAAGTTCGGCATCTACCTTTCGCCCTGGGACCGGCATGAGCGAACCTATGGTGATTCGCCGAAATACAACGAGTACTTCAAGAATCAGCTCACCGAATTGCTCACGAACTACGGCGAGGTGACGGTGGTGTGGTTCGATGGGGCCTGCGGCGAAGGACCCAACGGCAAGAGGCAGGAGTACGACTGGCCGGCCTACTACGCCGTCGTCCGCAAGCATCAGCCCAACGCCCTGATCGCCATCTGCGGCCCGGACATCCGCTGGGTGGGCAACGAAAGCGGTGTGGCCCGCGAAACCGAGTGGAGCGTCCAGCCGCCACCCGATGTGGCCCTGAAGGAGGGCCAGGTCCGCACCTGGCATCCGGCCGAATGCGACGTCTCGATCCGTCCCGGCTGGTTCTACCACCCGGTGGATGATCGGAAGGTAAAACCGCTCGACCATCTGCTCGACATCTACTACAGCTCCGTCGGCCGGAATGCGTCGCTTCTGCTCAACCTGCCGCCCGACCGGCGAGGATTGATCCACCAGAACGACGTGCGGCGGCTGCTCGAACTCCGCAAGGTGCTCGACGCCACGTTCGCCCGCGATCTGGCCCGGGGCAAGGCCGCCAAGGCCGGCAACGTCCGCGGCGGAAATCCGGCCTTCGGCGCCGATCGGGCCGTCGACGGCAAGAAGGACACCTGCTGGGCAACCGACGACGACGTTACGCGTTCGTGGATCGAGGTCGATCTCGGCCAGGCGACGACGTTCAACCGCGTGATGATCCAGGAGGACATCCGCCTGGGCCAGCGGGTCGAGGCCTTCACGATCGAGGCGTGGGACGGCTCGCAATGGAAGCCCGTGAGCCAGGGCACGACGATCGGCTACAAGCGGCTGCTGCGCTTTCCCGACACCACGGCGGCCAGGGTGCGGCTGACGATCACGAAGGCGCGGGCGTGCCCGACGATTGCCGCCCTGAGCGTATTCCATTACAAATAGGGCTGTACGAACCAACAGAGAGCAACAATCTCAGTCTCTTGGAGAACACCATCATGGGTCAACCCGTCAGTATCATGCCTTGCCTCGATATGCAGAACGGTCGCGTGGTCAAGGGCGTTCGTTTCGTTGACATCAAGGATGCCGGTGATCCCGCGCAATGTGCGGAGGCCTACTGCAAGGCCGGTGCCGACGAATTGGCGATGCTCGACATCACCGCGACGGTGGAGGGACGCCGGACGATGGTCGACGTGGTTCGACGCGTCGCCCAGGTGACCACGATCCCGTTTACCGTGGGGGGCGGTATCGGCGACGTCGAGTCGGCTCGCGCCGTTCTGGAAGCCGGAGCCAACAGCGTCTCGGTCAGCAGCGCCGCCTTCCGAAAGCCGCAGGTCATCGAGGAGATGGTGCGTGAGTTCGGCCCCCAGAAGGTGACCATCGCCATCGACGTGGATCGCAACGCCTCGCTGTCCTCGGGCTACGAGGTCTACATCGACGGCGGCAGAACCGCCACCGGGGCCGATGCCGTCGAGTGGGCCAAGAAGGTTGACGGCTACGGCGTCCCCGTGATCCTGCCGACCAGCAAGGCGACGGATGGTGTCCGCACCGGATTCGATCTTCCGCTGATTCGGGCCATCAAGCAGGCTGTTTCGGCGAAGGTTGTCGCCTCGGGCGGGGCCGGTGAGATGGCACACTTCTATAAGGCAGCCCAGGCCGGCGCGACCATTCTGCTGGCAGCGTCGGTCTTCCACTTCCATATCATCGACATCCCGGAACTGAAGAAGTATCTCAAGGGCCGGGGTATCGACGTGAAGGTGTAGAGACAAGGCTGGCCCTTGCTGAGACCGCAAGGCTCTGTCGCAATGCCGTAATCGGGAGTCGGCGTCTATCGCGTAGTCGCCGGCTTCGATGAGGGTGTAGTCCCCGTCACGAGCCGCGTTGCGTCGACCTGTCCGAGCCGGGCATAGTCGATCGCCTCCCCCAGGATACGGGCCGACTCCTGAATCGCGTGGAAGCCGGTCGAGTTCTCGGCGGCCACAAAATCAAGCCGCCACTCCGCCTTGCGATGGGCATCGCGAGGCCCCTTCAGTTGCTCGGCCGTAGCACCGGCCTTGATGGCCCTATCGATCGCATCGACCAACCCAAGGACTGCCTCCTCCGCACGGAGCTGGAGCGCGGCGGTCGTGTCCTGAACCGCCTCGGCCCGCGAGAGGATCTCGGCCTCGGTGTAGCGGTGGCAGTTCTGACACGCCCGAGCGATGTTGAGCAGCGGACTTCTCACATGGTGATCGCTGATCTTGACCGCCCCTTCTCGCACATAGGGCATGTGGCAATCGGCGCACGCGACGCCGCTTCGAGCGTGCGTCCCGCGGTTCCACGTCTCGAACTCGGGATGCTGGGCCTTGAGGACGGGGGCACCGGTGATCGGATGAACCCAGTCCTTCCAGCCAACCTCGTCGTAGTAGGCCTCGATCCGCTCGACGCGAATGCCCTTGTGCCAGGGATAAGTGACCATCTTGCCGTCGCCCTTGAAGTAGTACTCGACGTGACACTGGGCACAGACAAAGGTCCGCATCTCCTGGCGGCTCGCCTCGCGGTTGGCGTCGTAGGCGACGTCTCGTTTTCCCTTGCGCCATCGCTCGATGCTGGGCAGATGCGCCAGGGGCTCGTCGCTGCGGGCCAGCTCTCGAAGGCCATTGATAAGCCCTGGACGCGTGACGCGCAGCGTCATCGACTTCGGTTCGTGACAGTCGACGCAGGAGATGGGCGAATCGACCTTCTTGCGGGCCTCGGCGTAGGGCATGGCGCAGATCAGCTCAAAGCCCTTCATGACCTGGGCGAGCCGGTCGGCATCGGGCAGCCCCGCCGCCTTCCCCGCCTCGCGATAGGCCGGAATGACCGACGAGTGGCATTGCAGACACGCCCCCGGCTGCTTGAACTGCTTGACGCGTTCGGTCATGTCCTGGTCGGAGAGCATATAGGCGTGCCCACGGTCCTCACGATAGTCGACGCTGAAGGCGTAGCCCTTGAACAGAACCCGCCAGCGGGGGTCTGCATCAAGATGCTGGAAGGCCTCGCTGCCTCCGTTTTTGGTGCGGACGATGTCGACCGTCCGCTTGTAGCCGTCGAACTGCCGGGGGTAGTTCTGGCCCCAGATGTTCGGGTCGATCGTATTATCGTTGAGATCGACAACCTTGAACGAGAATTGGCGAGCCTCTTCCTTTCGCTCGCGGATGTTCTGAAGAAGCAGCACGATGGCGATAGTGGCTGCGGCGACACCGACGGTCACTACGGCATAGGCCACCAGCCAGACCCATCGAAACCGTGCGGAAGGTGTCGGCAATTCGCTCACCATTGCAGTCCTCCTTCTACCGCGAGGGTCCATGCCCAACGTCCCGGTGGCATCGGACGCACTGAATGTCGTCGGCATCGCGCAGCGAGCGCGATCGGATTTCGCACACCAGCGTCGTGTGGCACCGCACGCAGTTCTCCTGGAGAATCCGTGCGTTGCCCGGGGTGATCTGAATCGGCTCGTGAAAGTCCTGCAGCGTGAACCCCTTGGAGTGCCAGAAACCGTTCTTGGCCTTGGCCAGATACTTCGGCACCGTCGATTGGGGCAGGTGACAGCCGTTGCAGGTGGCGACCTCATGGTGGCCGGCCTTCTGCCACCCGTCGTACTGTTCACGCATGATGTGACAGTTGACGCACACCTTGGGGTCCTCGCTCAGATACGAGTGCCCCTCGGCATAGTAGAACGTGTATCCCCCCAGCCCCATGACCATACCCAGCATGGCGAACAGAGGCAGCGGCAGCCAGAAGAGCCGCCGGTGTGCATTTGAAGTTGTCGTACGCGCTGTAGGCATCGGACATGCCCAGAGTGTTTGACTCGGCCAAGGGCATAGGTTATTCGCACCGCTCATAGGGGGCAAGCCCCACTCGCCGCAGACGCCCCGGTAATCCTCAGGCGAACATTCGTTGACTCAGCCGAATCGGCCCGATAGCGTAGCGCCATGCGTGTATTGTTCGTCTATCCGAATCTCAATGCCGAAGAGGGGTTCAATCACGGCATCGCCGTGCTCAGCGGGGCGCTCAAGGCGCGGGGGCACACGACCGGCCTGATCAACATCAACGAGGCCCTCTACGACATCCCCACCGACGCCCAAGTCGTCGAACAGGTCGGCGCGTTCTCGCCGGATCTGGTGGCGTTCAGCGTCATGAGCCAGCAATACCGCTATGCCCTTCGGCTGGCCAAGGCAATTCACGAGGCGATGCCGGGCATTCCGATGGCGGTCGGAGGTGTCCACACCCTGCTGTGTACCGACGCGATTGAAGCCGACGGCGTGTGGGACTTCATCGGCGTCGGCGAGTGTGACGAGACCCTCCCGGAACTCGTCGATCGGCTCCAGCGCAGCGATCCGTCGATCCATGAAGTGGCCGGCTTCTCTATCCGACAGGCCGACGGCCGCTACCGGCGAAACCGGGTCGGCGCCTATCCGCGGCTGGAAGCCCTGGCGCCCGAAGATTACGAGATCTACGACCTCGACCACATGCTGCCCCGCAAGAACGGCTGGCAGAGCCTGCTCACCAGCCGCGGCTGCCCCTATGCGTGCACCTACTGCTTCAACCGCGAAGTCCGGCGGCGCTATCGCGACGAGGCCGGCCAGACCACGCGGGACTACCTGCGCCACTATCCGCCCGAACGCATCATCCGCGAGATCGCCGGACTCCACCGGCGCCATGCAGCGATCAAGACCTTCATCTTCGATGACGACCTGATCACGCTGAACGAGGACTACTGCGTCGAACTCTTCGAGCGCTATGCCGCCGAGCGCATCGGCCTGCCGTTCGTGTTGAACGCCCACGTGCTGGCCTTCAGCGATCGAATCGCCGCCACGCTTTCAAAGGCGGGCTGCATGATCGTCAAGTTCGGCGTCGAAAGCGGCAGCGACCGGCTCCGGCGGAAGGTCCTGAACCGTTCCATGTCGAACGACGACATCGTCCGGGCCTTCGACACGTGCCACCGCCACGGCCTTCACAGCAGCGCCTTTCTGATGATCGGCCTGCCGTTCGAAACCGTCGAGACGCTCGACGAGACGATCGATCTGATGGTTCGCGCCCGCGCCGGACGGATGCGGTGGGCGGTGTTCTATCCATTCGAGGGCACCCAGAGCTACGACATCGCCGAGGCGGCGGGCCTGATCGACCACGAGAAGATGCGGTCGATGGAGAACTACTTCTGCGCCAGTTGCCTGAAGTTCGACGCCGCCACCGATCTGCTGATCCGCAAACTCCAGCGAACACTGCACTGGTTCATCAATGCACGCGGCGACGGCCCGGCCGCCGGCATCTATCGGCAGCTCGTCGACGAAATCGGCACCATGGATGCCGACGGCTGGCGTGGGGTCGAACCGGGCATCCTCCGCCGCGACCGCGAACTCTCCGAGCGACTGCTGACCGAAGGCGTACGGCACTACTCGATACGCTACACCGAGGTGATGGCGGTCGACAGCAACTTCATCCTGGCCGAGCGCGGCCAGGACAAACAGAAGGCCGTCCGAACATGGAAGGCCTCGGCCGACACTCCGGAAAGGTGACTCTCATGAATCGATGGTACGTGGTTGGGGTGATTCTGTCAGTCGTGGCCGAATCGCTCGCCGCCGATACTGCCGCCGTCGGGCTGCGACAGCCGTGGGAAGCGCCGTATACCGGCGACGACGCCAAAGGCTCGAACGTCATCGCACTCTGGTCGTTCACCGCCGGGGCGGAGCTGGAAGACGCCTCGGGGCACAAGCACACCCTGAAACTGCACGGGGCCCAGACCAACCCCAAGGGACGGTTCGGAGGGTGTCTCGAGTCGTTCCGAGGATACCCCGTCGAGGACAAACGGCACGCGGCGGCAGCGGCCGATCATCCGGACCTCTCCCCAACGGGGGCCTTCTCGTTCGAGATGTGGATCAACGCCAAGCCGGAACTGAACGATTACGCCGAATCGTTTCTGCTCGATAAGAAGTACGTCTCACACGCCGACTATCAGTGGATATTGGGCGCGGCCGACCGGTCGGGCAAGCGGTCGATGCGGGTGGTGCTCGGCTTCGGCGGCGATTCCGATCACTTCTACTCAACCCCCTTCGACCTGGCTCCGGGCCAATGGCACCATATCGCCTTCACCTACGACGGCCAGGGGCTGGGGTCGTTCATCCTCGACGGCTCCCCGGTGGGCAGCACCCTCCGCCAGGGGCGGAAGGGCATCGTCGGCGGCAAGCATCTTCTCTCGATCGGCGATCGCTTCGGCAGCCTGTACCATGGTTTCCCGGGCCTCATCGATGAGGTGAGGATCTGCAAGGGCGCGATGGAATTCCGGCGAGCGAGACTGGTGCTCAACAGCCCTCGCAGCAACTTCCTTCGGCTGGAGAAGGCGGTGGTGCTGCCGCTGGCCGTGACCAACCTTGATCGTCAACCGCTGGCCAACGCAACACTGACAGTGCGGATAGCCGGCACTGCCAACACCCCGTTTCGGCTGCCTCGAATCGAATCAGGGCAAACGCACACGGTGGATTACCCCCTCGATACCACATTGAGACCCGATGCGTATCTGCTGCACGCGACGTTGGCTCATCCGTCGATCCCCCAGGGCACCAGCGAAGTGTCCTTCCCGCTGCGCATCGTCGCGCGTCGCCTCCCGCACCGCTTTCCGGTGCTGATGTGGGGCGGCTACAACCCCCACAACGCTCAGGAGGAAATCAGTCGTCTGAAGCAGATCGGATTCACCCACGTCCTGGGAATCGGCGCCAATCTGCAGAGAGTTCGCGATGAAGGCCTGCCCGATGATGCCGAAGGTGTGAAGGCCGCCGGAAACATGCTCGACCAGGCGCTCGCCAACGATCTGAGCATCATGGCGACCCTGTCACCGGGTTCCGACCTGCGCCGCCAGGAGGGGTACCAGCGGGTCGACCGGCAAGGAAAGCACTACAAGTCGGAAGACGTCTGCGGGCTGTTCCCCGAAGCCCCGGTCCTCTGCGAGAAAGTGGGAACCGCAATCGGCAAGGCCTACAGTCGGTATCCCGCATTTGAAGGGGCGCTCATCCACACCGAGGTCCGCGATCATGCCCAGCTCTGTTTTCACGAACACGATCGGGCCGCCTACCGACAAGCCACCGGCGCCGACATCCCCGATGAGGCAACCTCCAAATGGGGCGTCCAATACGGCAAACTGAAAGGCTTCCCGCCGTCGCGCATCATTCCCGACGACGACCCGCTCTATCGGTACTTCCGCTGGTATTGGAAACAGGGCGACGGCTGGAATGCCCTGAACTCGGCGGTTCACCGGGGCCTCAAGTCGTGCGGACGGAGCAACCTGTGGACCTTCAATGATCCGGCCGTTCGCGTCGCAAGCGTCTACGGCAGCGGCGGCGAGGTGGACATCCTGTCGCACTGGACCTATTCCTATCCCGACCCGATCCGGATCGCTCTGGCCACCGACGATCTACTGGCGATGGCCGGCGGAGCCTCACAGCCCCAAGCCGTCATGAAAATGACGCAGATCATCTGGTATCGCACCCAGACCGCACCCAGGCCCGAACCGGCCAGCCGCCCCGCGAGCCGCCCGGCCGCCGACGGCCCCCCGCTCGACACGCTCGCGCACCAGCCTGAGGCCGACGCCGCGTCGGGGGTTGAACCGGCCTTGTGGGAAATCGAGCAGCCCGACGCCCCGTTCATCACCATCGCCCCGATGCACCTGCGGGAGGCGTTCTGGACGAAGATCGCCCGACCCATCCGCGGCATCATGTACCACGGCTGGCAATCGCTGGTGCCCGTTGAGCCGCCGGCGGGCTATCGATACACGAATCCGCAGACGCAGCACGAGCTGACCCGCCTCATCGATACCGTCGTCAAGCCACTGGGCCCCACCCTGCTCCAGGTTCCGGCCAGCCGAAGCGACGTCGCCTTCCTGCAGAGTTTCGCCTCGCAGATGTTCGCGGGTCGAGGAAGCTACGGCTGGGGCAGAGGTTGGGGGGCCGATGCCTACCACATCATGCTGTACGCGCACCTTCAGCCGGAGATCGTCTATGACGAGACGCTCGTCGCGCGTGGCCTCGACAGCTTCCGCGTCCTGGTGATGTGCGATTGCGACGTGGTCACGCAGAAGATGGCCGAACGCGTTCGAGCCTTTCAGAAGGGCGGCGGCCTGGTGATCGGGGACGAGCGGCTCGCCCCGGGACTGAAGGCCGACATCCTGATCGCCTCGTGCCAGCGCAGCGGCAAGGCCGACGACGACAAGGCCGCCCTCATCGGTAAGGCGGCCCAACTGCGCAAGGACCTCGACGCCAGGTATACGCGACACGTGGACACGTCGAACCCGGACATCCTGCCCTATCGGCGGAGTCAGAAGGATGCCGATTACGTCTTCCTGGTCAACGATCGGCGGGAGTTCGGAACGTATGTCGGTCAGCACGGACGGGTCATGGAGAACGGCCTGCCCGCCGACGCCGCAGTGTCGGTGAATCGCAAAAACGGAGTGGTCTACGACCTGGTGGCCGGTCGCCGCGTGCCCGCGGAGCTGCGCGGCACACGGCTGACCTTCGATGCCCACCTGGGCCCGTGTGAAGGAGCGATGCTGATGATCGTGCCGCGGGAGATTGCCGCCGTCGGCATCACCGCTCCTGAAAAGGTCCGCCGAGGCAGCGGTTTCACCTGCCGACTGGAGATCCACGACGCCGAGGCGAAACGCGTCGATGCGATCGTCCCGTTGAGTGTCGGCATCCGAGACGCCGAAGGTCGCCAGGCCGAATTCAGCGGTTACTACGGCGCCGCGGGCGGCGCAGTTGAGATTCCGCTGCACATCGCCTCAAACGACGCACCCGGAATATGGACGATCGAAGCGAAGGAACTGGCCGGCGGACACACGACCCGGCGCTACGTCCGCGTGGAACGCTGATGGACCGCGAGGACAGTCGTCGACCAGGGATCCCTGCACTGTCTGGTTGGCTGATCGCGTCGTCGATGAGTGTTCCCACCATCAACACGACGGGCGATTCTCACAGGTCCCTCCAAGACCGACGATGCGCAGGGCACGTGAGGCATCACCCCGGCAACTGTATCGGGCAAAGATGTACCGATGGAATCGAAACCCGTCCCGTAAGGGACGGATCGACAATAGCCCAGCGATTCATCGCTGGGTTTGCGGGGGCCCCGGATTCCGATTGCGTCCCGGAGGGACGCGTGAACATCCCCACACTCGCGCAGCATCGGAACCGAATCGTTCACGCGTACCTCCGGCACGCGTGGGCAGAACGGGGGAAGCGTGGTTCCGTGTCCCCACCGTTGAAACGGTGGGCTATTGCCAATGGTCCCTCCGGGACCGTGCGAAGTGCCTTCTCCGGAGACACATCTCGATAGGTGGCTGGTGTCATTCCTGCTCGTTGCGGTAGGATTCCCCAACTGAGCCCTCATGCGTCTATTGCACATGCCGGGCTAATCAAGCCGCACAACTCCGGAGGCATCTAGATGGGTCATTCATACACGAGTTGTCTGATCCACTGCGTTTTCAGCACAAAGGACCGACGTCCAAGCATTACCCCTGATCTCCAAGAGCGCCTGTACCCCTACATGGGCGGTATCGTCCGAGAAAATGGAATGAAGGCTCTAGCCGTCGGGGGAACCGCGGACCACGTCCACATGCTCCTGTCGCTCCCCGCGACAGTCGAAATAGCCAAGGCCATGCAGTTCATCAAGGGCGGCTCGTCGGCATGGTTGCATGAGACCTTCCCGAACCACAGGGATTTCCAATGGCAGGAAGGCTATGGCGCATTCAGCATTAGTATCTCGCAGAGGGATGACACGATCACCTACATCAGATCCCAACAAGAGCACCATCGCAGGAAGACATTTCAGGAGGAGTTCCTGGCCTTCTTGGAACGACATGGCATTGAGTACGACGAGAGGTACATCTGGCGTTAGGAGGCGCCGGGCGGATGAGTCATTCGGGCAAGAATGCGGCAGGATCAGTCGACCGGCGGTCGCTCCCACCCTCAGTCGATGGGACGCCCGCTTCACGCTTGACGAGCAGGGACTTGAGGAAATCCTCGAAACCACAGGGTTGTTCATTCATCTCAACCAGTTGCCCGTTGTCACGTATCAAATACGCGCCACTGCTCATCGATCGTCCCCGACGCAGTCACTCTGTCCAGCAGGCCTACTCCTCACTGAAGTAGTCAAAGTCTATTCGCTTGATTTCATAGGTATTGGCCAACGCGACGCCAAGGTTGTGGTCAATCATCAACTCAGCCAGTTGCTGACCATCGATCAGTGCAATCTTGCTGTCAATTCGCCTGACGAACTCGATAGCCTCGCTGGAGAAAGCTGATGTCGTTATGAAGACACCCTTTCGAGCCCGATGGCCCTGCAGTGCACCGGCAAACTTCTGCAATTCGGGCCGTCCGACGGTGTTTTCCCACCGCTTAGCCTGGATGTAGACGATGTCCAGGCCCAAACGATCTTCGTTGATGATGCCATCGATACCACCATCCCCAGTCTTGCCGATGGCCTGCCCGGCATCCTTCCTTGAACCCCCGTAGCCCATACGCAAGAGCAAATCGACCACCAACCGCTCAAAGAACTCAGGGGAACATCCTTTGATTTGCTCCAGCAACTCGGCGGCAAGGGCGTTTCTGATCTCCCGATAGCCTTCTTCCAGGCTCTCCTGCGGGGTCTGCTGATGATCTCCCTCATCGGTGCTCTCTTCGTCGACCGTTTCCTTGTGGGCCTCCTTAAAGGCAATGTACTCGGGATACCGCTCAAGGTATTTGACGTTCAGTACTTCCGGTTCCTCTCCCAGAACTCTCTTGCCCCTTTCCGTAAGCCGGATGTAGCCCCGCTTGGGTGACTCCAGCAGGCCCGATTTCACCAAGTAGGTTCTGGCCCATCCCACCCGGCTCTCGAAGACCTTGATCTTGCCGCTGGGGAGGAGCGCTCTGCGCTCATCGTCTGTCAGCCTGAACACTTCCGAAAGCGCTTCACGAGCTTCCCTCACATGATGCTCTTGACCGTCCGCAGCAAACTTCAGGAGTGGCAGCATGACGGTTTGATAGTCGGGAATTGCCATTGCTGAGTTCCTTCGATCACACTTTCCAGGAAGGCTCTCCACTGCGTCTTCGACCTACTGACCAATGGCGCAACAGTATGTATCCCCATCGCCCATTGGACAAGTCGCCGCGCGGGTCAAAACGATTGGAAGCCCTCTGCATTCTCGGAAGCAGGAGCTTGCATGATGACCCTTTCGACACCATCTGTGCAAATGATGATTCAGCAGGAGATCCCAATCACACCGAGTAGCGAGCGTGCTTGCGGTTCTTCCTTGCATCAATCGTTTAACATCAGGTGTACACCGTGCCGAGACGCTTCCCCGCATCTCATGGGATGATCATCCCGACATCTGAGAGGACGGCGTAGCCGGCAGCCGGGCGGCGAGAATCGCCGCGCCGAGGGCGCCGGTGAGCTGGGGCGACGGGGCAACTCGAATAGGCCGGTCGAGGGCTCGCTGCAGGGCGGCGTCCATGCCGGATACGAGGGCGACGCCGCCGGTGAACACGATCGGCCCTCCGTCGAGCGGACCGGTCATGGCCGCCACACGCGAGGCAATCGCCGCCTGAACCCCCGCAACAATATCCGCGGGAGCCGCACCGCAGGCCAGCAGGCCCACAATCTCCGTCTCAGCGAAGACCACACACATGCTGCTGATGATCGCGGGTTGCCGGCTTTCAGAGGCCATCGCACCCAGATCGCTCAGCCCCGCACCCAGTCGACCGGCAACGACCTCCAGAAATCGCCCCGTGCCCGCGGCGCATCGGTCGTTGAGCGAGAAGTCCCGCACATTTCCGGCCGGCGTCAGGTGTATGACCTTGCTGTCCTGCCCGCCGATGTCGATGACCACCGCGACATCGGGCACACCCTGTCGCACGCCGATCGCATGACAGGTGATCTCGGTAACCGTCGTGCAGGCCCAGGCGATCTGCTTCCGGCCGTAGCCTGTGGCAACGGTGCGTGCAATCTGGACCCGGTTCAGGCCGCTCTCCGCAAGCAGCCGATCCAGCAATCGCTCGGCCAGGGACGCCTGATCGACGCCCTGGTCGGTGAGTCCCGAGGCGATCGGCACCCATCGATCGGCATCCCAGAGGACGATCTTGATGGCCCGAGACCCCGCATCGACTCCCGCCGTCAGCATGATTCCGCTCCGTATCGCACCGTTTCGATCAGGGCCTCCAGCCGCGTCTGAAGCGTCGGTCGCATGGCATCGGAGACCGGGGGCACCTCGATCTCGACCACGGGCAGACCAAGCCGCCGGCGAACCGTCTCGGCGATCAGCACCCCTTCGGTGGCACAATGGCTCGCCCCAGGAATGCGAGAGACCACAACCGCCTTGGCCCGGAAACGGACGATGTCCCGGCAGATCCGGTCGGCCCGGTCGCCGGACGGCCCGACCATCGGATCGGCCAGTGCCATGCGGGCCAGGGCTTCCATCGGGGGCAGATCCTCGGGGATCGGATCGAGGGCATGACAGAACATATAGTCCGAACCGCCGATCCGCCCGCCGCACTCTTCCAGAAGGTTCATCACGCGAATGTCCGCCACCGGATTGACCCAGAACACCGGCACGGCCTCCGGTGACAGAGGGCCCACACCCGCCGCCGCCCGCCGGCAGGCCTCGGTGAGCAACTCCTCCAGAACGGCCAGCGATTCGTCCTGATCCGAGCAGAAGTGAATGGCCAGCATCTCGGCGATGAGCAACTCGAGCGCGGGCATCGGACAGACGGGCGAGGCATAGCTGACCGACCGCAAGGCATCGAGGCATCGGCGGACCCGATTGGCCGCCCGAATGCCCATACTCAGACGAGCGTCGTCCAACCGCCGGCCGGTGAGTGCCTCAAGCACGGCGCGAACGCCCTCGAGTTCCGACCGGACAAAGGCCACCTGACTGGCGGGGGCCCGAAACCCGCCCGGCAGGTCCACGGCCGGTTCATCCAACTCCGGTTGTCGGCGGTGCGGCATCTCCCACCAATGAATCGGGAACCCCATTCCGCTGAGCCGCTGGGCAATGGCCGAGAAGTCGTCGCACGTTGCCCCCACACTGCACGTGAGCAGATCGGGGCGAGGGAAATGATCGTCGTTGGCGAACGCCCCCAGGAGGGTTCGCACCGGACAGAACGATTCGTCGATCCCCATCGCGTCGGCCACCCGCACGGAGTCCGTGCCGTACTCCATGAGGCACGGCACCCACCACGCCCCGTCCGGATAGAACGCCACGACGTCGCCGAAGGCATAGGCCATCACGGGGATCGTCCCCAGATCTTTCATCGTTCCGACGATCTTGAGGCCTCGGGCGCGTGCCTGTCGCAGGCGATCCTCCTCGGTCAGCAGGAAGTTCCACAATCGCAGCGCGGCCGGCGAATTGTCATAGCGCAGCTTCGACAACCGCCGGTCGCCGTCGTCGAGATGTCGGCCGAGGGGCCCGCCGTAAGCCGGCTCGGACAGGCCCTGCGCCGAGAGTGCCGCGTGGCAGGCGTCCCACTCGCTCAGCGAGATTTGTCGGGGTGAGTCTGTCACTTGAGCATCTCCATGAACGCATCGAGCCGGCCGGCGAATCGGCCCGGCGCGGTGTGCAGATCGTCCTGGCCATCCCAGTCCAGAACGGGCAGCGATATCTTCTCCCGCAATCGCCCAAGTTCGGCATGCCACGGGTCGCACCAGGTGTGGCGGCGAAACACGATACCGCGAACGCCGCGACGCTCGACCTCCTTCCCAAACGCGTCGTACAGCGGATCGTTCGGCCTTCGGGAGGCATCCTGAATCGAGCCGAAGTAAGCACGAACCAGTTCTCCGACAGGGTCCTGAAGAAGGCGCCCGCGATCGAAGGGTGCCGGCCGCCCCCGCTCGCCGGTCTCGGTGGCATCCAGGACGATCCGCCCTCCGGCACGAGCGACCAGGCCGAACACCGCGATGTCTTCGTGCAACAGAGGCCCGCCGAACAGGGCCAGGGGAACACCCGCTGCATGCGAATCATGAGCCGAATCCCGCACCCGCTGTGTGGCGTGGTCGGTCATCACGCGGACGAGTTGGTCGTCGGAGGGGTGCCGCCCGCCAAGTCGCACCAGGAATCGTCCGAGCCGCAGGAGTTCGTCACGATAGAGGCGGCGAGACGAGTCGGACATCCAGGTGGCCGGTACGTTCATCAGAAACAGGGGGACATCTCGCCGCCGCTCGATGAGTTCCGCCACGCGGCGCATCGGGTCGCAGCGGGTCGTCACAACAACCGCCGAGGCGCCGGCATCGGTCAGCACGGCATGCATGAACGCCCTGGCATACGTGCAGAGGCCGAAGACCACCTCCACCGGAGAGCTGTTGCCTGCGGCGCGGGGGATGAGTCTCCGAGGGCTCAGCCCATGCGCGGCCACCCACTCCGCGGGCACATACGGACAACTGTAGACGACGGAAATCGGCATCGTGTCGCCCCGATCGGCACCCTATTGCTTTCGAGCCACAAACAACCCCTGGGCGATCTTGCCGTCGTGAGCGAGCCCTTTCATGAAGACCATCTCCCCGGCCAGCGATGCCATGAGCGTCGTGTCGAAGCCGATGATCCGAAGCGCGTCGCCCGTGAGCTGCATGTCCAGCATGTTGAGATAGAGATCGACGTAGGGGGCGAAACGCCCTGTGTCCTCGGCGATCAGAACGTCGCAGCCGCACTTCTCCAGAAGTCGCCGATAGCCGCCGATGCTCTCGACGTTCGGGAACTTCATGAACCGCAGGTAACGCTCCGCTTCGGAATCAGAGAGACCGTCGGCGTAGACCCAGTCGGTAAAGGCAATCCGACCGCCCCGTTTGACCAGCCGGACCGCCTCAGCCATCAGGGCAGGCTTGTCGACAACATAGCACCAGGCATCCTCACCCCATACAAAATCGGCCCCGCCGTCGGAAAGACCGGTCGCGCACACGTCGGCGAGGGTGAAGGAAATGCGAGCCTCCAGTCCCTGCTCCTTGCAGCGCCTTTGCCCCCTTTCGACGACCTCGGGGGTGGCATCGACCCCTTGCATCCGGTCCACACCCATGTGGCGAACGAGAAACCGCATGCCGGCACCGTTGCAGCAGCACAGATCGACGCCGGACATCCCGCGACCGATTCCGGCCTTGCCGGCCAGGTCCATCGACGAGCGGAACCCGCCGACATGGATCTGTTCGCCCATGATGAGTTCCCAGAGGTCACCCTCGGGGCCCCCGTAGACACCCTGAACATCCTTCAGACCGACCCCATCGATGCGCTTCATAGGTTCTCCTTGGTCAACGTCAGGAATCCAGAAACAGGAAGGCAGCGTTTCGCCGTTCGAGGCCGACGAATGACGCGCCCGATTTCAGAACGAACGTGATGTACAGGAAGGAAGCGCCCCCTATCCATCCGAAGGGCCGCGAAGAACGACCCAGTCGGACGGGGCGCCGGAAACTCTGAAAGGCCCGATGTTCGGCTCAACTTCAACTCTGACTCTTCCTGCAGAACGGCGGGGTATTCGCCACGAATACCGACAGACGCCACCTCAGCCATACTCGAAAACGCCCTGATGCAGGACCCGCCCTCGTTCGTCGAGGATCCGGAATCGAGGGGGCGATAGCTTGCGGCCGCCAAGATCGGCTCCGACGGTGTATTCCTCGTCGGCGCGGCCGGTGGCCGTCAGACCGATATAAAGAGCCTCCGATTGCCGCTGAATGACGGGTTTCAGCACAAGCGGAGGACCGACCTTGAGCTTCAGCGTGCTGTCTTCTTCTATAACCATAGAGGACAGACGTCCCGAACGGCCCGCACCTGTGAGGCGGAACATACCATCGGGCGTGCGGCGAACGAGACCGTAGGATGACACCATGTAACGTCCCACCGGCAGTGTATACTCCCGCTCGGGGCCGCAGATGCGGTAGAGGCCGTTCTCGCCCACCAGGAGCATCTCGACGTCCTCTGAATCCACCAAGAGCAGCCCCGTCTTGGGCGTCACAGGCGTAACGGAAACGCCACCCCCATTGCGATCAACCTCCAGCCGATAGTAGCCCCCCTCGACCTCCACCACCGCCGTGAGGGGTTGGACCTCAATACCCGCTACGTTGCGTACATCGGTATCAAACTTGCCGTCGCCGTTCAGATCGATCCCGAGATAGTCCGACAAAGCAGCTCCGGCGCTCGAGATCGCACCGTCAAACCGGCCGTCAAAGTCGCCGTCGACGATAGCCAATCGATAGCCGGCCCCACCGAACCGGACCATCCCGGTCAGCCAACCCTCCGGCTGGATGCGTGCGTACCGTGCGCCTCTGTACCACATCAAGGCAGCGGTGGGAATGGGCGCCCCGCGGTCTTTGGGCCTCGAAAGCGGAATTCCCGAAAAGACGTAGCCTGGATTGATGACCGCCTGCGATTGGCGGGGCAAAAAATGCCCGACGATAGGCCGATCGCCATAGAACTCCCTGCCTCTGCCGGTGTCGATGAAGACCGCCGGCGGGTCCAGCGGGTCTAGAAGGATTCGTAGCGAACGCTCGCCCGTCCTCAGCCAGAGCATCATCGCGTCTTCAGAGGCACGGGCGGCGAAGCCCTGAAGCATGGACAGGTCGAAGCCCTGCTGGTTAAGGATAGGTTGTCCTCGCACGAAGAAGGAAGCAGCCGGATCACCGACGTGTTGATACGTCAGTCGAAACTCGGCCGTCGCCGCCGGTTTGTCCTCGGACTTGGTGCCCGTCGACCGAGCGGACTTGCCCGTCTTGGTCTTCCGCTTCGGCTCCGTAGACGATTCGTTCTTCGGCGATTTCGTCGCGGACGGCCCGGAGACTTTGGGTTTCGCCTCGTCGTCGGCCGATTCGCGACGATCGCTCGATACCGAACGATCTCGACGGGAGGGCGACTCACTGTCCGCCTTGGATGATCCGGCCGAAGGCAATTCCGACGACGACTGCTCGTCCTGTACACTCGGCTTGGCGTCCGATCCCGCCATCGCGATCTGCGAAGGCTGCGACGTCGATTCCACGACGGCGGAAGCGACGACCTCTGCCTTCGCGGGTTGGTCCTTGCCGCGTGTGTCGACGGGAGCCTCGATGGGGCGAGAGGCAGGCATCGCCGCCGATGAATCTGCGACGGGACGCTTGGTCAAACCGTCCGCGGAGGGTGCCTCATTCTCTTGCGCCATGGCCCTCAAAGGTGGGGACGGAGGCCCTGAGTTCGGTGAGGCCCGTGCAAGTTCCTGCCTTGGTGCAGGGGAGGCCGTCTGAATCTGCGAGCGAGTTGTCTTGGACGAACTGCCGCCGTGGCGATATGCGGCCCCCACGCTTACCAGAAGCAGGACGCCCGCGGCAATCAGCCCCACATAGACACCCCGTCGAGACTGAGAAGCCTGTTCCTCTGACGGGCGTATTCCCCCGGATTCTGCGACCAGACACATCCCGCAAAGAAGCAGATGGGAATCTTCAACGGGTTGATCCACCTGGAACAGCCGCCCGCATTGCTGACAGCGGCGTGGAGGGTGCACAGGGGCAGAGACGTCCACCTTGGCCTGCACAGCGACCTGAGGAATCTTCAGCTCATGCCCACAACCGGGACACTTGCCCTTCTTGCCCGCCAGGTCGTCGCGAGCGCGAAGCTGTTTCCCGCAATCACATGTGACGACGATGGACATGGCAGACTTCCGAAAACGTCGCCCAATGAACGTAATTCATTCTACTGACGAGATTACTACTCCGGCAAGAAGTTTTATTCGGCTGGGCTGTGGATGACGTGTGACGTGAGGAATGCGAACAAGAGGGCAGGAGATATATCGCGTCCCTTGGGCGCGCAGATCGCAAATGGCTGTACGCCGCTCGCGAATACGCTCGCCCTCCCTTCTGGGACTCATGTCTTTGACACCGGCGGGAATCTGTGCGATCTTCACCGGCGTTCGACGCCGCTTTCGTCATACGAGCGGCCACTCCGATCACAGAAGCGTCCCGGTCTATCGGAAAGGAGAATGCGGCAGATGGCATCGCACAGGAGCCGTTACTGGAATGGGCAGGCCTGGGAAGGCTCTCGGACCGGCCACACGTTCGGGGTATTCGGGGTGACCCTGGTGTTGCTGTCTTTGGCATCGACACGGGTCTGGGCTGCCTCACCGGCGGACGACTGGCGGCCGCGCATCGAGAAGGCCCTGGATCGATGGGCCCGCTGGTTGAGCGGCTACGCCTATCAGATCCCTGGCACCGACCTCTACACACTCAACCCGACCGCGGGCACGGGGGCCAACCCCTATCGCGACTGCGCGGGCAACGATTTTGCGGCGGCGGCGGCGGCCTATTGGATGAAACGCGCCAACCCCGACGAAGCAACCGCCCGTCCGCTCCGCGGCCTGATCAAGTTTGTGCTCGGCTCACACGTGGCGATCAAAGCAGTTGATAGGCCCGACGTGCGGCTGTGGGGCTCCGAGTGCTCATTTTCCGACAATTGGCACGCGTGTCTGCACGTGGTGGTCCTGAGCATGCTGGCGATGGACACGCTGGATCCGGAGTTGCAGCAGCAGCTTCAGAAGATACTGAAGTGGGAAGCGGATCATCGCGCCAAGCTCGGCATCAGCAAGGAGGGTAACTCCATCCCGGGTCTCATGCCGAAGGTGTCGCACGGCGAGTCGAACGCCTGGACGGCCACCCTCATGCAGGTCGCCCGGGCCACCTTTCCCGAATCGGACCGCGAGCCGGTCTGGCGAAAGGCGGCGATCGAGTTCTCGCTGAACGCCATCTGCGTTCCGGGCGATACGACCTCGCAGCGTGTGGTGGCCGGTAAACCGCTCAGAGAGTGGGTCAAGGGGGCCAATTTCGAATCCGGCGGCATTCAGGAGCATCACAACTTCTATCACCCCGGCTACATCGGCTGGCCGCTGGCCTATCAGGCCTTCGCCATGCTGGTCGATGAATCGCTGCCGCAGGATCGTCGCAACGCCGACGTCTACCTGAACAACTACAAGTTCGTGTTCGACCGGCTGAAGCAGGGCACGTTCGCCAACGGCCGGTTCATCCATTGCGCCGGCGACGACTGGATCACGTATGGCTACGGCAACAGTCAGATCCTGCCTGCGGCCATCTTCGCCGCCGCCCGCTTCGCCGATCCCGACGCCTCGCGCATCGCCCAGGAATGGCTCGGACTGATCGAGCATCAGCAATCGTTGACGGGTGGGTCGATCCCGTCGGCGCGGCTGGGCACGTTCCACCGACTTCGCGTCAACGACACCTCCTGGTATGAGGGCGAGGACGGCGCGGCGCTGGCCCAGGCCCTCTGGGTGCTCGACCGGATCAACCGTGACGCGGTGCCACCGCCCGCCACCGAAGAGCAGTTCCATCAGCGAAACGTGGGCACCTATTATGAGCCAAACGTCCAACTCGTGTGGCACCGTGACCTGCACCGATGGGCGTCGTTCTGCTGGCGGAGTTGCTATGGCGAGCCGCAGGCGATCGTCCAGCCGATCCGCCTGTCCGGCCTCCTGAAGTTCAACCACAACTCGTTCGGAATTCTCGACCTGGTCGGATGCGGCCGGTCCATCAGCATTCCGTGGTTCGCCACGCAGACCTTCAAGGAAGGCGGCTTCTGGTCGCTGGGGCAGATCAACCGCGAGTCGCGCAGCGATATCCGCGGGACCGTCAGCCCGCTGGTCCGGCAGTACCAGGCACTGATCGCCCTGCCCGAGGGACCGTCGATCCTGGTCGATCAATGCATGTCGCTCGATCAGATCTGGCTGCTGCGCACGGGCTCACTGGGGATGCGGCTCGCGGCGGACATCTTCAACAACAATCAGGTCTCGTTGAGCGTCGGCGGCCAGGAGAAGGCGTTCGGCCAGCACCCGACGCAGGATACGTGGCACGACCTGGGTGGCCGCTCGATCACGCTCGAGAAGCTGCTGACCATTCACGCGATCTCCGGAGAGGGCACGTTCCAGCTCCTTCAGAAACGTCGCCGCCCGCCGGATAAGTCGGAACTGCTGTACCCCAACGACCCCTTCGGTTCGGAAGAATCGTTGCTGTCGCATGAACTGTACTTCGGCCCCAAGGGCTATGATCGCCCGCGGATCGTCCTTCCCAAGACGCTGTTTCGCAATGACGTGCTCGTGTACTACTGCGACCCGAAGACGACGCCGGCGCAAACCGAGGCCACCGTCACGGGGCAACACCCGTGCCTGGCGATCCATCTGGCCGACCTCAAACGAACGGTGGCGGTCAATTTCGCCGATACCGAGCAGGCAACAGATTCCCCCGCCGGCCGTATCACCGTGCCGGCCCGAAGCGTGAAAGTCGTGCCATAAGGGGTCCGAGTCGGAGAAGGACTTGGTCGGCTGGAAAGCCGTCGGCTCCGGCCTGCAGCCATGTCAGGGTGCAAGCAGTTCGGGATATCGCCGGCCGATCAGCTCCCGTTCGACCGGTTCGAGCTTGGATAGCGGCACAGGTGCGTCCTGTGGCCGGGTTCGCTTCTGATTGATCCGCCCCATGAGACTCCATCGACGCGTGAGGGTCTTGGGCTCTTCGGCCTTCAGGTCGTAGCGGGTGAAATCGATGACCTGCTCGGGACTGTTGTTCTGCCAGTTGCGGAGCAGGGCGAGACGGAAGTCCGGATTCATGAACCAGCGGATCTCCTTGTCGGCGTCGGAGCCGCCGATGCCGGATCCTCGCTGGACGAAACGATAGTCCATCGCCCGGTTGTCACGGAAATGGGCCCGCCAGATCAGGCCGAACTCGCCCTGGGTGATACACATCGCCTTGGACCACCGACGGCGGATCTCCTCGAACCATCGCGTGAGCACGTCGATGTGGCCGATCTGCTTGACCAGACACACCTCCCAGCAGTTGGTGATCCAGCCGAACCGGTTCAGCTCGAAGCCGCGATCGAAATGGCACGCCGTCGTGGCAACCATCTGACGAAGCCCCTTCTCCGGTCCGTGTCCGCCGATCGTCTCGATCGGACCGACGCCCATGCGGCTGTTGAATCCCTCGGCACCGCCGGCGCGCCGCGCGGCCAGAAAATCACAGGTCCATCCGTCGAGATTGACACTGTCGATGAAGTCGTCCTTGCCCTGGGCCGGCTTGCAGAAATGCTCGGTCGATGGATAGAAGGGGTAACAGATCGAGCCGTCGCCGTCCTGGTTGTCCACGTCGTACTGGCTCCAGATGTTGCCCTGGCAGACGTGGATGCCTTCGCGTTCGGCCAGGTACTTCTGGTTGGCCGCCGACAGAAACCCGGCCACGACGCTCCGGGGGCGATACCCGCCGCCGACCATGTCGCAGGCCATCGCCAGCCCCTCGTGCAGATCGCGGTTGACCTGCTCCCGTGTGTTGTAGGCGTTGGCGAAGTAGGCGCCGGGGATGAAGGTGATTTCGTCGCCGTAGCGCCGGTGATACTCGACAACCAGATCGCGGATCGCCCGATAGTTGTCTCGCTTGTCCTGAAGGGCCAGCCAACTGAACGCCCAGGTCATCTTGCCGCCCGGCCAGCCTCGCTCGAAGGCCTCGCGCATGGCCCGGACATTCTCGGGCGTATGCTCGGCCACCTCGTCGTTGCCGACGTTGCGATTCCGGCTGACCTCGATCTGGTTGACGCGAATGATCGAATTGAAGGTCACGAACCGGTTGCCCAGCAGCGGAGTGCCCACCCCACCCGGCTGGGATTCGCTGGCGCGAGCACTCTCCGCCCCAGTCCCCAGCATGTGCCCGGCAGCCAGCCCGGCCGCAGCGCCCAGAAACACCCGTCGGTTGCAGTTCATGGTCTATGATCCTCCAGAATCAGGGCTGTCACTATAGGGCAGGACCGAGTCTGCGGAAACAAGGCCAACGGACCGCAACCGAGAATCCCGCACCTATTCGAACATTGAACGATCCCCGTTCTGGACGTGTGGGGCGATGAGCACGTCGGTAGCGCCCATCGAACGCCGAAGCAATTCCTTGTCGCGGCGTTCGCTTCGAACGGGTGAACGAACTCGGCGAGCAGTCGTGCGCCCATCCGCCCTGAAGGGGCGGAATCTCACGCCGTCCCCCCCCTCCATAACCCCGATCTCATCCTCCGTCAGGCCATAGGGGCGTAGACGAATCAGTCTATCTGCTTATCCGTCGGGTTGTTTTTAGTTTGGAGGTCCCGCTTCTTTCCCCGCGGATAGGCGGCCACTTCAGCGTCCGCGCGGCGAAGCGACCTTACGCCGTTTGCGGGCGGCGAGCTTCAGGCTCGACAAGGAGGTCTGATTTACCCATTTCTTTCGCTCAGAAACGTAGTTGCCCCGGCCGAGCTCGAACTGCTGCAGAAAACGGATCATTCCGGCTCGCCCGAGTCGGTCGCGCAGCGCCTCAACACCCTCCCGTCGGATCTGGTCAAGCGTTCGCATCATTCTCATGCTCCTGAAGCCAGCTTAGTGGATTAGCCACCGCGACCGCAAGCCGAGGGGCGTTTCGTCGGCCCGCCCGCAGGAAATGGTCGTCACATGTCAATAGAACATCAGTGGCAGCCGCTTCGGCCGCTGCTACATGCACCGCATCCGCGGGCTTGAAGCCCAGCCGCGTGAGTTCCTCTGCCCGCCCGAACATTTCATCGGTCAATCGTATCCGATCATGATGATTGGGCAGAAGCGCCTGGACGCGTCGTCGTCGCTCCCTGTCGGAGATGGCGGCAATTTCCATCTCGGCCATCTGCGAAGACACGTCCTGCCATCGTCCCCGGTCAATCTCCTCGAGGATCAGCGTGACAGCCTCCGACTCGAGCCGGACCCGCGCCTGCGTCTGGTCGTCGAAAGGCCTGTTCAGACAGGACACATCAAGATAAATCTTCATGCCATCCCCCCCTCCACAATCCTGATCCCTTCGTCCGTCAAACCGTAGAGGTCGTAGACGGGGTGGTCGACCTGCTTGTCCGTCGGATCGATCTGTTGGTCCACGATATCGACCTGCCGCCGCAGAGCGACGATCCGGGACAGCATCGGCGCCTCGTCGTGCGTCGTTCGCCCTGAAAGAGTGGAAGGAAGTGGCCGGGGGCACCGCGAAGCGCAGCCCCCGGTGGTCCCCCCATTTCTCTCAAGCCCTGAAGGTGCGGTCATGACGTGTTGCGTCCTTCTGGATGTTGTGACACAGAGCGGTTTTCGGTGTGGCATTATACCGCTTGCCCCGACGCCGCAAGACCCCGGAGAAATCGGGGAGGATCCGGTGGGCGGAAGCGGTTCTCTGGAGTATAGTACGATAGCCAGACGCGGAGTTCGGGCGACATGGCGGCGCGGGGTCCGACGGGCTGAACGGAGTGAGTATGATCATCGCCTTTGCCACCGACACGCACGGACGCGTGGACCTCTATGAGCAACTCGCCGATCTGGTCCTGCGGACCCGTGCCGATGCGTTGATCCTCGGCGGAGACATGCTGCCCGACGGCGACATGAAGTCACCGTGCGAGGCACAGGTGGGATTCGCCCTTCAATACCTCACCCAGTGGCTCCAGCGGCTGCGAGATCGCCGGCCGGAATGTCGCGTCGCCACCGTGTTCGGAAACCACGACTGGCTGTGTTCCTCGGAGATCGCCGCGAAGCTCGAAACCGAAGGCCTGCTCACGGTTCTTCGGCCGGATCGGGTCGTCTCGATCGGATCGTGGCGCGTGCTGGGATACTCCAACGCCCCGCCCTCGCCGTTCTGGGCCAAAGATTACGAGCGACTCGACAGGGTCGGCGACAAGCCGCCGCTGGCCGACGGTGTCTATTGGGATCAGACCCTGCAATCGATCGCCAAAACCCCGACGGATTACTTCCTGAAACACCCGACGATACAAGAAGACCTGGCCAGGCTCCCGCTGGTCGAACCCCCGTGGATCTTCGTGGCCCATGCCCCGCCGTTCGGTACAGGGCTGGACCTGCTGATCTCCGGCGAGGCCGTGGGATCGCGGGCCGTGCTCGACTTCATCCGGCAGCGGCAGCCGACAATTTCGCTTCACGGCCACCTGCATGACTCGCCCTTCCGATCGGGGCGGTACTATGCCGTGATCGATCGGACGATCGCTGTCAACCCCGGTCAGGGTACGCAGACGCTGGCCGCGGTGACGTTCGACCCCGACGATGTGCCGGATACGCTGACGGGGTACGGAATACGATTGCCGCAGGTGAGCCGATAGGCAAACCGCGTCGGGATGGCGCGATCGTCGGTGGCCGCGCGGGGTCGCCGACCGCCGCTCGCAAACCGAACGGCCGGTTCGGCGCTCTTTTCTGACTCGTTTTGATGTCTTCTTGAGGTTTCGTATGACTCCCAAGCAGCGAGTAATCGCGGCCCTGAAGCATCAGCCGCCCGACAAGGTGCCCTACCACGTGGGCTTCACCGTTCCGGCCAGGCAGAAGATGGCCGAGCACTACGGCGACCCCCAGTTCATCACGCGGATCGGCAATCATATGACGATCGTGCCCGTCATCCGCGTCGAGTGGGGGGTTCGAAACGCCGAGGGCTACTACACCGACGAGTTCGGCCTTCGCTGGAACCGCCAGGTCGATGCCGACATCGGCATGCCCGAGGGCACGCTGACACGGGCCAACTTCGATCGCTACCCCTGGCCCGACCCGAACGCCCGCGGTCGTTTCGATCGCCTCGAACAGACGCTCGCCGAGCATCCCGACCGATTCATGGTGATGTCCTTCGACTTCAGCCTGTTCGAGCGGGCGTGGGGGCTGGTCGGGCTGGAGAACCTGATGCTGGCGATGGTCGAGGACCTGCCGTTTGTCGAAGCCGTGCTCGATCGCGTTCTGCAGTTCAACCTCGATCTGCTTGATGCGGGGCTCGCACGGTTCCCGGGAATCGACGCGGTGTATTTCGGCGATGACTTCGGTTCGCAGCGAGGCGTCCTGATGGGTGCGACGCGATGGCGAGAGCTCCTCAGGCCTCGCCTGGCCCGACAGTACGCCCGGGTCCACGACCACGGCAAGTTCGTGTTCATTCACTCGTGCGGGGCGGTCAGCGAACTGCTGCCCGATCTGATCGATATCGGCGTCAACTGTTTCAACCCGTTCCAGCCTGAAGTGATGGACATCTTCGCCACGCATGAGAAGTATCGCGGTCGACTGGCATTCTGGGGCGGCATCAGCATCCAGCGTCTGCTGCCCTACGGAACGCCTGATCAGGTGCGACAGGGCGTTCGCGAGATCCTGGATCGGATCGGCAGACACGGCGGCTACATCGCCGCGCCCGCCCACGACATGCCGGGCGACATCCCCGCCGAGAACATCGCGGCCATGCTCGACGTGCTGGCCGGCCAGTAGCCGCAGGGCGGAGACCGACCTCAAGAAACCCGCGGGAGCGACGATATCGCCTGAACCTGTCGCCCCGCATGACACAGGGAGTGCAACGCATGCTTTCGGCAATCGCCACGCTGTCCACCATCATCGCCTCCGATCTGGCGCCGGCCCTGCCGACCCCACAGCAGCTCGCCTGGCACGACCTCGAGATGGGAATGTTCATCCACTTCGCCCCGAACACCTGGCAGGACCAGGAAGGCGATCAGCGCACGACGCCGCTCGACAAGATCAACCCCGCCAGGCTCGACACCGACCAGTGGGTCCGGGTGGCCGAATCGATGGGCGCCGGATACATCGTCTTCGTCGCCAAGCACGTCGGCGGCTTCTGCATGTGGCAGACCGACACCAGCCCCTACGGCGTCAAGCAGGCCGCCTGGCGAGGCGGCAAGGGCGACGTGCTTCGCGATCTGAGCGAATCGTGCCGGAAGAAGGGCCTCGGACTCGGAGTCTATCTGAGCCCTCGAGACGACGCCCTCGGAGCAGACACCGGCGGCAAGTGCCCCAACGCCCAGGCGCAGGCCGCCTACAACGACACCTATCGCCGGCAACTTACCGAGATCCTGACGCGTTACGGTACCCTGATGGAAGTCTGGTTCGACGGCGGCCAGTGGGTCGAGGTGGGCGACATCCTCAAGAAACACGCCCCCAAAGCGATGATCTTCCAGGGCAAGTATGCCACGATTCGCTGGGTCGGCAATGAGGACGGCATCGCCCCCTACCCGGCCTGGAACGCCGTCTCGCACCCCAAGGCCATCGCCGGCGGAGGCACCGCCGAACACGGTGACCCCAACGGAACCGTCTGGCTCCCCAACGAGTGCGATGCCCGCATGCGCGACACCTGGTTCTGGAACACCCGGAACGCCGACAAGCTCAAGACCGTCGATCAACTGATGGACATGTACTACCGCTCCGTCGGGCATGGGGCGGTGCTGTTGCTCAATCACACACCCGACACCAGCGGCCTCATCCCCGAACAGGACGCCCGACGCGCCGCCGAATTCGGTGCCGAAATCCGCCGCCGATTCGGCAAGAGCCTCGTCGAAGCAAAGGGTGAGGGCCCGGCCATCGAACTGAAGCTGCCCGAAACCTCCGTGATCGACCACGTCATCACCATGGAGGACATCTCCCAAGGCGAGCGAGTCCGTCGCTACACCATCGAGGGGCAGATCGACGATCAGTGGAAGGAAATCGCCAAGGGCACCGCCATCGGCCACAAGAAGATCGACCGACTCACACCCATCAGGGTCTCGGCCATCCGCTGGCGCTGCACCGAATCGGCCGACCGGCCGATCCTCCGCAAGTTGGCGATCTATAACACCTCCGCCCGCTGATAGGGCAAGAGGAACACGAATCAATATGGGTCCGATGAAACCGCAAGGCGCCCCGATGCCCCAACCCTCGGCCCCCCTTGAGGGCGACGCACGAACGGGCGGGTGCCGGTGCAAAGCGGTTGACACCCCGGCAAGGGCTGTGATAATGCTAGTCTTTTTGGAGGCTGTCGACATGACCAAGAGAATACGCGTGCTCGCTCGGGCCACATCGGGGGCGGCATTGCTATCATTGGGGCTCCTGACCGTCGGTTGCAGTGAAATGGGCGGCGGAATGGGCAGTGATTTTTCCGGCTTGGGCAGTACCGGCATGAAGCGCCAGAACATGTGCGCCAAGAATGACGTAACGTCGCAGGAGGCGCTGGAGATCGGACGACGCGTCCTGGCGAAACAGGGCTTCCGTCTCAAGAGCGTGGACAGCGATCAGCTCCGAATCGAGACACAGCCCACCGAACAGTCGGTTCGCGGCGGTGAGGGCCGGATCCGCGACTCGGTCGTCAAGATGCCCAACCGGGTTCGCCGAACCGCTACATTGGAGTTCAGCACGCGCGGTGAAGACCTTCAGGCCTGGTGCCAGGTGAAAATTGAACGGCTCGAAACCGCCGACTTCCGTGTCTTCCAACAGCAGCGAAACTCGGAAGACGCCCCTCTACAGACGCCCATTGACCGCGAAGCGGCAACGACCGCCAAACAGAACACCGTTTGGTCCGGTGCAGGACGCGATGAGTCCATGGAGCGAGAGATCCTCGCCGATCTGCACGATCGCATTCAGGCCTACAAGACGGCCAAAGAGGGCAAGAAGGCCGCCACGACCGAACCTGCAAAGTAGTCCACCGAGGTCTTGCAGGCTTGGGCAGCGGCAGGATGGGGAGGGGTTTCCGGTCGCGGTATGGACCGACCTGAGACAGTACGATGAACGAGGCGCTCGAGCAGGAAATCCTTCGGAAGGCACGCCGACGAGTGGCGGCCCGACTGGCCTTGTACGTCCATCTGATGGCCTATGTGGCGATCAACATTCTGCTGATCATTATCAACGTGGTCGTCTCGTGGGGCAATTTCTGGTGCAAGTGGCCGGTGCTGGGCTGGGGAATCGTGCTGGCCCTTCACGCACTGGTGGTGTGGCTGCTGCCCAAGGGCTCGGTCCTCCGAGATCGAATGATCCAGGAAGAGATGCGACGACAGGCCGCCAACAATCCATCCCGCGCCACCAACGATCGCCCGTCCGCCCCGGGCCAGGCGTAGTCGGTCTGAAGAACGATGCGGTCCCGTGAGTCGCTGAATCGCCGTTGCAGGCCGCGCCGAACCAAACGGACTCCGGACGCGAGCATCCTTCCTGAAACCGCCCCCGTGCGGGCCAGGCGTTGCGCGTCCTGGACACATTTCAAGGAGAACTGCCGATGATGTTACGACCGATCTGCGTGTGGCTGGGCGCAATGGTTTTCATGTGTCTGGTCACCGCCACAAGAGGCGAGCCGCAGGATGTCTCGGCGGCTCTCGACGGCAAGCAGGTGGTCGTGCAAGTGGCCGGCCAGGTCTTCACCGTCTACCGCTTCGATCCGACTCTGAAGAAGCCCTATTTCTTCCCGATCAACGGCCCGCTGACCGGAACAGGCATTACAACCGCCAACACCGAGCCCTATCCGCATCATCACTCGCTGTTCTTCGGCTGCGATCGGGTCAACGGCGGCAATTACTGGCAGGAAGCCAACGCCCGCGGACAGATCGTCTCGGAGGGTGCACGAATCATCGAGGCCAGGGGCCGGCAGGTGGTTATTGAAGACCGTTGCCGGTGGCAGCGCCCCGGGGCGCCCGAGCCGTTCGCCGACGAGCGCCGGATCGTCATCTCCGCACCCGATGCCAGGCTGCGGTTGATCGACTTCTCGATTCGCCTCGTCGCCCAGATGGACGTCCACATCGAAAAGACCAACCACTCGCTCTTCAGCGGCCGAATCGCCACGCACATGTGCGCCGAAAAGGGCGGCCGGCTCGTCAACGCCGAAGGCAACGTCGGTGAAAAGGCCACCTACGGCAAGAAATCCGCCTGGTGCGACTACTCGGGAGACAACCGCGGCAAGGTCGAAGGAATGGCCATCCTCGACTGGCCCAAGAACCCCTGGTCGCCCTCTCCGTGGTTCACGCGAGACTACGGCTTCTTCTCGTGCACGCCGATGTACTGGATGGAGGCCGACGGCATGCGGTTCAAGAAGGGCGAGTCGGTCCAACTGAAGTACCGCGTGGTCGTCCACGCCGGCAATGAGAAGGATGCCGACATCAAGGGCCTCTACGCCACGTGGATCGGCGAGGGCAAGTAGCCTCTGCCCAAGGCCGGCACGGTCCGGAACAACACAGCGGGGTGTCACAGGTCTTGAGCAACCCGTGACACCCCGCATGTTTCTTATCACGTCACGCCGGACGGCCACATCCACCGCCGGCTGTCCCCGGAAATCCCACGCTACTTCTGAGCCGGCTTGATCGGTTGAACCGGCTTGACCGCGGGGGCGGGCATCATGGCCGGTTGCGTCGCCGGGGGTTCAATCGAAAGCAGTTCGATTTCGAAGACCAGAACGGAGTTCGGACCGATCTTCGGGGGCGAACCGCGCTCGCCATAGGCCAACGCCGGCGGAATGACGAGCTTCCACTTGTCACCCACCTTCATCAAGGGCAGTGCCTCGGTCCACCCCTTGATCACCTGGGTGACACCGAACACCGCCGGCTGATCCCTCTTGACCGAGCTGTCGAATTCCGTCCCGTCGGTCAACGTACCCGCGTAATGAACCTTCACGCGGTCGGTCGGCTTGGGGCTCGGACCGTTGCCTTCCTTGAGCACCTGGTATTGCAGACCGCTGGGCAGCGTCTTGACGCCCTCTTTCTTCTTGTTGGCCTCGAGGTACGCCTCGCCTTCCTTCTTACCCTTCTCGGCCTGTTCCTTCCGCTTCTGCTGCATCTGGGCCATCATCTGGTCGCGAAACTTGGTCAGGACCTCGCGGGACTCCTCTTCCGTCAGCAGAAGGTCGCCGCCGGCGAACACGTCCTTGATCGCCCGGGCCATGATGTCCACGTCGATATCCACGCCCTGGGACTTCATCCCCCGGGCCATGTTCATCCCGATGCAGTAGCTGATCTTGGCCTTGTCCGTCTTGAGCAGTTCCTTGGCCTCTGCAGGGGCCTGCTTGGCGGGCTTCGTGTCCTCCGCCGATAGGGATACGCGGGCCAGCAACAGGCTGAATCCCACGAACAGGGTAGCGGTCTTTCTCACAATGATCTCCTCAAACAGGTATCCGTCTCCAGAAACGTACAAACGAACAGTTGAGTATAAACGCAAAGCCCCCCTTCTGCCTACCCGTGATTCGCAAAAGACGCCGCCGTTCAGCCCGCAACCCCTCAACTTCCGCACGACGAGGCCGAGCGTTTCCCCAAAGGGGCAACGAACTCTGGAATGGGCGGCGTCGCCCCCCTCGAAAGGCCTGGTGGAGCAGTTCATCGACCGTGAACGGCCAGGCGTCGAAGTCGCCCCAACTCCGCCCGCAGGGGTTGCCAGTAGCGGCGGTCGGCTTCGCGTTCGCGCCGTTCCTCTTCCTGAAGGGCTGCATCCAGGGCTGCGAGGTCGCCTCGCACCGCGTGTTCCAACAGGGGGCGCCGCTGGGCCGCTCGCTCACAGGCCTCCCGATGACGGCGCGCAACCTCGATGAGCAATTCGGGCGAACGCAGTTCGAACAGCCAAAACCGAACCTTCGCAGTCGTCGGATGATCCCGCCCCTGAAAGTAGTGCGCCTCCATCGGCCAGTCCTTGTCGCGTTGCGTCTTCTTGGCCCGCACCAGATCGGGCAGTGACATCGTGTCGAAGGAAAGACCGTCGGGCAAGGTGATCGTCGTGCGTCGTCGCCAGAGGGAAGCAAACGGCCCGACGCCTCGCAGACGGGACATGACATCCACGCGCATCCGAAGCAGATCCGGATGAAGGCAACGGAAATGGACGGCAAGCCCACGCTGCAGATGCCGCATCCGAAGAGGCGGCACGGCGATGACTTCCGCCTTCAGCTCGGCCAGCGCCCGACGCTATCGCTTCAGATTGTTCGCGTCGGCAAGAATGACCAGGTCTGTATCGCGGCTAAACTCCGCTGCGCCGTACAATACGCACGCCTGCCCCCCCATCAGCAGGGCACGCACGCGATGCTCGCGGATCGAAGAAAGGACTCTGCGTATCGGGTTCGGGATCAAGCGAACCTCCCAGAATCAGGAACGCCTCCCAGAGTCTCTCGCTCTGCATCCAACGTTCGGCCGGACTCAGAGAGTACCACTCTGCCCACTCCGCACCCACCAGTTGTTCAGCCTGAACCATGGCGCCACTATAGGAAACATCTCATTCGCATTCAATCCGGCACTCTTGGCATACAACCCGCGAACCAGAGTCTTGGCCCGCGCCGGCAACGACAGTGCTTCGGCTAGTGACGGAGCCGCGCCCCCCTCCAGCCACGTGAGGGGCGACGGAATTCAAAGCCTCCACAACGCGCGACGATGCCATCACCAATCGCCACACGCGTCCCCAGGACCCAACCGCCACACCCCCAGCGTTCACGCCGAAAGGACCAGCGTCACGGGAGGGCGAGCGTACCCGCGAGCCGAGACCGGAAAGGCGAGCCCACCCACGAGCCGCGCATCTCGGCCTACCCCGGCGCCGACGGCGTCTTGCTTCGCACCGAGCCCAGCCTCGTCCTCCAGGCGTCTTGCCTGCCCCCGCCCAGGCACGCCAGCAATCCGACGCCACAACAGGCAGTGATCGCCTTCAACACACCGCCGATCATCGCAGCCTCCTCGTGCTGACGTCCCCCTCCCCATCGAGGCTCAAAGACTCCCTCGCCGAACATATCCACAACGCCTGCGTCTGAAAAGAATCCCCCGTGCAGCAGGAACCCGGGCTTGCCGTCCCCCACCACTCGGTGTATCACTCCTGCTCGGAGGAAAAGGTGACCGATCCCACCTCAATAACGGGAGATGAACCTCCAGATCAGCCAACCATGATCGACCGCGACGTATTGTGTGCATCGTGTGGCTACAACCTCCGGGGTCTGAGTTCAGACCACAATTGCCCCGAATGCGCCAACCCTATCCGTAACAGCCTGCGAGGAGACCTCCTGGAGTTCTGTGATCCAAGGTGGGTGGCTCGTTTGGCAACGGGCGCAAATTTGATCGACATCGCCCTCTGGGCCTGCATACCCCTGGTGGTGTTTGCGCCGCCGTGGATCATGGAGAAGCCGGTCTACCTGCTGCCTCCCCACTGGGCGATAACGTGTCTCTTCGCTGTTGGGTGTTGGCTCCTGACTATCCCAGATCGCCGAGAGGTCGCATCATCCCCCGGGCGACGCGCCAGGCGACTTGCCAGAGCGATTGTCATCGCAGCCGTTGTCGAGGATGTCCTCCTTTTGCCGGCCTGGGGCTGGTCTCAGTGGCCATCGACACACCTCCTGTTCTTGAGAGTGGCGACCGCTTCTGCATGGGTGATCCCGTTCTCCATCCACCTTCGGCACATTGGCTTGCGTTTGGACCACGAGTCATTTCGGACGGTTGTAACCCGGTCCGCAGACTGTTCAAAGACCGCAGTTGCACTGGTCGCTCTCATCGTGAGCGCACTGATTGGCGCAATCGTTCCCGAATTGACCGAGAAGACGTCTCTACACCCCTATGTTGAACCGTTTATTCTCCCCGTCCTCTTTTCCTCGTTGATAAGCGTTGCCATCCTCGGGCTTCTTCTGCTTGTCATCCTGCTGACCATCATGAACACCACCCACGACGCCATGCGCAAGGCGGCTGACCGGGCGAGACACAACTGGGCGAACCTTGCTTGAGACCTTGCTTGGGAGCATTCTTGCTTGGGGTCGGAGCGCATGCAGTTGTTTGAGAGCTTCTCGGTCAACGCTACGATTGTCTTCGAAAGTCCCGCTCCAGCACTCTCCACCCTCCGAACGGCGCACACCACACCGTGGGACGTGCAGCCCGGCACCGCCATGATCTCGATCGTTCCGTATCCATGTCCCGATCGGGCGACCCCGCCAATCCGCTCTGACCCTGGTCATGCGTCGTCCCCGAAGTCCCCGTCCCCCTTCTCCAGCAAGGACAGACAGGACGACATGTCATGACACATCCACCCGTTCCGGCAACCGCTCCATCCGAGCCAGGCGGTCTCTGCCCGGAACCAGAATCCGAACGCCTCGCCCCGGAACTTCGCCCGCTGCCCGAGCCGCGGCATTCATACTGCGCGGACCACACTCTCTGCCACACATGTGACAAAGCGGGACAACGTGGGACATTGGCAAACACTAGTGACCTCACCAGCCCTGGAACCCCCGTCCCGACGTCCCCTGCCGCCCCCGAAACATGGGACAATACGGGACAAAGTGAGACACTCGCCGATAAACCAGGTCGTATTCAGGACAAACCTCCCCCAGAGAACTCGCCGCTTCATGCTTCCGCACCACCCGCCCTGGTCCCTAACCACCGGCCCCCGACCCCTACCCTTCTTCCTTGTGACATATGCGTCGAAAGTGTGATATTTGATGATGCATCGGATCGCAATCGCGATGAACAACCCGGACACGTCGCCCGACTGCGATCCCTCAATCCCCATCCACCAATCCCTGTCACACCCGATGCGCGCGAAATGTGCGTCGAAAGTGAGACATTCGCCGACTCGCCTGCCCACGTACCGGCTTCTGACGTCCAACTCCTAACTCCTAACTCCCAACTCCTAGCTTCTACCTCCACACCCCCCCGAACATGTGACAATACGGGACAAAGTGAGACATTCGCCGACTCGCCCGCCCACCTACCGGCTTCTGACGTCCAACTCCTGACTTCTAACTCCCATCTCCTGGCTTCTACCTCCATCCCCCGCTCTCCGAAGCATGGGACAATACGCGACAAAGTGAGACATTCAAAGACAAACCCACATATCAAGAGCACCTTGCACCCGTTCCCCCCGGCACCGTGCAACACGACAGCCACCCACCAAGCGCAAAGAGTTCGAAGCGGCCTCCCGCCCCAGGCCTTCGTCGAGCGGGACACCCTGCCGCGGGGCTGGAAGCCCCCGTCCAAACGCCGTATGCTGTCGGGTCCGTAATTAGGATGAATCGGTCTGTTAGCGAGTGTCACACAAAAACAGGAGCACACCGTGAGAAGGATGTATTCGATCGTCGTGACGGCTGCAATCGCCTTGTCGGGTCTGGCACGCATCGCCTCGGCACAAGTCGTGTTCAACGAGGCCGAGTTCCGAGACAAGGTCTACGCCTGCTGGCTGGGTAAGAACATCGGCGGGACACTCGGCGTACCCGTCGAAGGGCAGCGAGAGATGCACGAGTTCACCTTCTACACGCCCGTGCCCACGCATCCGCTGGCCAATGACGACCTCGACCTCCAACTGCTCTGGCTCAAGGCCATGCAGGAACGCGGACCTCGCATCGACGCCCGTATCCTCGCCCAGTACTGGCAGAAGTACGTGCCGGTCGATTGGAACGAATACGGTGTCGGCAAGATGAACGTCCGCGACGGTTTCTGGCCGCCGGTCTCGGGACAATTCCGCAACAAGCAGTGGCGAGATTCCAACGGGGCGTGGATCCGCTCGGAAATCTGGGCCTGCTTGGCCCCCGGCTGCCCCGCCCTGGCCGCCCGCTATGCCTATGAGGATGCCTGCGTCGACCACGGAGCGGCCGAAGGAACCTACGCCGAACTCTTCACCGCCTCCGTCGAGAGCGCCGCCTTCGTCGAGCACGACCGCGACAAACTGATCGCCATCGGGCTGACGTTCATCCCAGAGGACAGCGCCCTGGCCAAGAGCATCCACGCCGCCATGGACGCCCATCGCAAGGGTCTGGACTTCAAGGCCGCTCGCCAGGCGGTCGTCGAGGCCTCCAAGTCGACGGGCTGGTTTATGGCCCCTCAGAACGTAGCCTTTACCATCCTGGGCTGGCTCTACGGTGACGGCGATTTCGGCAAGTCGATTTGCGCCGCCGTCAACTGCGGCGACGACACCGACTGCACCGGCGCCACCCTCGGCTCGATTCTGGGCATTATCCACGGCAGCAAGTGGATCCCCGACAACTGGCGCAAGCCCATTGGCGAAGGCATCGAAACCGTCGCCATCGGCGGCTACAGGCCCCCGCGAACCGTCGGCGAGTTCACCGACCAGACCGTCGCCATGGCCAAGGTCGTCCTCAAGGTGAACAACGCCCCCGTCGAAATCCGCCCCGACACCCCGACGGACACCTCGGCCGCCAGCAAGCTCCAACTGACCGATCCCCAGACGGCCCGCGAGCTGTGGGGCCGGTCGCCCTGGCGAATCCCCTACACCTTCGGCGGCCTTCGGGCGACGATCGACTACGTCGAAGACCCCAAGGTCGAATTCGACACGCCCCGGGCGGTCAAGCTGCTGATCGAGAACCTGGAAGACAGCCCCCGCGAGCTGTCGGTGGCCTGGCACTTCCCGCCGGGCACCAAGGCCGAACCGGCCGTGACCCAGGTGAAGGTCCCCGCCAAGACCACGGAACCCGTGGTCTGCGAGGCCAAGGTGGTCATCACCGAGACACCCAACCGCATCGTGCATGGCTCTGTGGAGATCTTCAAGGACAAGGCGACCTACGGCCTGATCCCGCTGGCCTATCTGACCAACCTGAGTGTGAGTAAGAACGACGTGGCACTGGCGAGCAAGGGTGCCAAGGTTACGTCCGACTCCGAACTCGATCGCCACCCCGGCTGCACCGCCAAGGTGATCGACGGCGAGATCTACGACGAGGGAGATTTCGAAACAGTGCGGTGGCACTCGGCCCTGACGTCCCATCCGCACTGGCTGACCATTGAGCTGCCGGCCGAACGCGAGGTCATCGCGGCTGTCATCCACTTCGCCGACCCCCAGGATGCCCCGGTCGAATTCGAAGGGCGGGCGAGCCTCGACGGACAGAACTGGCAGACCATCTTCAAGGAAGCCAAGTACGGCGATCGCAAGAAGTACGAGAAGAGCTTCACACCGACGAAGCTCAAGTACTTCAAGCTGCTCATCAGTCGATCGGCCAGTACGCAGTTTCCCGACGCGGCTCAGATCAGCGAGATCGAGCTGATCGGTACCCCTTGAGTCGGACGCGGCCACACCCCCGACGGCCCGAGCAAGATCGGTTGTCGGGGATACAGTAGACGGGCGAGGTTCGGCCCCGGAGGCATCGACATACGCGGGTTCCAAGCGACGCGTGTCGCGCGGAACCCCGTGCGCCTTGCAGACGCTTGACCGACAGTCTGTCCGGAGGAGCGCAGCAGCAATGACACCTCGCCAGCGTGTGGACAACGCAATCCGTTTTCGCCCCGTCGACAAGGTGCCGTTGCAGGTTCATCCCTCGCCGGGCGGACTCTTCGAGCACGGCCACAAACTGCTCGACCTGATGCACGCCTGCGATCACGACTTCGGAGACGCCGCCCAGTTCACCCTGCCCGAGCCGCCAGACCCCGGCGATTTCGATCCCGACGGCCGATACCACGCGATCAAGACCGACCCCTGGGGCACAACGTGGGAGTACCGATTGTTCGGCGTCTGGGGACATCCCATACGTTGGCCGCTCGACGACCTGACGCGGCTGGCCGACTACAAAGCCCCGCATCCCCCCTGCTGCGAAGGCCCCGAGTTCGAGGCCGCTCGCCAGGCCGTCCGGCAGCAGCAGGACGCAGGCTACTACATGCTCGGTAACGGCGGATCGCTCTTCGAACCGCTGCACTCGGTGAGACGGTTCGAGGACGTCTTAGTCGACATCTGCCTCGACACGCCCGAGATCCACCGGATCGAAGACATGATCCTCGACCATGCCTGCGGGTGCGTGCGGCATGCCCTGGCAACAGGCGCCGACGGTATCACCGTCGGCGACGACTACGGCACACGATCGTCGCTCATGCTGTCGCTGGACGACTGGCGACGATTCTTCAAACCCCGCTATAAGAAGCTCTTCGAACCGGTGCTACAGGCCAACAGGAAGATCTTCTTCCACTCCTGCGGCATGGTGGGTCCCCTGCTCGACGAACTGGCGAAGCTGGGCGCCGCCACGATCTGGCCCCAACTCCCCGCGTTCGATCTGCGGGAACTCGCCAGGCAGTGTCGAGACCTGGGCCTGGCGGTCCAGCTCCATCCGGACCGCGGCGAGTTGATGCAGCGTGGACGCCCCCAGGACATCCGCGATCACGTCCTGCGGCTGATCGAGACCTTCGATACGCCCTCGGGCGGCTCGTGGCTGTACATCGAAATCGACCCCGGCTTCCCCTTCGCCAACGTCGAAGCGCTCTTCCAGACCGCCATGGAACTGAGGGGCGGCTGAGCGATACCGGGTCGCTGTTTGAGGGGTACTCAGGACGATGGACACCATCGCCGACAACCGCCGTGTCTGGAACCGGTGCCGCTTCGTGCCGGGACAAGGGCAGGGGCACTACGAGAGCTACTTCCAGCGGGCCAATCACCCGACCCGGCCCCTGGCCTTCTGGATCCGCTACACCCTCTTCTGCCCCAGGCGGACGCCGGACCGGGCGGTGGGCGAACTCTGGGCGATCGTCTTCGATGGTGAGCGAGATCGAATCGTCGCCACGAAGGAGGTCCTGCCGCTCGCACAATGTCGGTTCTCCACCTCCGGCCTGGATGCACGTATCGGCCAGGCCGTGTTGGACGCCGACCGGCTCGAGGGCGAGGCCCGATCGGGCGGCCATGCGATCCGATGGACGATGTGCTATCAAGGCAGCCAACCGCCCCTGCTGCTGTTCCCACGATCCTTCTACGATCGAGGTTTCCCCAAGGCCAAGGCCCTTGTGGGCACACCCAACGCCGTTTTCCAGGGCCATCTCGATGTCGACGGACAGCGCCTCTCGGTGGACGGGTGGGTCGGAAGCCAGAACCACAACTGGGGCGTTCGGCACACCGACCATTATGCCTGGGGGCAGGTGGCAGGTTTCGACAACGCCCCCGACGCCTTTCTGGAATGCTCGACGGCCAGGGTCCGCGTCGGCCCCTTCTGGACGCCGTGGTTCACCCTGATGGTCCTCCGCCTCGACGGACGAGAATTCGCACTCAACAGCCTCTACCGGGCGATACGGGCTCATGGACGGTTCGGCTACTTCACGTGGACGTTCGATTCATGCGGGTCCGACATCCACGTTCAGGGTGAGATTCATGCGCCGGCAAGCGCCTTTGTCGGACTGCGGTATGACAATCCGCCCGGCGGCAGCAAGACGTGTCTGAACACCAAGCTCGCCCACTGTGAAGTGACGGTGAAACAACCAGGTCAGCCGCCTCGCCGACTGACGGCGGCGCACCGGGCGGCCTTTGAAATACTCACGGACGATACGGACCATGGCGTTCCGTTGGTTCTCTAAACGCCAGGGTGTCTGAACAGAAACCGAATACAATGCGAATAACATGATATTGCTACTAAATGGGTTAGTTTTAAGTATATATAGCAACGATACGCCTTACTGCTCGTTGATCCTGCCTCAGGACGAGAGAGTCCAGAGGGACAGAAAGCAAAGCCCAATCAGCCCAAGGATATAGCTCCTCAAGACCTCCAATATAGACGACCTTTAGCACAGGTGTTGCACCAACTGACAACCAGAAGTTAGTGATGGACAGCATCTCCCATGTTGCAGTATGCTATGACTTCATTTGGCAATCGAAGGGCAGCCGACGAGGATATGGATACGGTATCAAAGAGCTTGGTGGAAGCTCATGTCTGTCGTTGGGCAGGGTCTGCCAAAACAGGAGGAGGACTCGCCGTGAGGATAGGGATTGCGCATCTGACAGTTCTGTGCTTGCTTGTCTCTGCTGCGGCGAGGGGTGAAGACGTATTTGCTCCCACGTGGCGAGGCGCCGTCGGTGCGGCAACTGCCACATGGGACACGTGGACAGGCGTACCCGATGGTTTCACCTTGGCCGATGATTTCCAATGTCGCCCCCATTCACTGAATTGGCCGAAGGCTTGGGCCGTGGATGTGAGCCACACCTACTATGATAGCGACACCGTCGAGGTAACCGGCGCCCCGGGCCGACCGGGGATACTGCAGCTCGTTGGGAATCAATCCGGCGATTACCTCCTGTTCCAGCTCGACAATTACGGCTTGGCAACCAAGAAGAATAACGTCCGAATTCAAGTGACGTACCAATTGCATGAGATGATCGGTGCCTTCGAGTTCAGAGCATGGCCCAACTCGAGCGTGGATCCGGCGGACTGGAATGCGAGTTCCCGTAAGGGCAAGTTCAAGGGATATGTCATGCACCACGACGAGTCAGAGACATCTCCGCCCTATGTCACCGAGTACTACGACTTCACTCTCGGCACGTTCGTCGACAAAGAGGTCATCGCCCTGTACGCACCGGAGTACATTAACCGCATCGACCAGGTCATAATTGATACGTTCAATTTCAACCCTCGACGTGTTGTTCAGGATGAATTGGAGAACATGCCCGTCGGCATAGTGGAGTCAGGCCCCGACCGCGTAGCGGGCTTCGACATTACCGGAGTGCTCGGCGAAACCGATCAGCAGACCAGCATTATCGACGACGGAGGCGGCAACAGGGCTCTGCGCATGATGGACCTCGGCGAAGAAGGCAACGGGGATTCGGCGGTCTCGTTGAAGAAGTCCGTTCAGGTCGATAGCTTCCTGAGCATCGATCTGTCGTACAGATTCCTGACAGAGGGCAAACTGGATATTCTCGTGGACGGCCAGGTCGTGGACACGATTTGGTCGCCCGAAAGCGGCGAGGGCCGCGACAGCTATGCTCGATACAGCGAGTGGTTCGACGTGGGAAGCGGGGAGAAGGAACTTGAAATACGCCTGAGCAACATCGGTGATCCGGAGATCCTGTTGGACAACTTCGACATCTCGACTCTGCCCGAACCGACAACGCTGTGTCTGCTGGCCCTGAGCGGTCTGGCCATCTATCGGCGCCGCAGGTAAACGCAGAGAGCCGGGAGAATCGCCGGAACGCATGGCATCGGCTCCCGCACAGCGAGTCTCGCGGACTCCGAACAGAGCGTGGTGACTCTTTGCGGGGCTACTCGGTCCTTCCTTGAACGCCAGCAATCGGAGAGGAGAGGGCGAGTTCAGTCGCCTTCTCCTGGAATCTCAGTCGCAACGTGTGACAGGACAACAGACACAAGAACCCAATCTGGAAACACGGCGTTCCTTGCCGCAATTGCAGCGAGATTTCCATCAACGAGGCGTTACGCCTTCTCACCCAACAGCATATTGAGCCGCCGCTCGGTCTGAATCGTCGAGCGCACGGTGTGATAGCTGATCTTCCAGGCGTGCCCGAGATAGTCCCACTTGACCGTACCGTCGCGCTCGCAGAGGGCGTACCATTCGCCGACCTCATGGTTGATCATCTTGTTCCAGACGAAGTCGTGGACGTTGATAAACGCCTTCCAATACTTGTCGTCCTTGAACAAGAGGCAACCGTCGAGCAGTCCGACCAGGGCCTCGGCCTGCTGCCAGAACTCCTTGAGCGTTTGTGCGGCCGGTCCGTCGTTCGGACCTTCAACGAAGATGCCCCCGTATTGCCGGTCGATGCCCAACTCGACGGCGTGATCGATCAGCTTGCGCATAACCTCGGTGTAATCGCCGCTATACTGGCCCAGGATCTTCGAGGCGTGGTTGAGCAGCCAGGCATACTCGATGTTGTGCCCGTAGTTGGTGTTGTTCATGGGGCGGCCTTCGTCCTCTTTGGTATCGCGGTCGCTGCCCCATACGTTCTTGAACAGAATAGCCCGCAACGGCTCGAACGAATACGAGAACTGGGCGATGCCCGTGCCGAACTTCGGGAACAGCATCCGTGTGTTCAGCAGGTCGATGGTCTCGAGCAGACGGCGGCGGTGGATGTGACTGCCGGTGAGCTCGTACAGGACCGTCAAGGCCTCCATCATGTGCATGTGGACGTCGAGCGATTTTCGGTCACCGCCGTAAGGACCGCCCGGCTTGATCGACCAGTCGCGATGCAACATCTCGTAGTAGCCGCCGAACCGTGTATCGATCACATTCCGACTCAGCTCGTCATACGTCTTCAGGGCGTACTCGCGGGCCAGCTTGCTGCCCGTGGCCAACGCCAGTTCCGACAGGCAGTACATGGCGAAGTCGTGCCCGTAGATGATCTTGCTGTCGTCGATGGGTGTTCCGTCCTGCTTGCAGACCCAGTACCACCCGCCGTACTGGTTGTCCCAGAAGTGCTTGACCAGAAACTCGGCGCCCTGCTCGGCCAGCTTGGCGCACTGCCCGTCGCCCAACCCATAGCGATGGGCGGAGGCCATCGTGAAGATCATGCGTGTCTGCTGGACCAGGGTCTTGTCCGTCACGCCCGTCGGCTTGCCGTTCCGATCGAAGTACGTCAGGAAGCCTCCGCACTTGCGATCCACCGAGTTGTTCAGCCAGAACGGCATCAACTTCTCGCGCAGATACTTCTGCACACGGTCTCTTCGCTGACGGATCTCATCTTGAGAAATGGTCCACGCACACATGCAGAGTTCTCCTTGAAACGCGACGGAACGCGACGCAGAGAGATTAGACTTTTCCCGACGATTCGTCCAGGGCTCCGAGGTGCCGTGTATGTGGTGATTTATGTCTTTTCCATTCCAGAGGTCCGACCATTCGTTCGACGGTTCGAGCGATTTGCCCTTGCATTGCCGAAGCGGTTTCTGCACAATGTACGGACTTCTGATGCGACCGCCGCCTGGTGGCCGATGAAGTCTGGGGTTATGGCGTGGACCCTGGTCATCGTAGTGGCTTTCAACGCTGACCTTGAACCGGCTCGATTGGACATAAGCGAAAAATGCCTAGAGGGAAGGAATTTGGGGTTGTTTTGCTGGTTTCAGTCTATGCCGGTCTGGCCGGAGGGTGTCTTCCTCCAGCGCCGCCGGAGGCGCCTCGCGCCGGTATCGTCTGCTACGGGAACGTGGCGGCGTGCAAGGCGGCGCAGGGTGGCGCGCCGGTCCGCACGGCCGACCCGGTCTTCAGCCTGTCCGGCCAGACACAAGACGGCCGTCTGCAACTGACCATCCACTGTGCCACCGAAGGGGCAACCATACACTACACCATCGACGGCTCCGATCCGACGCTCGACTCACCGGTGTTCGACGGCCAACCCATCGAGCTGAATCTTGATTCGGCATCGACCGACAACGGGTCTGCGGCGGCACGTTCCTCCAAAGAAGTCCTGGCGATTGCCACCTACCCTGACCTGGAGCCCAGCAACATCGTCCTGGCCCCTTATGCCGGTGATCGCGTCCAGGCCGCCTTCAATGTCGCCTACGACGATCCGCCCGCCGTGGGAGGCGACAAGCACCGACTTGACATCTACCAACCGATCGGCCAAAACGGCAACAAGGTGCTGATTTTTGTCCACGGCGGGGCATGGAAATCGGGAGACAAGAACGAGTACTTCTGGGTGGGCAATCTCTTCGCCGGCTCCTACGGCTACACGACGGTGCTGGTGAATTACGAGCTCTGCGGCGACCCGTGGAGGGCGATGCACCCCGGCCATATCAATGACGTCACCAAGGCCGTCGCCTGGGTCTATCGCAACATCTCGCAATACGGGGGCGATCCTCAGCAGATCTGCCTGCTGGGCTGGTCTGCGGGTGGGCATCTGGTGAGCCTGCTGGCCACGGACACTCGCTACATCGCCGCCGAAGGGCTCACAACGGACATCCTCAAAGGTGTCATCAGCATGAGCGGCGCCTATGACCTGGCAGCCCTGACCGCCTGGCCGAATCCGTATGCGCTCGAACAGAACGACGTGGCTGTATCGTGGTTCATGTTCCTGGAGACCTTTGGCTCGTATGAGGAAGAGGCGCTCAGTCAGGTTTCACCCTACACGTATGTTCGCCCGGATGAGCCGCCGTTCCTCCTCATGCATGCGTGGAAGGATGTGGGGGGGTTCAACGGCGAGGCCCTGAGGTTCTGTGCCCGAATCCGAAGTGTCAGCGCCCCCGTAGAGATCTTCCTGCTCAAGCAGTCGGACGTTCCCCAGGAGATGATCGACCGGGGTTACGACGGGCATTGGGCGGAGGTGTCATTGCTCTCGCCGCAATACTGGGATAGCGTTCCGGCCCGCAGGATTGTCGAGTTCGTGGAATCCCACTGATCTGTACGGAAGGCGTCCGCCCCGCAGGAATGACGGACGGCAGCGGCCCCAGGCCTATTTCTCCGGCCCCTTCTCCGGCGTTTCGGCCGACAAGGGCGTTCCATGCCCCGCGGAAGATGAGGCCTGCCCCGCAGCGGCTTCGGCACGACGGAAGACGTCGATCAGTGCCAGGGCAACGGCCACGACCACGGGCCCGACCACCAACCCGAGGATTCCGAAGACCTGGAGCCCGCCCAACACCGAGAAGAAGACTACCAACTCGTGCATGCGAGCCTTCTGCCCCACCAGACGTGGCCGGAGCACGTTGTCGAGCAGCCCGATGACCACAGTACCCCAAATCGTCAGCAGCAGGGCCTTGACCCAATGCCCGGTAATCACCAGCCAGATGGCCGCCGGAGCCCACACTACGAAGGCCCCTGCCATAGGAATCAGCGAGAACAGGAACATCAGCACGCCCCAGAGGAACGGCGAGGGCAGCTTCAACACCCAGAAGGCCAAGCCTCCCAGCGAGCCTTGCACCGCCGCGATGACGAGGCACCCCCAAAGACTGGCGGAGATGATCTCCCGCGTGCGGCGGAGGATGTCGTTGGACTGATCGATCTCGAGAGGCATGAAGTCTCGCAGCACGGGCACGATTCGATCGGTGTCGCGGAGCAGGTAGAACAGCGTGAAGAGCACGAAGATCAGCTTGACGAACACCTCCAGCACGTTTCCGACCATCGGCAGTGCCCGCGAGGCCACCGCTCCGCTGAGTACCTTAAGCTTGTCGGCAAGGTACGAAGGGTCGGCCAGCGGGCCGACGTTGGCGTATCGTCTCAACCAAGCCAGGGCCGGCGCATCGGGGTCGAGGAACTCGCGGATATTCGCCTGAAGCGCAGGGGCCGCGCTGGCCGCCTCGTTCAACAGCATGATGATCACGAAGATCAGCGGCACGAGCAGTGTGATGATGAGAACCAACATCGTGAGAATCGCACACAGACTCGGGCGTTTGAATCGGCGAAGGAGTCGCTGATTCAGCGGGTAGGAAATGATCGCCAAAACGACCGCCCACAACAGCACCTGTACGAACGGAGCTACCACCATCCAGCAGAGGTAAAGGATCAGGGCGGTAATCGACAGCAGGGCAATCCACCGGGCTGTAATGCGCTTCATGATGGTTGGTTCCATGACGACGGTGCCTCACGTTGACCGAACATCCCATGAGACGGCAACCGAGCCGCAAGCGCCTCTCGCCGCAAGCACTCCACCTGAACGGTAGTCCGAGGATCTGCTCCAATCGCCGGCAGCCCGGTCGCTCGAAAACGAGGCCCGCGAAGCCGCGTCAGATGGCGTAACGCTTCGCCCAATCGGACCGTTCCTGAACACCAGGGAATCGTGTCATGGCGGTCAGCTCGACAACCTTCGATTCATCCACCGCCCCTACAGGGGGCTCGGATATTCGAGCCCCCTCGATCCGCCGACCCGGTGTGATGTCCAAATCGGAATCGACGTATGCCAGGACGACAAAATCGAACTTCTCATTCAGATAGGCGAAGCTGGTCACGATGCCCGCAGCTTGGCGGCGATCGTTCAGAATGAGGTGTCCCGAACGGAGCGATTTGCGCCCGTTGCCCGCCAGCCGAGCCATCTTGCGCCGGCTGGATGCCACCCGCTGCATGTAACGCTGGCGTCCGATGAAGAACGGAACATGGAACCTCGGCACAAAACCGTAGCCACACTCGGTGAGAGTGCCCTGGTGTTCGCCTTCGAGTTCATGACCAAACAGGGGCAGGCCCGCCTCGGTCCGCGTGCTGTCGCGAGCCCCCAGCCCACAGGGAATCACACCCATCTCCCGGCCTGCATCGAAAATGGCGCTGCAGACCTCCACGGCCTTGTCGGGATGGACGAACATCTCGAAGCCACACAACTCACCCGTGTACCCCGTTCTGGCCAGAATGGCGTCGGTCCCCATCAACCGCACACGGGCAAGCTGGTTCATCTCCATCAGTGCCAGGTCCCTCACCTCTTGCGGCGACACGAAGCGTGACAGTGCCGCAACAGATCGCGGCCCCTGGATGGCCAGGTCGATCAGACTGTCGTTGCCGGCCTGTCGCAGATTCCGGACTTCCACTGACCCGTCGATCTTCTTGAGTTCGCCGCCCGGAAGCGACTCGTCCAGAATCACCTGGCCGGAATTAACGGCGGAAAGCCAATCCCAGTCGCGCTCAGCGTTGGCAGCGTTGACCACCAATAGGTACCGCTGCGGTTCGAGGTGATACAGGTACACATCGTCGGCGGCGACACCATTGGGGTATAGCAGGTAGTTGTATCCCGCCATCCCGCACGCGAGTCGGCTGACGCAGCCGGCCAGGACGGCCTCCAGGAACGACCCTGCATGCCGCCCGCGGATTTCGAAGACGCCCATGTGCGATACATCGAAGAGCCCCGCCGCGGTGCGAACCGCCCGATGTTCGGCGAAGATGCCTGACGGATACTGCACGGGCATCTCCCAACCGGCGAACTCGACCATCTTGCCCCCGAGCTTCCGATGCAGATCGTTCAGGACGGTCTTGCGGATAGGCAGCGGAGCGGGCTGATACTCATAGCGGCGACGAGGCGGCGATGCCGGACGCGCGAGCCAGGAGATGGCCGGTGAGGTCGCAGCCTCTCGCAGCAAGGCGTTTTGACCGATGAAGTACACCTTGCCGGTATCGATCACCGGACTGCTGGCGGGCAGGTGAAGGTCGGCAACGCGAAGCGATCGCCCGGTGCAATCGGGGAGCGTGGCCAGTAGCGGCGCGGCAGACTCCTCGAGCAGATTCGCCAGGTCGCTGCCGGAGGCATCTTCGACCACCATCGGCCCGTCTATCTTCGCCTGGAGGTCGGACGGATCGAAAAGCAGATAGCCGTCGCTGAGACCTTCCAGCCAGATCATCATCCGACGAACGTCATGGGCATCGAACAGGAGGGCATATCGCTGTTCGCCTTCTTCGTCGGGCAGTGCGAAGACACAGACCTTGTTCACGATGGTGCCCTGATGGTCGAGCATCAGGCCAAGCATCGGCGGCGAGGCGGGCTCAAGGTTGGCCACGTTGCAGGTTAGGATCTGTTGAAGGCCGGACCGCGCCTTGTCACCTCGGATGATGAGACAGGCGTGGCGGGCGGTCTCGACGTTCAGCGGCAATTCAGTTGGGTGGGCGGGAGCATCATCGAGACCGGCCACGAGTTCCCGAGACATCGCCAAGGCGCGTTGCAGAACGTCAAAATCGATGCGCCCACGGCAGCGCCGCTGATTGCCGGGCACCCAGACCCGCGTCGTGTGAACGCTGCCAAGAACCAAGTGAACGATGTCGGCCAAGGCAGCAATCTGGCTTCGCGAAATACCGCGTTGCGTCGCCCAGGGCATGCCGAACCGAATGCCGGACGAATCCCCCGCCGCTTCGTCGCCGGGCAGCGTGTTCTTGTTGACCACGACGCCGACGAGTTCGAGCAATCGCGAGGCGATCTCGCCATCGACCGGAACGTCGGGGTCCCCCGGTGTCGGAAAGGGCTTAAGGTCGATCAGCAGCATGTGTGTGTTCGTTCCACCATAGGCGAGCGTAAACCCCCGTTGCACCAACTCGTCGGCCAAGGCGGCAGTGTTGTCGATGATGGTCCGCTGAAACTGTGAGAAGTCTTCGTGACATGCGACGATGACCTCGAAGAGTCTTCCGATCGCAGCAACGGCGTTCATGTGGGGGCCGCCCTGGATGCCCGGAAAGACCGCCGCATCGATCTTGGCGGCCACTGCCGGCGACTTGCTGAGGATCACCGCCCCGCGCGGTCCGCAGAGGGTTTTGTGGGTCGTGAACGTGACAACATCCGACCAGGGCAGCGGGTTGTTCAAGACTCCGCCAGCCACCATACCGGCCAGGTGTGCGATGTCGGCCAGAAGGAAGGCACCCGCCTCATCGGCGGCCAAGCGAAGCTGTCGCCAATCGATGTCCCACGGATAGGCCGACGAGCCGCCAACGATGATCTTGGGTCGATGCTCGCGCGCCATGGCCCGCACCTGATCGTAGTCCAACTTTCCGGTGCACGGATCGACACCATAGGAGACCGCCCGATAGCGTTTTCCGCTGACGTTGTAGGGCGAGCCGTGAGTGAGATGGCCGCCGTGCGATAGCTTCATGCCCATCAGGACGTCGCCGGGTTCCAGCAGCGCCTCGAAGACGGCAGTGTTTGCGGCGGCACCGGACAGCGCCTGCACGTTGACGAAGATGCGATGGGCCGGCGGACTGTCGGAAAGCGAGGCGAAGACCTCGACGATATACCGATGGGCCAGGAGTTCGACCAGGTCCGCGTTCTCACACCCCTTGTAGAATCGCCGATCGCTCAGACGCCGCCGCCAGGTATCAAACCTCGCGGTATCGGCAGCGCTGCGCCGGGGGGCCGGATCGAGGATCGGCTGCGGATAGCCCTCGGCATAGATATTGCCGAACTCCGATCCGAGCAAGTCGGCGGCCTCGGGGATACAGACGCTTTCGGATGGGATCAGAATCAGACTCTCTCGCTGCCGTGTGCGCTCACGATTTCGCACCTGTTCGATGCGCGAAGGAGCATCGCAACTGTGCCAATGACCCGTGTTATGCATGATGACCTCCAGGACGGCATGTTAACGTCGGAGGGGGGGGGATGCACGCGCGGCGGAGGGGTTCGAATGCGGCAGGTTCTCTCGATCCGTTGACGTGTCTTGGCGGCGTCGATAGCATCCTCTGGGTTGGGGGGTTGTGACATCGGCGATTCCCGTGCAGGTGAGGTATGAGTGCAACATCGAATCTCAAGGTGATTCCCTCGGAAGGCGAACCCATTACTCTGGATGCCGAGAATCGGCTCTGCGTGCCGGATCGGCCGATCCTCCCCTATGTTGAGGGCGACGGCACCGGTCCGGACATCTGGCGAGCGAGCCAACCGGTGTTCGACGCGGCGATCTACAAGGCCTACGGTAGTCGGCGGAAGATCGCATGGGTCGAAGTGCTGGCAGGCGAGAAGGCGTTTCGCGCCGGCGGGAACTGGCTGCCCGACGAAACGGTCGAGGCCTTCGACCGGTACCGCGTGGGCATCAAGGGACCGCTGACCACGCCGGTGGGCGGCGGCATTCGCAGCCTGAATGTGGCGCTGAGGCAGTTGCTCGACCTGTATGTCTGCCTTCGACCGGTGCGATACTTCCCCGGCGTGCCCAGCCCGGTTCGCCGACCGCACCTGGTGGACATGGTCATCTTTCGCGAGAACACCGAAGACATATATGCCGGCATCGAGTGGCAGGCGGGCAGCCCCGAAGTCCAAAAGGTGATCAAGTGGCTGCGCAAGAGAATGAACGTGTCCAAGATCCGTTTCCCCAAGACCAGCGCGATCGGCATCAAGCCGGTCAGCGAGAAGGGCAGCAGGCGGCTGATCGCCGCCGCCATTGAGTATGCGCTTCGCTACAAGCGCAAGAGCGTCACGCTGGTCCACAAAGGCAACATCATGAAGTTCACGGAGGGGGCGTTCCGCGATTGGGGCTATGAGTTGGCGCGGACCGGCTACCGTGATTCCTGCATCACACAGCGAGAAGCCTGGATGCTGGGTAACTGCGAGGCCAAACCGGGTCTTGCACATGTGGACAACGCCAAACTCATCGAACCCGGATTTGAGCTGCTCAACAGTACGGCCCAGTTCAAGCTCGTCGAGGAGGTTCGATCGACGGTGGAGTCGATCTGGGCGACGCACGGCAACGGGCAGTGGCGCAAGAAGCTATTGGTCAAGGATGCTATCGCGGACATCTTCCTGCAACAGATCCTGACACGTCCCGATGAGTTCGATGTCATCGCGACGACCAATCTCAATGGAGACTATATTTCCGACGCACTGGCGGCTCAGGTGGGCGGCATCGGTATCGCCCCCGGCGGGAACATCAATTTCGCCACCGGGCATGCCATCTTCGAGGCCACACATGGTACGGCGCCGAAATACGCTAACAAGGATCAGGTCAACCCCGGCTCGGTGATCCTCAGCGGCGAGATGATGCTTCGATACTTGGGTTGGGACGAGGCGGCCGACCTGATCATCAAGGGCGTGGAGAGCGCCATTGCCGCACGAACCGTGACCTACGACTTCCACCGCATGATGGAATCCGAGGGTACCGCCGCCACGTGCATCAAGTGCAGTGAATTCGGCCGGGCGATTATCGACCACATGTGATCGACCCCAGAGAGAATCGCCGCCTGGACAGCGAAGATCGAACGGAAGGTCAGGGGACGCTCGCGAAGACGTTCTCTGGCCTTTCTGTTCCGTCGGCATGCTTACGGCAACTTGGCAGGCGCCGAAGGAACTCCTTCAAGGCCCTCCGTGTCGACCGCTGTAACTCGATAGACTCCGGTCTCGTGATCCACGACGCAGGACGTGGTGTCGGGCGTCGGACCGTGGCCGACCAGATATTTCGGCCCGATCGGGGTCTGATCGTTCGGCGTTCGGTAGACGCGGTAGTAGTCGATGTCCTTGTCGGCAGCCCGCTTCCAGTAGACGGCGACCTTCTTGGCCGAAGCGTCTTTGCGATCGAGTCGAACCCCGCCGACAACAACCGGCGGCTTGTTACGAAGACCGTTCTTCGCTTCGAACGAGAGTGCCCGGGTCTTGACCGCCCCCGTCTCTGAGGTGGCACACAGGATTATCCTGTGAATACCGTCGCTGACCTGCCGCGTGTCCCACTTGGCCAGGAAGGTCCCATCGGCCTGCGGCTCCATCGATTGATAAGCTTCCCGGTCGATCCGCCAGGCGAGACGAACCGCCGATCTGGACTTGCATCGTAGTCCGATCTCGCCGCTGACCAGGGATTGTGTCGGGGCGAGCACATCCAGTGACAATCCCTGACCGCGACGGCGCGTGTAGGCGTCTTCAACGGCCCACACCGCCAGGGGCCGAAGGTACATGAAGGCCCTGGGATGATGTCCGTCCCAATGCCACGCCTCGGGGGTGTTAAACCAGTACGCCCGATCAACGTACGTCGTGCGATAGAGGCCCTTGAGGACCTGCTCGGCCTCGGCGTCCATACCGTGATAGAGCATCGTGGCCGCGACGCAATACGATGTACCCGGCCAGACTTCGGCGCCTTGCCCACGAGCGTCGATCGTCCCGTCTGGACGCATCGCATTCATGGCCCCGCGATTCCCGTTGTTGACGCGCAACACGTTCGTGTCGTAGATCGTCTGCAGGCACGAGATCATCCGATCCTCCGGGATGTAGCCGGGCAGCCGACAGACGTCTGCATACCATTGGCCCGCGACCATGTCGGCGAAGATCGAATCCTTCAGTGGTCCGCTGCCGGTGTCATGGTTGTAGTACCGCCCGTTCCACAGGAGCTGCTGATAGGCCTTGTTGCCGCGGGCAAACTGGCCGCGGTATCGGTTGGCCACGTCCTCTTCCCCGAACGAGTCAGCCATCTTCTCGGCCGCCTGAAGCGCCGTCAGATAGAGCCCGGCACAGTAGGCGCTCGTCCCCTTCATCGGAAAGCCGTCGTAGGTGTTGTCCCATTCGCCCCGGTTCTCCGGAAGACCGTCGTCGTTGGAGTCGAATTCGGTGAGTCGTTGCAGGGTCCACTTGCAGCTCGGCCAGCAGAACCGAGCCGCCTCGCGGTCGCCGGTAAGGAGCAGGTTACGGTAGACCTGAAGGACGAACTTGCTGGGCGAATCCCGAAAGGCATTCTGATAGGTGTTGATCGTATACCAATGGTCGCCGGTGTACGGATCGCCGCTGCCGTCGGGAGTGTAGCCGTTGTTGCGGCGAATCAGATCTGACCAGACGCGGTGGACCGACCAGTCGAGCGACGGCCAGAGCATTGCGAAGGGGAACACCTGAAACCGGACGTCGTAGCTGCTGTAGGTCAGATAGTCGAAGCAACTGATCGTGGTAAACTTGCCCTCGGCGTTCCAGGCCGTGCCGCCCTGTCCGATCCGATATAGCTCGTTGAAGAGGGCGATCTTGTACTCGTCGCACCTCGTGTGATCGTCGAGGACCGCGTGCTGCCACGCGTCGATGCGTCTCTCCCACATGGAATAGTTGGTCAGGGCGTCGGCAGCGATGTCGAAGGATCGGTCGGCCGACTCGCCCCAGAAAACGGTGTATCGCTTCGCGTGCATGCGGCTCTCGGCGCCGAAGTTGAACCACGGAATGTCCCAGGAGATGGCCACGGGAATCTTGGCGCTGGAATTCGGCTTTAGCTCGACACGAATCGCCAGAGCGGCCGCGGGCACCGATTGATCGATCTCGGTGGCCTTGCGAGTCGTCACGGTCACCGGCGGCGCCGGCTGTGACACGGCGGTTTCGGGCGAAAGCCGCCCGTCGTCGGCAAAGTCTTCCCAGAGCTTCTTGCCGTCACCCGAAGCCGGCCACATCTCGCACGTTGTGGCCTCCATGCCCTCTCCCAGACGAGCGGCGATGCACAGTTCACCGCCGTCCATCTCGCTGGTGGGCACCAGCCGCTCGTTCGCCGTACCCTCGGAGACACGCACGATGCGTCCGTTGGCACTATCCATCACGACACCGACATGCGGGCCCTGCTTGACCACTCGATGCCGCTTGCCGAATCGCAAGTCGCCTGGGAAATCATTCGCCCAGGTGAGCATGATTGAAACCACCACCGGTTTGGCCGTCGGATTCTCCACATACCACTCGAAAACGCCGGCAGGATAGCTCGATTCCTTGAGGTTGTTGGGCATGATTGGCGATATCTGCCGGACGGCCAGTCTGGCCGGAAACTTGTTCCAGTCGTAGGTCCACCACGCTCGCGGATAGAGGGCATAATAGTGGCCCGCGCCGACCGGATAGTCCCACGCCCAACGATACGGTCCTTTCCCGGCGTAGAGCACCTGGGCCACCTTGCCCTCTTCAGTTTGCATGAAGACGCTGAACTGATCGGCCGGAACGCTCTGCCGGAAGTTCGTGCCGATATTGAGCTGCCAGTGGTTGAAGTTGCCGTAGTAGGTGCGACAGAAGTTGCCGGCACCGATTCCTCCCAGAGGCACACCGGTCTGATAGTAAGGTTCGTCGGCCGTAGGAGAAGAGGTTCCATCGATGTAGTGGACCGGTCGATGCTTGAGGGAGCTGTCGGAAGCCGGCGTCTCGGCGAGCTGGCCGATCGGACGAACCCAGGCGACCTGTGGCAAGCGGAAGGCGGAGTATGACGGCCGGGTCGAGGCCGCACCGACGTTCTCAGCCGACGACACACGGTCGGCAGAGGACAGAACACATGAAACGACGACGGCCGACATCACGACCCGACGCGATAGGTTCAACAAGGGCATGAAGATTTGCTCCGAAGCGACGCGAGATGAGATTGTGTGAAGTGAGCCGACGACTCACACTATGGTTCGATACGAGTACCCAGCATCTGCAGGAACTTGGCCAGCCAATCGGGATGCGCCGGCCAGGCCGGAGCACTCACCAGGTTGCCGTCGACGAACGCCTTGTCCAGAGGGATGTCCTGATAGACTCCGCCGGCAGCTCTCACGTCGGGCCCCACGGCCGGATAGGCGCTGCACGACCGGCCATTCAAAACGCCTGCGGCCGCGAGGACCTGGGCTCCGTGGCAAACCGCAGCGATCGGTTTGTTCGAATCGGCGAAGCGGCGGACCAGATCGAGCACCGTCTTGTTGAGACGGATGTACTCAGGCGCCCGGCCACCGGGAATGACCAGCGCGTCGTAGTCGTCGGCGTGAACGCCGGCGAAGGTCGCGTTCAGCGTGAAATCGTGCCCGCGTTTCTCGCTGTAGGTCTGATCGCCTTCGAAATCGTGGATGGCGGTGCGAACCTTCTGCCCCACCGTCTTTCCCGGACACACCGCATGGACGGTGTGACCTACCATCAGCAAGGCCTGGAACGGCACCATCACCTCATAGTCCTCAACGTAGTCGCCGACCAGCATCAGGATCTTCTTGGCACTCATGTGTTGTCCTCCCACCACGAAAGAAATGCCCTGAGGGCATGTATAATACCTTGTTGGAGGACGCGCGACCAATACCCCTCTTGCGTGGGTTCATCAATGACCCGACCCAACCTGCCGACGCTCTTCGATGCCCTTGAGCCCGACCGCGAGGCTGTGGTTTGCCGGCAACCTCACCGGGTGGTCCGCGAGGTGCGGTGCAAGACGCTTCTGAACCGCTGCCACATAGAAGACTACTCGTTCAATGCCTATACCGGCTGCGATCACGGCTGCGTCTACTGCTATGCCAGGTTCATGCAGCGGTTTCACCCTCACGCCGAGCCGTGGGGGACGTTCGTAGACGTCAAGATCAATGCACCCGAAGTCATGGTCCGCCAGGTCCGGCGGCTCGCCCCGGGATGGGTGTTCGTCTCAAGTGCCTGCGACGGGTGGCAAGGAGTCGAGGCGGACTACCAGCTCACGCGGCGATGCTGCCGAATCCTGCTCGATGTGGGCTTTCGCCTGGGCATCTTGACCAAGAACGACCGGGTACTGCGCGATCTGGACATCTTCGAGGGGCGTCCCGTTCGGCTGGGTGTCACACTGACGACACTGGATGAAGCCACCGCCCGAATGTGGGAACCCGGAGCCTCGCCGGTAGCCCGGCGGATCGAGGTCTTGCGCCGCGCCCACGAGGCCGGCATGGAGACGGCCGTCATGTTCGGTCCGCTGCTGCCGGGGCTGTCGGACAGCGACGAAGCACTGGCCAACCTTTTCGCCGTGGCGGCCGAGCAGAAGGTCGATCACATCTGGACGGATGCCCTGAATGCTCGCCCGCGTGTCTGGCCGAGCGTACAGGGTTTTCTCCAGACCTATCGGCCCGACCTCTTGCCCCTCTACCGTCGTGTGCTCTTTGATGCGACGTATCGCTCGAAGTACGTTGCCGAACTTCGCGGGCGTATTCGCCGCGCTGCGATGAATGCGGGCGTAACGGATCGAACGGCCGGCTGCGAAGACTGAACGCCCCTGCCTTGCGAAAAGATGGTGAACAAGCCACCGGGAAGGAGAACCGTCCTTAGCCGGAAGTCCGGCCATGGGATGCCTGCGAGGCTCAGATCAGCCCCACCAGGACGAGGACACGAAGGGCCAGATAGCCCACACCGACAATGCTGCAAGCCGTCAGCGCCATGGCATGCCAGCGGAAACGATAGCGGCGCGACCACCCGGCGTAGGGATCACCCGGCTTCCAGGTAAGCCTCGAAAGACGGGGGGACAGACCGCTCTTGCCGACGCCTTCGGCGGCCGCAGAAGCCATGCGTTCGGACATCGCCTTGCGAATGAGTTCCGCCCGACGCATGCGGTCTTCTTCGGTCGAACCTCGCAACGCGCTCAGCGGCATCGTCCGATCCGGACGGCTGAGCCCCTGAAGGATCTTCTCGACAACCGGTTTGGGTGAATCCTCCTGCACAGATGCGGCAGCCTCTTCCACGACCGGTTCGGCAACCGGACTGGAGGAGACGCCCTCGGTGCTCGGGGGAACCGGCTCTGCCACAAAGGCCTCCGTCGTGGCCGGTTCGGCAAGGGTCACCTGAGCCTGTTTGATGTCTATCGGCAGAGCAGATGCAACGACAAGATCCGGCTCTTCGGGCCACGCCACTGAACCGCTCACTTCTTGCATCCAAGGTTCGTTCAGTTCCGTGCCAGCCGTGTCGAGCTGTTCCGGCGTCGAGAAATCTTCAACCACGAAGTCGCTGAGTGTCCGACCGATTTCGCCTTGTGCAACAGCGGGCTCTTCGGCCGATACGTCGATGCAATCTGTCAGCGGTTCGCCCGTGTCCAGGCTGAGACCCAATCTCGGCCCCAAGACGGAGGACTCGTCCGCACGCTCCTGCGAAGCGTTCGCGTACGCCACATCGGCCGTCAGGGCCGCCAGGACTTTGGCCGTGCCTTCATCAGCAGCGACCAACGAGGCTGGCTTTGGTAGATGAGAACCCACCAGACGATCTTGGGAACAGTCGACCTCCAAAGAAGCATCAGCCACAGCATATCGATGAACCAATGGAGGTACCGGACCGTTGAGGTAGCTCAAATTCGAGGAAGCCTCGTCGGCCCTGTATTCGGACAGGCGCGCGTGCCAAACGGAACGATCGAACCGGTTCGCAAGAGACCGACAGGCGATCCGTCCCTCGCCAAGAATGGGCGTGGAGGGGTTCTGAACCGAACCCGTGTTGACATAGAGATCGCGCGTTCGCCGAGCCTCGCCGAGAAGCCCGACATGAGGCACCGAGCTTCGCGAGGTCTCCCGAGGGGATCCTAGACGTTGACGCATTGCCGGCCGTCCTTGTCCGAATGGCGTCTTCTGGTTGTCCATCCCTCGCTCGAAGAGGGCCGAAACCCCACATGGGGTCGGTGGGCGCGCCGAAAAGAGCGTGCGCGCATGTATTTCATCGGCCGATCCTGGTGACACACTTTATCGGAACCAGAGATCGACCCCGTTGGGAGCGTAGTCTAAAGAGGTGGTTTTCAAAAAGCAACCACCCGTATAAGACCTCTGCAAAGCCGTTCATGACGCCTGGCCGGGCCCCCTGATCAGACCGCAACGAGGAACTGCGGTTTGACGCGGGAGGTGGCAAATGGCTAATCTGTATTATTCCACCGATCCCCTTGTCGGATGGTGGGATACTGTTATCAATTAGAATAGGACAGCGGCCCAGTACGCGAGGTCATCATATGGCGTTTGGACACAGTCACAGTCTTTTCGGATCGCACAACCACGGTGAACTCATGCACGGGTCCGTCGAGGCACAAACCGGCAGAGCGTCGGCGCTTCTGATCGCCACGCTGCTGGGCGGCGTACTGGTACTGACGTCGTTCTTGGTTACATGGATCTTCAAGGACTACACCAAGGTCGCCCCTGACGGCTCGACCGTAAACTTCTACCGCGATCTGATTTCGTTAGCGGGCGCCCTCCTTCTGGGGGCACCGCTGATCTGGAACGCGGCAGCCCATCTCTTCCGCTCCGAAATGCATATGGATGAACTCGTGGCCCTGGCCATCTTGGCGGCCATCGCGATCGGCAAGTATCAGGAGGCCGGCCTCGTTGCGTTCTTCATGATCTTGTCCATGCTGGTGGAGACGCGGACGGCTCTGGGCGCCAGGGCATCGATTGAGGCCCTGGTTCGCATCACACCCACCAGTGCCCGTCGTGTGAATCCGGACGGAACGGAAACGGATGTCGACCCCAGCCTGCTCAAGCCGAACGACATCATTCGCGTTCGCCCCGGCGACAAGATCCCCGCCGATGGCCAGGTGACCTTCGGAGAATCGACCGTCAACCAGGCAACGATCACCGGCGAATCGCTCCCTGTCGACAAGGCTGCCGACGATGAGGTCTTCGGTGGTACGATCAACCTGACGGGCGCACTGGATGTCCGTGTCACCAAGGAATGGAAAGACAACACGCTTCAGACCGTCCGCGATCTGATCGCCAACGCCGAGAAGACACGCATCCCGCTCATGCGGCTTATCGACCAGTACGCGGCCTGGTACACACCCACGATCCTGATGATCGCAGGCATCGTCCTCTTCTTCACCCAGGAGATGGATCGGGCCATATCGATTCTGGTTGTGTCGTGCCCATGTGCCTTGATCCTGGCAACCCCGACGGCGATGGTGGCTTCGCTTTCTGCCGCCGCCCGATTGGGCGTGTTGGTCAAGAACATCGTTCATCTCGAGTGGGCCCGGGGTCTGACGGCCATCGTGTTTGACAAGACCGGCACGCTGACCACGGGCGAGTTGTCCGTGACAAGCCTCAAACCGGCACCGGGCATTGACGGGGCAGAACTGCTCCGATTGGCCGCCTCCGTGGAGCAGATGAGCCGGCACCCGGTAGCCAGAGCTGTAGTAGCCGTCGCCCACAAGGCCCGTCTGGGAGTCGTTCACCCGGCAGACTTCGAGGAAGCCTCCGGTCGAGGGGTGGCCGGCAAGGTCAACGGCGAGAAGATCATGGTGGGTCGGGCAACCTGGCTGAAGGATCACAACGCCGATCTATCGCTCCTGACGCACCCCGATTTCGCAGAGCCTGAAGGAATCAGCACCCTTTACGTCACCCGCAACGGCAAGTGCATCGGTTGGATCGGGCTGGAGGACCGGACGCGTCCGGAGGCCCGCGAGGCGATCGATCAGCTTCGCAGACTAGGGATACGCGAGCTGATCATGGTCACGGGTGACCGCTGGTCGGTGGCACGCCGTGTATCGAAAGAGATGGGCTGCTCGGACGTTCATGCCGAGGTCCTGCCCGACCAGAAGCTCAAGCTGGTCGATCAGCTCAAGGCCCGAGGGCACCGCGTGGCGGTAGTTGGCGATGGGGTCAACGACGCCCCCGCCCTCGCCGCCGGCGACCTGGGAATTGCCATGGGAGCCGCCGGCTCGGATGTCGCGATCAACTCGGCCTCCATCGCCCTGATGAGCAATGACCTCGGACGACTGCCGTTCCTGGTCAGGCTGTCGCGGGCGACCACCAGCGTGATCTGGCAGAATCTCCTGTTTGGCGTAACCTTCATCATCGTGACCATCACACTGGCGAGCATGAGTCTGATCAAACCGATGCTCGCGGCAGTGCTCCACCTGGTCGCCGCGACGTTCGTGCTGTTCAACAGCTTCCGATTGATTCGCGCGGGCGAAGAATTGATCCCGCACGTGTCAAGCCGGCCTGCGCCGACGGAAGTTGAGCCCGAAAGAGAGCCCGCGGTGGCCTGAGGCCGAAAAGACGGGAATCGTTCGCCCGAAGCCATCGGAATCGGCGAGCCCCTGACGGAAACATCTGCGGCGTGCCAGGGCTGCCGTGGCGATGAATTCTCAGAATCTTGTTGCTCCTATTGACGACAGCATTAGAGTATACAAGTCGCGTCCGATACGGCGATTGAACGCGGATGCGGATAGCCGATGACCATCGTGGGGGTACTTCGGTGTCGCCTGCATGACAGGCGGAGTTTCAATGCGAGGTGATCCCGATGCCGGTAGAACCCCTTGAGACGGCCAAAGGACATCCCGTGCCGCGCGTTCGGCAATTGTCGACCTTCGTCGAGAACAAGGTAGGTGAACTCCTTCGTCTGACCAAGGCCTTCGACGGAACCAGCGTCCACATCCTCTCGATATCCATCATCAACACGGTGGACTGTGCGGTCATCCGGCTGGTCGTCGATCTCCCCGATGAGGCACACAAGATCATTAGACAGGCGGGTTTCTCCGTCAGCGAGTGCGACCTGATCGTCGTCGAACTGCCACACGGCAAGACCGGGCTGCTGTCGATCTGTTCGGCATTGCTCGCCACCGAAGTCAACATCCACAACGCGTATCCGCTTCTGGCCCGCCCACACGGAAGGGCAGCAGTGGCTCTGCTAGTAGACGACATCGAGGCGGCCAGCGCTGTCCTACAGGCCAAGAAATTCACGCTTCTGGACGAGGGCGATCTCTTCGAAGATTAGTGCGACGCCCTGAAGCTGCCGTTTTGGCACCCACAGGGCAAGGAAGACTTTCCATAAGTTATTGTACTACAAAACATTCTGTCCTGAACGCCTCTGGCACGGTTTGTGTTAAGTGAACCGTAGGACGTTGGGTGGCGTAAAGCTAACAACCGAGCCTGCTATGGGCTCCCACATTCAACGAGGTTGATACTATGTTTCGTCTTCTTAACAACGCGAAGACTGTCGTTCTCCTGGGACTCATCATGGGATTGGCCTTGGCGATTGGCCAGTACTGGGGACCCAACGGACTGATCATCGGTTTCCTGGTCGGCGGGGCCATGAATATCATCGCCTACTTCTTCAGCGACAAGATCGCCCTGGCCACCATGAGCGCCCAGGAGGTAACGGAACGCGAGGCCCCCGAGCTCGTCGGAATCGTCCGGGAGTTGACCGAGCGAGCCGACCTGCCCATGCCCCGAGTCTATGTCTGTCCCGAGCAGGCTCCCAACGCCTTTGCCACCGGGCGAAACCCTCGTCATGCGGCCGTGGCCGTGACAGAAGGGTTGCTAAATACGATGGACGCACGGCAGATTCGGGCGGTCTTGGCCCACGAAGTCGCGCACGTCAAGCACCGCGATATCCTCATCAGCAGCGTAGCCGCAACAATCGCCGGTGCCATCACGATGCTGGCTCGCATGGCAATGTTCTTTCCTAGAAGCTCCGATGACGAAGAGGGTTCGAACCCTCTGGTTGGCTTGCTCATGATGATCTTCGCTCCGTTGGCAGCCATTCTGATTCAGGCGGCAATCTCACGATCGCGTGAATACAACGCCGACAGCTACGGTGCCGAGATCTGTGGGAATCCGCGTGATCTGGCCAGCGCCCTGCAACGGTTGTCCGGCTACAACGAGCGAATACCGATGCATGCCAGTCCGTCGCACGCGAACCTGTTCATTGTTACACCGCTGATTCCCGGCGGGCTCGTGGGGCTGTTCTCCAGCCATCCACCCATCGAAAAGCGGATCGCCCGCCTCATGGATCAGTCGGCGTGATAGTCGGTTGCAATGTCTTCGGGGTAAGCAAATCACCGGATCGCAGGGAACCGTGTCCCCTGCGATCGTTCTTAGAGCGTTTTTCGCGCGGCTCTAGCGCCCTGGTGTACAAGGTGCTACGCTAAT
>CAYUQT010000009.1:0-199693 GCA_964446835.1 uncultured Planctomycetales bacterium | reverse complement strand
CGTCTCAGCCGACTCGACGTCGCCCCCCGGCGTCGGCCACCCAAACGCTACTCAACCCCCCGCTTTGGCGCATCCTAGCATCTGGAGTGCCGAACAGGATTGGGACTGTCCTCCATTATATGCACAGCAATAGAGGCAACGGAGGCGACTCCTGATGCAGGGACAGGGTGGCTGTCTGCTGTTCCGTGGTCACTCGATCACGATGGAAGAAACCGGGGACCATCCGCCGTTACGAGCGACGACAATGGGTAACTCCTGGTTACCCTAGTTACCCCAAGTCATGTCTATTGTGGCGAATCGCAGAATCACTTTCTCGGTAGGACGATCGTCTTCCCTACCTGTGAAGCTCACGGAATCGATGATAAGGTCCTGCATCGTTATCGTAAGATAGTCAAGGGGTTGCTCACCAGCCTTGCGCACGACGAGCACGGCCTTGTCGATGTGCTTCCCGTTGCAGCAATTCAGCATCAGGTCTGGACTCGCTTTGTCCACATATTTGGTGAATGAGAGATCCTGTACATTCACCTTTCCAGTACCTGGGTCGCTGGACGCTTCCCAGGACCAAGACAGCACGTCGATCTCGCCCTCGATGGTCTCTATCGTTATGCTCGCACCGAAGTCCTCTTCATCCTTGCAGCATGGGTCGTTCGGGCAGGTCAGACACCCAGTGACCGCTGCAAACAGGAAGATCGCCGACGTGATGCAAGCCACCCTTTTCATGTTTTCAGTCATGATTGCCTCTACTATTCTGCTTACGGCAACTCCAGCACAAACCCGTAGCACGGATAGTCGAAAATGGCCGCGCCCGCCGTGCCCACAATCCGGGCGTTGTCCTCGCTGATGCCGGTGACGTTGGACGGCAGGCCGGAGTCCGCGAACACGTCCAGGAAGCTCGTGCCGTGCTCGTCGTCGTACCGCTGGAGGTGGACGACGAGACTCTCCGCACCGCCGGCGGCATCCCACAGGAAGGCGGTGCCAGGGTCGTCGTTGCCTCCCCCAACCATCGATCCATCGGCTGAAACGGTCTTGGCGTAGCCGATCACCTCGGGCAAGATGTGGAAGAGACCCGTCGCGGCCGTCCAGATGGCGGGGGAGACCCAATTGCCGTGGATGTGTACGTAGCCGGCGACGACGTTTCCATTCCGCGACACGGCGCCATCGTATGCGTATAGCGTCGGGCCGTTCGCCGGCGACAAGGCCATGCCCGCCCAGTAGCCGCTGGCCTTGGTACCGGAATACTCATATCGCAAGGCGCCTTCAGAGGCATCCTGGTTCGGGTCGGGATCATGTACGAAGAGCTCGCGGTTTTCGATGATGACATATCCGTCTCCCGACAGTCCGGCGGCCTCCTGGCTGAGGCTCTTGAGGACGGCGGACCCGTCCACATTCACCAGTCCGCCGTCGCGGGTCCAGACAAACGTCTGTACGCAAAGCCCGATATTGGGATCCGGATCGAGATAGGTATATGTGCCGAGGACGACATTGCCGTCCTCGGATACGTCAACGGCGTTGCCGCCCAGGGCGGCGTCCGGCAGTTCGATGCCCTGGAGTCCCGTCGCGTTCGTCCAAACCCAGGGGGCCGCCGCTCCCATGGCTTGGTTGATGCTCATCCCCACGACCACCGACCCATCACGACTGGTAGCGGAGGCCCTCGATCCATCCTCATAACCCGGCACAAAGCCGAGCCCGGCAATTCCGTCGGCCTCCGTCCAGCGGAACGCCTCCGGAATGCCGTTGGCGTCCGTGGCCGTGCCGACGACGGTCGTGCCGTCCTCGGAGATGGCGGCGGGATACATCTGTCCGCCGTCCATCAGTTTGGGCAGCAGGAATGCCCGCATCTCGCGCCGGATCAGCACGCGCGTCGGGGCGGAGGCGATCCCGTCCACCGTCGCCTGGACGTTGGCGGTCCCCCGCTTGAGACCCCTGGCCGAACCCGACCATGTGTCGAAGCTCAGGTAGCTTTCGCCTTCGGTCACCATCCAGAAGAAGGCCCCTTTGCCGAGGGCGAGCAGTTCGCCTGTCCGACTCCGTACTGTGGCGGCCAGATCTGCGGTCTGGCCCACCTTCACGACCTGATCAGGCGGGATGACGACAGATGCGACCTTTCCTTCGGTGGCCACGGTGCCGATGCCGGTGCCGTCCGTCGCAATGGTCACCTTGTCACAGGCCTCGCCGACGGCGTCTCCGGCGCCGTCGAAGGCTGAGTAGAATTCGACTCGCAGCGCGAAGCTGCCGGTCAATACCGGCTGCTCGGACGTGTAGTCCACGAGGACGCCGTTCGGATCCTTGGGCCGATTGACGGTGAAGGCGAAGTCGCCCCCGCACGGATTCGCGTTCTTGAGCGTGACCACGGCCGACAGGGCCGATGATGGTGCCATGATGGCTCGACTGGCCGCCCGGCTCTGCAAGGGCCAGTAGATCAAGACCTGGGCGTGTGTACTCGGCGTTTCCAGAACCCGCCAGCAGCCCTTCAGCAGTAGCATCAGGTCCTCCAGCGAATACGGCAGGCCGCCCCCTCCGATGCAACCTGGCTGGGTGAGAATTACCCCGCTCAATAGCACAAGTGCGAGCGCCCGGCCGACTTGCGAAGCCCGACGAGACCAGCCCAGATGGTTTGTGCGATGACCGGTCATCAGAATGAACCTCACCTAGCAAGCCGCCAGAACGATGGTACGCCCGATTCGGTCCACCTTCTCGACGGCAGATCTCTTGGTGTGATAAAGACTCCTGGGTTGTATCGGCGCACACCAGACTCGTCTTCACTACTGAGTGAAATTACTCCACGATTCGGTCGAAGCGGCTGCTCGTGGAAGTCCGCGTGCGAGGATCTCGTCGTTGGAGGACTCTCGTGCAACCCATGCTTTGACATGAGCTACGGCGGACGGCAGGCTCTGTCATCAGCTCAGCCATGAGAAGGACCCATGATCGTCCACTGCCGACATACCGTATGGACTGACGTCCGCCGGATCGATCCGCAGACTGCCTCTGGAGGCCAACATCTGCATCTGTCCGAAGCTGGAGTAGAGCGTGGTGCAATGGGCCTCCCCGATGGCGTCGGCCGGTGTCTCACCGTTCGCGCTGGGACCTGACGGGGACAGGCTGCTACTTGGAGGTGGCGCTTTCGAGGGCCTTTCGGGCGGCCTCGTGTTGGGGGTTGAGGCTCAGGGCGCGACGGTATTCGTCGATGGCGGCCGGGCGGTTCCCCTGCCGCTCCAACACCTGCCCCAGTCGGAAATGGATCTCCGGATCGGACGGCCGAAGCGCCAGCAGGCGCCGGTAGGCATCGGCGGCCGGATCGAGACGGCCGACCGCCTCGTAGGCGCGGGCCAGGTTGTGCCAGGCGAGGGCGAAATTCGGACGCAGCCGAACCGCCTGTTGATAGTGATCGATGGCCTCGTCGAGCCGACCCTTCCGCGCCAGTTCGAGGCCCAGGTTGTTGTGGGTTTCGGGCAGGTCGGCCCGCAAACGAAGGGCCTGTGTGTAGTGTTCGACCGCGAGGTCGGGACGGCCCTTGTAGCTCATCGCGATGCCCATGTTGTTGTGGGCGTTGTAGTCGTTGGGGGACATGCGAAGGACGACAGCCCAGTTTTCGATGGCCTCGTCGATCGCCCCCCGCTGGGCCAGGATATTGCCCAGATTGTTGTGGACCGAACAGGTCAGCGTGTCACTCCGGCCGAAGGGCGAATCGGGCCCCGGTCGCAGTGCCAGGCGGTAGTACCGCTCGACCTCGTTCCACTGGGCGGGGGTGGAGCGTTCGGACACGAGGCGGGTTCGGATGGCATCGGCCAGGCCGTACTGAAGGGTGCGCGAATGGGGCGCCAGGCTGAGCATGTACTGGAAGTGGTGCTCGGTATCTCGCCAGATGGTGTGCTGGCGGCGGGTGAGGCAGACCTCGGCGATCATGAGAAGCCCTATGGCCGCGACGAGGGCAGTCCGACCGAGGGTGGCGGTCGACGTGTGCCCGAGGCGATCCCAGGCCCACGCCAGCAGACACGCGACGGGGAGCAGGAGGCCGATCATCGGCAGGTAGGCGTATTTGTCCGAGGCGATGGAGTGGGTGAAGCCGATGACGCCCATCGTCGGGAAGATGGCGATGAAGAAGAAGAGCCAGCCGACGATCGCGGCCCGCGTCTTTCGCCACGACAACAGCAGGGCCGCCAAGAGCACGGCGGTGCCGATCAGGCCGGCGATCACGGCCGGCTGCGAGAGGTTGAACGGCAGCGGATAGGGATAGTGCGGCGACAGCCTGATGGGGACGACGACCTTACCCAGGTAGAAGACGATGTTGTGACAGAGGGTGAGGGGGATGACGGCCCATGAGTATCCGGCAGAGGAGGCGACGGAGGCGGTGCGGGCCTGAGAGACGGTGGTGACGACGGCCATCAGGCCGCCCAGGATCAGGAAGGGCAGCTTCTCCCAGACGCAGCGCCACTTCAGTCGATCGAGCGGCCAGTAGTCGAGCAGGAGCATGAGGACCGGCAGCGGCGTGCTGGTGGGCTTTGAAAGCAGGGCCAATGCGTAGGCGACCAGGGACGCGGCTATGTAGCGCCGGCGACCGGTGCGGGTGAAGCGGACGTAGAGCAGCAGGCAGGCGATCGAGAAGAAGGTGGTGAGAAGTGTTTTTCGCTCACCGACCCAGGGGATGGGCTCGACGGTGAGGGGGTGGAGCCCGAAGAGCAGTCCGACCGCCAGGGCCGTCCACGGCCGCCCGAAGAGCCCATAGAGCAGCAGCACGATCAGGGCGGTGTTCGCGGCGTGCAGGATCAGGCTGGTGCGATGGAAGGCGCGGGGGTTTTCGGGGGTGCCGCCCAGGGCGGCGTCGAGCATCAGCGAGACCATGGTGAGCGGCTGGTAGTAGCCGCGAACGGTGGAAGGCTCCAACATTTCGGCCAGGAACCGCCAGGCATTGGAGGCGCTGGGGTTTCGGACGAGGGGGTTTTCAGTGAGGTACTGATTGTCGTCGAAGGAGATGGCCTTGGCCGAGAGTGCGGGCCAATGGACGGCCAGGACGATCAGGGCGGCGCCAACGGCCAGGAGGGCCGCCAGGTGTCGGGGCGATAGATGGGCGCTGGGTTGCCTATCGGCGCGGCGGTGCGACGATGAAGGCGACGGCGATGGCTGACGTTGGCGCTTCTTCGAGGGCATTCGGCTGATCCGTGGTCCGCACCGGCCAGCGAAGCCAGGGCACGTGCCGCGTATGGACGGAAGCGGCGGCGGCGCCCGCCACGTCTGCCGGACGGATGGTCACCCAGAATACCTTGCGCGTGAAGGGGGAAAAAGGGGGTGGGCGGGGGCATACATCTCCCGGGCAATTCGATCTGCTGAGAGGTCTGAGGATCTATTGGGCCTTTAGGGCAACGAGATGCACTGTGAGGCTAGCTCTTTGAACGCCGTCTGTTGGTTTTGGATTGCCTTGCTTTCGGTTCTGGTTTTGCCCTCGGTTTCGAGGTTTTGGAGGGGGCTGGCTTTGCCTTTTGGCAGTGGGGGTATTCCTTGGTCAGGTCAACCAGAACGCCGTTCTTGACGACCCACACCGGCGTGCCGGTCTGCAGGCCCAGTTCCAGGGCCTTCTTGGCCGCCCGCAGGAGCGCCTTGTACGATCCTCGGATATCGGGGTCCTTGGAACGAATCACATAGCGGGGCATAGGCCATCTCCTGACTCGATGGGCCTGGGTGTCGACCCGGAGCTATCATACCACACCCAGGTGTCTACGATCGGTTTGTAGATGCGATTGAAGTTGTCCAGCCCGCGAGCGAAGCGTCGACAGATCACTTCTTGTGGAACGTTGTGCCCTCCTTGTGCAACCCGACCAGCGACACGAGCCATGGCGACCTCGACACTGGGAAGACTCAGGAAGACCAGCTTGACGCGGTAACCGAGCTTCCTCCACCGCGGGATCAGCCGGGCATAGGACAGACCGCTCAATGTCGTCTCGAAGGAGAAGCTGGCTCCTCGACGAACGCGGGCGTCTATCTCCTGCAACATGAGGCGCCCAGCCCGCAGAGCGGCCCTCTCGGGATCGAACGGAGAGAGTCCTGCCGCTATCAGATCAACGTTGATGAATTCGGGGCAATTGGCCTCCCGAGGCAGGAATTCGCGGGCGAACGTTGTCTTTCCAGCGCCGTTCGGTCCCGCAATGATCACGATCTTCTTCCTGCGTGGCATCAAGACTGCGGATCCCCTTCAGGTCGCTATCGCCTTCACATCCTGCTCGTCTTCCAATCCCGCAAGCTGCTCCTGCCCAACAAGTATTGTCGGAACACATGAAGGGCCAGTCGCTGGACCTTATGGGCGAGAGTATCGTCAGTGCGACGTTATTGGCAAGGGCAGCCCTACGGTATTGGTGTCTTTGCCGGCCGCTGGGGTGGGAACGGGGCGAGGTCGGACAGGTTCAGCTCGCAGCGGTGAAGGTCCCAGGTGTAGGCCGCACCTTTGAAGCCCAGGCCGGAGGCGTAGTAGAGGGTCACGCGATTTGCCTGCACCCATATCTCGCCCTCGGGAGTCGTCAGGAAGCGCGGGTAGAGGCGTTCGAGGTATCGCTCGCCCCGGGGATCGGGGGTGTGAACCTGGGGAAAGACGTCCTTGGGACTGAGGGCATGGGCGTCGGGGCGGAACAGGCCGTCGCGACTGGCCAGCAGGTTCAGGTTGCCCGTTCCGTAGGCGGGACGCACGAGATAGAACCGGCTCGCCAGGGGTTTGACGTCATGCTGGGCGAAGCGGGCGACGGCGCCGGCGGGGATTCGGTCGGCGCTGCTGGCCGGCCTGATGCTCGGCGCGTGCGGGCGGGCGTCGGCGAAGAAGGGATTGTCGGCCTCGATCCGCACGATGAAGTCGCCGGGTGCCGTGCAGGAGTCGACGTAGTGCATGACGAACCGGCCGTTGCGGTGGAATACCGACGGTTGGCCCAACCCGTACCGATGGCGGTCGGGTTTGCGGTTGTCGTCCGGGGCGGGAACGATCGGCATTGGCCGGGCGTTGTCGGGGTGTTTGCTCCAGACCTTCCCATCGCGGCTGGTGGCCACGAAGACCTGATTGTGGTACTCGTCGCCGACGACGATGTTGCCGTCTGGCCGGCGGGTGACGACGTACTCGCACGGGGCCTCGTAGTACATATAGTAAACGCCAGCGACCTTGACGACCGAGGGGCAGCCGACGTGGTGGCGCTCCTGATCGCTGTTGGCCGGGCCGAGGACCCTCAGGGGGCCGGTTGCATCGGGTCCGAAGTCGGACTTCGGGCCGGCGAAGTCGCTGCCGGTAATGGGCCAATGCGTGCCGTCGCGGCTTTCGGCGCAGTAGATGCGATCGCCCCAGTCGGGGTAAGTGAACTCGAACTTCTGGCCGTCGGGCAACTGGGTGGAATAGGGAAAGCGATCCTTGTTGTCACCGCCCAGACGCACCCACCACATTCTGTACCGGCCGTCGTCGAACATGACGGTCGGGCCCCAGTCATACCGGCCGGTGGCAGGGTCCTCGGGTTCGCGTTGCAGGTTCAGGATGTCTTGGGCCTCGATGATCCGGCCGGGAGCGGGCTGTGAAGCTTCGGCCCCGAGTAACGCCGGACCCAAACCGACGGGACCCAGAGCGACGGCGAGCATCGGCAACAGGAAGGCGGCGAGGCTGAGGTTGCGAGCAGGTCTCATGTCGGCGGATTGTATACGGCCGCGGCGACGGATGGCAGGGTTGGCTGGCTGGGCCACCGGCATCGCGGAGGCGATTGCGCGTTGAAGACGGGGAGCCGTTCGGTAGCGGCATCGACTTGTCAGTTGAGCCCTGAGGAACTACACTCATCGCCAGCTTCGAAGAATCATATCTTCGGACGATCACGGATTTCGCGTCATGGAACACGTACCGGTTCGGCTAGGACTATTGGGAGGCGGCCGCCACGCGCTGCACATTGCCGAATGGTGCCGTCGTATCTCGGGACTGACACTGGTTCGCTGTTGGGACCCGGAACCGCCTCGGCGGAACTCGCTGGCCGAGGCGTTTGGGATACCCTCGACCGACACGCTGGACGAGCTGCTCGCCGATGAGTCGATTCGGGGGGTGGTCATTGCCCTTCCGACACGATTTCACACTGACCACATCATGTCGGCTGCCCGGGCGGGTCGCCATGTGTATGTCACGCGTCCACTGGCGCAGTTCCTTCCTGCGGCGCGGCTGGCGATCGGGGCGGCGCAGGATGCGGGGATCATTCTGCAGACGGGGCACTACGAGCGGAAGCGTCCCTCGTACCGTCAGATCAAGGCCATTCTGGAGACCGAGATGATCGGGCGGCCGGTGGGGCTCGATTTGAGCTGGTCTCTGCCGTACACCGATGTGATGCCCCCCGAAGAGCCGCAGACGCGGTTCGGACGATCCGGATGGACGCGACAGGACCTTCTTATCCGAGGCACGCCGGCCTTCGATCTGGCATCGTATCTGGTGGGACCGATCCGCGAGGTGACCGCCCAGACGTCGCGAACGCCAGAACTGGCCGGACGCATGGCGCTGGTAACATTGGACTTCGACTCGGGCTGTCTGGGACACGTGTCGGCTTCGGTGGGACCGGCAGCCGACGAACGGGTGACGGTGATCGGAACGGCTGGTTCCGTCTCATGGAACGGCAGCCAGTTGACGCTGGTGTCGCTGAAGAGCAATCGGGGGATCCGGCCGCCGGAGTCGGAGGTTCGGACTCCGCCGACCGGCACGCCGGAGCTGGACGATCTGTGCGAATTCGTGGAGTGCGTTGCGACCGGTGTCCGTCCGGAGGTCGACGGCGAGGCGGGGCTGGCGGCGCTGCGGGTGGCGTGGGCGGCCATTGCCAGCGCGCAGCATCGTCGTCCGGTGGCCATGGACGAGGAACTGGTTGAGGAGTTCGTCGGTCGAGAGTCGCACACCGAGACGCCAAGACCCCCGCGCCGGTAGCCCTATGCCGGGTGAGATGGGACCGGCGGAATCCTCTGGGGCGAACCTACGAATCGGTCGCATCGAAGCCCTTCCGGACACGCCTGAAGCCCCTTTTTTGCCATGCGCGTGGACATCTTGCCCCCCGGGCCCGTGCCGCGTAGGATCCAGGAGAGGTGAGAGTGCCATGCAACAGGTGATACGCGGTCACATGTTTCGACGGGCGGGAATTCTGGGGCTGAGTCTGTCGCTCGGCGCGCTACTTGTCGCTGCCGAGTCGGCACCGACAACCTCTCAGCCCGAGGCGCCGGCCGTCAAGAAGCATCCCAAGGGATTCAACAAGGCGGCGATCATCCCGATCAAGGATGAGATCAACGATGTGATGAGCAAGAGCCTGGGCCGGCGGATTCAGCAGGCCCAGGACCAGGGCGCACGCTTGCTGATCTTCGAGCTCGACACTCCCGGCGGGGGCGTCAGCAGTGCCCTGGATATCTGCAATCGCATCAAGTCGGTGCCCCCGGAGATTCACACGGTGGCCTGGATCAAGCCACGAGCGTTCAGCGCGGGGGCGATGATCGCCATGGCCTGTAACGAGATCGTGGTGGCCCCCTACTCTCAGATCGGCGATTGTCAGCCGATCATGGTCGGAGCCGAGGGCGTTCAGGCGATTCCCGATGATATTCGAGCCAAGTTCACCGGACCGGTGCTGACGGAATTCCGCGACTCGGCCCGAAATCGAGGTTATGACCAGCTCATGTGCATGGCGATGGTTCAGCCTCAGATCGAGGTCTTCTGGATTGAGAACTCCAAGACGAAGCAGCGACTGTTCGTGGACCGGGCCGAACGCGATGAGAAGTTCGGCATCGACGCGACGAAGGCCCCTGAAAGCCGCAGCAAGAAGACGGTGACCCGCCAGAAGGATCCGATGGATCAAGACGTCGAGAAGGTCGAGTTAGAGGTTCGCGCCAGGCCCGGCCAGCGATGGGAAGAGGTCAAGAGCAAGACGGAATGGCAGTACGTTCGCAGCGTAGGCAACTTCGTAGTTGACCGGCAGCCGATTGTCGCCTCGGACGAGCTTCTGACCATGACGCAGGACGAGGCGATCGCCTATGGCTTCGCCCAGTTCAAGGTCGACTCGGACAAGCAACTGATCGACGTGTTTGACATCACGGGCCCCGTCGCACGGCTGGACCAGACCTGGAGCGAAGAACTGGTCAACTGGCTGACCAACCCCATCGTCCGCGGAATCCTGATGGTGCTGGTGATTCTGGGGGCCTATGCGGAGTTCCATGCCCCGGGGATGGGTCTGCCGGGGCTGGTCGCCCTGATTTGTCTGGTGATCTTCCTGGGCGCGCCGTATCTGACGGGTCTGGCCAATGCCTGGGAGATCATCCTGGTGTTGCTGGGCCTGGCCCTTCTGGCGCTGGAGATCTTCGTCATTCCCGGATTCGGTGTGGCGGGGGTGGCGGGGATTGTGCTGATTTTTATGGGAATCGTCGCGACGTTCATTCCTGACATGGACAGCCCGTTCAGCATTCCGCGAATCACGAACACATACATGTGGCGAGGGCTGGGGACGGGCTTGAAGGTGATGGCCTCGGCGATCGCGGCCTCGCTGGTGGGAGCGGTGGCCCTGAGCCGCTTCTTCCCCCGGGTACCTTATGTGGGCAAGATCGTGGCGGCCAATCCGACCCCCGAGGAGATCACGGTGCCGAGTCCGTATGGGCACGTGGCGTTTCTCGGCGATATGGGGAAGACCGAGGGCACGCTGAGGCCGGCGGGCAAGGCGCGATTCGGCGACACGCTCGTCGACGTTGTCAGTCAATCGGAGTTCATCGGTCCGGGCGAACCGGTGGAGGTCATCGAGCGACAAGGCAACCGGATCGTGGTTCGGCGGGTTCGCGATCGCGTGTAGGGTTCAGCCGTCTTCAAGCCGGAGCCACACTCAGGTTGGAGCATTTTTCATCATGGAAGACGTCAGCGCGACACTGCTTCTCTACCTGCTGGGTATCGCCGTCTTGGTCCTGGAGATCTTCATCCCCAGTCACGGGGTGCTGACCGTGGCGGGGCTTGGATTTCTGGGCGGCGGTGTGTACATGGCCTTCAAGATCGGCCCGATCGTCGGGTACGTCGCGTTGATGTTTTCGATCATCCTGCTGCCGACGTTTGCCGCACTGGCGGTGAAGTACTGGTATCGAACACCGATCGGCAAGCGCGTCGCCCCACCGAACCCGACGGTGACGGAGGCCGATCTGGATTTCCACACGGATCGGCTGGAGGCGTTGGTGGGCCGGCAGGGTCGCAGCTTGACGCCCCTTCGCCCGGTCGGGAGTTGTGAGTTTGAGGGGCGTCGCATACAGTGTGTAGCCGAATCCAGCATCATCGCCGCGGACGCCGTCGTTCGAGGCATTGCCGTCCGTGGCCGTGATCTGGTCGTACGAGAAGTCCGCGTGTAGCGCGAAGCCGAAGGACCGAACCGGCAAGAGTCTTGTCGCCGTCGTATGAGGGAGTCCATCATGGAACCGATCAATGTGCTGCGATTGCTGGGCCAGGCCCAGGAGTTTCCATTCATGTGGCTGCTTGCGATCGTCCTGATCGTGGTCGGCCTGGTGGTTTTGCTGATCGTCGCTCAGTTCTTCGGGTTGTGGCTTCAGGCGTTTGCCAGCCGTGCCGACGTGAGTCTGGTCGATCTGATCGGGATGCGGCTGCGAAAGGTCGATGCCCGAACGATCACGCTGGGCAAGATCCAGCTCGTCAAGGCGGGGATCCACAGCATTACGACGAACGATCTGGAAAGCCACTATCTGGCGCGGGGGCGTGTGCCCAACGTGGTCAACGCGATGATCGCGTCGAACCGGGCGAACATCGATTTGAACTGGCAGAAGGCCTGCGCGATCGACCTGGCCGGCCGTGACATCCTGGACGCCGTTCACACATCGGTGAACCCGAAGGTCATCGATGTACCGACCGACACCGGCAGCAAGAACAGTATCGACGGGATCGCCAAGGACGGGATTCAGCTCAAGGCGCGGGCGAGGGTGACGGTTCGGACGAACATCCAGCAACTCATCGGCGGGGCCACGGAAGAGACGATCATCGCCCGGGTCGGCGAGGGCATCGTCACGGCGATCGGTACGGCGAACGACTACAAGGAGGTGCTCGAGAACCCCGATCGCATCAGCAAGCGGGTGCTGGAGAAGGGGCTGGATGCCGGCACGGCATTTGAGATTCTGTCGATCGACATCGCCGACGTGGACGTCGGCGAGAACGTCGGGGCGAAGCTTCAGGCGGACCAGGCCGAGGCCGACAAGCGGCGATTCCAGGCTGAAGCGGAGAAGCGTCGCGCCTTGGCCGTGGCTCTCGAGCAGGAATACAAGGCTGAAGTCCAGAAGAACCGGGCCATGGTCGTGCTGGCCGAGTCGGAGGTGCCCAAGGCGATTTCGGATGCCTTCCGATCGGGACGGCTGGGTATCATGGATTACTATCGGATGAAGAACATTGTCGCCGATACGTCCATGCGTCAGTCGATCGCCGGGCCTGGAGCCGAGGGGATGACGGGCGCGGGTGAAGGCCCGGCCACGTAGACCTGGCAGGGCGTGGGTCTTAACGGGGTGACTCGAGGTGGTGTGTTGAATCTGTTGCCGCCTTGGAATCTGGATCTGCTGGCCGCACGTCGTGGGGACGACGACCCCACACAGTGGCTGATCATTGTGGCCATTGTGGTGTTCTCGGTCATCAGTTCGATTATCAACAAGGTCCGCGAGAAACAGCAGCAATCGCAGAAGAAGATGCCTCCCCTCAAAGTGGAGCCCCCCCGGGAACCGGCGGAACCCCCTCGCCAAATCCCGCCGGTGATTCGGAAGCCCGCACCGTCAGCACCGCCGCAACGGCGCCCGGTTCGCGCGATACCTCCGCGGGCTACGGTTCCGGGACAGAAGGCTCCCGGCACACTCCCCCCCCAAAGAACCGTCGGGCGAATCCCGACACGTCCGGCAGAGGCCCCCGCGCGAAGGGTTCCGATCGAGCCGACGCGGACGCCCCAGCCCCGAGAGGGCGGCCCATTGGCCGAACCGATTCGCCGGTCGGGAGAAGGCCGACTGAGTGAGGGGGCGTCCCGTGCTGCCGCCCAGATCGCCGAGCACGCCAAGAGAGGTGTGGCGGCCCATGCGGAAGCGAATGCCGCACGAATGGGGCAGCAGGACCGTCTTGGCAAGAGTCAGTTGGCCCGCACGCCCGCAGTGACGGCGGGGCCCACGGCGTCGAGGGTATCGCGAGGACGCGATCTGCTGAAGGACGGACTGGATCGAAATGCCCTGCGCAAGGCCATTATCCTGACGGAACTCCTGGGGCCACCGGTCGGTGAGCGTGATCCCATTCAGTAAACTGTTGCGGTTTTCGTCGGGCGATCCTGCGTTCGAGGCGACAGGATGTCGCCCAGACAATGTATCCGAACAATCCGATGCGGTCGCCAAGGTCCGGAAATCGCAAGTTGTCTGTATCGAAGCACTTGGCAACGAAGCAGCGAACGACGGGGGCCGGAGCAACTTGCGTCTTCAGGCGATGCCACCGTGAGGGGGTCTGGACGGTATAATATGCATACGGTTCAATGTCTGCGGTATCCTCTGCGCTGCGCGTGATGAACGATGAGAGAGTAAGGAGCCGACTGATGACGCGACATATTCTTTACGGCGTACCCCTCAGCACGATGATTCTGTGGACGATCGCGCTGGCCCAACCGGCCGGACCGCCTCGGCTGGGCGACGACCGACGGGCGGGCGGTCCCCCGCGTGTGGGTGACGACCGGGGGGCGTCGGGGCAAGCCCGGACTCCTGGCGTGGCCCAACCTTCGGGGACGGAAGGTGGACAACCAGGAGAGGATCGCGATCGGGGTCATCGTCATCGTCGAGGTTTTGGGGGCGGCCGTGGACAGGAGATCGATCCCAGCGTGCTGGATCCGAAGGTTCTGGAGAAGGAGCTGAAGCTGGAATGGAACCAGAAGCAGGAGATCGAGCAGATCTTCCGCGAGTATGAGGCCGCGATGGCCGACGTTCGCCGCAAGGCCACCGATCAGCAGGGGCAGCGTGAGAAGGAACGATTGGAGCAGGAACTCAAGACGGCGCGGATGGCCCGCGACACGCGGCGTGCCGAGGAGATCTGGGAGAAGCTTCGGGACCTTCGGACGGATGTGTCCGAGGAAGAGCGGGAGATGCGAGAGATCCTGATCGAGGAGATCGAGAAGGCGCTGAACGAGGGGCAGAAGACGCAGTTTCGTCGGATGCTTCGTCCGAACGCCCCGGGGTCCGGCCCCGCAACGGGTCCGCTGGATGATCCAGCCGTGCTCTTCCAGTGCGTGCAGCAAGTGAAGCTTCAGGACTATCAGAAGCCTCAGTTGGAGCAGATCAAGAAGCAGTACGAGGAGGAGATGCAACGGCGCTCGCAGGGCGGCGTGAAGATGTCGCCGGAAGAAGAGAAGATCATGCGCAAGCGTCTGCTGGACGACGTGCTGATGGTGCTCGACGATCAGCAGGAGAAGCAGCTCAAGGAGGTGCACAGCCGTATGAGTGGTCCGGGCGGCGGCGGCGGCACGATCGATATGAAGAACATGGGGCAGCTACGCTTCGCCATCTACAGGTTGAGTTCGACCTCCCATCGTCTGACTCAGCAGCAGCAGACGGAATTGCAGCAGGTCGACTCGGAGTATCGGCAGCAGTTGAGAAACGTGATGTCTGATGCCCAGGCGCGGCAGCGCCTGGACGAGGAATTCGCGGACAAGGTCGCGAACCTGCTGACGCCCGAACAGAAGGAAGAGATCTCAAAGATGCAGGCACCGGCCGGCCGTTTCGGCGGCGGGCGATCGATGGAGCGTCCAGGGGGCATGACCACACCGGGAGGCGTGAGCACACCGGGGGGAATGACCCCACCTCCACCCCCACCGCCAGGCGCTCCGACGAACGTCCCGGCGTGGAATCGCTAGAGTAAACACGATCGCCTTCCCCGGCTCTGTCGGAACCGGGGAAGGCGCAACGATAATCCTGTTCAGCCCATCTGACGACTGCCTCCTGGCTCCGACTGTTCCGGTTGTGTCGGGTCGGGACTCCGTGGACTCCGCCTGGGGAGAGTCGCTACAATTCCCGCATGAATTGGCGTTCCATCGGCGAATATGCGGCCTATGTGGCGTTGCGCGTTTTTCACGCGCTGGTCCACATGTTTCCTATCGATCTGAATCTGCGGACGGCCCGGCTCTTCGGTTACCTGTGGTACCGATTCAGCCGGAGGCACCGAGAGCGGGCAATGGACAATCTCCGTCGCTCGTTCCGTTCGGAGATGTCGGACGAGCAGCTCGATCGCATCACGCTCCAGAGCATGCAACAAATGGCCATGATGGCGATGGAAGTCCTCTTCGAGCCGCGGCTGATCAGCGAGTGGACCTGGCCGAGGTACCTTCGGCTTCGGGGACTGGACGAGGCGCTGCGGATTTTGCTGCAGCACCGCGGCTGCATCATGTTGACCGGACACTACGGCAACTGGGAGCTGCTGGGGTTCACGCTGGCCTCGCTGGGTTTCGACATGGTGGCGGTGATGCGTCCGCTGGACAATCCCTATCTCAACGAGTGGCTGGTCGACATCCGGGAGCGGCGAGGGCTGAAACTTCTGTACAAGAAGGGGGTGGCTCGATCGGCGGATGAGGTGCTCGACTCGGGCGCGGCGCTGTGCTTCATCGCCGACCAGAATGCGGGGCGCAAGGGGTTGTTCGTCGACTTCTTCGGGCGAGCGGCCTCAACCTACAAGAGCATCGGCCTGCTGGCGATGCGGCATCAGGTGCCCATCGTCGTCGGGTGTGCCCGGCGGTTGAGCGATCGGTTCGACTACGAGATCCACGTGAATCGCGTCATCCATCCTCACGAGTGGGCCGATCAGCCCGACGAACTGCTCTGGATCACGCAGGAATACACGCGGGCGATCGAGGAGTTTGTCCGCGTGGACCCGTCACAGTACCTGTGGGTACACCGACGCTGGAAGACCCGGCCGAAAAACGAGACCGAACCGACAGCGGGGGCCGCGGGGAACGCTCCGGCCGATTCCGAAGAACTACCGCTGGGCATTGAGATGAATTCCTGACCGTTGGGCGATAGGGTCAAGTGCCGGCCAACGGCTGGATCAGGCGATGTCCGCACCTCTCTCTTTCAGCAGCTCGTGAAGGATCAAGCGATGGCAGTGCGATTCTTCCTCGCAGTAGCAGCCCACCGAGAAGTTGACATGGTGCGACAAGGCGGCCAGCAGGTCGAGTGTTCGGCTGGCATCCGGGGCGGCCATCTCGCGACGGTAGCGTTTGATGAAGGCCGTCCACTGGCGATCCGTGGTGGCGTCTCGGGCGAGCCTGACGGCTTCGGCGCTCGGGGCCAGATTGGGGAACCACACGTCGTACCAGTCCTGCGAGGCATGCTTGCTCTTGGGGACGCCTCGCGGCGGGTGCCGGACGGTGCCGATGCGCAGTCCCTCATCGCGAGCCCGCTTCGTGCCGAGACGAACAATGCGCACGCTCATGTGATCGACTCCCGAAATGCAACGGTTTTGCCCCCTGAACCGAACGATCTGATCACCGGCTGCAACCGATCGGCAGGCTAAGGAGCGAGGGAGGAGTTGTCAACCGGAAGACGAAGTCTCCCGGTGACCGCGAGGACGGATGGGTCTGTCCTCGGTAGAATGCCGACAGACGCCGACCCCATCTGCGATGACCCCCTATCTGGGAGACCTTCGATGCATAATCGGCACATCAGGTCACGAGCGGAGTTGGTGATTGTGATGTTTGTCCTGACCGGCAGTCAGGGCTTCATAGATGCGGCTGAAGGCCCGCCGGCGATTCCGTTCCGCGAGACCTTCGAGGGCGGGGTGATCGGTCCGGCGTGGAGGGTGGACCTCTCGCCGGGCAATGCCATCGACGTCAGAGATGGGATGCTGCACATCTCGGCGCTCAGCAACACGTACGCCCATATTCAGCGCCCGCTCGGTGTCGACCTGATTCGCGCGTCGTGCCGGATCCGGCCGGGCGTTGGTGTGAGCTGGACCGCATCACTGTTTCTGTACTGGGACCCGGGCAACTGGTGCCAATTCGGGGTTCTTGCCAAGGACGGTCTCTACGTGGCCGAGACGACCGCAGGTGAGTACAAGGAGCACTGCGACTTTGCAGAGCCCAGCGATCAGTGGCACTACAACCCTCAGACCGCCAAGATGGAGAGTGGTGCACGGCCGTCGGGCGAAGGTTCCTCGGACCAATACGTGGCCATCGAACTGGGCCGGAGCCATATCGCCTACCTGTCCAGCGGCGACGGTGCACGTTGGAGCACGGTGCGCGTGACCACCAGACCGCAAGGCCCACTGAGTGGGCCCCCTGCCCTGCTAATCGTCGGCAAGGGCCTGACGATCCCGCGCAGATTCCCCGCCCCCGACATGAACAATGACTTCTCCGACAAGGGCCAAAGGACCCTGGCGATGATCGGCGAGATATCGGTAGTACCGACCGATTCGAGCCGGCTCGATCTGCCCGACAAACGTCTGCGACCGGCGGCCGGAGCGGATTCCCTGGGCGAAGCCGAGATCGCCGGCCCGGCAGACCCGAGCTATGAGTCGGTGGCCCGGCACTTTCCGGCAATGAAGCATTCTCGCGAAACGGTCGGGGTGAAGGATCACCCCTGCGACTTTGGCGTCACGCCCGATGGTGCCGTCGAGGTGAACACGGGCTTTGTCTGCTTCATGGTGAACGAGCCTCCGGTGCGTTTCGGACTGGCCGGCAAAGGTGCCCGAAAGCGACTCGAAAAGGGATACCTGCCGATCGTCATCGCCGATTGGAATCATGACGATCTGAGCTATGAGCAAACGGTCTGTGGATACTCTGAAGCGATGAGCCCCGACACAGAGGCGTTTGCCTGCATCCGGCTTCGCATCGACAACTCGCGAGAGACCAAGCGGAGGGTGCCCCTGCGCATCGAGAACTTCAAGGCAGACGGCAAGCCTCTTGTCCCAGGGCAATCCGCAGCAACGTGGGCGCTGGAAATCGAGGGGAAGGGCAATCGGATCATCTGTATCAAGGTGCCCTCATCGGCCACGGATGCAAACGTGCGGGAGGTGAGTCCTGGAGAATTCGACACGGTCCTCAAGACCGTCACCGGCACATGGGAGGACCTGCTGAACCGCCACACCCGCATTACTGTTCCCGAGGAACGGGTGAACAACGCGTACCGGGCCTGGCTGGCCTACAACTTCCTGAACGCGGACAAGAAGGGCAACGTCTACGAACCGCATGACGGGTCGGGCTTCTATGAGATGATCTATGGATACAGCGCCGCGCTGTACTGCCAGGCGCTCGACCTGATGGGTCACCACGCGGACGCGCGCCGGTATCTGGAATCGCTTCTGACCTTCCTGAAACCGGACGGGTATTTCGTGGTCAACTATGGGCTGCCCGATCAGGGGGTAATGCTGTGCGCCCTGGCCCACCATTACCGAATGACCGGCGATTCGGCCTGGCTTCGAACGGTGGCCCCGACCATGGTCAGGATGTGTGAGTGGATCATTCAGAAGCGCAGGACGAGCAAGAGCCAACAGTCTCCCACGGCAGCGTGGTACGGGTTGATCCTGGACCGCCCCTACTGCGACCACCCCTCGCCAGCCTATTGTTACAAGTCCGACACGTATCTCGTCGCAGGCATGGAGGCAACAGCTTCCGCCCTGGCGGACATCGGTCTGAAGGAGGAGGGCTCACGAATCGGCGATGAGGCCACCGCCTACCGCAAGGACGTGCTGGACTCGATGGCGAAGGCCGTCATCGATCGCGACGGTATGAAGATGCTTCCGATCTTTCCGCAGACGCAAGAGCTGCTGAAGGCGTCGGACTACAACGCGTACGACTATTACGGCCTGATGGTAGGGCCGATCCTGGAGACTGGATTCCTGCCGGCCGGGTCGCCTCAGGCCAAGTGGTACAGAGACATGCTTGAGCAGCGGGGAGGCCTGATTCTCGGGATGTGCCGATTCTGGAACGGCATCGATCACGCGTACACCTACGGTTACTGGATGGACTGCCTGGCGCGGGACGAGGTTCGTCGCGTCCTGCTGGGCTTCTACGGATCGCTGGCCTACGGCATGTCGCGAGAGACTTACTCTGCGGTGGAAGTGACATTCCTGAAGGAAGGGAAGAACTTCATGACATTGCCCCACCTCTACTCGAACACGCAGCAGCTCTTTCTGTTGCGCAACATACTGGTCCGGGAGGTCGGCAATGAACTGCATCTCGGCCAAGCCATTCCTCAAGCGTGGCTCGATACGAACAAGGAAGTGCGGGTAGAGCGGGCGCCGACATCGTTCGGCACCGTGAGTTTTGCGATCCGCTCTCAGGTCGATCAGGGCCGGATATCGATCCGGATCGACCCACCCACCCGGAGGCCGGCTGCGTCGATCCGGGTCCGATTGCGTCATCCTCAGAACGCCCCCATTCGCAGTGTCATCACCAAAGAAGAAAAGGCAGCCACATTCAGCTCCGATACGGTGACACTGCGAGACCTGCGGGCGCCGACGACCGTCGAGGTGCTTTACCGGTGAAACACCGGCGCATCGATCATCCGTATGATCGGCCGCCGGCTCAGAGTCTCTTGTAGGCGATCAAGGCGGAACCGGAACGATCGGGGACTTCGACCCTCAGCCCTCGCTGCATCAGCTCCTGGCCGGTGATCTCCTGCGAGTCGTTCCGATCGAGATCGGTTACGACGTACTTGGCATCGGCCTCCAGACCGCGGAGCCGGAATCGTCCGACCTCATAAACACTCTCACCGCGCCGGAAGGCCTGCACCATCCCCGTGCCAAGGTCCGGGCGATCGAACTGCCATGCCATCCAGACATCCTCGGACGTGACGTAGGCGCTGAGCGGGTACATGTCGCCGAAGTAGCCGTCGGCCACCTGCCTCCACTGCGCGATCACTCGGCGTGCCAGATCGTAATTCAGGTCTTTGCGGCGGACATCCCACACGAATCCGCACAACGGGGCCATGTTGCTTCGCATGTTGTAGACATCCATGTCACGGTTGCCCATTTCGTGATAGGGCAGCCACATGTCGAATCCGTACGTCTGGCACTGGTTGCCCGTGGCGTTGAACTCCAGATCGCTCCGCAGCAGGGGCACAGCCCGGCGCATCGTTTCGAGATCGTTTCGCCGTCCGCCGGAGGCACACGAATCGATCAGCATTCCCGGGTGACGCCGCCTCAGCTCGTCCCAGTAGGCCAGGTATCCCTCCACGTGGCGGATCTCCGTGATACCCTGACGATCGGCGGTATCGTTCTTTCGCCAGAAGCTCAGCGGGTCCATGTTGAAGTCCTGGCGGTACAGGTCGATTCCCTGCTCGGTGATGATCCGATCGACGTGGTCGATGAGCCAGCGGCGTGCGTCCGGGTTGCCGAGGTTCAGCAGGCCGCCATTCTTGCCGCCGAGGATCCACTCCGGGTGGTTTTCGGTAAGCCAGGTGCCGGGATGGACACGTTCCGGCTCGAACCAGACGATACCCTGGACGCCCTTGGAGTGGGCGTGATCGGTAACGGCCTTCAGGCCGCCGGGGTACCGCTTTCGGTCGACCTCCCACGTTCCGACCTTCGGCCAGCCGACACCGTCGCACGGGTACCAGCCGGCGTCCATCCACCAGTAGTCCAGCTTGATCCCTTCGGCGAGGTACCGATCGATGAATTCGATCTCACCGGCCTGGTTGCACATCAGGCCCGGGAAGTGCCATCCGCTGCAACCGGCAAGCTTGGGAGCCAGGGGCTTGCCGTGATCCTTCGGGAAGTTGTGTTCGAACATGAACCGGCGCCAGATGTTCTGGGCTCGAATGCGATCGCCCGCGTAGAACAGAAGCAGACTCAGGGGGGTGCGAACCTCTTCGCCCGGATGGAGGGTGAACCGCGTCAGCTCCTGGCCGCCTCGGATGCGCAGGATACTGCCTTCGTCGCGGGTGAAGGTGGAGGCCCACTGGCCGGGCCAACCGATGACGGCGATGACACCCTCGCTGGCCCATTCGATGTTGTAGTAGGGCCATCTGCCGTTGGTCGGCCGGCCGCCGTCGGGGGCGAATCGCAGTTCGGTCTTGGGCGTCAGGGGCGTTCGAAGTGGTTCGAAGCTGTCGACGGAGCACGAATCGCCCCGGTTGTGATTCAGGGTGAACTCGCAGTAGTCGGGCCGGTCAATGCGAACATCCATCGATTGGATGTTCTCGAGAATCGGCGTGTCGGCCTGGCCGCCGTTCTTGAAGTACAGCGTCCACTCGACGGCCGGAAAGTCGGCCCATTCTATCGCGACGCACCGGACGATCAGGCCGGTGGCCGGATCGGTCCAGGACAGGGTGTGTTCCGTTCGAACGTCATCCAGCTTCCGGCTCTGGCGGTTCGGCTGCCACCCCTTGAGCAGCTCGGCAGAGGGCTTCCCACCGAAGGTGAAAGAGAACGGGGGCTCTGAGGTGCAGGGCTTGCGGGCCGGGTCTGCGATGGGCAACTCGCCGAGCCAAAGGGTCCGCCCGTCGGCCAGGGTCACCTTGGCGTCGGCCCAGTCGGCCTGGTCGCAGGAGAACCCGTCGCCGCCATCGCCGATCTCCATCACGAACTCCGTGGCGCCGCCCAGGTCGACGTTCACGGCCGCGCCGGGCATTCCTTCACGCAAGATGTCGGTCTTGAACGCCGGCTTGTCGCCAACGGATACCGAGAAGACGACACTGCCCCGCCCACCGGAGGTCTGTTCGTTGCTATCGACGCCGACGACGGCGCCGAACGTCTTTGCCGGTGAGGGCAATCGCACCATGATCTTTCCGACAGCGTGGCCGTAGAGACCTCGCGTGTACTCCCGGTTGGCGATCTTGAGGGGTTTGCCGCCGCGGGCGTTCCTCTGCACGATGCCGTAGTTGGCGAGAACCTGAAGGCACGGTGGGGGCAGGGTCTTCTCGACGGAACCGTGGAACCTGGCGGCCGCCCAGCGGCGGGCCTCGTTCAGTTCGCCCGGCTGAACGTTGACGGCGCTGACCTGACGTACGGCGAAAAGGACACCGAGCGATGCGAGTACGGCATGCGAGCTTCTCATTCGATCACCTCATATCAACGCAGAAGGAATCATGTTGGCTAGGGATCGGGCGACGAAGACGGCGCATCGTCCACCACGACCCTTCCTATGGTCGGCGTCGCCAGAGACTCTCGACATCCGTCGCTGGCGACATCCGGCGGTGAACAGGAGGCTACCGGACCTTCCGATAGACGACAAGCACGGAGCCCGGCCGATCGAGAATGCTGACCGGCAGTCCCTTTTCTGTCAGTTCGCGGCCGGAGATCGGCTGGGGTTGGCCGACGTCCAGATCGGTAACCGTGTATTGTGCCTGAGGATCCAGCCCGCGGAGCCTGAATCGCGCGGCCTCAAAGTCGCTCTCCGGCCGGCGGAAGGCCTGGATCATGCCCTCGCCGAGATCGGCGCGATCGAACTGCCAGGCGATCCACGCATCGTTGTCCAGGCTGTAGCGCGTCAGCGGATAGTAGTCGCCGTAGAAGTAGTCGGCGACCTGTTTCCACTGGCGGGTCAGCTTCCGCAGGAGCTCCCAGTTGAGGTCCTTGCGGCGGGCGTCCGTGCTCACCGTGGTGTCCAGGCCCAGGCAGCTCCGGAAGATGTAAGCGTCGAAATCGATGAAACCGGTTCCCCAATACGGGACCCAGAAGGCGAACCCATAGGTGTGGCACTGCTCGCCCAGCGGGTCGAGGATGTAGTCGCTTCTCAGCAGGGGTACGGATCGCCGCAAGGTTTCGAGATCATTGCGATGGCCGCCGCTGGCACAAGAATCGATCATCATGTCAGGGTGGCGGCGAACCAGTTCGTCCCAGAAGGCCAGATAGCCCTCGACGTGGCGGATCTCGGTGATGCCCTGGCGGTTCGGGGCATCGTTGGCGCGCCAATGAGGCAGCGGGTCCATATTGAAGTCCTGCCGATAGTAGTCGATGCCCTCTTCGGTGATGATCTTGTCGAAGTGATTGACCAGCCACTTCCAAGCGTCGGGGTTACCGAGGTTCAGCAGCCCGCCGTTCTTGCCGCCCAGCACCCAGTCCGGATGGTTGTTGGTCAGCCACGAGTCGGCGGTGACGCGCTCGGGCTCGAACCAGACGATGAGCTTGATGTTCCTTGCGTGGGCATGGTCGGCCACGCCGCGCAGCCCGCGCGGGAACCGCTTCCTGTCGATCTCCCACGTGCCAGTGCTCCCCCAGTCGCCCTTGTTGACGTACCAGCCGGCATCCATCCACCAGTGGGTGATCTTGATGCCCTCCTCGGCGAACCGATCGATGTACTGAAGCTCACCGGCCTCGTTACACAACAGGCCGGGGAACTGGTTCCCGCTGACGGCCGGCATTTGCGGCGGAGGCAGCTTGCCGCCACGCCGCGGGATGTTGTGCGCGATCATCCACCGCCGCCAGATGTTCTGACTCCGCAGGTAGTCGCCCTTCCAGAATTGAAGGACGACCAGGGGCGTGCGGATTTCCTCACCCGGCAGCAGTCTGAGGTGTGTCCGCTCCTGACCTGAAGTAATGCGAAGGCTCGTCGCCTCGTCGCGGGCGAACTCGGCAGCCCACATCCCGGGCCAGCCGACGACGGCGATCACGCCCTCGCCGGGCCACTCGATGTTGAAGTAAGGAAACACACCCGCACAGGGGCGGCCATGACTGGGGGCCAGCCGGAGCTTCTCCTTGGGCTTCAGCTCCGAGGTGAGCGGCTGATAGTCGTTACGCGTCACATTGGTGCCGACGTGGTGGTGCAGAACGAACTCTCCCTGACTGTTTCGCTGCAACGATGTGTCGAGCGCCAGGATGTCCGACAGAATCGGCGTGTCGGCCGAACCGGTGTTCTTGAAATAGACGGTCCATTCAACGGTGGGGAAATCGGCGTATTCGATCGCCACGAGGCGCACGACCAGTCCGGTCTTGGAATCGGTGTAGACCAGGGTGCGTTCGGTCCGCTGATCGTCCAGCTTCTTCTCGGTGCGATGGACGTTCCAGGTCTTCAAGAATTCGGTCGAGGGCTTGCCGTCGACCTTGAATGAGAACGGAGGGTCGGTGGAGTACGGCGCACGGGCGCCGTCCAACAGAGTCATTTCGCCAAGCCAGAGCTCGCTGCCATCGGCGAGGGCGACCTTGGCGTCGGCCCAGTTGGCCTGATCGCAGGCAATGCCATCGCCGTTGTCGCCGACCTTCAGCGTAAACTCCCTGGCACCGTTGAGATCAATGCTGACGGGCACGCCCGCGTCGTTCACGTGCATGACCGGTGAGCGGAACACCTCTTTGCCTGCCACATCGATGGAGAACATGATGCTGCCGCCACCGGCCCGGGTATCAATGCCGATGACGGATGTGAACGTCTTGCCGGGACCGGGCAGCCTTACGACGACCTTGCTGACGGCATGACAGTAGAGCCCTCGCTTGTACTCGCGGCCACCGATCTGGAGCGGCTGCCCCGAGCGGGCGTTCATCTGCACGGGACCATGATTGGCCAAGACGATCAATCCGGAGGGAAGGCGTTCGGCGAGCTGTCTGCCTTCGAGCTTGGCAGAGACCCATTGGCGGAGTTCCCGGATCTCGTCGGGAGTTGGAGCGATGGCGCCGGCAAGTTGCGCCGCGCCCAACTGTGCAATCAGGACCATGACGACCAGTCGGTTTGTTCTCAGCATGGATGTTCACCTCTGGTTCGGAGTTCGGTTCCAAACGAACGATTGACGACTTGGGATGCGTTGTCGGGGCTATCCTACCGGTGTGCGCTCGCGGTTGAGGACGAGGACATCTGAGTCACCTAACGTCGCCACACATCGCGTTCTACCGTCGCGATCCAGAAACTCCACCTCAACTCCGTCCGGCGGAAGGACCTCGACCACAGTGCCCACATCACCCGTTAGGAGAGGAGCATCCGGTGGGACGTTCAGGACAGCCACTAGGTCCAGCAATTGGGGCTTTCGTTGCTGCGTCATGACGGGTCTCCCCTACCTAGAGTATATAGCACGTAACCAACCGAGGTACAGACTCACCCGTTCGCACGATCCAGACCGAGCGAATCGTTGCGTGCCCGGCGGGCCCTGCAAGCGGAGAGTCGACTATGTACCGCTGGCCGTAGCGATCGAGACGGCCTGGCGCCGCCTCTCGCGATTCGGCCGCTTCTCTCAGGGCTTGAACCAGGATGCCAGCGTTCCGGGATGAGATACCAAGGAGTTCATCGAAAAGCTTCGCCTTGTGTCTGCCATCATCATGGTCGAAGCTGAGGGAGTAGTCCGTCAGCTTACGTGCATCGATGACCGCGCGATTGCCGTTTGGCAGCCTCATGTAGAGCTCCGATGTCCTGACCAGACATGAAACCCATACACAAACATGCCCTTGGCAGCCCTACTCCAAGGGATCACTGGACCTTTTCATACGAAATCAAGACCGCACACGGCCGATCCTTCAACACGATGGGGGCGCCACCGTCCATCAGTTGGCGGCCCGTGAGAATCTCGGCCTCCGGCGCGTCGACGTTCCTGACCTTGTAGCGGGCGTCCGGATCGAGGCCATAGAGCCTGAGGTCGGCGGCCTTGTAGATGCTCTCGCCGCGACGGAAGACCTGGACCATGCCCCTGCCGAGGTCCGGGCGATCGAACTGCCAGCCCAGCCACGAGTTGTTGTCCAGGCTATAGGGTGTCAGCGGATAGTAGTCGCCGAGATAACAATCGGCCACCTGACGGAACTGGTCGCACAGGCGGCGCATCAGGTCGTAGTCGGCATCCTTGATTCGCACGTCCCAGATACAGTTCAGCAGCGGCACCATGTTGCTGCGGAAGTCGTAGGCGGCATAGGTGCCCGTGCCCGTCCCGCTGAGCGGGAGCCAGAACGAAATCCCATAGCTGTGGCACTGGGTGCCGACCGGATCGAGCCGCCAGTCGGTGCGCCAGAGGGGCACGGAACGGCGCATCGTCTCGAGATCATTCCGGCGCCCGCCGCTGGCGCACGAGTCGATCAGCAGACCCGGGTGCCTGCGGATGAGTTCGTCCCAGTAGGCAAGGTAGCCGGTGATGTGGGCGATCTCGGTGATGCCCTGGCGATCGGGGGCGTCGTTCTTGCGCCAATAGTCCAGCGGGTCCATGTTGAAGTCCTGGCGGTACAGATCGATACCCTGATCGGTGATCAGCTTGTCGACGTGGTCGGTCAGCCACTTCCAGGCATCGGGATTGCCCAGGTTCAGCAGACCGCCGTTCTTGCCGCCGAGGATCCATTCCGGGTGCTTCTCGGTGAGCCATGTGCCGGCCGCCACCCGCTCGGGTTCGAACCAGACGATCGTCTTGATGTCCTTGGAATGGGCGTAGTCGCTGATCGCCCGCAAGCCCTTCGGGAACCGCTTGGTGTCGACCTCCCAGGTTCCGGTCTTGCCCCAGTTGCCCTCGCAGAAGTACCAGCCGGCGTCCATCCACCAGTAGTCGATCTTCAGCCGTTCCTCGATGTAGCGGTTGATGAACTGCATCTGATTCTCTTGGTTGGCGTCGACCATCTCATTGGTGAAGTGCGAGCTGCAACCAAACAGCATCGGCTGAATTGCCTTGCCGCCGGGCTTGGGCACGTTGTGGTCGAGCATCCAGCGGCGGAACGTATTCTGCGACCGGATTCGATCGGCCTTCCAGAATTGCAGGACGATCAGTGGAGAGCGGACCTCCTCGCCCGGGTGCAGGACGAAATGGGTCAGCTCCTGGCCCGCACGCACGCGAAGGCCGCAGCCTTCGTCGCGGGTGAACTGAGCGGCCCACTGACCGGGCCAGCCCACCACGGCAATGACGCCTTCACCCGGCCACTCGATGTTGAAGTAGGGCCAGTCGCTGTTCGACCCGCGTCCACCCGAGGTGGCGATGCGTTTGGCAACCTTGTGGGGCAGGGCCGATCTGAGCGGCTGAAAGTCATTGGCCGCACAGGGGCTGCCGACGTGGTGGTTCAGGACGAATTCGCCCTGAGTGCCGAATCGCCCGTAGATCTCATCCTTCTTGCGCTGGAAGCGGGCGTCCAGGGCCTGGACGTCGGCGAGGATGGGTGTATCGGCCGTACCGTTGTTCTTGAAGTAGAGGGTCCACTCGACCGTCGGATAGTCTAGGTATTCGATCGCCACCCAGCGAAGGGCCAGACCCGTTTTCGGATCGGTCCAGGTCAATACCCGCTGCGTCCGCCGGTCGTCGAGCTTCTTGACCTGACGGTCCAGCTTCCACTCTTTGAGCAGCGAGGCCGACGGCTGCCCGCCGCAGGTGAACGAGAAGGGCCATTCGGCCGCCCACGGCGTTGCGGGCTGCCCCTCGATGATCGGCAGATCGCCCAGCCACAGGACGCGGCCATCGGCCAGTGTGATCTTGGCATCGACCCAATCCGCCTGGTCGCACGCGAAGCCGTCTCCGGCGTCGCCGACCTGGAGGAGGAATTCCTGAGCGCCGCCCAGCTCAACGGCAACGCGTTGTGCCGGCATTCCCTCGCGCAGGACGCCCGATCGGAACGCCTCTTTGTCACCCACTGTCACGGAGAAGACGATACTGCCGCGTCCGCCGTGGGTCTGCGGGTTGCTGTCGACGCCGACGGCCGCCGAGAAGGACTTGCCGGGTGAGGGCAGCCGCACGGCGAGCTTGCTGGTCGCGTGACAGAAGATGCCGCGAGCGTATTCGGTCTTGCCGATGGTGAGCGGCCGGCCCCAGCGGCTGTTCTTGAGCAGTTCGTCGAAGTTAGTCAGGATGGCCAGGCCCCACTTGGGCGGCTCGGCCTGGGCAGCGCCCTCGAAGGCGGCGGCTACCCATCGACGGGCCTCGCAGGTTTCGTCCGGCGTAACGGTCGGGACAAGACCCGGATTCGACGCGGCCAGGATCAGCAGTAGCATAGTCATAAGAGTAGACCTCCCGTATTGTGGAAGGTGAGATGGTAGCACCGAAATGCAGGATGCGACAGAGGGTCAGGCTGCCAGGCGAGGCCGACCGGCCGGCACGCCCTGGGTTGAAGACAATACTGCCGATCGAATTGCGAGGGGAAGATGTGGGAGGAACCTCTCAGCGCATGGGGAGAAATCTGGAGCGCGTTCGAGTGTTCTGCCCGGGCTGGATGCCGACACGACCAAGATCATCACGCCCAGGTTTCTCCGACTTCCTGCAAGGCGGCGCGAATCACGGAATCATTGAGATACATGCCTCCGGCTCGAAGGTCCGCAATGACCGAACCCGCAGACGGAAGCAGGCGATGGCGCTTGGCGTGAATCAGCACGCTCAACGTACCCATGAGCGGCACACCCAATGAACGAGCGGCCGCACGGGCTGCGGCGTCATCAAGTACAGCAACCGATGACTGAGTCTCCATGGCAAGAGCAACCACGGAGGTCTCTCCCGCCCCCAAACCCCATTCGAGCACTGCAGCGGATACTCTCGCCGGAGATCGCCGCTGCCCCCAACCTGCGTCCAGAGCCTTGCGGGCAGGATCATCGGGCGGCCCGCACATGATCTCGGCCGCTACCGCATCCGGCAGGATCGGACCGCCGCCAAGAACCTCCAGGAGTCGCAGTTGTCCGACCTTGGCCAATACAATGACCGGCGAGGCGTTGACGACCCAGATGCTACTCACGCCGAGCCTCCTCCAGGACTTCTTCTGCAGTGTACTGAAATGCCGAGACGCCAAAGCGGGAGAGAGCGCCGATAAAGGCATGGCGTGGAAGCCCGGCTATCTCTGCGGCCCGCCCTTGCGATACGACACCCAGCTCATACCACTTCACTGCCGCGGCGAGGCGCATCTCGTTGGCGAATTCATTGGGATCCTTTCGCAAAGCGGAAAACGCACCTTCAGGCAATTCGATCGTCATACGCACCATCGCCGATCCTCCATCATCACCGACTATCTTACCCGAGATACCGCCTCAGACCAGCACTGGGCCCTCCAACCATCCGAATTCATCGCCTGAGGTGATGATGGTATCGATGTATCGAGTGCGAAGCGCGAGAGTGCTGCATGATGCAAGACACGATCAAGACCGTCAGGGTGAGACGCGTCGGAACGTTCGCCCCAGGACGCGTGACAGCCCGGGGTATCCCCCCAATCCGAAACGGTCAACCGCGTCGGCGGACGGTTGAAGCTTCGAGGGGCATCCGATAGGTTGCCTGACTTCGGCAGGGGTCTTCTCTGTGGATATGGCTTCTACGTATCGAACCATCGTTGTGCTGTTGGTCCTGGGGATCGAGTGCGCCCGCGGCGCGCAGACCTCGTCGATCGTTCTCACACCGGATGAGAAGGTGGTCTGTGCAGTCCAGCAGGATGCAGTCTGCATCGCCCTGTGGAACTGGGCGGCCGACGGAAGCATTCGCCTCGTTACCGTGGGCGAGGACCCTCGCACCCTGGCGGCCTCGCCCGACGGCCGTCACGTCGTTGTGACTCACCAATCGTCTCAGACGCTCGGCATCGTGGATGTTGCCCAAGGAAGGATGATTCGGGAAATCGCCCTGGGAGGGCAGCCTTACGGTGTCCTGATCTCACCGGACGGACGGAGGGCGTACTTCTCGCAATATGCCGGCGGATACGTCGACGGCAAGTACCATGCCGGCCTGATCGCCGTCGTGGACCTGGCAGCGGGCAGGGTGATCGCGCGCATACCCGTCCGGGCGCGGCCCTGGGCGATGGCGATGGGCGACGCGGCGGGCGATCTGTACGTCACGCACTATCTGGGTATCGACGGCCAGGGATGGGTCACGCAGATCGATGCGGTGCGTCTTGGCGTGGTCCGGGAGATCGCCTTGCGAGAGGACGACAATGTGCGCGACGGCCAGGGCGGGGTGTTTAATGCCCTGGCCGGCATTGCGATTCACCCGAACGGCACACGGGCCGTGGTGGCCGGTATGCATGCCAATGTCCGGCGCGGTACGAGGCTGAACGGTCAGCCGCTGAGCCATAAGACAACGGTTCAGGCGGCGATTCGAGTAATCGACCTGGCCGCGGACCGCGAGTTGTACGACGCGAGGATCAATTCGAGCTTCAGCGGCCAAGCGGTAGCCGTGCCCTCGGCCGTGGCGTTCGTCGGCTCGACCGGCTGCTATCTCGACGTCTACTTCGCCTCGAACGACTTCAAGGTGATTCAGTACAACGAGCGAGGTGTGGTGGCCGAACGCTCGCTGCGATCGTTGCCGCCGGGCCCGACGGGGGTGGCCATCACGCGAGACGGTCGGACGGCGTTCTTCAACAACCGCTGGGACCGCAGCCTCTCTCATTTCTCGCTCGTCGATCCCCGCAACCCGACGCTGGTCAAGACCGTTCGCGTGTGCCCCGAGCCGTGGGACCCGCAGCGACTCCAGGGGGCTATTCTGTTTCATAATACCCGCGACACACGGATGACGGCCAATCGGTGGGTGTCCTGCGCGGCGTGCCACCTGGATGGCGGGGTGGTCAGCGACGGACTGGTATGGGATCTGACGGTTCCGGGTGCCCCGCCGAAGATCGGCAATACGATGGACCTGGTCAACATGCCGGGCTCCTCGCCGCCATTCTTCCACAGGGGCACGCCCAACGTCGTCGAGGCATTGGAGCGATTCGTCCTGATCTTCCAGCAGGGATCGGGGTTTCTCGATCACGACCGCACGCCTCAAGGCAACGGCCAGTCCGTGGGTGACTGGGACCGGTCGGAACCGGGTCGCCAGAGGACGTCGCCGGAGTGGGCCGCGATGCTTTCCTATATGGGAGCGATGCGAGCGAGGCCCAATCCGCATATGGACGGCCCTCGGCCGCGCCCTGAAATTCGAGCCGCTGCGGAGCGAGGGCGCACGCTTTTCTTCGACCCGGCAACCGGATGCGCCCATTGTCATGGCGGCCCAACCATGACCGTGTCGGGGCAGCTCGGAGTCCGCTCTGTTTTCGACGTGGGAACCGGCAAGGAGGTCGATACGCCTTCGCTGCTGAATCTATGGGACACCGCCCCGTATCTGCACGACGGGCGGGCCAAGACGCTTCTGGACGTCCTGACGACGCACAATCGGCAGGACCGCCACGGGAAGACGAGCCATCTGGATGCCCGGCAGCGAGATGATCTGGCGAGCTACATGTTGGCCCCTTGTGCGGAGGAGAGTCCGTGACGACGGCGTGCCCACACGGGAAGCGCTAGCCCCCTGTCTCGGCGGAACCCCGAATCGCGCAATGGTCTCGTGGGACATCCCTGTTCACAGGAATGGGTCTATGGCACAATGGAGCCCAAAGGGGACATGTCATGATTGACCCACAGACGATCGACGAAGCCGTGCGGAGGTTGCTGGCCGCGACCCCTGTTGGGTCGGAGATCATTCTCTTCGGCTCCTATGCACGAGGGGAGGCCCACGAAGACAGCGATCTGGACTTCCTGGTCGTCGAGCCGACATTGACGAGTCGTCGCGAGGAGATGGTACGTCTGCGGCAGGTGCTGAGGCCCCTGCACATTCCTGCCGACGTGCTGGTCGTGAGTCGCGACGTATTCGAGAGCTGGAAGGACACACCCAATAACGTGGTTTCCCACGCCGCGAAAGAGGGGAGGTCATTTACGCATGCCGCCTGACCCACCGCGCGTGCTGCTCAAGAAAGCCCTGGATGACGAACGATTGGCCCTGCTGGTCGTCGAGAACCGAACGGTATCCGATGAACAGATCGGCTTTCTGGCACAGCAGGCGGTTGAGAAATCCATTAAGGCCGTTCTTTCGTCCAAGGGCATCGCGTATCGGCGCACGCACGACTTGGGAGAGCTGACCGACCTGCTGAAGGTGCACTCCATCGCCTATCCTGCCGAACTGGAAGGAGGGATCGCCCTGACGCCCTTTGCCGCCGAGATGCGATATGACTATCTGCCCCCGGAGGCATCCGGCGAGATGCCACTGGATCGCGCAGGCACCATGCAACTCGTACGTGCGGCATTGGCCTGGGCAGAGGGGACTATTCGAGGCGGAAACCCGAACGGAACATGACGAGAGCGGGTGTATGATCGGCTCCGACAACTCCGACGGCACCTGACGACGCACAATCGGCAGGACCGCCACGGGAAGACGAGCCATCTGGATGCCCGGCAGCGAGATGATCTGGTGAGCTACATGTTGGCCCCTTGTGCGGAGGAGAGTCCGTGACGATCGCACGCCTTTGCTTGACGACAGTGTTCATGACGTTCGTGTGGGCTGCGGCCGCGACGGGGCAGCAGGTTGCCATGAAGCCGACGGTACTCGACAGCCACCCGACGATCGCGGAGTTCCGCGACGAGATATCGCGATCGCGCATCGTGACCCGGGCCAGGATCCTCAAGATCCTCCGCCGGCGGGACGGCAAGCTCGGCGACGAGGACGTCATCATTCAGCCCATGTGCGTCTACAAGGGGGCATTCGCGTCTGAGCTTCCGGCCGTCCGGCTGGAGTTCTACCAGTCGTTGGAATACAAGCCGGGAGCACGACTGCCCGACGTCGGCGAGGAGGTGATACTGCCCCTCGATGTCGTACACCCCTACACCGGCGCGGCCCCTCAGGCGGGCGAAAAGTCCCACTACTTCGCACGGTTCTTCTACTGCATCGCCAAAGACGGGACGATCGGATCGATCTTCGGCTTTCCGCCGGAGATGCGGCCATACCTCACGCTGCCGGCCTTCGAGAAGCTGATTATGGACGAGGTCCATCGACCCAAACCACTGAAGATCGGCCACAAGACGGCCGAGGTGCTGTTCTCGGATGATTTCAACGACGGCTCTCTGGCCGGCTGGACCTTCCTGGAAGGTGAACGCGGGTTCTGGGGCATCCCGGTCAAGGATCACCCGTTCAACGTCTGGAACGATGAGACATGGGTGGGCCCCAAGAGCGTTCTGCGGAACAAGCTGCCCACCGGAAAGGAGAACCCGCCCACGCGAATGGAGCGTGACCCGAACACGGGGGTTCTGCGGGGGCTGCGAAACGGTCTGCCTATTGAGATCGGCGTGTTCAACGGCCGGCTGCGGCTCCGCGGCGGGCATTACTGGCTGCACATCATCGCGGTGGCCGGCGACCCCGAGTGGACCGACTACCAGATCGACCTGGACGTCTACAACTTCAACGATCGGGCCTTCGAGGGTAAGGCCGACCTCGGACAGGTGAACTACCTCAAGTTCGGCCCCTATGGCCGGCTGACCGTGCCGAACATGCCGGAGACGAAGGGCGAACACTCGTTCGTGGCCGTGGAGTTCGGCACGTTCGGCAACTACGACGTATCGGAGATGACGTTCGGGAACAGTGCCTTTCAGATCCGCTGCAAGTACTCCGAATCGCCGCTGGTCTGGCGAGATCACAGCGTGCTGCTGCGACAGACACGCATTCTCGACTACCAGGCGTGGCCAATCCCTCAGGAGAAGAAGATTCACCTGACGGCCGTGTACTTCGGCCGGCACGTCGAGGGTTGGATCGACGGCGTGAAGATCGTCGAAAGCGAGATCCCCGAGGACCACCCCGGGGCGAAGCAGGGCCGGATCGGGCTGTGGGCGTTCGAAACGTGGTGCGAGTTCGACAACGTGAAGGTGACGCGGCTGGTAGCGGCGAAATAGCGCCTGTCAGATCTGCAAGGACTATTCCAGCGATCGATATTCCCTTTTGGGGGAAAAGTGTGGACAATGCATGGATGTGAGGTGTGCCGGCGAGGTCATTCAACATGCCTGCAAAGAAGTTGCGCGTATATGCAGACACGTCGGTCTTCGGCGGGTGCTTTGACGATGAGTTTGCCGAAGACAGCAAGGCGTTCTTCGATGAGGTCCGGACGGGGCGGTTCACGCTCGTTGTATCCCATGTTGTGATACGGGAACTCATCGACGCCCCCGGGCACGTTCGAAAGGTGCTCGCGGACTTGCCTCCGGAGAGTGTGGAGCAGTTCACAGAGGAAGCGGAGGCAGCTTCACTGAGCCAAGCGTACATGGACGCGGGCGTGGTCGGTCCGGCCAGCCGGGAAGACGCCGAGCATGTCGCAGCCGCGTCGGTGGCCGACGTTGATTTGATAGTGAGCTGGAACTTCCGCCACATCGTTCATTTCGAGAAGATCAACGGGTATCATGGAGTGAACCTGATTCGTGGCTACGCACTGGTTCCGATCTACTCTCCCAAGGAGGTGATCCAAGCGTGAAACAGAAAACGTTCGACTGCGTTCGCATGAAATGGGAGATCCAGGAGAAGCAGCGGACGGAGTTCGCGGGCCTTTCCAGTGAGGACCGGCGACGGATTCAGGCGGAGCGCGCCGCCACAGACCCAATTCTTGGCCCCTTTCTCAGACGAGTCAGGCACCTCGTGACGCTGGCGCCGAAGTCGCCCGCCGAATGAGTCGTGCATCCGGCGAACCCCACCAGAACAGACGCGACGTCCACCGGATGACGGACAGACAGTTGTGACCATCTGCTCCAACGGGAGTTGAAGGGATTCGCAACCTGACTGAAGTGTTTCACAGTGGCTTCAGATGCTTCCTCATCGAGATGGGCCGCCAGCCGCAGAGCGGTTGATGCTTCCCCCTCGTATGTGAGAATTGAACCCGAACCTGGAACGGCCGGTTGGCGTAGTATCATGGACAGGCCTATCGGTAGCGCTCAAGGTTCCTGTGCCGGATCGCGTGAAAGATCGTGACTAATCATGGACACAGCAGACGCGATTGACCCTTCAGCAGCCATAGACGTGCCGCGATCGTTCTCGCCCACCACGCGCGGACTGCGCCACACCGACTGCGGGTCTCGGAGCGAAGCGACACGAACACTACTCCGCCGTCAGGAGACCGAAGATGGAAACAGCCTCGACGCTGCTGATTCTGGCATGCGTGAACGCCGCCGAATGCCCCGCGCAGACGCAGCCGGCCGGCAGCAATCGTGATTACCTTGTGGGCTGGTACGAACTGCCGCCACGCAAGAGGGAGACCGGCCAGGTCGTTCCGGGACCTGGCACGCTGATCCCGGTACTGAAGATCGACGGGGCGTACTGCTCGCTATGCCGAGGGGTTGAGGTGCCCTTCAAGGAATGCCCCGAAGGCCTGGAATGGGCCTCCAAACCATCGAGCATGACAGGCACAACCATCGGCTTCGACAAGGTGGCCAACAAGTGCTACATCCGCATCGTAGACGGGCTCCTTGAGCACAACGACCAATTCTATGTCGCCGGAGAGAAACAGTTCATGAGGAAGGTGGACAAACCTTCGTGGCTCCCCGACCCAACGGCCAGACCTCCGCGAACCATCGACGATCTTCTAGGCTTCTATCAGCTTGCATGGGCGCCCGGAATAGGATTCGACATTCGAAGGGAAGGCGGGAAGTATCTGTCGACGTCATACGAACTGCAGACGTCCGGTTCGTGGAAGGCGTGGGGCACTGGGGTCGAATATGTGCCGCTTCCAGATCGATTGGGCCTCACAGGCCCTGAAAGAAGGAAGAATGCTGGCGGCCTCACATACAATGAGGCACGAAGACGCTTCGAGATCACCCTCGGAGACGCCCCTGTCCTCCGGATGCCGTTTGCCCGGATTTCACCGACGTCTTCGTCTCAGAGCGGCGCTGTGCCTCTGCCGCGGCAGAGAGTCGGCATTCCCTCCTGGCACTAGGAGCCCTGTAGAGGCACGATCTGTCGAGCAAGTCGATCCAGTCGACGGTTGACCGTGCGGCTGACCAGTACCATTCGATGAGGACCCCATGATCATTGCGCAAATCATACACCAAACGACACAGACCATTACCCAGACGGGCATCGGACTTGGTTCGGCGACTGCGGTTGTGTGTTCCTGGCAGCGGAATCGTTCGATCCTGTGGGCGATCCTCGCCAGTATCCTCTCGTGGCTGTACGTCATCTACTTTGCGATGACACGTCGAGCCGACGAGACCAAGTGAATAGCGAACCCGAACCGCATGTCCTGAACTGTGGGCTGGCCGGAGACCGCAGTCCATTGGATACGTTCTGGCGCGGTCATAGAAGTTCCTCTACCGGACCCGTATGGTACACCACGATAGAATCAGCCACGTGACATAACAGGCTGATGTTGGAGTTGGGCGAAGCGAAAAGGGACAGGTCATGGGATGGGTCCGCAAGCTGTTCGGAGCTGTATCGAAAGAGGAAATGAAAGGGATTCAACTGGATATGACACACCCTCACTGGGAGGTCGACGGTCCAAAGACGTTCCGGGAGTTGTTCACCGCACTTCAAGACTGGCTTCCAGAAGAGGCCATCATGTATTTCGAGGGAGGTTCTCCAGACGCAGAAATCGACAGTTTCGTGGCGGCACACTCGATTCCAGAGCAGTCCCACGTTGCCATGGGAACCATCTGGCCACGCCCGAGGATATTCCACGTGCCCGCAACGGCGACCACGCTGACCGAACTGACCAGGATCATGGACCACCATGCCGAACCCGAGTTGGCCGTCCATTTCCATGTCTACCGAGACAACGCCATTATCCTGGAGTGGTATGACGCATTCGATCAGCCGATGAGGATCAGCGATACCATTTCGGAAGAGCAGGTCACAGCTCTCTCCGAGAGGATTGGAAAGGGCTACAGAAAGATCTCGAAATAGGACGTTTCAACCAGACGAGTCGACCTGTATCGCAGCGGAAGGATTGCGTTGTCGGCAACCGAGGCTGAGGGTGTCTCAACGCATTACCACGCCCAGTTCCTGCAATCGTTGGAGCTTCACGCTCATCCAGTCGTCCACGCTCGGCCGCGTCGGAAACTGCATCGCCAATCCGACAATAAGCAGGATGCCGAAACCAAGGGCCAACGGACTGCCCTCCAGAAGGTAGGCGATCAGAACGAACAATGTGGGCCCCTCCAACATGGCCTCTCCCACAATCTTCGTGGTGGCATAGAGCCGCATGAGATCCTCTTCTGGCGATGAGGAAGACTGGCCGTCCGAGACGGAGCCGCCGGACGACCTTCTGGCCTGTGTGAACACCTCGGCAGTTTTCTGCTCGCCGTTTCGAACGATGGCCGCTGTTACGAATTGGCGGACACAGATCGCACCGATGCCCACCGCCATCGCCACGTATGTAATGAAGGGCGTCGAGCCGGGATTCATGCCCCCCATCTGCCCCGTCGTTCGAAGGAACACTGTTACACCAAGGAAGATCGAGGCGCCCAACACCATCGCCCCGATGATTATCTGAAGCACTTGAACGGATTGCGCCAATTCGTCCTTGTCGCCGAGACCAGACATGGCTCGTCTCCTGTTCGCAAACCCATCCTGTACGTCATGTACAGGCAGACAGAGGCACCGTGCCTTCCCTTGCCGGATTTCTCGTGACCCAACCGCCGCTCCGAACGGCACTCCGCCGTTGAATGCTCCCGGCCGTCGTGCCTCGGGAACGCAACCTTGCACATAGACAGCAACTGATCTTGTGGCCACCATCGCCTCGGCTTATGTTGCCGGCATCTCGACCGACCCGGCCAGAGGCGCTGTCGGCCGGAATCTCTGGTGATGTCGGAGGGCCATAGTAATCCGCGCCCAGTTGCCGAGCAACGTTGCACCTGTGGGAGAAACCGTTGGAGCGTCTCGAAGCGGACGACGTCTGCGTGAGGCAACGCGCTGATCAGAAGGAGACGGTGATTCGTGTTTCATTCAATTCCTGCGGCGATCCTGGCGAGAATGCATCAACTGGAACAGAAGGACGCACAAGACCGAACCGATGGCACGCCTCGATTGCAGCGTCTGCGCCAGATTCCGCCGGAGACGGGACGGTTCCTGGCGTTGCTGGCGGCCGGTGCTCCGGACGGCCAGTGCATCGAGATCGGCACCAGCGCGGGCTATTCCACGCTTTGGCTGGCCTTGGCCTGCAGGGCGACAGGACGCACCCTGACAACGTTTGAGATCATACCCGAGAAGGTGCAACTGGCACGCGAGACCTTCCGAGAGGCACAGGTTGAGCAGATCGTCACACTCGTGGAGGGAGATGCGAGGGCGAACCTTGGGGGGTACGACTCGATATCGTTCTGTTTCCTGGATGCCGAGAAGGAAGCCTATCTGGACTGCTACGAGGCCGTGGTGCCGAGACTGGTGAAGGGCGGTCTGTTGGTCGCAGACAACGCCATCAACCATCGCGAGACGCTGAAGCCCATGCTGGAGCGGGCCTTGTCGGACGATCGAGTAGACGCGCTGATTGTGCCTATAGGCAAGGGCGAACTGGTCTGTCGCAAGCTGTGACGTCGCACACCACATAGAACCACGCGATGTCCGCCGAGGGAATTGACACTGCCATAATCCTCGGGTGGAAGTCTGTCTGAACAATGGAACCGTGCAGGGCACACTGATGGCGTGAAGGACGATCGGAAACGGAGGTATCGAATGACACCGCAGGATGTGCACATGTTTGTCTTTGACGGTCTGTCGGACTGGGAGCCGGGGTATGCCGTGGTCGGGATCAACAGTCCTCAGTTCCAACTGAACCCCGGGCGCTATCGGGTGCGAACGGTTGCCTTGGAGATGCGTCCGATGTCAACCATGGGAGGTATTCGGATCGAGCCCGATCTTCGGCTCGACAGCATCTCGCCGAAGGACAGTGCGATGCTGATCCTCCCGGGCGGAACGACGTGGGACATGGGACACCACATGGAGGCCATTCGGACAGCCGGCACTTTCCTGAGTGCCGGTGTGCCGGTCGCTGCCATATGTGGTGCGACCGCTGCGCTCGCCCGAGGGGGGCTGCTCGATCATCGCCGACACACAAGCAACTCTCGCGAGTACCTCGCCGCGACGAAGTATGGGGGAGCATCGCTCTATGAAGATGCCCTGGCCGTCACCGACGACAATCTGATCACGGCCCCCGGATTTGCCCCCCTTGAATTCGCCCAGCACATCTTTCGCCGTCTGGGCGTGTTCTCGCCGCAGGTTCTGGACGCGTGGTACAACCTCTTCAAGACGGGGCGGCGAGAGTATTTCGAGACGTTGCTGAAGGCGAGCAAGGCATGACGTGTCGATCTGCCGGTCCGCCGCAGGCGATCTTCCTGGCCTGGTCATGGAAGATGCCCTGGACGTGCCACACGAAGATGGAATATGAAACGATAGATGTCCTTGTCCGGAACTCAGAGGGCGTTATGCTGTGTCCCACACCATGTTGATCCTTCAGGGGCATCGACCCGAACACCGTTGAGAGCGAGAGGAGCCAAGCCATGGAACAGAAGTCTGTCTATCAAGTCACCGTGATTGTGCTTCGCCTGATCGGGGTTCTGACGATGTTCATCGGTCTGGTCTTTGCCACCCAGACGATCATCGAGTTGATAGCCCTGGCTTGTGTTAAGTCCGGTCTCGATGCACGTATGCCCGCGAAGATGAACGTCAGCCTCACAGGAACAGCAAGCACACTTGGGATATGGTCTATTGTCTACCAGATCGCCACTATTGTCTGGGGCCGGATTCTGTACGTATCCGCAAGGTCCATAGCCCGGCGGATCACAGACGAATCAGCCGCCCCTGAACAGGCGGGCTGAATTCGCCAATACGGGCGTGCCTCGGCCCCGCCCCTCGCCGCTCGACCGACAGAGGGAACCCCAGCCGGCAATCGGTGAGCCGGGTCCGTGATCCGCAGCACCCGGAACCAGGAAAGAGGGCGATGCCGGACAGCAAGCACAGCTCTGCATCTGCCGCTTGAGGAGGTGGGTGCAGCTCGCCATCGAGTCGTGTAGACTCAGGATCGCCTGAACGGGCCCTGAACAGACCCGGAAAAAGCAATCACCCCCTTTCGGAGACATCATTCGTGCACGGTTCTACATACTGCCTCCTGGCGGTGCTCGTGGCCGGCCTTCACGGAGTGGGAGCGGAAGACCTGGATGTGCCGCTGCAAAAGGTCGGCGTTCGAGAGCCCGCCGGCATGATGCGAGCCTACCTCTTGCGGCAGGTGGCACAGGCAACGCAACGCTGGAAGGCCGAGTTCGAGAAGCTGAAGCCCCCCTCGCCTGCCGACACCGATGAGGAGATGAATCAGCCGCGATGGCATCCGGAGCCTGGAACGCCGAAGGTGCCGGAGAATGTCGCGGCCTATCAGAAGCGACTGCGAGACGAGGTGCTGAAGGCGATCGGCGGCCTGCCCGAACGGACACCGCTGAGGCCGCAGGTCGTCGGCACGATTCTCCGCCCCGATTATCGCGTGGACAAGGTCATCTTTCAGAGCCAGCCGAACCACTACGTTACCGCCCTGCTGTATGTTCCCGATGGAGGGCAGTTCAAGCCGCCGTATCCGGGCATTCTCATCGCGTGCGGCCACGCGTTCGAGGGCAAGGGAGGAGGCGCCCACCAGGCGATGGGCGCACTCCTGGCACTGAACGGGATGGCGGCCCTGGTCTTCGATCCCATCGAGCAGGGCGAGCGTCAGCAATACACATATCCCGGTCACCTTGCCGAGCGGGATTGGACCACGACGCGTCACACGATGGTCGGCATGGGCAGCCTTCTGTTGGGACGGAATACGGCCCGCTTTGAAATCTGGGACGGCATGCGGGCTATCGACTACCTTCAGTCTCGGCCCGAGGTCGACCCGGAGCGGATCGGCTGCGCCGGTAACAGCGGAGGCGGCACGCAGACGGGCTATCTGATGGCGCTGGACGACCGCATTCGGTGTGCCGCGCCCAGTTGCTGGCTCACCACGATGTCCCGCCTGCTGGCCGACCCCGGCGCACAGGACTCTGAGCAGAACATCTTCGGTCAATTGCAGTTCGGCGTCGACGATACCCACTGGCCTCTGATGCGGGCGCCGTCGCCGGTGCTCGTCTGTGCCGCGGCGAAAGACAGCTATTTCGCCATCGACGGTACGTGGGAGACCTTTCGTTACGCCAAGCGGCTCTATACGGACCTGGGCGTCTCCGAGCGCGTCGAGATCCTGGAGTCGAGCTCGCCACACGGCTACCACCTGACCCACCGTGAGGCTACAGCCCGATGGATGGCGCGCTGGCTGCTCGGCCAGGATCGCCTCATCACCGAACCGAAGATCACGTTCCTTTCGGAGAAGGAGTATCGCTGCGTTCCCGACGGAAGGGTCATGTCGCTGCCCGAAGCGAGGTCTGTCTATGATCTGAACGAGGACTACGAAAACGGACTGGCGAAGCGGCGGGCCTCGTCATGGGCCTCCGGCGATCCGGCGGCCTTGCTGGCCGGGGTGCGGCGTCTGGCCGGCATCCGCAAGCTCGCAGAACTGCCGAAGCCGCGGGTAGAGGTGTGCGGAACGGTGAACCGCAGCCGCTATCGCATCGAACAGCTTGCGATCGTGCCGGAAGAGGGCATTGTCCTGCCCGCTCTCCTGTTCCTGCCGGCACACCCGAAGCCCGACCACGTTGTTCTCTATCTTCACGACGGGGGTAAGGCAGCCGACGCAGGCGCTGCCGGTCCGATCGAGCAGCGCGTTCAGGCCGGTGAAACCGTGCTGGCCGTAGACCTGCGCGGAATGGGCCAGACACGTGCCAGCGATACCGATGCCTACTACTCTCACAGTTGGCAGGACGTATACACCGCCTACCTCCTGGGGCGATCTTACGTCGGGATGCGAACCGAGGACCTGCTCGTGTGCGCCCGGTATGCGGTGGAACATGTGGCGAACCGTCGAGATCGAAGCGTATCGCTGGTGGCCGTCGGTAACGTCGGCATTCCCGCCCTGCACGCGGCCGCACTGGAGCCGCAGTTGTTTCGGAGCGTGGCGATTTCTCGAATGCTCGTTTCCTGGTCGGACGTCATTCACAGCCGTTTGAGCAACAACCTGATGGCCAGTATGGTGCACGGCGTGCTGACGCACTATGACCTTCCGAACCTTGTGACCCTCTTGGGCGACAGGATCACCGTCACACAACCCATGAACGCCCTGGGCGCAATCGTTCGGGGTCGCGTCGATCGCTCACCCGATTGACGAACCACACGACGAATGACACGAACTCCGTCAGAGGCAAGCCCCTTCTCTCGCTTCGCACGTGACAAGGGCGAGGGCACGCCGCCAAGTGGCGTTCCCTCACGATTCAAGTACATGACGAACCTTGGAGATCAGGTCGTCCATGTTGTAGGGTTTGTGAATGAAGCCGGCCAGTCCTTTGCCGGCGAACCGGTGGGTCACCTCTTGTTCGTTGAATCCGCTGGAGAGAATCACACAGGCATCGGGTCGGATGCGCCGCATCTCGTCAAACGCCTCTTCACCGTTCAATCCGGGCATGGTCAGGTCGAGGACGACCAGGGCAATCTGGTCGGCAAGTTCCCGATACATCTGAACGGCCTCGCGTCCGTCGCCGGCGGTCAAGACACGGTAGCCGGCACGTTCAAGCATCTTGCGGGCCACGATGCAGACCCAGCTCTCATCGTCCACGACCAGGACGGTGGCCGCGAAGGCCTCCGGTTCGACGGAGACTATCGATTCCTCCTCCGTCCTGCCCTCCAGGTCTGTCAGCGGGAGCATCACCCGGACGGTCGTGCCCTTGTCCGGTTTGCTGTCCACGACAATGGCGCCGTGATGGCCGCGAACGATGCCCAGAACCGCCGCCAAACCCAAACCGCGTCCGACGAATTTCGTGGAGAAGAACGGATCGAAGATCCGGGCCCGGATGTCCTCGGTCATGCCGCAGCCGGTATCGGACACATCGAGGTAGACGTAACGCCCCTCGGGCAGGTCCTCATCCAGATGGGTCTGTGACAGGAGGACCCGATCGGCGTGCAGCAGACCGGTGGCGATGGTAATCACCCCCTCGTCGTTTCCGACGGCCTCGGAGGCATTGGTGACCAGGTTCATGACGATCTGTCGCATCTGCGTAATGTCGGCCTCGATGGGAGGCAAGTCCGAAGTCATGCGGTAGCACAGAGTGATCTTCTTCGAGACCGTTGCTTCGAGCAGGTGGGTCATCTCTCCGATCATCGCGGAGAGGCTGACCGGCTGAATCATGAAGGCCCCTTTGCCCGAGTAGGCCAACATCTGATTCGTCAGTTCGGTGGCCCGGCGAGCGGCCGCCTCGATCATCTGGACGGACTCGCTCACCGTGGACTGCCCCTTGAGTTCCGCGGCGGCGAGGCTGGCGCTTCCGACGATGACGGCCAGCAGGTTGTTGAAGTCGTGGGCGATTCCACCGGCCAGGACGCTGAGACTCTCGAGCTTCTGGATCTCAGCCATCCGGGCATCCAGACGGTGTCGCTCTCCCTCTGCTTGCTTCCGCTCGGTGATGTCTTCGACGAATCCGCAGAGGTACAGCACACTGCCCTCCGTGTCGCGTATCGCCTGGAGGGTCAGCGACCCGATGAATTCGCTCCCATCGCGCCGCCGGTAGCGGTTCTCGAACCGTCCCACGCCGGGGTTCTGGACGACCTGGCGAACGATCTCCGCGCGACGAGGCGGGTCTACGTAGGTGTTCGCGCCCGCGTCGCCGATCTCACGCAGCACCTGTTCGGGAGACTCGAAGCCGTACATTCTTGCGTAGGCAGCATTGACACTGAGGATCTTCCCTTCAGGAGTCAACTCGAAGATACCCAGCGCCGAGTTGTCGTAGATCGTTCGATATCGCTCCTGGCTCTTGGCGAGGGCTTCTTCGGCGAGACGCCGCTCGCTGATGTCCTGAAGGACACAGGCCAACTGTCCCGTCTGGGTACGGAACGCCAGAACCTCGAAGTGCTTGCCGATTACCGAGGAGCCATACTCAGATCGGAAGGGTTCGCCCTTGGACGCCACCGTCCCGAAGGCCTCGATCCAGAAGCCTCCGGCGTCGGGTAAGACCTGTCGAACGGTCTTGCCGATGACGGCATCGGCCTTGACACCGATCAGTCGCTCGAAGGCTGGATTGGCGTCGAGCAGACGATAGTCCAGCGGCTGCTTCTGCTCGTCATATAGAATCTCATACAGTGCGAAGCCGTCGAGCATGCTGTCAAAGAACAATCGGTATCGGGCCTCGCTCTCGCGCAGAGCCTCCTCGGCCTGCTTGCGGGCGGTGATGTCGGTCGCCAGTGCCAATAGCCGCGTGCACCGCCCGTCGCGATCCAACAATGGAACCTTGATGGTCGTCAACCATTGGGACCGTCCGTCGGCACATGTGATCTTCTCTTCGGCGATGACCTTGGGCTGACGACTCGAGATCACCTCGCGATCATCGCGCAGAAACTGTTCCACTTCCTGACGATTGGGGTTGAAATCGGCATCGGTCTTTCCCTCGAGGTTCTCAACCGTCGTGCCATAGGCATCGGCGATGGCCTTGTTGGCCAGTGCGAAGATGCCGTCCTCGCTCTTGACACAGATAAAGCCGGGGGCCGCGTCGATGACCTGTCGAAGGAAGGCCCGTTCGCGAACCACCGTCTCTTCGGCCTCTCGCCGGTCGGTCACGTCCAACCCGATACTGCTGACGGCGGTGACGCACCCCTCAACGTCACGGAGAACGGTATTGCTCCATGAGATCGTTCGGCGCTGGCCGGTGCGCGTCAGGATGTCGTTTTCGTAGTGGGCGGGAAACTCGCCGGTCTGAATCATCCGGGCGTAAAGCGGGCTGATCACCGCCCGGACGTCCAGCGGCAGAAACCGCTCGAACCAATTGCAGTCAATGACCTCTTCGCGGCGATAGCCGGCAATGCGAAGGAAGTACTCGTTGCAGAAGACAAGATTGCCCTGCGGATCGAGGATCACCGCTGCGAGACTGATATTCTCGAGGATCCCTCGCAGACGCTGCTCGGACTCCCGGACGGCCTGTTCGGCCCGCTTGCGCTCCGTGATGTCGGTGAACATACCGAATGAGCCGGCGACTCGCCCCCGATGGTCCAGCAGGGGTGTGGCCGACACCGAAATCCACCGTGCATGCCCGTCCTTGTGGCGGAGTCTGCGCTCATACAGGCCCGAAAGCCCTTGTCGGCTCTTGGCCGTCTGAGCCTCGTGGTCCGACGAGTCTTCAGGGAACATGAAAGCCGTGACCGGTCGACCCAGCATTTCCTCCACCGTATGGCCGAGCATCCGGGCCATCTGAGGATTGACGAAGGTGGTCAGCCCCTTCTGGTCCATCGCCCAGATCCCCTCCATCGAGGTCTCGACGATCCGCCGATACTGTTCCTGACTCTCGATCGAGGCCTCGACCGCGGCCGTTCGCTCAGCCCACAGGGCCGCCAGAACGAGCGGCAGGGCCGACAGGGTGCTCAGGTAGACCTGGATCCAGTAGATGCCGACGGGACCGGTTGCGAGAATCACTTTAGCCGACTGTCCCAGAAGCGCCCCGGTCAGAGTAACTGTCGCCACAACGATGGAGGCCAGCGAAGCCCCCGGAGGTCCGAATCGAATCGCCGACCACACCAACAGCGGAAAGACAGCGTACCCCATCGGATATGGTCCCTGTTCCGCGAAGGAAACACCCATGGCAAAGTGAGCAACGATCCACAGAAGTGTCAGAAGGGTAGCCCCCTCGAACACCCGTTCTCGTAACAGCCATTCCTGCCGGACTTCAGGCAGGGTCAGAATCAACGGGCTGACCAGAAGGATGCTCATCATGCAGGCGCTGCCCCAGACCAAGAGGGTTGGGCCGAACGCATCGCCGGGTGTCAGGAAGTGTGTGAAGGTCGCACCTGCCAGACCGCTGACTCCACTGGAGACACCTCCTCCAAGAACTGCCAATACAACAACCTGTCGAAGCGTCTCCAGATGACGGATCTCACAGGATCTGCAACGTAGGATCGTCATCGCACCCGCGACGGCACCACACATTCCAGCAAGAGTATCGATCCCGGCGGATCGGAGAGGACACGCGGCCAACAGGTGCCCGGCAACGTTGCCGATTGCCATCACCGGCAGCGATATCCACCAGAGTCGAACGGGCGTCCGAATCATCACGGCCAGCATGATTCCGATCACGGGCCGGAAGATGCCGATGCCCTCGTTTTCAAGCTGCAGCCGCGCGGACACATAGCCAAGAACCAGGCAAGCCACGCCTGCGTAAACCGAGTGGACGGTGAAACGGGCTTGCTCGCGATGAGGAACATGGGAGGGAGCGTCCGCACCCGTGAGTACGTCCATGAGATCGCCCCGTGAGGACCGATAGACCCGGCGGACTGTCCCGACCGGTTGGGCCCAAGGAGAGGATGCGATGAAGTTGAACCGGCCGTATTCTGACTCGATTTGGTGTACCGCTGCCAGCCCCCCATTGTACTGATGATGGGGGAGCCACGCGAACACACTGCGCCCCCGAATAGTGGGGCGTGATGTCGCACTGTATCGGTATTTCGACAGAATAGCCCTGACCTTGCCACCCGGACAATATGAGGAATACACCCCATGCAAACCCATGTCAATTCATAAGATGTCATCCTAAAATGCGTTAGCTTCTCCTGGATCTGACAGGAATTATCTTGACGAGGTTCTGCGAAAGAGGCATACTAGCTGTAGAGGGCAGAGGGAGAGGAAAAGCTGTTTTCCAAGTCCCAGTCTCTCAGCTCTTTACGATGTGGAGTTCTCATATCTGTATTTGGGGTGGAGAGTGTCTACTATTCGGAGAATGTTGCCGTCTCAGAGGCGCGGACTGGTGGTCTTGCTCGTGGGCTATGGTGTGTTCGCAATCGCCCTCCTGATATGTCTGGTTCTAGTATGAGGGCGGCCAATGCCTTGAGGTGATCCGCGATCTGGGGAGAGACTGCGCCCTCTGTGGAAGGACACGGTGTCAACTACCCTCGGGAACAGGGGTTGCGGCCGACGGAAATCGTGTCGGCTCGCCCCAAGGGCAGTGAGCCGGGAATCAGAGGGTTCCGAGACGTTCATCGTTTCTTGACCCCATGGGCAATGGTTGCTAAGGTTACGTGTGGCGAAAGGGATGCAGTGTAAGGTGTCCCTATCGCATGTGCCGGCGTAGCTCAGTTGGCAGAGCAAGGGATTCATAAGCCCTGGGTCAGAGGTTCGAGTCCTCTCGCCGGTAGTCACCTGTGCCATCCCGTCCATCGCTGTCGGGTCAGTTTCACCTCGAGCACGTCGAGGCTATGGATCGATCAAAGGGGAGAGGGCAGTGTCCTCCGGGACATACAGGTCGAGGCAGATCGTCCAGAGGGTGGGGTCGAGCTTTTCAATTCATGACAGGATCAACATGGTCCCGCGACGATCACATCCGTGGGGACTTCTGTCGTCTATCCTCCTGGGGGTAGTCGCTTCTTCCTCCGTGACCGGAACCGAACGTCTCGTGCCGGCTGACTATCCGAGCCTTCAGACCGCCGTTGACGCTTCGGTTGATGGCGACGAGGTTGTCGTTTCGCCGGGCACCTATACGGGGGCGGGCAACTGTGATGTGAGTTATCGAGGCAAGGCGATCACCCTTCGCAGTACGGATCCGAACGATCCCACCGTGGTGGAATCCACCATCATCGACTGTCGTTCCAGCATCCTCGATCCCCATCGAGCGTTTCTGTTCGTTTCGGATGAGGACGCCAATTCCGTACTGGCCGGTCTGACGATCACGAACGGATACATGATCACCGGAGGGGCCATCCTGTGTGAAGGAGCCTCACCCACGATCGTCGGCTGCCGCTTTTCCAACTGCTCGGCCGAGTTTGCCGGAGCCCTCTGGAACAACAACAGCCAGGCCGTCGTTCGAGAATGCACGTTCACAGGGAATACGGCTGCATCGGCCGGTGCGATCTGGAACATGGGCGGAGCGGTGTTGGTCGCCGACTGCCTCTTCGATGAGAACCTCTCGCCGATCGGAGGTGGCGGGGCCATCGTCAACATCGACGGGGGCGAGACACACATCGAGAACTGCACGTTCACGAAGAACAACGCCACCTTCGGCGGAGCGATATTCAATGATCTGGCGGATCCGCACGTGACGGACTGCACGTTTACCGAGAACGTGGGCGGCCATGGCGGATCGGTATACAACCTGAGCTGCAATCCGACGCTGACGCGTTGCACGTTCACCCGCAACAGCTCGTACTGGGCTGCCGGCGTGGACAATTACGACCGCAGCCGGGCGACGCTGATCGACTGCGTCTTCGAGGAGAACCGTGCGACCTGGGGCGGGGCGATGGTAGACTTCGGCGGTGCCAGGAGCACGATCGTGCGGTGCGTGTTCCGGAAGAACGTGGCCGACGGCGCCTTCGGTGGCGGCATCTGTTGCGGCGGCGGAGGGACCACCTATTTCGAGGAATGCCTCTTTGTGGAGAATTCCACCGTTGTCGGGAGCGGCGGGGCCATCGGGATCATTCAGAACTGCCGCCCGACGCTGGTCCGCTGCAAGCTGGTCAACAACCACAGCATCAAGAACGGCGGAGCCATCTATTCTGAGCGGAGCAGTCCCACGATCGCCAACTGCCTGATGGCGGGCAACACGGCCGAGGTGATGGGCGGGGCGATCATCGGATTCGACGGATCGTCGCCCGTGATCCGCGACAGCCTGATCATCGGCAACACCGCCGAGTACGGCGGTGGGGTAGCCAGCGCGGGTTCATCGAACGTGCGGCTGACGGGATGCACAATCACGAACAATCAGGGTCGCACGGCCGGTGGTGGTGTGTGCGCCGTCAGCGGAAGCACGGCGAGCATCGACCACTGTATTCTCTGGAAAGATACCGGCGGCACCGGGCAGGAGATTGCGATGCCGGACATCGGGGGCGCGGGGGTCTCGGTGGCCTTCTGCGATATCGAGGGAGGAACCGGCGCCATCCGGGTTGATCCGAATTGTTCCCTGGCATGGGGTGCCGGATCCATCGATGCCGATCCGCTCTGGACCGATCCCAACGGGCCGGACGGCGATCCAAACACCTGGACGGACAACGACTACCACCTTTCGGCCGACTCACCCTGCGGAGATACAGGAGACGCCAATGCCTTTACGCAGGGGCGAACCGACATCGACGGTGAGCCTCGGAAGATGGGACCGCAAACGGACATCGGCGCCGACGAATTCGCCGTGTATCATGCGTTGAGTCTGGAGATCATTAACGAGTCGTGGGGAACGGTTGCCCTTCTGCCGGAACCGGAGTCCGCCGACCCGCTCGTCTATCCCGAGGGGACTCTCGTGACGCTGACGGCCACGCCGACCTCAGGTCATCTGTTCGGTCATTGGGAAATCGCGGACCCCAATCACCCAGACGATCCGAACTTCACACTTCTCGATGCCAATCAGACGACCACCGTGGTCGTGGATGCGGACCGCAAGGTTGTCGTCGTATTTGTCTGTGGGGAACTGCCGGCGTTGCAGACACTCTCGCTGTTCCCGTTGGCTTGCCTGGCGATGGGCTTGCGACGAAGATAGCGAAGCGATGATGGATGCGAGGCTCCGCCCTGCGGTGACCTCGGCCTGTCTTTGGAATCGGGGCACACAGGTGTCGAGGCGCGAACCTGATTGCCGCGAATCGTGACCAGGAGTCCCGTCGTTCGGACACCGAATTCGTTCACGCTGCCGTCATAAGGAGCTTAGCATGATTCGTTCCATGCTGACCGGTGTGGTGGTGTTGTGGGCCTGCACGCAGACAATGGCCGCCGAGCCGGGGGGCGTAATCCCCATGCTTCGTGCCCGGCTGGCCCTTCGGCACGGAGACGCAGGGCGGTATGTCATGGCGTTTTACTACCCATGGTACGGCACCCCGGCATGTACCGGTGCCGAGCGGCATTGGGGCAAGTGGGACGAGGCACGGAAGGACGCCCCGGAATCGCGACGATGGCCTGTGGGAGGGCCGTACGATTCCTGTGACCCTCAGGTGATCGATCGCCACATGGGCCAGTTTGCTCAGGCGGGAATCGATGTGCCGATCGTGAGCTGGTGGGGTGCGGGCGATCACACCGACAAGGCGATGCCGCTGATCCTGCAACATGCGGCCAAGCATCAACGGAAGGTGACCGTCTACTTCGAGGTCGTTCACGGCAATCCGCCCACGGCCGAGTCGGCGGCTCGCGATCTGAACTATCTGGCGAAGCAGTACGCCTCTCACCCGGCGTGGCTGCGCGTCCACGGGCAACCGGTGATCTTCCTGTATGGTCGGGTCATGGATCAGATGGGCGACGTGAAATGGGTGTGTGCGCTGGAGGAGGCGCGACGGCAGAGCGGCGTCCGGTGGGTGGCGATCGCCGACGGCATTCAACCGGGTTATGCGGGGCTCTTCGACGGTATCCACAGTTACAACACCATGGGCGATTATCTGAAACGCCCCGAGGCCGACTGGCCCGGCATCGCCGCCAAGCACATGAATGATTCGATCCGTTTCGCCAAGGCCCACGGGCGCATCGCATGTGCCACGCTGGTGCCCGGCTATGACGACACGAAGATCCGTCGGCCCGGGGCGAATCTCGAACGTGCCGACGGACGGTTGTACGACGCTCAGTGGCGGACGGCCCTGGCCACCCAACCCGACTGGATCCTGATCACCTCGTTCAACGAATGGCACGAGGGCAGCGAGATCGAACCATCGGCGGAGCTGGGCGACAAGTATCTCAAGGCCACCCAGAACTGGACCGCCCAATGGCGCAAGTCCGTGCCGCCCGGAAAGCGGGACAAGGTCACCCAGGCCTCTCGCAAGGCGGACGACGCACTGAAGAAGGTGATCGCCGGAAACATCCGCGGGAGGATCGGCCTGCTCAACGGCGTGGGATCGGTCGGCTTGCGTCTGATCCGCGTAACGGACCAGATCGACATGATCGAACCGGCGGACCTGGTCGACGGCAAGGTCACCCCCAAGACACATCGTGTGCTGATCTATACCACCGGCGAGGACTATGCCACCCGAGTCAAGAGCGACGGCGACGTACCCAAGGCGATTGCGGCCTATGTGGCCCGGGGCGGCGGGCTGCTGGTCTTCAGCGATCAGCCGTTCCCGTTCATCTACGATCGGGAGCGTCGGGCCGCCTATGCGGGACGCGTTTTCGACCTTCACCTCCTGGGTTCGCTGGAGACCAAGAGCGGACGGCCGTTCGATCAGGATTCCGGACCGGCGGGCTTCGAGACCCCGCCTGCGGGGCTGGAGCTGAAGTTTGCGGTCTCGGCCAAGCTGTCGTCACTTCCGGCGTCGCTGGCGTTTCCAGAAGGTGGTGATCGGCGGTGGCGCCCGGCCTATCGGCCCGCCCAGCGAGATGCGGATCGCCCCTACTGGCCCCTGATGAAGCTGACCGATCAGAAGGGACGGGACTGGGGCGAGGCCGTCGCGGTCTTCGGGTCAGGCATGCCGAATGCGGGCGCCGTGGTATATTCATGGTTCCGTCTGGCGGATGTGGCCGGCCTGGACGGGTTCCTCGGGGACCTGCTTCGCCTGGCCTGCGGACCGGTGAAGCGGTAGCCGGAAGAGACGCCGATTTCGTCAGTTGCCATAGGGGAAAGTCCGATTATAATGGTAGCTATGGACCTTCTATTCCTTGATGGAAATGGAGGTCGTAGCGCATTTCACGCGGCGTAGGTGGAACGTCCATTCTTGTTGCGTCCTCGCGCCGCGAGCAAAAACAGGGTAGGGCGCATCATTCATATCTGCGTTCGACCCAACGATGGGAACGTGCAATGTCGCACAGACAATCGACAGGACGGCGGCAGGGGTTCACGCTTATCGAACTCCTGGTGGTAGTAGCAATCATAGGACTTCTGGTGGCGATTCTTCTGCCGTCGCTGGGCAAGGCCCGAGAGCAGTCGCGTACGTCACTGTGTCTGAGCCGCATCGGGCAAATCACCAAGTGTTTCCTGCTCTACGCAGATGATTACGCCGAAACCCCTCCTTTCGTCGCGACGATGCACTCCTACCCCAGCCTGCCGAAGAACCATGTGCCGGACCCCAATGAGACGTGGTTGATGGATTGTCTGTCGGCGGCCAAGGGCAACGGACCGCTGGCTATCGACCTCATGGAACAGATCGCGTATGGAAGAAGCCAGGACGCCTGGCCCTTCGTCGTCCCCAAGAACGGCACGCTGTTCAACTATGCTCGCTTCGACACGCTCTACCGGTGTCCCGAATTCGAGCGAATCAACGACCCGGCCAAGGTGCACAACGCCTTCAACTATACGCGTGCGATCTGGTGTCGCCGGTATCGCTGTCAGATGGAAGCCCAGCAGGACGGTGTTACCTCGTCCGATGCCGTAGGCGATGTTCAAGGGCCCATTATGAAGCCGAGCACCGTGTACAACGCCAGCCAGACGACGATGGTTCTGGACGAGCAGTGGGACCGACATGTCGGGACCGGGGGGATATACCCCGGCGGGGCCACCTACACCTCCAGTCCATATGACTCCCCTTATGTCTGCAGCGACTACGGGTTCTTTCTGGACAACATCATCGCCGTGAGCCACGGCAGTCCGACCACCTCGGACGTCCACAAGTACGACACGATGATGCCCAACGTGCTGCCCCCATTCCTCTGGAAGAAGGGTGGAGCGGGCTATTACGACGGCCACGCCGCTTTGATGCGCGATCCGTGGCCGACCTTCGCCTCCGGCAAGAACACACGTGGTTCGAACTATGCCTGGCGTTTTGGCAGCACCGGCCTGCGATACAACCATGAGATGTTTTCCATTCAGGCCTTCGTCGGGGCGTTGTGTTATTGGCAGAGGGGTTTTGATCCGAGTATTAAGTGGGCCAAACTCCTGACACCCCCCATCGGACCTTGACGAACACAACCTGGAATGGCTTCACCCCACAGGAAGCCGATTCGTCAAAACGAACTGAAAGCGGCAGTCTGGTCCCAACCGATGGTATATGCCGCTTATCCACCTGCAATTCGTACCTGACACGACCGCATCCTTGCACAACTCGGGACGCCGCCGCCGGCCTGCGTCCGAAACGGAGTTCAGACACCCCCCTGCCTTCTCCGGGGCGACCGGCAATGCGCGATGTGAGCACTATGAAAACGGGCGGATGCCGAAACGGCATCCGCCCGCAAATGAAACCGAACTTCCCGCCCTCTTCGAGCGATGTCGCCTACTTCCGTCGGCGAAGAACGAGGCCCAGGGCTCCCAAGCCGAGCATCCCCATCGTTGCCGGTTCGGGGATGGTGGTGACCTCCATGCCCGTCCATGTGGCCTCGAGAAGTTGCGACTTCTTGAAGGCCCATGTGCCGATCATGCCGTTCTGATAGGGCGAACCACCCTTGGTGCCGTCGTCGATGTAATCGAACGAGGTCACCAGATCACCGTCGGACTCGTAGAGCCAACCCGTCAGGTGAACATTGGACCCCTCATTGGCAACACCCACGCGAATCCGCCATTGAGAATCCTCGGCGGGTGTCAGATGGGTGTTGATGTTGGCCAGGTTCACAAACGTCGTGAAGCCCGTGACCTTGACCAGGTTGAAGTACCCATCGACCGGATTGAACGAAACCTCATAGGTCTTACCGGCGTTGAAGTCCGAACGGATGTTGAACCCCAATTCGCAGAGGTTATTGAACTTGATGTTGCCGTCGACGTAGCAGTCGTCCCCTACGGGCGACGGCGCCACGCCGGCCATGAAGAAGAACGCCCCACGAAAATCATTCAGATACAGATCGGCACCCCCGTTGGATTGGATCCACGTCAAGGAACCGGCCGGCACCTGGGTCAATGTGGGCATGACCGCGGCAAACACCCCCGTGGTACAGAATGCCAAAACGGCTAGTATTGAGACTACCTTCCCCATAACAGTTTCCTTTCTCCCTTTGACTGGCCTCTGCTCAAGGAGACCTTGATGGGTCCCTTGAGAATCCCTCGCATGCCTTTGGCTTGGAGCGGCTCGCCATCGTGAGCGATGTCATTGCCTCGCCTCACGTCCCTCCGGCGCCCTCTGACTTGTCCGTCTTCAAGCCGCAAGCAGCCAAGGCCATACCCTCACACCAGACTATCTCTTATCAGGGCAATCATGATGTTGCCTGTTTCGTCCTCCTTCCTGGGGTACTGAACCCCACCTCTTCGGCCCTGGTCTAAAGTCTTGACGGGTCGCACAGCAAGCGAGACATGACATACAAACCGAGGGACGACATGATTCCCTCCTGCGATTCCTCCTCCCGTTGCTCGCTCCCGTACTCCCTCAGTCCGCCAGCCCGCCCCCAAGCATGACATTCGAAGGAAGGCCTCTGGTGGCGGGGGTGTGCGACCTGACCAGGATGAAGGTCGCATACCCCCGCGCACCGGCGTCTACGCCAATCGACGAACGACGACGCCTGCGCCCAGTGCCAGCAACACCGCCCCAACGAACGGGGCCAGGCCACTGCCGCACTTGAAATCGGAGGCGACGACGTAGTCCTTATCCATGATCAGTGACAGAACGGTGTTAGTGTCGGAGACGGCGAAGTTGGCATCCGGATACTTGCTGGGATCGTCCCAGATCTGCCATCCCTTGAACGCCTTTCCACTGATTGGAGTGGCCGTCAGGACGACCTTTGTCCCGTTCGTATACCTCATCCGCGGGCTTTCCGGAAAGTTCGGATCGTTGTCCGGCGCGGGCAACATGGGATCGACCTCAATGGAGCCCCAGTTCATGTGCGTCAGGTCCATCGTGAGCTTTCGGGCAATATGGCTGAATTCTGCGCCACCCCCCCTGCACTCGACATGATTGACCACCACCCAAGCTGGCAGGTCTTCCGCATTGACCGCGTAGACACCGACCAGACTGACGCCCCTCTCGTGGAACCGATAGTGGGCCGTGTCGGGCTTCCACGATCCGAAGTTCTTATAGACCAGTGGCTGCCCTGTATCGGCACGAGACACCATGACACGACTGTTGTCGGTCCAATTTGTGGGGGCATTGGCATACTTGTCTCCGTTCCATACGGCAGACTTCCACAGCGGAACGCCCGCCGGTGCGTTCGGCACGCTGGTGTCCCCGTCGGCGTCGTACTCGAACAGCATCCACACGCCCTGGGCAAGGTCGAGGTTGAACGTTCCGCCAGGGCCATACCACGTCAATCCCCCATCCGGGGCACAGTGCATATAGACATAGGGCTGTTGGCCCGGATGCTGTTGAATACCGAGGAACATCCCCGTCCAACCGGCCGGGCTGACGTGATGAGCCAGGACCCCCTCTCCCTTATCCGGATCGATCCATCGCATGAAGCAGAGCTTGTAGTGGCTCATTTCCTTGCTGAAATACGTCTCGCTCACATTGGCATCCTGACCTTCATCGGGATACATCCTGTACACATAGGGAGGCGTGTTCACCACCCCGCCGATGAACGCAAAAGGCCATGTGGGCAGGGCACTGGTCCAGAGGTTGAAACCATTCGGGTCCACCCACGCCGCAAAGGACTTGCCCATGACATTCCACACCTGCCACATGGGGTTGTCGCAGTCCCACGCGACAACATTGGGATCATAGAGATTGGGGTCCAGGTACAACGTATCGAACTCCACCCCGTAATAGCCACAGTTATGATCGTTTGGGTTGTCCCAGAAATTCGGATCGCTGTAGAACCCATCGAGGAAGACATCAAAGAAACTGGCCTGCACGGGCGCCATGATCGCCATGCCGAACAGAACAGCCCAGACTATCCCATGTCGCATTTCCACTTCCTCCTCAAGAAATGACTCCCCGCATGAACAGGTATCGAGTGCTGCAAGCCGGTGCTCTCTCTGAGCGAGATCCCTCACGGCTCACCGGCAGACTACCGATCACCGTCCAGAATCGCTGCTGTCCATTCGCTGAATGTGTCGTACCAGAATGCCTTTCGGGACAGCCTCCGGAACGAATTGACTTTACCTTATTTTCCATCTGCGAAGGACAAAAGGCAAGCGAAAAACCGCACTTATGCCTTGAGGTCTTCGCATCGTGAGAGGACTACGGGTGGTGAAACGGCAGCTCTGCAAGGAGGCACATGTATCGGGCACTCCCCATGATCCACTTTGCATGCAGTACACGGCAAGGGCTCGCACCGCGATTCCCCCCGATACGCCGTGAACCGTTGTGTCCCTCCCTCGGGCGCAGGGAAGGGACCATAGACGCTCTGCACCATATTGGAATCAGGCAAGGGCCCAACCACAACGACAAAGAGGATACTAATAGGCGTGCGCCTCTTCCGGAACGTTTCCCCCGTGTCCCGGAATCGGCATCACCGACCCTCCCGCGGCGTCTTGAGGATGATCGTCTCCCTCGACATGCCCGTCCAGAAGCCCCGGTGCGACACACCGAGGGGCACACAGCTCTTGGGCCGGCTGTGGCTGGGCATTCCCTTGGGGTCCCCTTCGAACCGGACAGCTACTTCTTGGCGGGGGCCAAAGTCATGATCAGACGTCGTCCCTCGAAGCTGGGGGCGCGTTCAACCTTGACCTGCTCACCCAACTCCGTCATGACCCCTCGGAACATTTCCAGCCCGATCTCGGAATGGAATCGCTCGCGGCCGCGGAACAACATGGTCAATTGGACGCGATCGCCCCTGGAGAGGAACTCCTTGACCTTGGCCATCTTGGTATCGCGGTCGTGCTTGTCGATCTTGGGTCTGAAGCGAACTTCTTTGAGCTGGGTTTCGTGAACGACCTTGCCCTTCTGCTTCTTCTTCTGCTGATAGCGCCACTTTCCGTAGTCCATCAAGCGGCACACTGGAGGGCGTTCGTTCGGAGCCACCTCGACCAGGTCGAGTCCGACATCAAAGGCCATCCGCAGCGCTTCGTCGGTGGGAATGGTACCCACCTTCTCGTTCTCCTGATTGATCAGAAGAATGGGCGAGATCCGGATCTGTTCGTTAACGCGTAATCCCTGAGCGATAGGTCTCCACCTGCCTTTCTCGTTCGGGCCCTGTGGGCGACATGCGTTGGTCCGATGCGGCACTCCGCCGCACCCAGAATCCGTCGACCGGCGCGTCCCCACGTCCGGGCCAACATTATACCCGTCGTCCATTCGTCGGTTGACGATCGGACGACATTTTGACCAAGCCTACTTGATCTTTCTGGATGCAACCTCCTCCAGACACACGGCAACAAACTGTTCGAGCCGGGGAGTTCCCTCCAGCACGTATTCGTCCGGCTTCTCGGAGGATCGTCCGTGAACCTGAACGACGCCCTGAGCGGCCTCCTGTTCGCCGACGAAGACGATGTACGGCACGCGCTCCTGCCTCGCCCGATGCTTCTTGGGACCGGGGCGATCCGCCGAAACGTCCACCTGGGCCCGCAGCCCTGCCGCGCGGAGCAGGTTGCCTACGTCGCGAGCATAGTCGGCGCTCTTCTCGCTGACGTTGATGACTCGCACGTGTTCGGGCGCCAGCCACATCGGAAACGCACCGCCGTAGTGCTCGATGAGCCCGCCGATGAACCGTTCCATGCTGCCCAGCACCGTCCGATGGATGATGATCGGTTCGTGCGGGGCGTTGTCGGGCCCGATGTAGCTGATGTTAAACCGCTTGGCGGCCTGGAGGTCAACCTGATGCGTCGGTCCCTGCCATTCGCGGCCCATCGAGTCAATCAGCTTGATGTCGATCTTGGGAGCGTAGAAGACGCCGCCGCCTTCGTCAACCTCATAATCGAGATGACGCCGCTCCAGGGCCGCCCGCAACTCATTCGTGGCACGGTCCCATTCCTCGAGTGTGCCCAGGTATTTCTCGGGGCGGGTGGCCAGGTACGCCTTGTAGGTGTACCCGAACGATCGCATCATGAAATCCATCAATTCGAGAATCAGATCGATCTCCTGCCCCAGTTGTTCCGGAGTACAGAAGGTGTGGGCGTCGTCCTGCGTGAAGCCGCGAACCCGCAACATGCCGTGCAGCGTTCCCGACGGCTCATACCGATAGACCGTGCCCAGCTCGCACATCCGGATCGGCAGGTCGCGGTAGCTCCGATTCTCCGTCTGGTACATCATGTAGTGTCCCGGACAGTTCATCGGCTTGAGGTAATAGTTGACCCCGTCGATGTCCATCGGCGAATACATCATGTCGCCGTACTTCTCGAGGTGCCCGCTTCGCAGGTAGATCCGCTCGCTGGCGATGTGCGGCGTGTAGACCAGACTGTAGCCCCGCTTGAGGTGCTCGTCCTTCCAGAACGATTCGATCTGGTGGCGGATCAGGGCGCCCTTCGGGTGCCAGTGGATCAGCCCCGGACCGATGTCCTCATGAATGCTATACAGGTCGAGCTGACGGCCCAGAACGCGGTGATCTCGCTTCTTGGCCTCTTCGACGCGATGGAGGTACGTCGCGAGGTCCTTCTTCGTCGGCCAGGCGGTGCCGTAAACCCGCTGGAGCATCTTCTCCTTGGCGTCGCCCCGGTAGTAGGCGCCGGCAACACTCATCAGCTTGAATGCCCCAATTCGGCCGGTACTGGGCACGTGAGGGCCTCGACAGAGGTCCTCGAAGGCCTTGCCGGGTTCGCTGCCGGTGACATAGAAGCTCAGGGGCTCGCCCTGGGCCCGATCGGCATTGTCGATCTTGTAGCGGTTGCCCTCAGCGCGAAGCTTGGTCATCGCCTCCGCCCGCGGCATTTCATAGCGAACGAACGGGGAGTCCTTCTTGACGATCGCCGCCATTCGTTCTTCGATCTGCGGAAAGTCCTCCGGCGAAACGGGCCGATCGAGGTCGATATCGTAATAGAACCCGTCTTCCACGGACGGTCCGTAAACGAGTTTCGCCTCCGGCCAGAGCTGCAGGATCGCCTCGGCCATCACGTGCGCGCAACTGTGACGCAGGATGTCCAGGCTGTCGCGGTCATCCGCATTCAGTGTGATGATCTTGATCTTGCAGTCCCCGGTGATCGGATGACCGACCTCAACAATCCGATCCTTCTCGGAGTCTGTCGTAATCTTGGCGCCAATGGCCGCCTGCGCCAGACGCTGGCCGATCCGGGCGGCCACGTCCTTCACCGTCGATCCGGAGTCCATCGTAAGTACGGCACCGTCTGGAAGAGTGACTTGAGGCATGATCTGATAAAAAAAACGCACAGAAACCCACTTCGCGCGACATCAGCAATGGGCGTATAGGCCTCGTCGGCCCGCCCCAGGATTATGCTGTTTCACGCGTCATCGGTCTGTGCTGCTGTTTGTACGGCTTTCGCCGGTTCGTTTGGTCCGTCCGACCCACGGCCGGAGAGGACATAATATCACCTTTCACTATACTTCTTCGGCTGATACCGTCAAGCAGTTTACCGGACGAAGATTAAACATATTCGTCTGCCCGAACGATACGCGAGGCAGCCCCTGCTGGGTTTAGGAGCCGGCGCAAACCTGTTGCGCTGGAAGCGGATCCCCCGTTCGGCACGACGGACAAGGGCTCCTGTTTCCGGGCGGATCCGGAGAGTGTCTTAGGTCTCAGCGAGTCTCCGAACGCCGCCCTGTGCATCGACAGGCGGCCATTAGCGTCTTGCGGCCGGGTCGAACCCTTGTTGTAATACCGCTTCGCAGTAGTCCGTTGCAGGCAGTCTTGGACACGTTGCTTGAAAGGAGCAGCCCATGAGGTCAGGTCGTTACTTGAACACCCTACTGGTCGTGACCGCACTGACATGCGTGGCCGGTCTGTGTCTCCCGACGGCACAGGCCCAGGAGGCCAAGATTAAGACGCTGTTGCTGGTCGGCGGTGAGATCCACAATGCCAAGGGCATCGGCGATGTGGTCGAGGGCTTCCTCAAGAAGACGGAGAAGTTCGACCTCACCCGCGTCGACGGTGATCTCGATGCCTTGAAGGCCGATCGGATCGCCCCATTCGATCTGATCGTGTTCTACTGGACCGTTGGGGCGATCAAGGAGGAGCAGCGACAGGGGTTGCTCAATCACATCGCCTCGGGCAAGGGTTTTGTGACGTTCCACTCGGGGGCCGATTCCTTCCGCGATGATCCGATGTATCGGGCGTTTGTCGGTGGGTTCTTCATCACCCACCCGGCCTATCGTTCCTACCAGGTGCAGGTGACCGAGATCGAGAGCCCGATCACCAAGGGCATCACCGAGTTCGTGGCGACCGACGAGCAATACATCCTCGACTATGACGCCCGCGTGACGGTGCTGGCCAACGGACTCTGGAAGGGCAAGACAATGCCGGTGCTCTGGACCAAGCCCTGGGGCAAGGGCCGCATCTTCTATTCGGCCCTGGGCCACGATCCGAAGGCGTGCGAGAACCCCATGTTCCAGACGACGCTCCTCCGAGGAGCCCTCTGGGCGGTGGGACAGGAAGCAAAGAAGTAGTACAAATCACAAACTGAAACGTCACAAGGGGCCGCCGCTCGGACACATTGTGGAGAGCGGCGGCTCTTTGTCTTTGACAGCAGACCCAGCGTATCAGCGCTGGCGTATGTGTTAATATATTAGCAGCATTAGGAAATTGCGGGTGTATCAACTTGCGGCGCAAGGAGAAACGCGGAACGATCGCTCCCCAAGAGGCCTCCCTCGCCATTCCGCGTTCTCGAACCTGCGCCTGGGAATCGGCAACTGGGCATCAGGCGACGATGTCCAACTGGTGCCCGCCGTCACCGGCGTTCATCGGGGCCCCCGTATCCGTGGGCTGAACGATGTCCAACCCCGTAGTCGCACCGTTCATGGCCACGGACGACGGGCCCTGATAGGCCTGACTGGCCGTCAGCTCAAGACTCGTTGACTCCATCGAAAACGAGGCGCTGTAGCTCTCGTCGGTCATGACCAGAGACATCCCACCCTGGCCAAGGCCCCCTGCGAGCGCTCCAAGCATTTGATTGCTGTCCTGCTGCCCCCCGCCGCTCTGCTGACGCAAGAGCTCTTGGAGGAGCATGAGGATGATCAGCGTTCGAAGGATGTCCTCCGAAGCCATGGTCGGCGCAAACTGAGCCACCATGCTCTGAACGTTCGACGCGATCGAGATCGCCATCGACTGCTGGGAACTCGATACTGTTAATTGATTAACAATACTCTGAGCCCCTGCCGTCCCACTCGCACCGGCCGAAGGATTCGTTGATTGAACACTCGCGGGGGGTGTGGTGACCTGGGGGGTCATTCCCGCTCCAATAGATTGGACCTGGTTCATGCTTCATTCCCCATGCAACCCGAGAGTCGGTTGGGCGGCGTCCTCGGCTGCGCCAACCCTACTCTCGCGGAGCATCGCTCCGCCCCTAAGGAGGCAACCGGGCCACCCATGACGCTTGGGGAGGGGGTGGCGATTAGTAACTCATTGAGAAGAATGATCTTAGGTCTGAATCCCCTGCACGTTCAATCTTTCCGTCTGTGAGGGCTTGATGTGAGCCGACCACATGGCTGGGCCCCTGGCGTCCGTGTCAATTATAAGTCTTTTACGGACAGAGCTTAACATCGTGTTGTCTTCGAGATCACCCATGTTGCGAATGATCAACACAAAAGACGGGGTTTGGTTCCAATAACTAAATCGTCGTACCCGGAGTGGGCTGTGACGGAGATACCCGCTTTGCTGGGAGGCACCCAGACAGCCATTGGTGCCGAAGAGTACGGGTGTCTACGCTCGCTTGGCGGGACCCGAACCCCGGGCGGCTCGGCCATACTCGGCGATCGGTGGCAAGCCGTACATCCGCCAGTAGTCCGGGTCGAGGTAGACACCGAAGGTCGTGACCGACTCGAATCCGCAGCCTCTGTAGAAATCCATGTCGGCATCCAGGCAAGGCGTCAGGTCCGGAATCCGTTTGCTCGGACGCTTCCAGCCGCTGAAACGCGAGGCGTCAAGCCAGTACTCCAGGACCTGGGAACCTTTGGTGCCGAAGAACGCGAGCAGTCCTTCCAGCACCCGCAGATGCTTGACGTTGTCGGCACATTTCGGGCTGTTGATCGGATGCTCGAAGGACCGATGGATCGGCGCGAATTCCAGGAAGACCCCCTCCAGCGGGCGGACGTTGCGGGGCACCGGCAGCGTCTGGGCATAGGCCAGACAGCAGGCCGTTGCCTTCGGATCGAAACGACGAACACCTTCGAGCACCGTGTTGGCCATGATCAGATTCTGATCCGACTCGGTCAGGTCGCGGCACTTGGGGCACTTGCACCAGACGGCCCCGTCATCGGGCCAGAAGAAGTAATGGCCCGTTCGCATGGGCAATCGTCGCGCCATCTGCTCGGCATTCCGTCGGATGGTCGTAATCGCCTGATCGCACGAGCAACAGAAGTTCCACTGTTTGATCCGCTGCCCCTTCTCGTCCATGCGGAACATCTCCGGAGCTTGCGAGAAGAGTTCGCGAGGCAGCAGTTCGCTCATGACGTGATGTTCGAACTCGATGGCCACGCCTGCCTGCTCGAACTGCCGCAAAACGCCCGCCCCGTGAGGCGAGGCCGCGTACTCGGCGAACTGAGCGACCGTCATCAGATGGATGCCCAGGACATTCAGATCGGCCTGCTTGAACAGCATCGGCCAGTCCGGCTGTTCCAGATCGCGGGCACACAGCACGATGCCTCTGCGGGAGAATTCACGGCCGGCAGCCTGTTTGGCTGAGGCCCCCATCAACCGCCCGGCAGGCAGAGCCGATCCAAGGGCTCCCGATGCGATCGCCTGAATGAATCCACGACGGTTCATCACGCCGCTCCTTTCAAGGTGCTTCCACCCAGGTTCGACCGAGAGACCAACGACACGCCGTCGGTTAGGAGGCTTCGAACGGATCCCGATCGCGATCGCTGACCCAGACGCCAAGGGCCGGCAGCATCGCTTTGAGCCTCTGAGCCACAGCCGACAGCACGGGACGCTCACTGTGCCAATGCCCCAGGGCGATCGCGCCGAACGTCGGTTTCCCTTGCGGGGCATACCGGCTCCAGTACAAGGCATCATGATGGCTGACCTCGCCGGTGATGAGGGCGTCGCACGCAGCGAGCTTCCCGGCATACGGCAGCAGCCGTCCGGCCGAACCGGCACAGACGGCAACCCGCCGAACGGCCATGCCTCCCCGACCGATCAGGCGGACCTGAGACGCCCCCACTGCCCGGGCCAATCGTCGTGCCAGCCCAGCGAGCGTCATCGGACGAGCCAGGGCACCGATCCGACCAATTCCGCGCCGCATCCGAGAAGGCCGGAGGGGATAGACGTCGATGGCCGGTTCCTCGTACGAGTGCGACCGTCGAATGGCATCGAGCACACCCGAGACCGCATCGGGCGCCACCACCGCTTCGAGCCGGACCTCGTCGACCTGCTCCAGCCGCCCTCGCTGGCCGACGGCCGGGTCCGTCCCTTCGGTGCCGAAGAAGGTGCCCGTTCCTCGCAGCCGGAAGCTGCATTTCTCATACTGACCGATCCGCCCTGCGCCGGCCGCGAACATTGCCTCGGCCACGCGATCGACCTCGTTGGGTGGAACAAACACGACGATCTTCATTCCGGCAGCCTCGGCGGGCACATCCTCAAAGGCTTCCAGGTCCCGCAGGCCACAGAACCCGGCCAGCACGTCGTTCGTGCCCCCTTCCGCCGCATCGAGGGCCGTGTGCATCGCATGAATGTTCAGACCGCGTTGCAGCGCCCGAAGAACCATCGCCTCGGAATCCCGCCCGGCGGCGAGCAGCCGTTTGACCGGCCTGAACAGCGGGGGGTGATACGCGACGATCAGATTCGCGCGGCGGGAGACGGCCTCATCGATCACGGCCGAGGTCATGTCGACACACAGGAGGGCCCCCTTGCACATCGCCTGGGCGTCCCCGGCAAGCAGGCCGACGTTGTCCCACTCCTGGGCGAGAGCGGGATCGGCGATGGTCTGCAATGCCTCGACCGCCTCATGGATTCTGAACCGGCGCGTCTTGCCTGTCATCTGTCGAACACTCCTTGGCCACCTGATTCTTATAGAGTTGCGCCAGCCGCTGCGTGATGGGGCCGGGCTTCTCGCTGCCGATCGGCCGCCGTTCGACGTGCGTCACGGGCAGGACCTCCATGATGCTGTTGGTCAGAAAGACCTCGTCGGCGTCGAGCAGATCGTGAATCGTCAGCGGCGTCTCCCGGATGCCGATTCCGTCGGCGGGCGCCAGTTCCAGCAGGATCCTGCGTGTGATGCCCGGCAGGACGGGCGTATCGATCGGCGGGGTCTTGACCACCTGCTCCTTGACGACGAAGACGTTGCTGATGGCCCCCTCGGCCAGGAGGTTCTCTTGTGTGAACCAGATTGCCTCTGAACACTTGCGGAACTGAGCTTCGCGAAGCGATATCAGGCGAGGCAGGTAGCTCAGCGTCTTGAAGCCACAGGTCGGGTCGAGCCGCGACTGCTTGTGAACGCTCAGCAGCACCGTCACCCCCTTCTCATACCATTCGGCCGGATAAGGGGTGAGCGGGTCGGAGGTCGCGAAGACCGTCGGTTTCGAGGCCTGGCGGATGTCGCCCGGGGTGAGGGTGAGCCGCACGCGGGCATTCGACTGTCCGTTTCGTCTCGGCAACTCGATCAGGGCCTGAACCAGCGATGCCTGGGCCGGTTCACCGAGCGAGAACATCGCCAGGCACTCGCCCGAGGCCGCCAACCGGGCAACATGCTCGGTCGGTCTGAAGGGTACGCCGTTGTACGCCCGGAGCGTCTCGAACAGTCCGGCCCCGTGCAACAGGCCGGCGTCGAAGATTCCGATCGTTGCCTGATCCTCCTGCACGAACTGTTCGTTCAGATAGACGATCTTGCCCACGGTCAGGTCCCTCAGATCCGGTGGCGACGGTGATGTTTCGGACGATTTCGGGGGCACGAGTCTCCGCAAGGCCTCCGAGATTTGGAGGCGGCGGTTCGGCCGATCCTGCCGGTGCCGTGCGCCGCCGGATACGGCATCAGAGGTCAAGGCTTCCTTCGATCTCCAGCGCCCGCAGCATGCCTCGCGCCTTGTCGATCGTTTCCTGATACTCGCTCTGGGGGTCGGAATCGGCAACGATACCGCCGCCGGTCTGCATGTGAGCCGTCGTACCGTCCACCAGAATCGTGCGGATGGCGAGGTTGAACACCACGGTTCCGTCCATGCCCAGGATGCCGATGGCTCCGGTGTAGACGCTGCGCTGAGTCGGCTCGAGTTCGTCGATGATCTCCATGGCGCGAACCTTCGGGGCCCCGGTGATCGACCCGCCGGGCAGCGTGGCCTTCAGCAGATCGATCGCATCGTATCGCTCGTGCAGTATGCCTTCCACCGTGGCAACCGAATGCCAGACCGTCGGATACCCCTCGATGCTTCGCGGCTCGACCACTCGGACGGAACCATACCGACAGACCCTGCCCAGATCGTTGCGTTCGAGATCGACGATCATGTTCAGTTCCGCCCGGTCCTTCGGGCTGTCGATGAGTTCCTGTCGGAGACGCTCGTCGTCTGCCGGGTTGGAGCCGCGGGGGCGCGTTCCCTTGATCGGCTTCGTGATCACGCGGCGATCATGAACCTCGACGAACAGTTCCGGCGAGCTGCTCAAGACTGCGTGTGTCGGCGGTGCCGAAGGCTTGGCCTTGCCCTCGTGCCACGCCATATACGCGGCGTAGCACGCCGGATTGGACCGTCGCAGCCGCTCGTAGAGGTCCCAGGCATGTCCCGATACGGACAGGCTCAGCCGCCGCGTGAGGTTCACCTGGAAGATGTCACCGGCGGCAATATAGTCGATGGCCCGCTGGACCTTCCGCAGATAGTCGGGCCGGGTCATGTTCCAGCGAGGCTTGCCGCTGACGTGCATCGGCTCGACGGGGCGGGCGGCCTCCTCAGCGCGCAGGTAGCTCTCGAGTACATCCAGCCGTCCCTGAACCACACGGTTGAACGGCGGCGGATAGCCGTGGTGCAGATCGACGGCAACCAGGGTCCACCGCTTTGTCCGATGATCGTAGACGGCGGAAGTGTCATAGAAACCCAGTCGGACGACGGGCAACCGAATATCCGCCTTGGTGGTCTGCGGCAGCCGTTCGATGAAGCGCCCGACCTCGTAGCCCAGATAACCCGCCCAGCCGACCATACAGGGGACGTCGTCGGGTTTCTCAACGACCTGAAACGGGCGAAAGCCCGGTGCCAGTGCGGCGAAAGGGCCCTCCTCCAGAATGCGCCGGCTGCCGCCGAAATCGATGAGCGTGCCGCCGGCGGTCCGGGTACACAGAAGCCCCGTGGGCTCGCACATCAGCACGGTATACCGCCCGAAATCCGAGTGGGATGCCGCACTGTCCAGGAAGAGGGGGCTTGCCCTGCGGCAGAGCCGCCGCATGGCGTCGAGGGGATCCAGCTCAATGTCTAACGATCGCCGGACAATCGCCACAGGAACACGTTGGCTCATAGCGGCGGAGTATAGCAGACCGCAGGCCGGCGGGTAACCACAGCAGCGGCAAATCCTTGAGACACGGCCACACCCCCTGAGGAACCGTCGAAGCCAAAGCCCGGGCGCGTTGCCCCAAGGGCAGAAGGCCCCCCGGAAGCGAATCGAATCCCGACGGTCCCAGGTCAGGTCTCCCTCAAGTTAGCTACCCCATTTGACACGGCGCATTTGATATCGTACTTGATGTATTGGCTTGTGTCCTTCGCCATAACATTAGAAGGGGAAAGAAGCAATGACCGGCCTAGTATCCGTGGCCGGGACACCCCTCCAGGCAAAGGTCCAGTCGTGGTTTGATCCGGCGGCTCGCGGAGCCTTCACGGGCGCCTCGGGGGCCATGCTCAATTCCGGGCAGGCCGTCGTGACGCTTCTGCGTTCTGCGGTCCAGTCGATGCAATCCACCTTGACAGAGGCGGACCGTCGACGGACGGAAACGCAAGGACGCTCAGAGCCGAATTCCCAGACGCCCGAAGCTCCAAGGGAGCCGGCAAACCCGGTGGGCCAGAATCTGGACGTGACAGCGTAAAGTCCCGGCTGAAGTACAGTTTGATGGTGTGAACTCGACACTCGTACGACGGATGGAGAACTGGGAACCCATACGAGCCTCCGTCGGTTGACCGCCACAGCCCGCCTCTGTACGGGCGGCTGATCCGGATGATGGGACACCCGGAAGACGCGGCTGATCCGAGCCGGAGATCACATGTCCGCGAGTGATCGGTTCCGAAAGGCAAGTTCTATCTGACGGAACTCTCCTCATCCGACCGACTGAGGGTCGGGATTCGTCCCATGGGATTGGGACGAACGATGGGGGGAGCTTCCTCTGCGCCTTTTCGTGAGGGCACCCATCCCTGGCTGACCGCCTGGAGGGGCCTCACGCGATCGGTCGTTCGACTCATGGGGCGAAGGAGGCTGGCCGGGGTCGGTGGCCCGCAAGGTTCATCCTGAAGCCCCGCCGGTCGATCGTCGGTCGCAGGCGAGCCGTCTCGTGTGGGCTCGACAACAGCCGACGCCGGTTCGGCCTCCGTAAGTTCCCTCAGAGAGACGCTCTGATTGGCTCGAACGCCGGTTCCCGAGGAGGCCGTTCGAGAATCGTCCGCCGACACTCCCGTCGTCCGGGCTACCCGTCTGAGTCCTTCAACCGCAGAGGTGAATTTCGGGTCCAGATTCAGCGCCTTGACGAAAGATTCTCTGGCCAGATCGTAGCGGCGAGCGGATTCGTGAAGCAGACCCAGGTTGTAGTGGGCGCTGGTCGGGGGCAGCACGACGAGAAACTGATCCAGGGATTCGCCATATCGCCCCATCTGGGCCAGCACCATCGCCAGGTTGATCCGTGCTCGGGTGAAGTCCTTCCGCAATTCCAGGGCTCGACGCAGCTCGATTTCGGCGTCGGTCCACCGTTCCTGATAGATGTAGCAGAATGCCAGGTTGTTTCTGAGATACGCCTTGTCCGGCGCCAGTTCGACAGCCTTCTGAAGCGACGCCTGGGCTTCTTTGTATTGTCCGGCCCTGTTCAGGATCAATCCCAGACTGCTATGGCCTTCGACATAATCATGGCTGAGGGCAACGGACTTGCGATACAACGCGACTGCCGCAGACAGATCGCCCCGGGCTTCGGCCAGCATGCCCGCCTGGTGAAACGTCTCGGGAAGAATCTTGGGATCGGGTTCCGGCTCGGCCTGTTCGATGTCGGGCTTTGCATGACTGCCCTTGTCAGACCGAAGCTGCGCGACCTTGCCCTCGTTCCACGATCCCTGACAGCCCCATGCAGCTATCAGTGCGGACAGGCATATTCCGAGCTGCCTGGCTTTCATCCTACTGACCTCCAAGCGCCATCCCACCACCGACCGGCACCTGCGACGAACCCTTCTTACCACCCTTGCCGCCCTTCTCGCTTGCACTGGTGGCATTTCGGGCAACAATCGCCTCCCGAGCCGTCATCCCCACGCCTCCCGGCAGATCTTTGGACACCTTGATCCGGTCGCGATCGATGCCCGTAGTGGCCAGGTAATCCCGCACGCTCGCCATCCGCTGTTCCACCAGACGCTCATCGGAAGAGTACGAGGCATAGCGGATGGACCCGCCGTAGACGGTCAGAAGCTTGGCGTAGCGGTCCAGACGGCGAGCACCCGTCCCGTTCAGTTCCGACGTGTGCGGCACGAAATGGATGTCCGTCATCGACAGGTCTTCCAACATGGCGTTGTCGACCATGTACACGAAGGAATCCTGAAGCGTGCTGGTGTATTCGGCCGTGCCCTGAGGCGGTGCGTTCAGCCGCGGCGACGGCTCATTACATCCCACGGTCCAGAAGATCAGTGCGACCGATCCCACAATGCACATGAGAGATTTCATGGTTGGGTGTCCTCAAAGAACTGCCCGGACAGGGTCCCGGTTGACCGCTGCCTCAACGGGTCAGACGAGGATCCAAGTCGGTCTGGGAACGACGCCCCCCGACATTCCACCGGAAACCGCCTGAGCCGGCGACGCGACAGCGCCGTCGCCTCACTCACGGCAGCTCCCGCCGGTGACCTGAGGCTCCTGACCCGAACATCAACATGGGCGCAAAGCACCCTCGCTCTCACATACCTATATCGGTCGGGCTCAGGCTTAGACCGCAGCCGGAAATCAAATTATCGGGCCCAACAACCCCACCCAGACCTGGGAAAAGAGGACAGAACGGGTCTGACATGCCGTTCGGAAGCCGTCTGTCGGACAGCCACGGTCGCCACCACATCCATCCCGGACTCGGGCACGACCCTTTCGGCATTTCCGGCGAGTCCACTCTCCTCTACAATTCGTAACCTATGTACGTCTCGTCGCGGCAAGCCCGCACCGTCATCCTGATCGTGGAGTTTGGACTGCTGGCATTGGCCGCGCGAACCGGCATCGTTCACATCCGCTACGGAACACCCGATTTCGAGTACTTCTACGAAGACGGCAAGGTGCTTCTGACCACCGGGGCCATCAGTCGCGGCGAAGACCTGCCCGACAGCCCCCGCAAGTGGCGCGTTCAGGACCCCGTCAACCCGCGCAGAGACTGGCTGCGGTGGTATCTGCCCTTCATTCATCGCGTCTGCTCCCCACTGGGATTGACGAGATGGCATGTCGCCGGCTTCTGCTGGGTACTGATGAATCTGATCGCCAGCGTGCTCAGCATGCGATGGGTGGGCCGGGAACTGAGCGAAACACCACCCGAGGAATGGCCCTATTCCCAATTCCTGCCCGTCCTTCTCATGATCGTCTTCTGGATGGTGGACTTCCGCCTGAACCAGATCAATCTGATGGTGCTGTGCCTGTTGGTGGGTGCCTTCGTGGCGTGGCAGAGGGGCCGGCACGTTTCGGGTGGATTGCTGATGGGCATGGCCGTCCTGATGAAGGTGACACCGACGTTCCTTCTACTCTGGTTCGCACTGAAACGGCAATGGCGATTGCTGACCGCCGCCGTGGCCACGATCGTACTGTTCGGACCGGTGGCCGACGTCATCATCTTCGGACCCTCCATCGCCGTCTCGGAGTACCAACGGTGGTATCACGATGCCGTCCAGCGAAGCGGTGCGCGATATCTCATCATGACCGAAAACAATGTGGACGAGCGAAACAACGGGATGGCCGTGACCCTCTGTCGACTGCTGCACCACACGAACTACGGACGGCGGTTCGAAGAGGAGCCCCGTCTGGCGTATCGCACGGAACCGGAAGCCTATGCGAACGTCGTCGATCTTTCGCCGCTGGTCGTCCTGCGCATCAGCCAGGGAATCACGCTGGTCATCCTCGCGGCGCTGCTCTGGCTGTGCCGGCGCCCGGCCCGCCTTCTGACCCCGTCTCACCTGCGGATGGAATGGGCGCTCTTCCTGGTCGTCATGCTGTGCCTCATGCCGGTCCTGAGGTGGTACCATTTCGTCTGGGCGTATCCGGCCCTGGCCATATTCCTGGGCCACGAGTGGCGCCGAACACAAATGGGTGTGCAATCCAAGCTGGCCTATGTGGCGGTCGGCATCTGGGTTCTGGGGTGTGCCCTGGGCGGCACACACCTGGGCCGAGCTGTAGGCATGAACCTGTGGGCCCTGCTGTTTCTGGCAGTGGCCATCGGGTGGCGAATCCGTCGGACGGCCCCCCCTTCGCTTTCCGGCGCCCACCTCGAGGCAAATCGCACGGTGAGGTCCTGAATGCAACGAAAGAGAACGGTTGTCGTGTTCGGAGATTCCAAGGGAAAACCCGGCGAGGCCTTATACGACTCGGCCCGGGCATTGGGTGCGGCGATCGCTGAAGAGGGATGGGTCATCTGCAACGGCGGTTACGGTGGAACCATGGAGGCCGGCTGCCGAGGCGCCGTGGAAGCCAGCGGCGACAAGGCCGAGACGATCGGCGTCACGTGCAAGGCGTTTGGCCGCCGCGGGGTCAGTTCGTGGGTCCGGAACGAGATCCACACCGACAATCTGAATCAGCGGCTGACCAAACTGGTGGAGCTGGGCGACGGCTACGTCGTCCTGATCGGCTCAACGGGGACACTGCTGGAACTGGCCTGCGTGTGGGAGATGATGAACAAGAAGTTCATTCCGAAACGCCCCATCGTCCTGCTGGGCGACTACTGGAAGCCCCTGATCGACACGATCGGCGCCCGGTTTCCGGAGGCAGCACGGTTCATCGATCGTGCGGAGAACCCCTCGCAGGTGATGGCGATCCTCCGTGAACGCCTCAGTGGGTCTGAACCGTCTCCGTAGGATGTCCGGCCAACAATCGGTTCAGGGCCGGCGAGACGGCGGACGGGATGTAGGACGGGATGTGGTATCCAGGTCCCGTTCGATCAGGCACTCCTCCCCCCAGAGATCGATGCCCTCGACTTTGGCACCGGGGGCTTCGAACACTCGATCCGGGCCGGCGGAATCGAAGATCGGTCGCCCGCTATTGCTCGCCACCCGCGCCCGCAAAGCGATCTGGTTGTTGCTTAGGGTGACATATCGAAAGGGCATGCCCCACGGGTCCACCAGCGTCTTGCCCTTGGGAGTGATTCGTCGCAGGACGGCCGGCAGCCCGTCCAGCACCGCGCTGCTGGGACCATAGGACAGAAGGGCAGCAATCGCCTCGTCCGATGCCCCGTCGGCATGCCCCGGCGGCGGACCGCCATACCGATGCTGATAGACCGTCAGGGCCTCGTCGAGGGCCTGAATGGTCCGCACGGCCAGCCGCCGCTTGGCCTCCTGGCGTGTGGTGCGTGCCAAACCGGCCAACAGGAATATGGCGATTCCCAAAACCAAGACGGCCACGGCCATCTCGATCAGGGTCATGCCGCGAACCCGTCGCCGCCCCATCCTGGCCCCGTGACGACGAATTCGGTCATCGGGTCCACCGAATCCCTGTGGCCTCGGAATGGGAGATTCGGACCGTCCGAACGAACTCGCCACTAGCTTGCATCCTGAGGGCTTCATAGAATGTAGTTGGCCTTTCCAGGGGCGTGGTTGTCAAGGGCTGATTCCATGTCACCACAAAGAACATATCCGATCCGATGCGTTTGTGCGATGATTGCCCTGTGCCTGGCGGGCTGTGTGGAACCCAAGTCCACGGGGCGGTTGGATTTCTGGGCTGTCGGATCCTCGCAGTACGTTTCATCCGACGAAACGATCCGCAAGCAGACCGACCTGTACAATCACCTGAACCGACGAATCCTCCTCCGGGCGGCACGCAACGAGACGGTCGCCTGTCAACTCGTTCTGCGAGCGGATGGGACACCGATGGAGCGTGTATCGGTCACGGTGGGCCCGCTCAGCAACGGCAAGACCCAATTGTCGCCCAAGACCGTACGGATCTACCGCCCGCTCTTCGTCCGCGCCGGCCGAGTGCCTTCATGGCTGATGACCCGCCCCGAGGCCCAGAGGCTCGATAAGGGATACCCCGACGCCCTGGTCCCATTGGATGCCCCCCAGGGTGGACAACCGTTTCATCTGCCATCGGGCGTGACCATGCCTCTGTGGGTGGATGTGGCTATTGAGGCCGGTGTCGAGGCCGGCGTCTATCAGGCCGACGTGCAGGTCGTCGACAACGGGGTGGTTATCGAACCGCTCCAGTTGCAGGTCCATGTGCTGCCGTTTGTCCTGCCGAGCCGTCCGAAGATCCCCGTGCTGACGGGCATCCATATCCCCACACTCCTGCGATACCACATGGAACGCGATGGCTCACCATATGTCCCCCCGACGTTGGCGCCGGGCGAGGCCTCCACCCAGGAGGCTCAGGCGGTCATCGATGAAACCCTCGCGATGCTTCGCGCCCATTCCTGCTCTCCCTATCTGACCGGGTTCTATCCGACGGTCTCTCTGGACGCGGCCGGTCAACTCAAGGTGGCGTGGGACGACTACGACCGGATCGCCGGCGGAGTGCTTGGCAGCACGTCGGCGTCGGATCGCACCCGGGCGGTTGCCTGGCCCATGCCCGCCAACCTGGGGTTCCCTCCCCCGGGCGGCTACGGCGGCCCTCAGTCGCCGGCCTACGCTCATGCGGTGCAGGAGTACCTCAAGCAGTGTGCCTCGCACTTTGCCGAGAAGGGGTGGCTGGACCGCGCGTTTGTGTGGTCGGCGCCGCCCGAGACGGCCTATCCCGAGCTGCCGGAAGCGGTGAACGCTTTTGGCTCGCAGGCCCATCAGGCCGACCCGCGACTTCGACTGATGTCCAGGATGGTGCCTCAATCGATGAAGCCGTACGGCTGGTTCGGGCACGAATTCGACCCGACGGCGGCAGAGCGCGTATCGATCTGGGCCCCGCCGGGACAGTTCTTTGATCCGACCGTCATGGCCCGACAGCGGGCCGCCGGGCACGCAACGTGGATCACCGTCGATCGGCCGCCGTTTGCCCCCTCGCTCTGGCTGGGAGCCCCGTCCGTGGACCCTATCGCCCTGGGCTACGAGGCGTTTCGCTATTCGATCGACGGAATCCTGATTCCCAGCATCAACGACTGGCAAGGCGACGCGCTCAGCACGCTGAACACGACGAACGCCCGGCTGCTCCTCTATCCGGGCAAGCAGTACAAGATCAAGGGTCCCATTGCCTCGGTACGGCTCAAGCAGCTTCGCAGGGGCCTTCAGGACCTGGAATACCTGGCGATGCTGGTTCGACACAACCAGGGCGAGTTGGCCGATACGCTGGCCAAGGTGATGTTCCGCTATGGTGGAACCGCCGCGTATGAAGACCACTTTGCCGACGGCTGCCAGTGGGCGTGGGTCGATCAACCCGAACTGTGGGACCTGGCTCGCCGCCTGATGGCCGACCGACTGGCCCAGGTGGTCGGCGGGTCGGCATCCGGGTCCTTCGAGCAGTTCGTTCAGACCGTCGAGTGGCGCCGCCTGGTGGAGGCCGCGTGTGCCATACGCGTCGTGTGCGAAGGGGTTCGAGTCCGTCCGACATCCGACGCGGCATCGGCGGGACAGGTCGACATCGAATGCCACGTCATGATTCGCAACGAACGCCCCACACCGCTGACGGGACGCCTGAAGTTCGGCAAGCTGCCCGTGGGCTGGAAGGCTATTGCCGACGATCTGGCCGTCAAGTCGCTGGCATCGCTGGGACGATCGAAACTGGTCCTGGTCGCCCGGGCAGCCTCGATCGGCACCAACGAATCTGGCATTGCTCCCGTGCCTCTGGAATTCGACGGGGGCACATCCGGCAAAATCGAGGTAACCGCAAGACTGGCCGAGGTGAGCCCGCGAACCATCGAGAAACCCATCGTGGTCGATGGTGATCTGAACGATTGGCCACCCGGCATCCGCAACACGGCGGGAGACTTCCTCCTCGTCGGCGGACAAGATCCGGCCACTGACGGCAACAGTGCGTCGGGGCGGGCCCGAATGCCCACGCAAGTGTTCGTCGGCCAGGACTCTCAGCGACTGTACTTCGCCTTCAATTGTCGCGAGGATCAGCTCGACCGGCTGGCAAGCATCGGGGGCAACGTGGTCCGGTACGACGGGCTTCTTCCGGCGGATGAGGATCTCTTGGAGATCCTGATCGACCCGACCAACTCGGGAACAGGACAGCCGATTGATATCTATCATGTGGTGGTTCGTCCCAGCGGCGCGGCGATCGTCGAGCGAGGGGTGCTGACCGGTGCCGGATGGGGCACCAGCCGGTATTGGCCCGCGGACGTGAAGGTAGCCGCGGCACGCCAGGAGCGATCCTGGACCACCGAAGTCAGTATCCCGCTCGGTGCGTTTGACGCCAGCGCCCGAAGCAGCCGCCGGTGGGCGATCAATTTCACGCGATATCAGCCCAGGCTGGGCGAGTACAGCAGTTGGTCCGGCGCTCGACGGTACTTCTACAACACGCGAACATTCGGTAATCTCCAGTGGCCGTAAGCAGGTGAAATCGAATGGGGCAAGGGTGCCTCGGCCCGGCGGAGCAGTCATCGTGATAAGTCGCAACCTCGGATGGGCTGTTGCAGCGGGCGTCGTGCTGATCCTGCTGATCGTGATCCTGATCTGGGCCTTGTCGGGCTCGTCGACGCCCGCCACGGTGGCCACCACCGGCTCGGGACGCCTGGATCGCATCGCACAGCCGGCGTCCCTGTGGGAGATCGTCGGCCAACCCAAGGCCGCCGGTCTGGCCGCCGACGACTACAACAAGGGCGTCGTCGAGTACCTCGACTCGAACCGGTACGCAGCACTGAACAAGATGTCCGACGAACAGAAGCTGAGCATCCAGCCGGCGAAGTTCCCCTACAAAGTCTGCCGATTCCTTCAGTCCGGCACCGCCAAGAAGCAGATGAGCTACTTCAGCCAATATGTCTCACCGGCACAGGCGGTCAAGCCCAGCCACGCTGAACTCTCCGAAGCAGCGCAGTCCGATTCGCCGCCGATCTTCCACCTGGTGGCATTTCCCGAAATGGCCAAGGCGGCCCTGCTCTACGCCAAGCTCTGTGAGAAACACCACGATGCCCGAGACGCCGAGCGGACGTGCAAGGCCGTCCTGCTCTTCGGATGGCACATTTCCGAAGACCGGGTCCGACTGCGAGGGGTCCAGATCGGCCTCCAGATTCAGCAGATGGCCGCCGAACAACTCAAGGACATCTACGACGCCCGGGGCGAAAAGGCCAAGGCCGAGAAGGTGACCGCCTATCTCGACAGCCTGGCCAAGGTCATCGAGGCAACCGACCGAAAGGCCCGGGAGACCGTCTTCAAGCTCAGCGCCTCCGGCCGGCTCCAGGTGGGCGATCTATTGAATATCGCGGCAAAAGACAGTGATCCGATGTGGCGAATCGAGGCCACCCACCAGCTCGGCCTGTGCCGCGCCCTGAAAGGGCAAAGCCGCTCCGATCAGAAGGCGATCGAGAGTCTCCTGGCGAATCTGAAGAACCAAACCGATCCGATGATCAAGGCTGCCGCCGAATTCGCCCTCACCATGACCCCCGAGGAGGCCCGATCGGCCCGTTGAGGTCCGACCGGGAGTACGCCGGCTCGAATACTCAGGAACCCTCACGCCCCGACGATGTCCAGAACACGCTCACGGTCTGTTTCGAACGGGCGGCAAGATCGGTCGTAACCACGGCTCGTCTCGATGTGCCATCCGGCACCTCGGCGAGTACCCGGCCACCCTGAACCCCAAGCCGTGCGTTCGCCCGGGCGGCAACGTGAACGACCAGGCGTGCCGCCGGCAGCGGAACATTCAAGCCGTTGGTGATCGTGGCCGTGACTCGCTCGGCCTTTCCGTCGTTGGGCGGATCGTATTGTACGTCCAGACGTTCCAGCGGGATGCAGGACATCGGGTCGGGGCTACCGTCGCCGTTGGCATCGTAGGTCAGATCGATCGCACCCTGCGAGCCGATTCGCACCAGGCGATACACATAAGGAAAGATCGGAGCCCGTTCTCGTGAGGTCGTCGTGGCCGTCTGAACGTAGAGTGGTCTCTGAGTCGGCAACGGACCGGAAACGTAGAGCTTCTCGTTGCGGTCGAAGATCGAGTTGACGTGCGTGTGGCCGCCGAAGACCAACGCCACGTGATACCGCTCGCACAACGACTTGAAGCGATCGCGGTTGAAGTGAATGGAAGCGCGGTTGCCGAACTGACTGACCGCCGGGAAGTGCATCGCCACGATCCGAAGCGAATCACCGGCAGCCCGACCCAGGTCCTGCTCCATCCAGGCGATCTGAGCGTCCGTCAGGCCGGTACCCTCGTTATCGGTGGCAATATTGTAAGGCCCGGGACGGGCCTTGTAGTTCGTCCCACTGTCGAAGGTGGTCAGATGCAGCCTGCCAACATCGGCGGAATAGTCGCGAAAGGCGGTCAGCGTTCGAAAGTAGGCAGCCTCATCGCCATGATGATCGGCGTTGCCGATGACGGTGAAGACGGGCACCTCCAGGTGCCGCAACCCGGCGACAAGCTGATCGAACTGCCGGGGACGCCCGTCATAGGTCAGATCGCCGGTGGCAAGAACGACATCGGGGGCGATCAGATTGATTTCGCGAATCGCCCGCACCAGCCGATCCGCCGGGCCGGGGTCCCGATCGTTGATCTCAAGGTCCGTGATCTGCACGAGGGTGGTGTCGGCCCGGAATTCGGGAACGACCATGACGGCATTGTGCTCAACCAGACGATGCGACCCCAACTCGACGTTCAGGTCGTACAACAGAGGGCAGGCAACTGTCTTGGGAATAGTCGCCAGAAACGGGCGCCCCGGCCCCGATGCCCCCCCCGATGACGATGGCCGAAGGGTCAACTTGATGGTGTAATCGCCTCGCCGCAGGGTGGCCTTGCACGCCTCCGAAGCTGCGAGCCGGTCCGCTGCGAACCAGAGGGTCAACCGATCGCCCGGGCGAACGACGGTTGGCAGCCCGATCGTCGGACGGAGAATCCTGGGCCGGTCCTGGGAGCCGAATCCCTCATAGAGCCGCCCAGACGGCTCGGCCGCCCGCACGACGGGAGCGATCGTCGCCCACCCACCGATCAGCAGGCCGAGCAACAGGGATCGAACCCCAGGCAGGGTGCCAGGCGATGTCTTGGCCATCGAGCGTCCTCCGGCCTTCTCAGGTGAACACAGCGTATCTGCAAGATGAGGCCCGTCTCCGGCCGCCGATCGGCAGGCGCCTACGATTCGGCCGTCTGGCTCATCAGGACACCCAGGGCAATGCTGTAGAGCTTGGTACTGGGTGAATCCGACCGGCTGGTTGTGATCGCCGGAGCCACCGCCCCCACCACGGCACCGGCCAGATCCCGCCCGGCCACATAACGAATCGTCTTGTAGACGGCGTTGCCCGTCTCGATATCCGGAACGACCACAATGTCCGCCTGACCCGCCACCGGACTCACCCGCCCCTTGACGTCGGCCGTGTGGCTGTCGAGGGCGTTGTCCATCGACAGCGGCCCGTCCAAGATGCACCGGCCGAAACGCCCCGCCATAGCCATACGCCGGAGCAATTCCGCATCCAGCGTCGCCGGCATCGTCGGCAACTCCACCGTCTCGACGGCGGCGATCACCGCCACTCTCGGTTCTTCGATTCCCAGGACGCGGGCCATCGTCAGGGCATTCTGAACGATGGCCATCTTGCGATTGAACCGCGGACGGATGTTGATGCCCGAATCGGTGAGCATCATGAGACGCGAGCGATCCGGCGATTCGAAAACCGCCACATGGCTCATGGCACCGGAACCCCGCAACCCGAACTCATGACTGAGGATCGCGCGAAGAAAATCCTTGGTGCGGACCAGACCCTTCATGAGGAGCTCGGCCCGCCCTTCGTGAATGAACCGAACCGCTGTCACGGCCGCCGAGACGGAATCCTCGGCCTCGACAAGCTCCATCCCGCCGATGTCCACCCCTTCCTCCTCGGCAATGCGTCGGATGTCCGGTTTGGAACCGATGAGAATGGGGCGAACGAGCCCTTGACGGGCCGCTTCGACGGCGGCCGTCAGGGCGGCCCCTTCGGCCGCCGAGGCAACCACCATGCGAGGGGGCGGATCACGACGCGCCCGGACCACCAGTTCGCCAAACGTGCGGATGAGACTCGGGTTCAACGGCCATCTCCTTGACGTCGTCGTCGCTGGCCGGGATGGCGATCTGACCGCTTCGGGCCAGTGAAACGATCCCCATCGGACGGACCATCTTGAGCAGGCCGTCGATGGCCTTATGGTCGGCGGCGAGCTCCAGCGTGATCGTCTTGTCGGTCAGTCCGAGCACGCGGGCCTGAAACAGTTCCGCCATCTGCATCAGTCGGGGAATGGTCTCCGGCCGGATGCGAACCTTCAGCAGCAGCAGTTCGCGGGCGAAGAATTCCTCGCTCGCCAGGTCTTCCAGGCGGATCACGACATCGAGCGACCGGCACTGTCGCTCGGCCTCGAGTACGGTCTGCTCGTCGCCCATCACCACGATGGTGGCCCGGCTGACATTGGTGTCCTCCGTTTCGCCGACGGCCAGACTCTCGATGTTGATGCCTTTGCTCGAGAAGGCCTCGCTGACCCTGGCGAGCACCCCCTGCTGATTGCGAACCAGGCAGGACAGTGTGTGTTTCATGGCCGCTACTGTAACCCCCGAAGTCCGTCAGCTTCAACCGGCGGCATGCAATTCGCCCCGGCCCCAAACGCATCGACGGAGCCGATGCGATACCGCGCCTCTGTTCTTCTCACTCAATCCTGCTCGCATCGCTTCAGGCCGCGTTCAATCGCGGAGATCACGGTGTGAAGCGTCTTGATGCGGGCGTGATGCTTGCAGTTGCTCTCGACAATGGTCCAGGGAGCGTAGGTCGTGCTGGTTCTCTGAATCATGTCCACGACCGCCTGCTGATACACCCCCCACTTGGCCCGATTGCGCCAGTCCTCGTCGGTCAGTTTGTACTGCTTGTTGGGGTCGTTCTTTCGAAGCTCGAACCGCCGGAGTTGCTCCTCCGGACTGATATGAAGCCAGAACTTCACGACCACCCAGCCGGCATTCGTCAGGCTCCGTTCGAATTCATTGATCTCCTGATACGAACGATGCCAATCCGACGGCGAGCAGAACCCTTCCACTCGCTCCACCAGAACGCGTCCGTACCACGTCCGGTCGAAAATCGCCAGGTGACCGGCCTTGGGAATGCTCCTCCAGAATCGCCAGAGGTAGTGGTGCGTCGATTCCTCGCCGGCCGGAGCGGCGACCGGAACGACCGTGTAGCCGCGGGGATCCAGTCGCTCGGTGAGACGGCGGATGCACCCTCCCTTGCCTGCCGCATCCCAGCCTTCAAAACCGATCACAACACCCAGACGCTTCAGGAAGCACTTGAATTCCAACTCGCGGAGTTGCCCCTGAAGCGGCTTGAGCTGGCGTTCGTACTCGGTCGGACTCAGGGTCACACCCAGATCGACACGATCCAGGACATTCGGCACATTGAGTGTGTCGCGAACGATCGGCTCGGCCGGAAGCGGCGCGGCTGAGGGCTGGGCCGGCGGTACCGACCTGGCCGTCAGGACTCCGCTGATCGTCTGACAGATCGTCTGAAGGACTTTGACGCGTCGATACCGCTTGTCGGTGGCCTCGACCACGGTCCAGGGAGCATAGCTCGTGCTCGTTCGTTCGAGCACCTCGTTGACGATCTCGGCCATGTCGTCATATCGCGCGTGCCGGCGCCGTTCCACCTTGCCGAGCCTCCAGGCGCTGTGCGGGTCCTTCCGGCATTTGCGGAAACGGCGATCCTGTTCCTTCTGCGAGATATGAAGCCAGAACTTGATGACCAGTGTCCCACCGTCGACGAGTTGCCGCTCGAATTCGTTGATCTCGGCCAGGGCCGTCTGAGCCTCGGCAGCCGAGCACTGGCCGTCCATGGGTTCGAAAATCACCCGCCGATACCACGAACTGTCGAACACGGCGATCCGCCCTCGCGCCGGCGTTCGAAGCCAGAATCGACGCAGGAAGGGGTTCAGCCCCTCTTCTTCATTGGGAGCCCCGATCCGATGGAAGGCGAATCCCCGCGGATCAAGACCGGTAGCGATCTGAGCGATCGTGTCGCCCTTGCCGGCAGCGTCCCACCCCTCCAGGACGATCGCAATGGGCAATTGAGCCTCCCGTGCCTGCCGCTGAAGGGCGCCCAGTGTAAGGGTGAGCTTGTCGATGTGCGACTTGTAGGTCGTCTTGTCCATTCGCGCCTTCAGGTCGAAACTCTCAAGCATGGAGGATCTCCATGGGATTCTCGGATGTCCGCGAAGCTTCAACTACTATCGGCCATGTCGGCGGCGACAACTGAAGGTCCTTGGGAAATGCGATCCCACACCTCGGCGACCGGCCACCACCCGGCGATTCCCCTGATCCGGTCAACACGACTCGAACGTTGCGAAGCCGACGGCGTGACTCACTCACTTGGGAGCCTGGAACGATACCGTGATCTTCGGCGAGGCATCGCCTTCGAAGATCTCTCCCTCCGCATAGCTCCAGTTGTGACTCGACGAATAGGTCTGCGGACTCAGTGACGACGTCACCCAGCGTCCGTCGGCGGTCTGAACGGCCAGAGCAACCCCCCGAAGCTTGAAGAGGTCCCGAGGTCCGTTCGCGAACTGAACCTCGTTGTTCATCGCCACGCGTTTCAGCCATTCGGCGGGCAGATCGAGGATCTCCTGTTGCCAGACACCGATCGGCCCCTTGCTGATCGGAATCTGACAGAGCTGCTGACCGTTGAAGAGGATGAATTTGTTGGCCAGCGCCCCGCCATCGACATCGTAAAGCTCCACGCGGAGGCGAGCGGCCTTGATCTTGGCCAGCTCATCCGGCTTGATCACGGCACTGGTGGTCCAGGGTGGTCCGGGTGGCGTCGGAGGAATCAGACAATAGGACTGGCGAACCACATCGGCCCGATAGGGACGCGGCAAAGGACGATCGGGTGCCATGGTCGGACGACTGGCCGGTGCCGAGGCAACGACCGCTCGGGTCGTGCTGGGGGCGGCCGCAAACGTCGCCACCGCGGTGGTGGCGGCACGAGTCGTTGACGGCGCCGGCTTTGATTGAGTTGATGCCGGCCGGCTGGCAGCCGTCGTCGTGGTCGTCGGTCGGCTGGCCTGTGATGTCGACGGCGCCGAGGTGGTCGCAGGAGGCGCCGGCGACGAAACCGGCAGCGGCAATTCCGCCAGGAGATAGGCCTCAAGCGTCGGCGGCGAAAAAACGAACGGAACCGACTGCTGAGCGATGGGAGCAACGATCTTCACGGGACCGACCAGCGAGCCGCAGTCGATCCGAAGCATCTGCCAGCCCGCTCCGTCGGCCTTCTCGGCGGCCGCCGGCTTGTCGTTCAACGTGGGCGGATCGATCGTGGGCACGCTGGCCCCGCGAGAGATGATCAGAACGTCGGCCCGGGGCAGCGGCTTGGGCGGCAGGGTGAAACTCAGCGTCAGTTGCGGCTGCTTGGGCCCCGCGCCGATGGTCCCGGGTGTCACCGTCACCGCCAGTGCCAGGTCCTGAGCCCGGCAGGTTCGTCCGCTGTCGAGGAACCTCGTACCGCGAGGACGCGATTCGGGCACCAACGACGGAGCCAGTTCCCAGACCATCACGGAGCAGCCCGGTACCTGCAGCTTGACGGGCTTGTCCGCCGCAAGCGACACCGGCAGCAGTTCGTGATAAGGATACACGGTCTCGACGTCCCACGCGGGGGCGGGATTGCCCATTCTGCGAGGACGCTCGGCGAGCGTCAGATCGAATCCCTGCCCCGCCGGCGACGGGTTGCGCAAGACGACGATTCCTTTCTGTTCGGACCAGTGGACAAACCCGTAGACGCCGCCGCTGCGAGGCTCGTTACCGATCATCCGCGTGTGGCTGAGCGTGGGGGTGTTGGCAATCGCCCATCGCGTCGCGCGACCCAGCACGTCCCACCCCTCGGCGTTCAGCAGCGACGGCGTCAGGTAGAGTTCCTTGAGCATGACGCCGCGCCCGTAGTACCACACCACATAGTCGCTCCACTGTGCAATCGTCTCGTTCGGACCCCCCAGCCGGTTGCGTCGCCCATGAATGATGCCCAACATCGACAATGCGGAGATCGGACACTGCTGTCGTTCGATCCGGTATCGCTCATGCAGATGCTGATCGCGGAAGCTGATCTCCCACTCTCGCGGGGAAAGCTGAGGATAGGTCTTGTCGTAGCCGAAGTCACCGCCGCCCGTCCAGACCGCCTCGGCATGAAGGAGCCACCAGGGGCTCAGCCATACGCCACTGGTCATATTCAGGAAGATGTCCGGTTGCAGTTTGTGCTCGTAGTCGAGGAGTCCCAGACAGGCATCCACATTCGCCTCGACCCCGTGCCGGGCCGTCGGATGGTGCTGATGCCCCTTGCCGCTGCACCGGAACCAGTTCAAGTCGTGCTTGTAATACAGGAGGTTCGCGTCGCGAATCCGCACCTCGGTGGCCTTGCGGATCGCCGCGTTGTATCGCTCGGCCGCCAGGCAATAGTAATCGCCCTGATCGGACTTCTCATACCCCTGCTTGGCTCCCCAGCCGATGTCGAGGTTGGCGCCGTTCAGCGGCATCCACAACCCAACCCGGGTGCCGGCCTTGCCCAGCAGATCGGCCAGGGGCTTGTAGCCCTGGGGCAGGATCTTGCGGTTGACATCCCAGATCGATTGAAGGTCTTGCCAACCCTCGTCGGCCACGAACGCGTCGAACTGCAAACCATACGGTGCCAGCAGGGCCTTGCGAAACTCCTCGAAACGCTGAGCCAGGGTCTCCACCGCCAGTTCGGTCTCTCGCAGGTCGTACCAACTGTTGTACTGGAGCAGGCTTCTGGGCTTGATGCGAACCTGGCTGAGATAGGCCTCGAAGCTGTCGGCCAGGTTGCCCTCAACATCGACTCCCCAGACCGCGCGCTGCGTGGCAAAGGCCTTGCGCCCGGGGAAGTGATACAACCGAAGCTGCCCGGAGGCCCCCTCGGCATAACCGGCCGGGTGCTCGAGCCCCGCGAACCAGCGTCCGTCGACAAAGACGGGCTGCCCGCGCCCGCCGAGTTCGGCCTTGAACCCTCCGGCAAGCTGTTCCACCTGGATGGCGTCGACCGGCTCGGAGCTGTCGACGTCATACCACTTGTACATGTAGTTCTGCCCGTCGGAGACCTGGAAACGAAGCTGCGCCTTGACCACGGCGGGTTGCGTGCAGGCCACAGGAACCGTAACGCTGACCTGCGGACCCTGCCCGTTCGGCGGCGTCACCGCAACGTTGCCGGCGATCCGAAGACTGCCGGCGGGAACCTCCTGCCCGTTCAGCAGACGGAGGTGGGGCCCCTGATCCGTCACATCGAGTTGGACCTTGGCCGCCGGCTGAGAGAGCCGCACCGTCTGGCAGCGTCCCTCCTTCAACACCATCGACCGGCTGATCAGGCCGTTGCCGATCACGATCGAATCGGGCTTGACTTCGACAGTAGCCGATTGAACGGGAGCAGACGGAATGAGAATCAGCCCGATGAGGCCCAATCCCAGCCCATACCTCAGGCACGATCGTAGATGACAAGCAAGACGAGGATAGCGACGTGATCGAGCGCTCATGGTCGAGGGTGCATGATAACAGCATCAGCGAGAAGCGACCATAGGCGGCGTAAAAAGCCAAGATGGCTCATTCGGTTATTAAGCCGCCTGAGCCATCGTTGACCGGAGGGAGGGGAAAGCTTCTTGGGTCATCTACGGGCGCGACGCCCACGGGACCCGCGCCCGCAGGCATCGCGCCGGGGTAGTCAATAGAAATACCTCCTGCGACTGCTTTGCCCAATCGACGTGATCTCAGAGCGAAACGCTCCGACGGATCGGGCTATCTGAAAGGGCATCCGTGCACCATTGGGGTACACCGCACCCGTGACCCTCGTATTGATTTGCTGAGTTGACCCGGCTTGTGGTTGGCCCTCGCTTTGCCAGCCGGTCGCCGGTCCGCTCATTACCGGACCGCAGAGTTGACAGTACGGATATACCTCAACAATTGGGCTGAAGCAACTCATCCATCAGAAAGTCGCCAGGAAAATGTGTGACCCCTCAGGAATACACTAGAACCCAGAGCAAATTACGGCACGGCTGCAAGTCTAGCGGCGGCTAACGCGATCTTCCCGTGGCGCGTGAACCATCTCACCCCTGCAACCTTGCCCTCACCTGCCTTCCACGCTGACGGCATGATCAGTAGAATCGTAGGAATTCCATTACTGGGAAACAGGAGATATGACTTTGAAATCTTCAGGCATCCGTCTCGGCCGTATTGCAGAGAAACTCGGTGTGTTGCTTGCCCTCGGAACCCTGGTCCTCTGCGGATGCGGTGCTCCGGGTGGATACAAGATCACCCCTATTCCGGCCGACAGGACCCTCGAAGAGAGCCAGGTGCTGACCGAAGGCGGCTGGCTCAAGGACAAGATCGCCCTGATCGACGTGTCGGGCATGCTGATGAACGACTACAAACGGTCGATGTTCAGCGAGGGCGAGAACCCCGTGTCGTTCCTGACCGAGAAGCTGAATGCCGCCGCCGAAGACACCCACGTCAAGGCCGTGGTCCTGCGGATCAACACCCCCGGTGGAACGGTAACCGCCAGCGACCTGATGCACGAAGAGATCAAGGCGTTCAAGAAGCGGACCGGAAAACCGGTGGTGGCAATGATGCTCGATGTGGCCGCCAGCGGCGGATACTACATTGCCTGCGCCTGCGATGAGATCGTGGCACACCCCACCACCGTTACGGGCAGTATCGGCGTGATCATGATCACGCTCGACGTCCACGGGGCGCTCGAGAAACTCTACATCAAGACCAACACCATCAAGACAGGCCCCTTCAAGGATTCGGGGTCGCCCTTCCGCGAGATGAGCGAAGAAGATCGCAAGGTCTTTCAAGGCATCATCGACAACCACTACCAGCGGTTCCTCGACGTCGTAGCCGAAAGCCGCACCAAGCTGACCAAAGAGAAGATCAAGGCCCTGGCCGATGGTCGGGTGTACACCGCCAGCGAGGCACGCCGCAACGGTCTGGTCGATCGTGTCGGCGAAGTCCGCGATGCCATCGCCGTGGCCAAGGAAAAGAGCACCACGAAACCCGTCAAGGTGATCATGTATCATCGCCCGCTGGGGTGGACACCCAATATCTACGCCGCCTCACCGATGCCTCAGCCCAGCACCGTCAATCTGATCAACGTGAATCTGCCGGAGCTGGTGCTGCCGAATACCCCGTCGTTCATGTACTTGTGGGCTCCCGGTCGGTAAGGCGAACCATGCTCGACGCCAGAGGAGACAGTCCGAAAGCCTCGCAGGACGACGCGGCCGACGCGTTGGCCAGACTGGTCGAAGACGAACCATCCGGAGAGGCGGCCCCTCCCCCGCCTCCCGCTTGCAGCGACGACGAGCCCCCGCCTCCCCCCTCGGCGGAGCCTCGTCCGCCTATGGTCCGCCCCAGGCCCAAAACAGAGGCGATATGGCGCAAATTTGCCGTCCCGCCCATGGCGGTCATGGCGGCAATCATGTTCCTGCTGGGAATCTGGGCGATCCTCGCCCTGCTGGGACATAACCTCCTGACCGGCGAACCCGACGAGGCCGTCGATCGACTCGCCAAGGTCATGCTGCTGTGTTGGCCTGTGGGGATCTCCATGGTGGCCGGGGTGTGGTTCTTCCGACGGCAAGGAGGATAGCGGTCGTGTGGCCGATCCCGGTTGCCCTGTCGGCCCAGGCAACCGGGTCGAACATCGAGTCTCCGTGAAGCACAAGGGCCTCCATGATTCACAGCGCTCGGGTCCTTGTCCGCCGCGGTGTACCGAGGGCCGAAAGCGGAACCCAAGCGCATTCATGTCTGTCCGTACAGGGGTACTTGAGAGAATTGCCCGTCCCGATCACAATATGGGACACATTTCTGCTTCCGTGCAGTTTGGTGTGGGGAGTCATTCATGAACAAGAAGGCGTGCGGGGGTTTGATGTGGGTATGTCTCGTCGTATGGGTGGCCACCTGCGGCGCAGACCAGATCCATAATACCGGTCCGTGGGACCTGTCGAGCCTGGCAGCTCGGCCGGAATGCACCTGGGTCAATCAGACAGGCTCTCTCCGATCGCTCTACTACACCGGCGAGCCCTACGACGGTCATCCCACGCGAGTGTTCGCATACTACGCCGTTCCTTCGAAGGTCTCGGAGAAGCTGCCGGCGATGGTATTGGTCCACGGCGGAGGCGGAAAGGCATTTCGTGAATGGGCTGAACTCTGGGCCCGTCGCGGTTACGCCGCCATCGCGATGGACCTGGGCGGCTGCGGTCCTGACGGCCAGCGGTTGCCCGACGGCGGCCCCCCACAAGACGACGGGGCGAAGTATCGGGCGATTTCGGGTGGGATCAAGGCCGCCTGGCCTTACCACGCGGTGGCCAACGTCATTCGGGCCGTTTCTCTGATATCCAGCTTCTCCGACGTCGACCCCAAACGGGTGGGGATCACCGGAATATCCTGGGGCGGCTATCTGACGTGTATCGTGGCCGGCGTGGATGAGCGGCTCAAGGTGGCGGTTCCCGTGTATGGCTGCGGATTCCTGTACGAAGACAGTGCATGGAAGACCACCCTGGACGCCATGCCCGCTGCTGAACGCGACCTTTGGATCCGAACGTTCGACCCCTCTCAGTACCTGCCCGGGTGTCGGATGCCGGCGCTGTTTGTGAATGGAACCAACGACTTCGCCTACCCTCTCGGCAGCTATCAGAAGAGCTACCGTCTGGTGCGAGGGCCGCGAACCCTCTGTGTGACGGTCCGGATGCCGCACGGGCACGGCGAGGGGTGGGCACCCAAGGAAATCGGCCTGTTCGTCGACTCGGTGTTATACGGCGGCAAACCGCTGGCGACCTTCGCCCCCGTCCGTCGCGATGGAACCCACCTGACGACGACCTGCCGATCTGAATTCCCGATCAAACAGGCCTCCCTGCATTACACGGCCGATACGGGCGTTTGGAAGGAGAGGCGGTGGCAGTCTCTTCCGGTAACGTGCCGGGAGGGCAAGATCAGCTGCGAATTGCCCGCAGCCAAGAGCATTGTATACTTCCTGACCGTCACCGATGAGAGGGGAGCTACAGTTTCAACGGAGCACGAGTCTCTATGAGGATGTCATCACCTGAGAGTGCACGGCAAGCCCGTTCGACACATGACCGGCCCGAAGGGATGTGCCCGGCTGGAAAATCCGCCGGCGTTTCCCGCGGCCGTTCAACCTCCGATGAGCGGAGATACGCATGTCGAGGATGGCAGAAGAACCTCTCGTGGCTGATCCTGATTGGCCTTGTGTTTCCGCTGCAATATGCGGCTGCCGAGGTCCTGACCCTTCCACTGGATCAACGTCCGGCCTGGGTCAGCAAGGATGGAATCGTGATGGCCGGCAGTTGGGAGCCGCTGCCGTTTCGCGTTCGCCGCGACGGCAGCCCGGGCTATGAACCCACGCCGGAACAAAAGGCCGCCTATCATCGCGAACACAGCGCCGAGATGATCAACGAACTGAAGGCGCTGGGCGTGAACTTCATTATGGGCCACTGCTACAAGGCGTTCGGTATGGGGTTCGAACGCGAGAGCATGGCCGATGCCGTGCGGTTCACCAAGCTGTGTCACGATGCCGGGCTCCGGGTGGGAGTCTATACCTCCAGCGGAACCATGGGTTGGGAACTGCTGTTCAAAGAGGCCCCCCAGGCCAAGGAATGGGTCGTCCTGAACGAAAAAGGCGAACCGACGACCTACGGCGGGGCCACCTATCGATACTACTGGAACCGCAACCATCCCGAAGCCGCCGCCTATCACAAACAACTCGTTCGATTCGCGATCGAGGACATCCGCGCCGATCTGGTTCACCTCGACAACTACCATATCGGACCCGGAATGGACACCTGCTCGACGCAGCGGTTCCGCGAATACCTGGGCCGGAAGTTCACGTCCGAACAGTTGGAGAAGATGGGCGTCAAGAATCTCAGCGAGGTCAAGCCCGTGATGTCGGGGGCCCCCGACAAGCCGCTCCGGAGGGCATGGATCGACTTCACCTGCCAATCGCTGGCAGACTCATACCTCGACGTAAACCGTTACGCCCGCTCGCTCCGCAAGGACATCCTCATGGAGTGCAATCCCGGCGGAGTGGAGGACCGCTTCCATATTCCGGTCGACCACGGCCGGCTGATCGGCGGCGGCGAGGCCTTCTGGGACGAAGGCGGGGCGATCGGCTACAAACAGGGGCGGCTGGCCTCTCGCATCCGAACCTACAAAGTGGCCAGGCGCATGGACAACATCGCCTTCGCCTATACCACAACACCGCTGGAAATGGCCGAGGCCATGGCGTTCAATCTCGACTGCCTGGGCTGCATCTGCTGGTTTGAATATGGCAAGATCACGATCCGCCCGGGCGGCAAGGATCCGGCCTCCAAGGAATTGGCACCCTACATCAGGTTCTTCCACAAACGCAGAGATCTGCTGGGCAACGCCGGGGTGGTCGCCGACGTGGCGGTGTTGCGCAATTTCCCGTCGATGGCATACACCGACCCGAAAGATGCCCCGCCGCCGTCTGAGGTCGAACAGGCGTTCATCCTCAATCGCATCCCCTTCCAGATCATCTACGATCATCAACTGTCCGACCTGAAGCGATATCGCGTTCTGGTGCTGGTCGGCTGCGTTGCGCTGTCCGATGCACAGATCGCTCAGATCGTCGATTACGCCAAGTCGGGGGGGCACGTTCTGGTGGTCGGCCCCGTGGCCACACACGATGAATGGATGCTGCCTCGCGAACGCGCGGGCCTGGGCGACGTCGTCGGAGCCGCCGTCCTCCGCATCGACGACCGCAGCGGCGCCACCGATGCCGTGCGCAAGCTCATCGACAACGATATGTCCATGGCAATCGATGCCCAGCCGGGACTGTGTGCCGAACTCACGGCACAGCCCGATCGCCGAATGGTTCACCTGGTCAACTACCGTTCCGACGGACCGGCCAAGAACGCCACCATTCGCGTTCGATTGCCGGAAGGCAAGCAGGTCAAGTCGGTCACGCTGGCCGGCCCGCAACACCCCGCAGAGGCTCCGGTGAAATTCGAGAAGCAGGGAAGAATGGTCGCATTCACAGTCCCGTCGGTCGAGGTCTACGAAATCGCAGTGGTAACCTGGAACAAGTAGCTCGCGACACCGCACTCGGACGAATCCGACAGAGATCTGAAGAGTCCTTCGGCAAGGGGGCAGGAGGTCAGGCGGTCTCGCCCTCGGAAGAATCGGCTTCGGGCTCGAACGGCTCTGCTTTGAGTTGTCCCTCGGAGTCGGCCTGAAGCTTCTGAATCCGCAGTTCCGCTTCCGACAACACGGTCCGGCAGTGGCGGATCAGCCCCATCCCCTCCTGATAGCGTTCGATGGATTCTTCGAGCCCGATATCGCCCGCCTCGATGGAAGAGACAATTTCCTCCAGCCGGGCGAGTGCCTGTTCGAATTTCAGGGATTTCTTGCCCATACGTACCTCACTGCCGTCCTTTTATTCGCCGCTGGCATGAACGTCAAGCCGACGGTACGCTTGCGGCACGATAGGAGGTCAGGCGGATCGGCCGGGGCGGCCACAGAGAGCCCCCCTACCCATTCGTGAAAGTGACTCCACCCTCTGCAGCAAAAGGGAAAGGGCAGCATGTACGGACGTCGGCAACTGATCGTGTGGATCCTGTGGGCAAGTGGGATCGGTGGGTGTGTGGGGCCGATCCGACCCGCCGACTCGAAACCCCCTCTCGAACTGCCCGTGGAGCGATGCTGGATGGTGCCGCTGAGTCATCGGCCTCAGCAGGCCCAGTGGCATGGATACATGCTTCTTCCCGATACCCTGGTCAGCCCGATTGTCCGGGAGGAATCGCGGATCCTGAGCGTCGATGCCCAGCACATCGGCGAGAGCTTCTCGCGTCGGCTGCGCATGGTCGAACGCGACATGGCGACGGGCAAGGTCCTCTACGAGCTTGCACTGCCCTGGGACGTGCCCGCGAATCAGGAATCGTGCCGCATTCTGAAGTTCGCCGGGCGATGGCACGTGGTGCATCCGCCCTGGACAGGCACCACGGCGGGCGACGGCATCGTCCTGCCCTGGCCGCTCGGAACGCCCGAGAAGGCTCCGAACCACACGGTCGCGGCGAGCATCCTGCCCCCGGAAATGGCACGCGCCCTGGACGACGCCCGGGCGATGAACACCGATGGAACAAATCTACTGGTGGCAACCGCCTTTTCGGGCCGAGGCTCACCCGACTCGCGGCGATGGCTGGCGGTAGCCGTGGTCGACGTAACCACACCGAAGCTCCTGTTGAAAATGCGGGCGGAGATCCCCTTTCCCATCGAACGAAGCCGTGGCGGCGTCCGCGTGGGTCGAGCAGGCAGTGTCATACTTGCCCGCGCCTCCATCATGTCACCCACCGGCCCCAAACGATTCCGTGAAGTTTTCGCTGCCTTCTCGGCCGACGAGGGCCGACTGCTCTGGTGCCGGGCGGCCTCGCCCCGCCAGCAGCCCCCGGCCTTCGAGTGGGTTGCCGACGACCAAAGCGTGTACGTTCACACGGAAGACACAGCCGTCGAAGCATGGGACCTGCACACCGGCAAGCCGAAGTGGCGATGCGACGTCGGTTCGATGATCGTCTCGGACGCCCGCCTCTGTGGCACCGAGCTGATCGCCTTCGGCGGAAACGGCTACCCGGCGGCGGGCTCGGCCGAACTGGTCAGACCCCTGGCGATTCGCCTGGACAATCCGGGAGTCTTTCGCACGCTGGCCGGCGATTCACCGGCGGTGGTCGCCCCCTCTTTCGCCGTGATGGGCCGGCATATCATCTACGCACCCGATGACCGCCTGATGAGCTGGTCCCTCACTGGCGACGGCCCCCCAGCCGTCTGGACGTGCTGGGAGCTCCCCGGCGGCCTGGCCCCCCAGCATGCCGCCTCCGAGGTCTATCCCCTCGACGAGGTGAACCTCGTGACCTATAACCGAGGCACGGGAACCCTGACCCTGTTCAAACCCACCGCTGCCTTCTGATGGATGCATTCGGCTCCTCCGGCACCGGCGCGAGTGGACTCCGTCGCGACGGTTCGCGATAATCGCAGGACAGGTACGGTTGGGTGAGCCCGAGCCATAACAGGAGCGCATTATGTGCTGTCATTGCATGAATCGGAGGGAGTTTCTGGCCGCCGGTACCGGAATGATCGCCGGAGCGGGCCTGGTCTCGGCCGCGGGAGCCGCCGCCGAGAACCGCCCCTGGGCGCCCGATGAATGGAATCCCGACCGGCCGCTGGTGACCCTCGGCAAGCCCCTGAGCATCCAGCCGATCCTGACCTACGCCACGCCGACAAAACATGAGATGACCTCCTGGAAATCGTGGGGCGGGGTGCAGAGCGACCAGACCGCCGCCCAGGAGGCCGATCGGATCGCCGGCGAGCTGAACGCCCTCAAGGCCGGCGCCTCGTTTCCCATGGAGATCCGGCCTGTCATCAAGGTCAAGACCGTCGAGGAAGCCGCCGCCGCGCACAGCAATCCTGCCGACGTCGTGATCATCTACCCCGCGACGGGGTCCGGAAGGATGCTCCAGGCGTGCTTCCCGAAAAACGGGCGGGCCATCATCTTCATACGACACCGATCCGGACCGGTCTACTACTGGTACGAGGCCCTGAGCACGAAGATCCTTGCCGTCGATTCGGCCCAACCCGATCGGCTGACCATCAATGACGTGGTGGTGGATGATCCCCAGGAGCTGCTCTGGCGGCTCCGATCGTACTTCGGCGTGAGGAACTTCGTCGGGGCCAAGATCGTCGCACTGGGCGGTGCGATGGGCAAGTATGCGCCCGAAGCGCCCACCGTCGCGACCGACAAGTACAAATTCCAGATCGTCGACGTACCCTATAAGGACGTGGATGCCCGCATACGAGGCGCCATCGCCGATCCGACCTGTCGCGCCCGCGCCGAGGCCTGGACCACGCGCTATCTCGCTTTGCCGGGTACTACCCTGTCGACCGAGAAAGGCTTCATCGTCAATGCCTTCATCCTCTACGGACTGTTCAAAGACCTGATGCGCCAGCAGCAGGCCGAGATCTTCACCATCAACAGTTGCATGGGCACGATCATGCCCATGTCGAAGACCACCGCCTGCCTGACGCTCAGCCTCCTCAATGACGAAGGATACCTCGCCCTGTGCGAGTCCGACTTCGTCATCATCCCGCCGGCGGTCCTGCTGCGATACGTCACGGGCAGGCCGGTGTTCCAGCACAACTCGACCTTCCCCCACAAGGGCATGGTCACCTGCGCCCACTGCACCTGCCCCCGCCGCATGGACGGCTGCCGATACGAGCCTAGCAATATCGTCACACACTACGAGTCGGAATTCGGCGCCGCCCCGAAGGTCGACATGCCCAAGGGCCAGGAACTGACGTTCGTAGACCCCGAGTACGCCAGCGGGCGATGGCTGGGCTTCCGAGGCACCGTCGAGAGCAACCCCTTCTACGACATCTGCCGCTCGCAGCAGGACGTCCAGATACAAGGCGACTGGAAGGCCCTGATCAGAGAGGTTCGCGACTCGCACTGGATGATGGCCTATGGCGACTGCCTCCAGGAGGTCGGCTACGCGGCCAAGAAGATCGGCATTCGCTGGGAGACCATCGTGTAGCCTCTGGGGTGCCCCAGGGCAACGCCCCCGATCGACGACGATCGAAGGTGACGCGTCGGACATGATTCCCGTATGAAACAACAAGACAAGGCCTGGCGGGCCTTTTCGAAGAAGGAGCACTCGGTATGAAGTGTGGATGCAATCAGACGACCCGGCGGAACTTCCTGAATCACACGGCCAAGGGATTGCTCGGCGGCCTGGCCGCCTGCCGGCTTGCCCAGGCGCAGGTCCAAACGGCAGCGCCCGTCCCCACGGCGCCCTCTTCCGTGAGCCTGACGCACGGAGACAACCGCGCGGACAACATCTATAAGGCCCTGAAACTCATCGAACCACAGATTCGACAGGGGCTCACCCGCAAGAAGACGGTCGTGATCAAGCCGAATATGGTTTCCACCGAGCTCCAACTGTCGGCCACACACGTCGATTGTCTCCGCGCGATCCTGGAATTCCTCAAGCCCCTGGTCAAGGATGAAATCATCATCACCGAGTCGGCCGGCACCGGCCCCACGCGAGAGGGCTACGACAACTACAAGTACTCTTCGCTTCTGAAGGAGTATAAGGTCCGGCTGCTCGACATGGACGAGGAACCGTACGTCATCGAGCACGTGATCGACGAGCGGTTCTATCCCCAACCCGTCCGCGTCTCAAAGATGCTGGTCGATCCCAGCGTCTACCTGATCTCCGCGGCCATCCTCAAGACGCACGACTGTGTGGTGACCACGCTGGGGCTGAAGAACGTCGTGTTTGGCTCGTTCCTGAAGGATAAGGGTTTCTATTGGGCGAAGAACGGACCGGGCAAGACCGACAAGCAGGTTGCCCACGGCGGAAACGTGGGCATCAACTACAACCTCTTCCGTATGGCCGGCAAGGTGCACCCGAGCCTGACCGTTCTGGATGGATTCCAGGGGATGGAGCGCAACGGCCCCGTCTCCGGCACGGCCGTGGATCATCGCATCGCCGTGGCGGGCACCGACTGGCTGGCCACCGACCGGGTCGGCGCCGAACTGATCGGCATAGACTTCAGCAAGGTCGGCTACCTGACCTTCTGCGCCTCGGCAAAGATGGGACAGAGCGACCTGAAACAGATCGAGGTCCTGGGCGAGAAGATCGCGGACTGCCGGCGATCGTACATCCCGGCGGACAACCTGAAAGAACAGCTCAAGTGGATGAAGGGCGCCTGATCTCAGTGCGAATCCACACCGGGTCGGACCATCCCGGCCTGGTGGATATAGGATGACACCGTCTCGGCAACGAAGCGAGAATCCGGAATCGGATCTCGCTCCGGCTTCGGTTGTTTGTGCGCGATGATGCATCTCTCAGGGGTATCCGTCCTCGGAGGAGTCCCTATGCTGAAGCTCGAAGTCCTCGGTCCCGACGGGACATCGCAAATCGACCGTGCGGCCAGAACCATCCTGGCACACACCGGGGTGCTCGTTCCGCACGACCAGATGCTGACCCTCTTCGAAGAGGCGGGAGCCGACGTCGACCCGACCGGCGGCCGTGTTCGGATTCCCCCCCAGCTCGTGGACGAATGCCTCGATGCCTCTGCCAAGACCTTCACCCTCTACGGACGCGACCGCACCAGAACCGCGGCGTTCGGCGTCGGTCGTCGCAACTACAACTCCGTCGCGGGCGAGGCCTATTGGGTCGACCGCAAGGGCATCCGCCGATTTGCCACGCTCGATGACGTGGTCGAGGCCGCCCGGCTCGGCGAGGTCCTGCCGCAAATCAATATCGTCGGGGCGATGTCCGACCCCCACGAGATCAATCCGAGGTACCGCTGCGTCGAGGTCGCAGCCGCCCAGCTCCGAACCACCACGAAACCCATCACCTTCTGGTTCCACGATCGGGCGAGCGCCAAGTTCCTCGTCGAACTCCTGACCGCCATGGTCGGCACGCCGAACGACCTGGCCATATACCCGCCCTGCTATCCCTTTCTCGAACCCATCAGCCCGCTGCGATTCAACACCAACGGCATCGACCTGCTGTTCGAAACCGCCAAGGTGCCGCTGCCCGTCCCGATCGGTCCGATGGCCCAGGCGGGCATGAGCGGGCCGGCCACGCTGGCAGGCACCCTTGCCCAGGAAACCGCTGAGATCCTGGCCGGCGTCTGTGTGGTCCAGTTGATCCGGCCCGGCACACCGGTCTGCTTCGGCGGCATCCCCCATGCATTCGACATGCGGACGACGCAACTGATCTTCTCGGGACCCGAACAGGGGCTGATGGCCGTGGCCATGACCGAAATGGGCAAGTACTACCGGCTGCCCGTTTATATCAATGTGGGACTGACCGACAGCAAGTGCGTGGACGCCCAGGCCGGACTGGAAATCGGAGCCTCACTGCTCATGGGCGTGCTGGCCGGTGCGGATATCTTCGGACACCTCGGCATCGCCGGGGTCGATCAGGCATCGAGCCTCGAAATGCTCCTGCTCCAGCATGAGGCAATCGAGTACATCGAACGGATCGCCCGCTCCATCACGATTGACGATGCGCACCTGGCCCTCGACCTCATTCACGCCGTCGGACCGGGCGGGACATTCATCGACAAAGAGCACACACTCGATCACTATCGTTCGGAGGTCTGGATGCCCACCCTGCTCGACCGGCAGTACTGGCAACCCTGGGAAGAGAGCGGCCGAGTCGACATCGCGTCGAAGATCCACCGCCGATTGGACGATCTCATAGACTCATACGCCCCCACGCCGCTCGACGATCGTGCGTCGCGCGACATGGAGGGCGTATTGAACAGTGCTCGAAGACACCTGGGCGGCTGATCCGCCCGGAGAGGTCACCCGGACGGGACTCCAGACAAAGGCATCAGGACCGCCTGCGAAGCCCCACCGACCCACACAGCCCCAGAGCCATGATGGCCATTGAAGCCGGCTCGGGAACCGGCGTTGTGTGCGTGTCGGGAACGAGAATCTTGCTCAGCACGCTGCCGCTGGCACTGAGGGGGACACCAAGGTAGTCACCGGCATTGGCAACCGAAACGCCCAAGTCGTCGTTATAGGCGTAGGACTTGCTGCCTCCCTTGGTGTAGAAGTCACCCCACATGGGACAACGGGTCGAGTCAAACTCAATGTGCGACTGCGAGTCGTCCAGGTCAATCTTCACGCCGAAGATCGACTGGCCCGTGGGAAACCCCGGATTGCTCGCCTGCGGACCGAAGGTCCCAAATGAAACCGAACCCACATCCCCCGCGAAGTCATACACGTCGCTGGGCTGAATGTTCTGCGAAAGCTGCAAGATCACGTGGCTCACCGCCGGGGTCAACCCTCCCTGGCCCTTGTCGCTGAAGGTGTATTCGTAGTGCCAGCTTCCATCCTCGTTCTGACTCACCTCCCAATCCAGTCGGAAGCCTTCCTTGCTGCTGACGTACTTGTCGCCGGTAGCCAGGTCGCCACCGGAGGTGCTCACAAAGCCGATCAGCCCGGCCGATACCTGACCAGGGCCACCTAGCACGCCGAAACCAAACAGAATTGCTAACGAAATTGATGACAGTCGGACAAGACTCATATATTCCCCCCGGAATAGGCGATCATTTTGGTCGGCCATTACACCTGGCCGATTCTTCGTGGGTTGGATGCACATCTTAGGTAGGCACATCCACCGAATTTCACCCTATCCTAGCAATACGCGGGTCGCGAAGTCAAGGGGGTTTTCGGTTATAAGAACCTATAAACAAATGGCTTATGACGACCGATAACTCCACATAGGGCGAGAATAGGCCCCTCCATTCCCCTCTCCGCCTTCAGAAGGGCATCCAGACGAGCAAGGCCTTCATTTCATGGAAAATTCGACCCTGTCACCAGATGGAGTCCATGGCTGGCAGATCCAGTTCTTCTCGTCTTGGCTGGAGCCAACCCATCCCATGCCGAGCCACACAGCAATAAGAGACAAAATGAAGAGGCTTGTGTGTTTACTCGTTCCCCAACAGACTGCAGCAACCGCATCCGTTTCGATCCAACTCTGGATCAGCGAGAACGGCTAGAAATCACAGGGAATGCATTGGGTGTGTGGCGAACGACGGGTTCGCCGTTTTCGGGCAGCACCACGGCCACCACATCAAAGCGGCAGGTCCGATCGACCGCCTGCCGCTGAGAGAGCCAGTATCGGGCAACCCGGCTGAGTTGACGCTGCTTGGCGTGGGTCACCGTGTCTTCCGGATCGGCCTGTTCATCACCCCGGCGGGTCTTGACCTCAACGAAGGCGATCGTCCGCTCGTCCAGAACGATCAGGTCAATCTCACCCACCGGGCAGCGGTAGTTGCGGGCGAGAACCTTGTATCCGAGCCCCCGAAGGTGCCGCTCGGCCAGGCGCTCCCCTGTGTGTCCGACTCGCAGCCAGTCAAACACGCCTGAGGTCCCGCGACGCCGTAAGCCTCCCCCGTCCGCGTCCAATACACGCCCACCCACGCGGACCGTGCCGGACGCCCTGTCACATCGTCAAGAGGAGTGTCCTAAAACCGTTCGTTCCGCCCGGCCAGACGGGCGGGCAACGCAGCGGCGCGCCGGTTGCCCCAAAGGGCTCACGATCCGCCGCAGCAGACGGCTAGGACTTCTCGCCGGTCGCGGGGGTCTGAGTCTCGTCCGCCGACGACTCGGTCGTCGCCACGGCGCTGGCCAGACCCGTCCGCTTGTCGCGGAGACGGCGGGCCTTGCCTACACGATCGCGGAGGAAGTACAGCTTCGCGCGACGGATCTTGCCCGACCGCACTATTTCGATATCGGCGACCTTGGGCGAATTCACCGGCCAGGTGCGCTCCACGCCTTCATTGTTCACGATCCGGCGGACGGTGAACGAAGACTGCATGCCACGACCGCGGCGAGCGATTACCACACCCGAGAAGGGCTGGATGCGCTCCTTGTCGCCTTCGATGATCCGCTGATGCACCGTAACTGTATCCCCCACGTGGAAATCCAGCGGCTTCTCGCGCCGAAATACGGATTCGACCTGTTCAATCACTTCATGACCCATCGCAAAACTCCTCTAAACGTCTTCCAGCAAATCCGGGCGGCGCTGTCGCGTTCGTTCCAGCGCCTGCTGACGGCGCCATTCGTCGATCTTCGCATGATCGCCCGACACCAGGACGTCAGGCACCGCCATCCCTCGAAACACTTGTGGGCGCGTATACTGCGGATACTCCAACAGGCCGTTCGAAAACGAATCCTCGCCGGCCGATGCCTCGTCTCCCAGCGCCCCGGGCAGCAACCTCACAATCGAATCGACCACGACCATCGCCGCCGCCTCGCCGCCCGAGAGGACGTAATCACCGATGGATATCTCACGCGGTCGCAAACCCACTCGAATCCGTTCGTCAAACCCCTCGTAGTGCCCGCAGATGATCACCGGATGCTCGTGTCCGGCCAGTTCCCCGGCCATCGCCTGATCCAGCCGCTCCCCTTGAGGAGTCAGCAGTATCCGCGTGCTGGGAACCGAGCATTGGGCCTCGACGAATTCCACCGCCGAGAAGACCGGCCCGCACATCATCACCATTCCCGGTCCGCCCCCGAAAGGGCGATCGTCCACGCTGTGGTGACGATCCTCCGCGAAATCGCGGATGTTCGTGCAGACAATCTCAACCCGACCCGCCGACCGAGCCCGCTTGATGATGCTGGCCGAGAAGAAGGCCTCGCACACGTCCGGAAACAGCGTCAACACATCGATGCGCATCGGCCGCCATGACCGGCACGCGCCGGCCCCCGGCACCCCGGGCCCGTCGGCTGAGCAGACCCGCGCCACGCGCGCGACGTCCGCCCGCTCACCCCTGGAGCGACTACTTCACCGCAATCCCGTTCTTCTTCAACAGATCGCGGACGGTATCGGTGGGCTGTGCCCCGACCTTCAGCCAATGCTCGATCCGGTCTTTCTCCAGACGGAGCTGCTTGGCGGGGTCCTTCTCCCGGGGATCATAGATACCCAGTTCCTCAATCACCCGCCCATCGCGAGGCCGGCGAACGTCCATCGCACTGAGGCGATAGAACGGCCGGTGGCGACGCCCAAATCTCTTGAGTCTCAGCTTTACTGCCACGTTACACTCCCAGGTTGTTCAAAAACCTCGATCCATCCAACACAACGCCTTCATTCCGATCGGCTCGCCGGGCTCACTCCCCAGCCGAAACCGGCCCTCAGCGTCTACCGACGACGCTTCTTCTTGTCCTTCTGCGTCAGCTTGCGCTTCTTAACCGTCGAACCCTTCACCTTGAACTGCGGCATCTTCCCGCCCATCGCCGACATCTTGGCGAACTGCGTGCCCATCCGCAGCCGGTCCGTGAAGTTCATCCCCGCCATCACCTTCATCATGTCGCGGGCCTGCCCGAAGCTCTTGACCAGCCCCGAAACATCCACCGGATCAGTACCGCTGCCCCGCGCAATCCGGCGGCGGCGGCTGGCGTCGATCAGCGCCGGATCCGTTCGCTCCTTCGGCGTCATCGACTGGATGATCGCCCGCATCCGCTTGATCTCGTCTTCGTCCACCTCCATGTTCTTCATTTCGCTGCTGACGCCGGGAATCATCTTCAGAAGCTGCCGCATGGTGCCCATGTTCTGCATCTTCTCCATCTGGACCATGAAGTCGTCCAGCGTGAAGGTGCCCTTGGCCATCTTCTGCTGCAGCTTGGCGGCCTCGTCGGCCTTGACCTGCGACTGGGCCTTCTCCACCAGGGTGACGATGTCACCCATGCCCAGAATACGCCCCGCAATGCGATCGGCGTGAAACTCCTCCAGGTCGTCCAGTTTCTCACCGATACCCACGAACTTGATCGGCTTGCCCGTGATGGTCTTGACCGACAGGGCGGCGCCACCGCGGGTGTCGCTGTCGAACTTCGTCAGGATCACGCCGTCCAGCTCGAGCCGCTCGTTGAACACGCGGGCCGTGTTCACCGCATCCTGACCGGTCATCGCGTCGATGACGAGGTACACCTGATGAGGCTGCACCGCCTGGGCGACGTTGCTCACCTCCTGCATCATCTCCTCGTCGATCGCCAGCCGGCCGGCGGTATCGAGGACCACCACATCGAAGCCGTTCTTCCGAGCGTGGATCAGGGCGTTGCGGCACAGCTTGACCGGATTCTCGTGCCCTCGCTCGGTGTAGACGGGCACGCCCACCTGCGAACCAATCACCTCGAGCTGATCGATAGCTGCCGGTCGTTTCAGGTCGGCGGCCACCAGCAGCGGTTTCTTGCCCCGCTTGAGCACCAGCTTCGACAGCTTGCCCGACGTCGTCGTCTTGCCCGAGCCCTGAAGGCCCGCCATCAGAATGACTGTCGGCGGAGGCGAAACGAACGGAATCCGAGGATCCACCGGACCCAACAGCCGGACCAACTCGTCATGGACGATCTTGACCATGACCTGATCCGGATGCAGCGTCTTGACCACCTCGGCGCCGATCGCCTTCTCTTTGACCTGATCGCAGAACTGACGCGCCACCTGCACATGCACGTCGGCCTCGAGCAGCGCGGTCCGAATGTCACCCATCACATCCTGGACGTTGGCCTCGGTAATCCGGCCACGTCCGCGGATCTTGCGGAAGACATCCGAAAAGCGATCGGTTAGTTGGTCAAACACGCCCGTTGACCCCTCCCGGTGACACCCGAAGGCCAAGTGCGGCCCCGATATCGACCGGGCATGAGACAATACGCCCACCTGCACGACCGTGGGCGGCGCGCAACAATTCTCCGCTGTCCTGCCCGAAACCAGGCGGAACCCGGCGGAAACACACACTCTCCAGCGACGCAACGCCCAACCCAGAGCGCGGCCCCGTCTGGAAACTCTATAACTTAGCCGAATATGGGCTTTCGTTCAACTACTGTTCCCTCATTTCTGGTCTGAACCCCCTGATAAGGAGGCCGAGAGTCGTTATCCGCCCCACATGGCACTAAACCCATTATCGACTACATTGCATCTGAATTAGTTGGCAGTTCCGACATGCCACCGACCGCCGATCCACCAACAATACCCACTTGGCCGTGACACATCGGTGACATTTGTCATGTATCCTCAGGGTATTCTGACAGTGCGTGCGGCAGTCAGAAGCGGGCCAACAATGCCTCAGCCACATCGCGCGGTCTCGTGGAGCGGCGTGGGGCTCGGCTGTCACAGGCATCTGATGCAGTCCATGCCGGATGAAATGCCGTCGTAGCCAGCCCTTTACGCAATACACCGGCAGAGTCACTCGCACAATCAGGGAGAACCAACAAATGAAAGCGGACAGAACGAGAACCGTCCCGGTGCATCTGGGAATCCCGACGACCATCGCGATGGTTGGAGCCGTCGCCCTGATGGGGGCTCGCCCCGGCAACGCCGAACAAACCAATGCCGCGGATACGTACATCATCACATTCAAGGCGGCGCCACCTCTCAATCCCAGAACGCCGCGCGACCTGCTGCAACTGTTCAATGAACGGCATTCCACAGGAGCCACTACACACCACTTCCGAACGGAAGTCAGCTCGGGCACGCTGATCGGACGCATCTGCGTTGACGGAAAGGCCCAGAGCGAAGCCCTTTCCTCCATGCTGAAGAACAGCAAGACGCTCGTCTTCATCGATTGCGTCAAGCCCACGCCGCAGGCCTTCAACGAACACGTGGCCTCCAAGCAGGTGTCTCTCCCCCCCGCCGGCGGCTCCGGCCAGGGCGCCCCAAAAAAGGGCTCATCATCGGGACCCCGTGGGCGCGAACAGGGCCCCCCGCTGTCATTCACCCTCAGAGACATCGATGGCCGTGAAGTGCGATCAAGCGACTATCAAGGCGCCCCCGTGCTCATCATGGCGGGTGCGTGCTGGTGCGGCGGATGCCAGCAGGATGCCGAGCCACTTCGCCTCATCGCAGAGGAGTTCGGTCCCAAGGGTCTCCAGGTCATCCGCAGCGTGTCCTTTGACAATGAACTGGCGGCGCTGGAATTCCAGAAGCATTATCGACTGCGTTTCGTTCAGTTGCTCGATCCCGCGCGCGAGTTCGAAAAGAAGTACAACCGGGACGGATGGACCTTCCTCATGTTGGCGGACAAGGATGGGCGGGTCATCTACCGGTTGAACAACCCCGGAGAAGAAGACTGGTCGTACGTCAGAACGATCCTCAAGGAGATACTCGCACAGGGCACGACCGCCCAGACCGTCTCGATCGAAGGCGTCCCCTATATTCAGCCGACGTTGGAACGGAGCGGCGAGACCAAAGGCCCCCATCCAAGAGATTCCTATCCCTGCCTCGCCGGCGACTCGAAAGGCCGCCTGTGCCTGGCCTTCACGAGCAACAGAAACGGCACACAAGATGTGTTCCTCCGTGTCCATGACGGAGAGACATGGTCCCAGGATAAGGCCGTCGTCTCGACGTCGGCCGACGAGTTTGACCCAAGCCTCACCGTAGACGGAGAAGACCGGGTCTGGCTCAGTTGGACAGGAAACGGGAAGGGCAACCGATACAACATCTTCGTGTCCTGCCTCTCCGACGCCCAGGTCTCGGCCGAACCCACGCAAATCACCGACTCCGAAGATGACGCCATGCACTGCCGCCTTTCAGCGGATTCCGAGGGTCGCATCTGGGCCACCTACTACAAGTGGCACAAGTTGAATGGCCGCTCCCGGGACAAGGAGGTCTATGTACGCCACACCGACAGCAAAGGATGGTCAAAGGAAGTCCAGGTCAGCCCGACGGACGTCCCCGACTACGAGGACCACACGGAACCCGCGATCGTCGCAACTGGCAACTCCGTCCTGGTCTGCTGGAGCTGGGACTTCCACAGTCCCAACGGATACTCCCGAGTACCTGAAGACCCGTCGATCTTCCTCCGCAAGATACAGGCCGGTCCCAGCCTCGGCCCGATCAAGGCGGTGAGCGCCGACTGTATCGACTCGCACCCCAGCATCGCCGTGGGAAAGGACGGGCAGGTCTGGTGCGCGTGGGAGAGCGCCGAGTGGAACTCGATGGTCCGTGCATACCGGAAGACGGTCTGCCGCGCCGGCATGGACCCCGAACAGAAGGAGAAGCCCGGCCGGGGAATCATCGTAAACGGGATATGCAGAAATGTGTGTACCCCCACGCTGGCATCAAATGCTGCCGGAGACATAGCATTGGTGTGGGCCCAGACGAACCCCCCATCGCAGTGGGCACTGAACTGCTCGATACGCAAGGCGTCCAAAAGCACATGGACCAAGCCCATGGCACTGTGCACGGAGGGGAACCCCCGATTCCCAACCGTCGTCTGGACCCCCAAAGGACGGCTCTGGGTAGCCTACGCCGTGGAGCGTGACAACCGTCGCCAGATCGATGTCAAAGCGGTGGAGTCCGAGTCCCCCTGATCCGCCAATGGTGCCTGAAAGCGGAGTGGGTCGCGCCACCGCCGGAACTCACGGTCTCACCAGCCTGTCATTCGGTCAGAAGCCGCCGGGCCCAAGGCGATTTCTCGGGTGTTCAGGGGCTCCTCGCCCCTGTACAATGAGAACATCCCCAGGAGGTGAGAATCATGTCTACCCTTTCCAACCGATCCGGAATCGTTTGCCTGATGGCGGTGGGAGTCCTCGTCGGCGGCAGATCGGCGTACGGAACGGCCCTGGACGACTACGTCGCCGCCCCAGACGCAAACTACACCTACAGCCTGGCCCGAACCGTCAGCGGTACTGGCTATATCCTCTACGTCCTGGACCTCAAGTCACAGGTCTGGCGGTCCCCATCGGAGGTCGACCGAACCCTCTGGCAACACTGGTTGACGATCATCAAGCCCGCGACGATCACCAGCGACAAGGCCCTGCTGTTCATCAACAGCGGCAGCAACGGCGGTTCGGCCCCAACCACCGTGGACTCCAACCTCCGGAACATCGCAACGTCCACCGGCAGCATCGTGGCCGATCTGAAGATGATCCCCAATCAGCCGCTGAAGTTCGCCGACGAGTCCGACCCGCGCTATATCACCAGCGGCCGGACCGAGGATGAAATGATCGCCTATACCTGGGACAAGTTCATGCGAACCGGCGACCCCTGCTGGCCGGCGCGATTACCCATGACCAAGGCAGCCGTTCGGGCGATGGATACCGTTCAGGCCTACGTCCCGACCATTACGGGTGGCGCCGTGCACATCAATGGCTTCGTTGTGAGCGGGGCCTCGAAGCGGGGCTGGACGACCTGGACGACGGCGGCGGTGGATTCACGCGTGATCGGGATCATCCCAATGGTGATCGACATCCTGAATGTGCAGACTTCCATGATCCACCACTACGCCGCGTATGGCTTCTGGGCGCCGGCGGTGGGCGACTATGTCGACATGGGCATCATGGGCTGGTTCAACACCCCCGAGATGGCGGCCCTGATGGTCATCGAAGACCCGTACGGCTACCGCTCGCGATACACCATGCCGAAGTACCTCATCAATGCCAGCGGCGACCAGTTCTTCCTGCCCGACTCGTCGCAGTTCTATTTCAATGACCTCCCGGGCGAGAAGTACCTCTACTATGTCCCCAACACCGACCACAGCCTCAACGGGTACGTTTCCGACGACGTCAAGACCTTCTACCAGGCGATTCTGAACGGGACGTCACGCCCGCAATTCTCGTGGACCCTCCAACCGGACGGTTCGATTCGCGTGCAGACGGTCACAACGCCCACCGCCGTCAAACTCTGGAAGGCCACGAACCCCACGGCCCGCGATTTCCGAAAGGACACCATCGGGGCGGCCTACACCAGCACCGTCCTGACCGATCAGGGTGGCGGCGTGTACATCGGCCAGGTGCCCACACCGGCGACGGGATGGACCGCCTTCTACATCGAGCTCAACTTCTCCAGCGGCGGCGCGACGCCCTTCCGCTTCTCCACCGAGGTCCGCGTCCTGCCCAAGGAATCCGTGTTGAACATCGATGTGGTCAATCCGGGATGGGGACGCGTGGTGGAGCTCGATCCGAACTTTCCTCGATACTATCGGCCCGACGCGACGGTCACACTCACTGCCGAGCCGATTACCGGCAAGTATTTCGGGCACTGGGAGATCTACGACCCGAACTACCCCGGCGACGCCAACCACGCCCTCATCAACGACAGCAATCCACTGACCCTGGCCATGACCTCGAACCAAGATGTGGCGGCCGTCTTCCGGTGCAGCAGTGGTCTTCCGCTGGCGACGCTCCTGTCGGCCGCGGGGCTGTGCGCGTTGGCCTGGGCATATCGACGCCGTCGGGGGGCGTGACGGCATGGGGAGGAGCCTTGCGTCGTAAGGCGGCGCAGGCATCGGCAGCGTTGGCGGACGACTTGTTGGGGGGGGCCTATTCTATCTGGACGATCTCGACGCCGGAGAGCAGCGTCTGGTGGACGGATGCGTTCTTCGATGCGGAGAGCGTAATCTTCAGCATATCCGAGACGGTCACATTCTCGACGGTTCTGATGAGCGATCGGAAGGGACCGCCGGTTTCGGCGGCGACGTCGACGTCGGGTCCGATGCCCTGGCCCTGAACGGTGACGGTGAACACCCTCTGATTCGCGGCGAGCGGTTCCGGTTCAGAGAAGAATAGACGGATGCGGTAGCGTCGCGGCGGGATCTTGTCCTCGGCCAGACGGATCTGGAGAGACGAGAGCCCGATGGCACCGGAGGCGGTTACCCATGCGTAGTCGCCCTGGACTCGCGACGAATGGTGGCAGAACCACCGGGGATCGGCAGGCTCGTGCGTGATTGAGATCAGCGGGGAGGGGCCGCCGACGCGGGGGTATTCGAGCCAGAGGACTTCTTTGGGGGTCTGCGGGTTGATCGAAGCGAGCCGGTCGCCGGGGGCACCGAGGTTGATGCCCATTCGCTGGATGGGCTTATCGCCAAGGGGGAAGTCGTTGAAGGACCACGTTTCGACCTCGGGCATGTGGACGAGGGCGATCGAGGTCTGGTTCTGGTAGCTGCAGGTGCAGGTGTTCGTGTAGTCCGGGGCGTTGAGGACGCCGTCGGCCGCGATGAGATTCGACGTACACCCGGACCGGAACCCACCGAAGTTGCCGGTCCCGGATTGAGTCACCAGATCGTAGTATGCCGCCGCGGCCGATCGGAAGGTCAGCAGATATTCACTGCCGATCGCCGTGTTGCAGCCGTGATTGCGGGTGAACTTCCAGGGGATCTCTTCGCCCGTCAGCGGGTTGGATCGCATCTTCGGCTCGCCGGTGAGCAGATCCAGCGCCGTACCCTGCATGATGATCGTTCGGCCGTGGATCATGCACGGGCCCATGTAGGTGGTCTTGCGATCCCAGACAACAGAGCCATCCTTGCCCCGGTGGACGATCATCTGGTTGGACGGTTCGTCGGGCAGTGAGTCCCGCGAAGGACGCCCGGCCTGGAGCAGGGCATCGTGCGGTTCGGAGTAGCTCAACCAGGTTCCGAAGATGCTCTCCGTGCGGGTCCAGAGCTTCGATCCGGTCCGAAGATCGAGGGCGTACATCGCGGGCTGGCCCGGAGGCAGCTTGCCTCGACGTTGCAGGTTCTGGATCATGGCCTCGGGGTATCGGTCGATACAGAACACCTTTCCGGCGCCGATGCAGATCGCGTTGTGTCGGAGCGCGTATGCCGCAGTGAACGTCCACAAGACCTTCCCGCTGTGGCGGTCCAGCACGAGCAATTGCTTGCTCGACGTATCGTCCCAGTTCATCGGCCGCCCCGGCTTGCCACCCCCGAGGCTCACGGGCTCGGCGGTTGCTACCAGCAGGTCACCCGAAATCCTCAGCATGCTCCAGCGGGGGCGCTTGGGCGGTGTGCCTGCCTCCGGCAGCCGAAAGTCCGACACCTGCCGGCCCGAAGCCGGGTCGAGCCGCAAACATCGCTCGCCGTAGGCCACATAGATGCCGTCGGAGGCCGCCACGTAATTGCTGCCGATCCCATTGGCCCCGGGCTGATGGGCTGTGTTGTCATACGCCTCGCCGATGCCGGGCAGGTTGGCTTCCCAGAAGCGTCGGCCGGTATAGACGTCGATCGCGCGAATGATGTTCGGCCCTTCAAGGAAAAGCCGCCCATCCACGATCAATTCAGTGGGGCCGTGGCCATGCCGTGGGAGGATGTCGTGGCCGGATGCGTTGGTGAACCAGAGCGGACCCAACGGGGCCTTGACCCGACGATCGGGGGAGATACAGGTGTTCGCGACGTCGCCATAGAGGTGCGTCCAGTTGGCCGAGCCCGGCAGGGGGCCTTCTCGCGTCAGGGTTACCCAGCCTTCGAGTTCGCCGAGCCGGGCCGATTGAAGCTTGGCGCGGGCTGCGGCTGCGGAGAAGGCTTCTCGCCTTTCGCGCGAGATCGGCAGACAGGCGATTCCGCCATAGGGCCGGAGTGATTCGAACATCCGCGCGATGCTCTCCGGCGGCACCTCAGCCTGAGTCGACGGGGTGTCTTCCGAGACGATAAGAGTGGCCAAGAATGGGGGCAGGGGCACAGATTGTGTGTCACCGGTCAGGAGAGCGACTCGATGACCGTAGAGGCCGGCGTCGTCCAGTCGGCGGCGGAGCCGATTCACGCGATCGGCGGAGGGGTCGAGGCCGATCAGGTGAAGCTCAGAGCGGCGGGCGAGCGATTCGAGCAGTCGGCCCGAGTCAACGCCCAGGACCAGTGCATACCCCTGACGAAGATTCGCTGCTTTGAGGATCGATTCGGCGGCATGGTCCCAACGATCGGGTTCGGCGGACGGCTGCGTGGCCGAAGGCTTTTCGTTGGCACCGGCGTTTGCGTCAGCGTTGGCACGGACATTTGCAGTGCCGCCCGCTCCGGCCTGACCGAAGCAGTAGATGGTTCCGGCCTGGGCGACCACGAAGAGCTTACCGGCAGCGGCAATCGCGGTGTGGGGTTTGCCGGATATCTTGCCCTGCCAGGAGACTCTGGGCTTGCCGCCGGTCTGGGGGATGTCGACGGCCCAGACGGTGTTGGTGTGGCCGCCGTAGAGCCTCGGACCTGCCTTGATGAACACGTGGGCATCCTTCTCCAGGGGCAGCTTCCACAGAATCGGCAGCGTCTGGGGTGACGGGGTCTTCCGCTTGTCCTTTTCGTCGATCCTGGGTGTTTTCAGGTGCGCCAGGTCCAGGGCCTGGAGGCTGCCTCCGCTGCATGCATAGGCAATGCCTCCAGAGAGGACGGGGTCCGGGGGGATCATGCTGAGGGCATCTCCGGCGGCGAGGGTGAAGAGCCAATCGTTGTTGACGACCCACTGTCCTTCGACGGCCACCAGATGGCCGCCCAGTTTGCCGTTCTTGGCGAGTTGATAGTAGAGGAGCTTGCCGGTCTTGGTGTCGAGGCAGGCGGGGACGCTTCTGCCAGCCGAGACGAGGAGCCTGTCGCCGGCCAGTGCCATGTGGCCCTGTGGGGCGGGACCGGCAAACGCCGGGCTGTTGTGCGGTTGATTGATATAGATCGAACCCAGGGAGTCGTTGAGCCAGAGGATTCGCCCCGAGTCTGCGTCCAGGGCGTAGATGAAGGTGCCCATCATCGGCCAGATGCTGGCGGCGAAGTAGAGCACTCCGTCGGCGAGCACGGGGCCACCACGCGCGGGCCACATTGAGATCAGTCGTTCGTTGCCGAGCAGCTTCCGATCGGTGGGTCCGCCGCGGATCTTCCATTTCAGCGATCCGGTGCGGGCATCGAGGCAGTAGAGACGTCCGTCGTCGCTGACGACGAAGACGCGGTCTCGCCAGGTCACGGGGGCAAAGCGAATCGGTCCGTCGGCGTAGAATCGCCATTGCTCGCTGCCGGTCTCGGTGTCAACGGCGGTCAGGCGGTCGTTGCGGGACGATCCGACGAATAATGTGGTTCCACAGACGACGGGTTCGTAACCGGCGTCGAACGTCATTCGCGGCTCACCGGGCCAGGCGACACGGAGCGGGGGCTGCTGCATGACCCACTTCAGTTCGAGCGAAGGGGGCAGGGCGTGGGGGCTGGCGGCGCTGCGTTTCGAATCATAGCGCCACATGGGCCAGTCGGCGTTTTCGGCGAGGGCACCTCCGCAGGAAGCAGAGACGATGATCAGTGCGGCAATCAGAAAGCGGCGAATCCGTACGACACACCACCTCCTGTCCGGTTCCGAGTTCTGAAGGGACACAGGAATGGCACAACGGGTTCCGACGTTCAACGACGACATCTGTTCATCCACAAGAGATACCAAGGGCTCGCAACGTACGTTTCCAGGGAGGCGGCAACAGACCGCACGTATCAGCGTTTACATGCCACGCATCAGTTGCTCCGATTTCGGGACGACCGCCACCAAACAGAGACGGCGATTCCTGCAACGGCCACCGCAATCACACCCAGAGTGATCGCCGTGTTGCGCATCGCACTCCCCATCGTCGACGACAGCAGTCTTCGCCCCCCTTCGGTTTCGACCCGAGTGGTTGCACTCGGGGGTTCCGAAAACGGGCGTGTCGCCACGATGGAGGCAACCACGCGATCCCAATCCACGTTCATCAACAGGTCCACACCGGGATTGAGGACCTTGATCTGGCAGGAGCAGGGATTGGCCAGAAACGCACACGTCCGGCCGATCATCTCCGGAGAAATCCCTTGGCCTACCAGGGCGTGCAACAACCGTCCCCGTCCGAAGATAGCAAAAGCGATCGGTTCGTGGAAGGTGTCCAGATCGGGCTCGCTGGCCAGGAGCATCCGGATGAACACCTCTTCGGCGGCGTCATCGCGGCCGAGACGCACCATGGAGAAGCTCGCACGCACAGGATTGGTTGTCGGGGCGGCAGAGCCGTCGGATGGTATCGACGCGATCGGCCGCCGCGACTGTCGCTCCAACTCATGGCCGAGCACAGCGGCGGCCCGAGCATCCGTGGCCGTATCTCCCGAATCCAGAAGGACCCATGCGGCCGCATCGCCGGCCGCTAACCGATCGGCCAGTTGTCTGCGGACGGGGGAATCCAGAATGCGCTGGGCGGACGGTGTGTCCAGTGGTCCCGTCCATAGATCCGGTTCATTCGGGTCCTGCAGTGGATAACGAACCACCACACATGGTAGTCGCTGGTTGTGATTGCGATCCCAGATCGCCACGGGCGGACGATTATCGCTAGAGGCAACATTGACGACGAGAACTCGGCAGTTGGCCGGCCCTCGTGTCCCTTGCGTCAGCCATTCGACCGCCGAAGACTCCGAAGAAGATAGGGGGCCCTTGTGGAAGACGAAGACCTCATACGAATCCGCAGGCCAGTTCTCGATGGCATATTGGAATACCGGAACCGTACAGCCTCGGGCTTTGCGACATCCGAGGAGTGAGGTCTCTGCCAGTCCGATCCATAGGACTACGACTAGGGCAATACCGGAGTTGACGCGACCATAGGAATTGAGGTGTGGAATGAGCTTCATCATTCCCTCACCATGACTCTCAAAATGCAGAGACGCAGTCCTTCATAAATGGAGAACTGCGTCTCCTGAATCACTCCCCGTATTCCGCACTACACTACTTGGTCAGCATCTCTCTGTATTCCTGCAACCTCCGTTCGGCCTCCTGTCGGGCGGCCTTAATCAAGGTGGCCAGGTCGTCCAGCACCATATTGGCCAATCCGAACCGAGTGACCACCGCCGGCGGACGTCCCGGGCGTTTCGCACCCACTGCGCTGCTGACCCTTCGGGAGGCCTTCCTCCCGCCCTTCTTGGGGCGGACATTGTGCGTGGCCGACTTATGCCGTGCCAAGTGGGCCGGCATTGAGAAAGTCTTGCCACATTGGTCGCACACCAACGCCTTTTCCTTACTCATATTTCGCTCCTACAGTGAAATTTCCAAGGAGCGGTCCAGATCGAATTTCGACCGCTCGACTGCAAATGCATATTCTACGGCTTTTCAGTCCCGGAGCAACCTTCAGCGCGGAGTCGGCGATGCTATTCTGTCCCGACCAACTGAAACGTCGCCTCACGTACATCCTATTTCAGGCCGGCTTCAAGTCGCAACCATGCAGGCGAGGTACCCCCGAAACAGGACCTCGTGTGGCTTACCGCAAAAGACAGGGGCGAGGCTCTCAATGCACCATGTCCTGATGCTTTCTACCGGAACACCACAGCATACCGCATATGCCACATTGGTCTCGGTCATGACGTAATCGAGGTAGAAGTCAGGGGTCAGGCTCAAGCCGATTTCGAAGTATTCATGGCTGCTCAGTCGAAGCCCGAATCCGCAGGATTGCAGAGATTCGGGGCTGATCTCGTGGCCGAAGTCGGCCGGTGGCGGATAGCGACGCCAGAACTCGGAATACCACTCGTCGAGGTCTGAGGATTCACGGAAGCTCCTGCCCTCTGAGAAGTCGTAGATGACAAGCACGCCGTTCGGTCGGAGCGAGCGTACCGCCTCCGGAAAGAAGAGGTCCAGATCGGCGAAGTTGAGAGACCCGGCGGCCGCAATGATGTCCATCGAATGGGACAGCACGGGCAGGGCCTCCGCGCTGCCGATCAGAAAAGACGCGTCCTGCACGATGGCCGAACCACATCGGATCATCGCCTCGGACGGATCGATACCAATGCAGTGTCGAGCAATCAATTGCAGTGCTCGGGTCGAGAGCCCCGCGCCGCATCCGACATCCAATGCGAGGTCGACCGAACTGGTCAGTCCCAAGTGCTTGCGAACCCTCTCGATAACACATGGGTGGACTGCCGGACGTCCATTCGCATAGCCGGCCGCCATATCCGGATTATCGAAAAGGTTGACCATAGGTTGATCACCTCGGCCAAGAGAGGGGATGAAAGACCGGCCTCCCATTCGGACATGAAACGAGTGCTATCGCTTCGAAAATGCAGCTTCCTTCTCGTGCTAAGGCTTGTTCCTGACGAGCAAACAGTCATCGTAGGTAACATGCCCCTGGTCGTACCGACATGTGATTACCGTATCCAGAACATATCGCACGCAAACAGTGGTCTTGGTCGTGGTGAGACTCAGAGACAATTGTCTGTAGTCGCACTTCTTTGTGACAGCCTGTTTGGGATGGTCGGCGACAACCTTCCCCTGAGCATCCAGTTCCTGAATTCGCAGGCCCGCCGAGTCCCCGACGTCCTGCCCGAAACCCTTGCCGTGCAGATCGTCGGCACGGAGCCAGACTGAAGCGGAATAGCTCGTCTCCGGCGCAACGGCCGCTTCCTGGTACACAATCGTATGCCCGGCGCCGTCGGTGTGAGTGCGCAGGGCCTCCTTGCCGCTTCGAATGACCGGCAGGCCCCAGTCGGGGTGGATACTGTAGGCCGACTCGGCCCAGATATAGCTCTGGCCGGCGCCGGCGAGGACATACTTCCATCCAAAACCGCCGCCCGTCTTGCCCATCGCACCGAGTTCGCCCACCGCACCTTCCTCAAACCCCGGATTGGCCAGCAGGTTTCCGTCTGCAGCCGCCGGCCGAGAGGCCTGCGGCGGCGCAGGCTCCTTAAGCATCGCCGGTGTGGCGCCCTGCCCGCCGTTGCCGGGGGCAATCTCGATGGCCGAGACCATCGCATGCTGGCCTTTGTGGCCGGTGAAGCGGATCGTGATCACACCGTGGCTCGGCTGGAGGTCGTTGAACACCAGGTCAACCGCCCCGTTCACGCCGCCGGCTGTGGCGGTGACGTCCATCCTGTCGACGACCTGCCGACCGTTGATGGCGATGGAGGTGATGGCTCGCTGCTCCGGCTTGACGTCCCGCGTCTCGCAGAATTTGAGCCGGGCGTTGTAGGTGCCCTGGCCAACGGTGAAATACACGGTGAAATCCTTGGCACCGACGCCGTAGCGATAGAGCTCAGGGTCCGGCGTGTTGGCGATGTGAATGCGGCGCCGCTTGCTGGTCCACGCACCGGTGACGGAGTCTCCCCCGTCGCCCAGGCGGACGATCCACTCCAAAGCGGGCTGCCAGGCGTTACCCTTGGAATCGACATAATCGGTACGCTCGGGATAGCCGAAGATGACCCGCTGTGCATCCGTCGGCCCGCCGCCCTCGCCGAAACCGCTGTCGCCGGTAGCGGCCGACCACTGAGCACCTCCTATGTACACGTTTGTGCCCTTCGAGAGCGGGTTCTTCTCGCCTCGGACGACGACCTTCAGCGTGTGTTCTGTATTCGACAGACCGTTCTTGTAATAGAGCACCTGACTGTATCGTGCCGACGGACACCAGCAGTCAATGCCCACGAGCTGTTTGACACCATCGACATAGACATCGGCCAGTCCGCCATTGGGATCTGCGCTTCCGATCAGTCGAACCTGATTGCCTGTGAACTCAAAGGTCATTGCCGCGCCGGGCTCAGAGGCCGCATACGACACCTTGCCGACAGACTGACCGAGGCCTTGATCAACATTGATCTGGGTTTGGGTCCACTGACCTGCGTACTTCAGGGCGTCTCCTGTGGCGAGGTCTTGCGAATCGTCACCCTCAATACTCACCAGCCGTAATCCGTCGTGACGTATCGTTACGATCCAGTCGCCGCCGGGCAGGCTATTCGACTGGTAGCCGTTCGAGGCAATATCCGCTTTCTGTTCGAGCGTCTTGTCCCCGCTCTTGACCCCCTTTGGACAGAAGGCCAGCCGAAGAACGGTCACCGTGGGCGCGGTGGCGTCAAAGGTCTGGTACGTGATCCTGCCCTTCTGGTAGAAGACCTCGTTGACGACGGCCGTACTCCGCACGATGTGGTTTTCGCGGTTGGCGCCGAAGATTTCGGGCTGCCAGGCGATGGCGTTGAGGCAGTGTTTGAGCGGCATGGGGTGGGTGATCTTGAACCAGTCACCGGCAACAATCTGCCCACCGTCGATGTTGTCCTCGGACACACCGGTCTCGTGTGGATCATAGGTGCACAGGATCATTTGCCGGCGGGCCATCTCGCGGGCCCACTCACTATTGGCCGCCACACCGTATTGGGCATAGAGGGGAGCCAACTCCATCGGGCCATACCACAGGCTTCGCCCGCAGCAGCTATTCGATTCGGGATAGGCCCACGCACCGTGGAACACGTCGCCCTTCGATGCATTGGCCACGCTGGTATGGTTGATGAACAGGTTCAGGATGTTCCTCGAATCACATCGCCAATTGGGGAAGGCCTGGTGGTTCTCAATCAGGTAACGGACTACAAATTCGGTGACGTTCTCGGCCTGGACGGGGTCGGGCCAGTCCCAGTAGTTCCGCCCCCACACATCATTCACCGTCCAGTTGGGCAGCAGGACATCACGAAGGTAAGCCCGGCCGTCATCGCGAGCCTGGACAATGGCATTATCCTTGCCCGTATACCCCAGCCGAATGAGTTCATCGAAGAAGACCAGGATGAATGCCACACCACCCGTCATGTGGTCTTCCCACTTGATCATCTCCGGATTGGCATAGCGGTTCCACGGGCACATACCCGGCGTTCGATTGCGTTTCTCGGCGAGCAGGTCGCCCCAGTGCTTGCAAGCGTCAAACCACCGCTTGTTGCCCGTAAGCTGGTAGGCCCGCAGCATGCCCAGGCCCACTTCGGCAACGATGTCCAGTTGCATCATCCCTCGCGGGTCGCACTTGCCGTAGACCTTGCCGTGAATGGGCACGCTGATCAGGAAGTTGGGCCAGGGATGGCTCGACGACGTCTGGCAGTGATCGAGCAGGGTATCGGCCTGTGTGGTGATATGGGCGATAGCGGCCGGATCGCTGGAATACCGGTAGTAGTCGACGAAGGCCGATAGCACATAGGCGGCTCGCTGACCCAGGTCGCCGTTGTCCCAGGGACTCAACTCAGGGATGGTAATCGTGCCGTTGGGATCGATCTTCCAGTGACCATTGAAGACGTAGTGCGGGGCGGCGGCGACGGCCTTCGGCGGCGTGACCCAGGGGTATCGCTTGAGCGTCTCGGCCGCGATCCGAACGCGGAAGTCGCACTGGCCGTTCTGTCCTTTGTACCACGGGGCGATCACGCCGTACTTGTCCTCGACCGTAGGGTAAGCGTAGTACCGCGGCTGGAGGACGCTGGCGACGGAAGTTCCCACACAGAGGAACAGAACGATCACCGTCGCGGGGATAATCCTCGTGTGTGCCGCGCCTAACCGGTGGTCACAGACGGGCGTGTGTCGAATCCGCGTGAAGATGGACATCAATGGACCTCCTCAAGATGGATGACGCTGAACCCCATGGACGATGGCAAGAACAGATTCGTACCTCAGGGACATATCTGACGCAACTTTACTGCTGCGGTCAACCGCAAGAACACTGACAGATCGCCTGTGGGATGCTTCACCTGGATGTCGCACGCATTGATCGTCGGTCATCACCTGGGCCCTTTGGTTCGCTGGGCGATCGTACCCAGATCGACGATGGCCGCGCGATCGCCGGCCCTGGCCACCCGATCGCAGATCATCTCGATCGTTCGGCACTGAGGGTCCATGACGCCCAGCACCGAGGGATGCGAGAGAAAATCGAAGGCACCCCGGCGTTCGATCGCCCGGTCGACGGCCAATCGGGTCATATCGATGAAGGCATCCAGCGCCCACCGTCCTTCGCGGAAGGCCGTGACATCGCTGACAGGGCTCATGGGGACCTCGATCAGATCCGTCGGGTAGGCAAAGGGTTGGGCGGAGGTTTGAGCGGCGAGAATGGCATCGATCATCTCCTTGGTGGGGGCTTTGCCGACCTCGCACTTGGGAAGGGCCGGATACATGCAGCTCACCCAGGTAAACCCCATGTTCAGGAGCATCTGCTGGAGATCGGAGCGGCCTCTGAGCCCGTCGGCGAATCCGCCGGGTGAGCGGAAGCCGGCCGGGGCGATGCCCAGGCGGGTCTTCATCGCCAGCGTACACATCTCGATATTCTCGCGGATGACCTGTGGCACAGACTTGCCCTGGATCAGCCAGGGGGCCCGCTCGAATCGAAACTGTATCTCCTCGGGCTTTCGGGCGAGCAAATACGCATGATCGTAGGTGTGGTTTCCGACGAAGTGGCCTTCCCGGATGATCTCGGTGAGCCAGTCGACGTTCTCCTGTTCGAGGGCCTGCCCGACCAGAAACGTGTGGATTCGCCCGCCATGAGCCTTAACCCGTCGGGCCACTTCGACCGCATATCGCTTGGCGTCGTCGTTCAGGTCGCCCTTGTGGTAATTCCAGTGGGTCTGGTCCCACGTGGGGAAGTTCTTGGCCATCTCGAGGTCCAGCGTGATGGCGATGAGTGCCTTGTCTCGAGTGGAAGGTACAGCCGTCGCCGGGGCGGCATGAGTCTCCTGGCCAGTCATCAGCGAAACCCCCGCGCCAAGCCCCAGCCGGAGCATGTCGCGTCGCCTCAGGATCGTTGCCGGCTGTATCGACGTCATGGCAGGCCTCCCATCGGCCCTATTTCCCGCCCGTGTATCGTATCCACGAGATCTGCGTGATCAGGTGATCGAGCGACGCCAGCGAGATGGCGGCGTTGGTGGCATACCGAGGCGTCGCATTGGCCGGGAACGTGGCCAGGGTCGCGTCTCCCACCAGGAAGACGTTGAAATCCTTCGAAAGGTTGTCGTATCCGGCGGTCGTCTTGGCGTAGCACAGGTCCGTGCAGTAGCCGGTCAGCAGAACGTGTCGAATGCCGATCTTTCGCAGGAAGTCGCGCAGAGGGGCATAACCCTCGGCATCATAGATCATGACATCGTTGGGATCGACATCGATCGACTTGACGACGGGGATGGGCAGGTCCCAGAAGCCGGCGGGGTTGTAGGGCTCCAGGTGATAGAGTCCGGGCATCTCCTTGAAATAGTCGATGACGGTTCGCTCGCTCGATACCGTCAGCTCTGCTTTGAGTGGTGAGCCGCCGTAAGAGAAGTTGTTGAGCTTCTCGTGGAGTTCCGCGGCACCCTGTCGGCGGGTCTGTTCATCCGGCGCACCCGAGCGGATCGAGCGGTACATCTTCTTGCGGATCGAGTCCTCCTCGCCCGGCTGGCTGTACATCACGCAGGCCACCTTGCCTCGGAGCGTCTTGAGGAAGGGGTTGAGGACCTTCGTGATGTGTTCGTGCGAGAGGGCGTTCTTCTCCGGCGTGCAGAAGTCGGCCACGCCGGCGGGCTCGGGGGTTCGCCATCCCTGTCCGTCGTCGATACCCCACGGGTGGACAACGATCAGGGCCGTTCGATCGGCCCGCAGCCGATTGGGCATCTCGATGATCCCGCGAGCGTTGTAGCAGAATCGCCACGCCCGAACATCCAGGTCGGCGCCCGGATCGTCCACGAGCGTCGGCGCCTCGAACCGCCGCACCTCGCGAACCGGCTCGATGAATTCCGGGTGATCCGCCAGAAGCGGCTGGGGACTCTTGAGCGGCGTCAGGCGGTTCTCATACCGCCGCGTCGTTGTGGGTTCCTCGGCCCATACGTATACACATAGCACCAGTCCGACGAGGGCGAGGCACACGTGTGGGGAAACAGGCTGCATGAGAATCCTCCTGTGATTCGGTTGGCTCCTCGGTCACTCAAGGCGCCAACTGACGTTCGATCAAGTCTTCGGTCAATCCGATCTTGTGGCGGATCAGGGCGGGGGTAAAGAGCCCGCCGCGCATCATTCCTCCCCCTTCCGAGCTGGCGCCGAGGCGAGAATCGGCCTCTGCCACGGGCAAGGCCGCCTGGACGTTTGCCAACTCGTCGCGAGCAATGCGGATGAGCTGCTGTCGAAGGCGTTCGCGCTCCGCCCCCGGTGGCGCCTTGGCATAAGCATCTCGCAGCGGCACCCAGTCGATGAAGTTCAGGATCGTATGCACCGAGGCGCGAATCATGCGGGCGATTCCGATCTCCTTGTCGATGTCGGCCCGGCTGCCGGGTTCGTCGATAAGTCCACGGGCCTTCTCCAGATCCGCGATGCCGGCGCTGTATTCGCCCTCAAGCAGCCTGAAGTGCTTGGCCGTGATCTGTGGGCCCCACGGTGCGGTCCATTTCAGGTCGTTGTGCCACGATCGCCAGGGCAGCCCCATCTTCTTGTCGGGGTCCAGAAGCAGTGGTTGAGTCGGGCCTTTCTGGATCGGACCGGGGATTCGCGCCACGGGGTCGGAGTATGGATAGTGCTGGATGCCGACGCTGAAATGCTCCCATGCCGAGACGACGTGCGGGGCGGCCTTATTGCCGAAATCGCGTTGTGCCATCCGAATCAGCAGGTCGTCGATGGCCGGCGAGGCATCCCACGAATACCACATGAGCAGTTCCGCCGGGCGTGAAGGCGTGTATCCGTAATGGCACCAGTTGCCGAGCAGCCCGTCGAGTGTGCACTCGGACATGGCGCTGACTCGCCGATACCACTGTCTCATGCAGGGGATGTACGGCACGGTGATAAATTCCTGGCTGATGGCGTGCTCGGTCTTGACCATCATCCGCAGGCCCGCGTTCTTGGCGGCGTTGTACTGATCGACGAAGTGCGGGGGAGGGCCGATCGTGGCGATGTTGTAGTCGCCGGTGGCGTGCCGGATGCCGTCCTTCTCGATCACGGCCCCCTTTGAGAAGTCCGCCTGGAAGATCACGTCACGCGGCACCATGCGGATCACCTTGGAGGTCCAGGCCTCGGGGCCGTGGCCGCCATAGGGCCAGATTACCAGTTCCTTGTCCGCCCCTCCGGTTTTGAGAGCATCGTACAGAACCTTGATGTATTCGGCGGCGATGTCCTCGCAAGTTCGCTTGCGGCATCGGGGACAATGGGCTCGCCGGTCTTCGGTGGACCCGCAGTAGTACAGCCCCTCGCCGTTGTAGATGACGATCATCCCGCGGATGCCCGGCACGTTCCGAACGAGGGTTCGGGCGGTCTCGCCGAGGTAATCGCGGACCATGGCGTTGGACGTACACAATGCGTTGCCCCAGTCGGTGCCCCGGGCGTCGGGGTGCTTCTTGTAGAACGACTCGGGCACCCAGTGGTGGCAGTATTGGCTGTAGTAGATGTACACATCGATGCCGAACCGCTTGGCCCTTTGGCACAAGTCGTTGAGTCTGGCGAACCGGAGAGGCGCCTGCGGATCGTTGAATTCCGGGAAGACCTTGGAATCGAGCGTAACCTCCTCTGTATTCACCCACACCCACAGGCCATTGAACCCCTGGTGCGAAATCCGTTGGAGCAACCCGTCGGTGTAGAGCAGAGGCTGTGAAACCTCTGTGTATTTCGTGCCGCCGGGCACGACCGAGCAGATCACTCGCCGGTCGAAACGGCACTCGCGGAGGCTCGCATCCGCCGCCAGGTGAGGGCCTCCGCGGAACTGGATCATCTCCTCGACCTGGTAGACGCCTCGCATGACGCCTCGCGGCGTACGGCCCAGAATCGAAATGCGGTCGGCCTTGGCATCGATGCAATAGCCCTCATTCGTCTTGATGTTCTCGAGCAGCCGCGGATCGGTGACGACCTTCAGCTCGATGACCCCTCGAACGGCACCGGGGCCGGCGTTCAGTTCGATGTCGGCCAGGCCGCATCGTTCGATCAGAAACACCTGAAGATCGCGGGCAGCCGTCTCGAGAACGCCGTCGGGATCCGACACCATGCGAATCGTCCAATCGTTTCCAATACGGGTGATGCGATCGGTGGCCGTCGGAGAACGGGACAGTCGCCGAGAGGGAACGTCGCCTCCATAGGGTCCGAGCATCCGCCGGAGGTATTCGTAAGCGTATTCCTTGCCAGGTGGGCGGATGGCGTCCTCGGGGCGTTCAGTCAGCACGCGATAGCAGAGGCCGAAGCTTTCGGCGTAGTCATTTCCTCCCAACGGTTGGGGGCCGTAGACGATCACGCAGTCGCTCGGCGCCGTGCCACCGGCACCCCGAACTTCAAAGTGCATAGGGGTGTCCGGACGGACGTTCGTAGCCGGCAACGTGGCCGGATACCACTGCTCGAAAAGGGGCAGGAGCGTGTTGGGGTCGATCGTTGCCGTCCCGAGGTCATCGGCTCCGGAACTGGTACCGAACCGGATCGAGATCGGGCCGGGGCGGCCGACGGCCGACAGCCTGATCGCCATTCCGCGAAACTCCTTGGCCCCGCGAGGCAGGCGGCAGAGCCCGCGAACGAACGTCTCGGGTCGCGAATCGAGAGTGTGGGTGACATAGGGCACGTCGAGGATCTGCGTCAGGGCATTGGTGTGGATCTTGTCGAAGGGGGCTCGCAGCGTGTACTCATAATCGCGTCCCACGGGGCGCTCGGGGGCCAGATGGCGATCGAGGAAATCGAATGTCTCGATCCCGTGGACCTCGTGAACGCCGTCGTATCGCGTCAGAGTAACCCGGTCGGCCCAACCGAGCCGGTCACGAATGGCCGTCACCTGTCTCCAGGCATAGTCGGTCCATGCGGGCGTGGTGATCCCATCCCGTGATCCGTATTCGATGCACACCGGTCGCGGAGCGATCATGGCGATCATCTCCGGGTGCGTGAAGCGGTGCAGGATGTCCCAGTTGTAGAAGTCTTCATCGGGGTGCATCAGGTAGCTGGTGCCCTCGGTGTCCGAGGTGATCTTCGACCGCCAGTCGTTGAAGTGTCCCGAGACGACCACCGCCGCCAGCCGATCGAGCAGTGGGGCCATCCAGATCGCCGAGTAGCCGCCATATGACAACCCGTAATACCCGATCCGGTCGGAATTCACGCACGGCAGCGAGGCCAGGAAATCCAGCACCCGCTGCGTCTGGGCGATGGGCAGGGCGATTCGCATCATGCCGACCGCGTCGGCCAGTCGAACCTGTTCGTTGATCTGCTCGACCGGATAGTGATGCATCAGCAGCGGCGCAAACACCACGTAGCCTCGCTCGGCCAGATGCCGTCCGAACTCGTGATACGGAGTGTCCTCCTTCTGATCGAGGCCGGTGATCATCTCGGGCAGGCCGTTGAGGCCATGCTGGCAGATCACCGCCGGCAGGCGTCCTTCGATGTGCCGAGGGATAAGCAGGTTGCCGTAGACCGCAACCCCTTCGACCACGTCGAGCATGACGCGATACGCCTTGTACTTGTCTGTGATCAGGGCGAGTTGGGTCCGCGGATTCATCGGAACGTGGGCATCCGATACCTCGCCGACGAGGCGGCGGTAGTCTTCGAGCATCGCCGGGCGAACCTGTGGGAACTCGCCACTCGGCCGCTGGGTGATCTGCCACCGCTGTTGGCGCAGGGATTCGCTGGCGTCGATCTTCTTTCGCAGCATCGCCAGCCGTTCCTCGAAATGCCGATCCCGACGTCGCAGCGCCTGGTCCTTCGACAGGGTGGTGGCTTCCGGCGTCGAAGGCATCGGTGAGGGTACGACGGGCAACCCGAGCAGGGCGGCGATCAGTTCGGCGGTCTGGGCGGCCGTATCCTCCGGCTTCAGGCCTGAGATCACCTGGAATCGCCCGGCCTGGCCGAGCTGTTCGTAAAACCGCATCGCCCGTCGGGTCTCGAACTCGATGTGTTGGGTCGACCCCGGTGAGGCCGGCGACCATGCGACGGCCAGGAGTCTCGGAGCGATCAGGGCGGCCAGCTCGGCGTCGCCGAACTCCAGCAGTTGTCCCGGCAGCCGTCGATCGGCCGGTTCGTCGCAATGTTGCCCGCGTCGCTGAAAGCAGTTGACGACAACAGCGGCCAGGATGCGCCGATCCACCGCGGCTGCATAGAGCGCCGTCATTCCGCCCTGTCCGATCCCCGCAATGCCGATGCGGGTGGCGTCGATGTCGGGGCGTCCCGAGAGATAGTTCACGGCCGCGAGGGCCTCCTGAACATCGAACCCCGTCATGGACTGTCCGACGACGTAACCCAACCTGTGGAGGATCAAACGTCGGTCTTTGCCCTGTGTGGTCTTGCAGCAGGCGTGATCCTGAAGCCGCTCGACGGATTGAGGGATGCAGACGGCGGCCCCTCGCGCGAGCATGTTTCGGAGCCACGCCGGCGGAGCGTTCTGCGACTCGATGCCGGCGAACCGGCTGGGCCAGGTGTCGGCATCCGGACAGACCAGAATAGCGGCGTGTCTGCCGCTCTTCTTGGGCGTCATGAGAAGTCCGCGGGCACCGGTGTCGTTGGCCAGCGGAATTGTCACCCACTGAATGAGGCAATCCTTCGTATCCGCAATCGTCTCGATGATCGCCTGATCGGACGAGGAAACGTTGTCCTGAAGTCCCAGCATCGTGCGGCATCGCAGGCGGTGGGTTTCCAGTGACTTCTCGTAGGTGGCTGTTGAGGCGAAATCCGGTTTCCACGTCGCGTCGCGGAGGGTCTCGGCGGCGACCACGCGGCGGCCGAAGTAGCCGACGGCCTGCTGCATCTGTTCGCCGACCACATCCTTCGGCATGACCAGGGAGTCCGTGCCCTCCAGCGAAACGGCCGCGACACTGCGAGCCGAGCTCCCAACCGTGGCAGCCAGGACGACGAAGGACAACAATCTCAGCAGGATCCGCATGCGCAATCCTCCGGGAATCGGGCGTGGCAACGATGGTGTCATATTGAAGCATTGTCCGCAAAGGGCAAGCCCCGCCGGTCAACCCAACACCCTTACGTCGAGCGAGGTGAGGATAGACGCCCTCGCAGGAGCGTTAGCGACACCATGACCGCCGCCAATGTGACCTGCACGACCAGTGCGGCGGTCGTATTCAGCGACGAGTTGTTGAGGATCGCCAGGAGCGTTCCCACCGGACTGAACACCATGATCGTGCCCGGCCAGTTCCCCAGATCCGACAAGGCGTAATGCAGCAGTTCACCCAGTAATGGCCCCAACCATGTCAGGCAGATGTAGACGGTCAGAGGCAGAACGGAGCCCATCCCTCGTCGATACAAGAACCGCAGCAGATGAGCCCAGACCAGTAGTTGTGACATCACCAGTACGAGGATCCTGATGGCTCGCGCGACCGTCAGTGGCACCACCGACATGGTCGCCAGCGGCAGGCATAAGCAGATGGCCGCGCAGACAAGCGTGACGACTGAAACAGAAACGACTCGTCGCCCCAGACTCGGGTCGTTCAGCCGCTTCCTTCGATCGTGCCGCTCCTGCTCCAGAGCGGTCCCCGAAATCGGTACGAGCGAGAGAACCAGGGCTGCAAGCGTCGAGCCAACAGACTGCTCGACCGCGCCGACCGATGTGGCATCCAGGAACGTCGGCTGGAGCGTGGACCAGTGGGCAACACCGATGATGGAAAGCACAACCCAACCCGACACCAGCCCCAACCCGATCCACGGACCGAACGCAATGGCGTCGTCTCGCCGATACCTCCGGGCGGCGGCAATAAGGAAGAAGACCCCCAATGCAGCCTGTGCGGCCATGCACAGGGGATAGATGCCATACCACGAACCGCCGGAACCCGACAAACCGAACGCAGCCCCCCCGATGGCGGGGCCGACCAGAAGAACCACGGCGGGCACGAATGCGAACGCGATTCCCCCGCTGAGCGCACCGAGGATGACAACGATGAGCGCGATTTCGAATCCGCGCTGCGTGATCATGGCATAGTAGGCAGCGCCACCCCACAGAGAGGCCGCAAACCAGATCAGCATGACGTTGGACAGAAGCCAGACATGCACGGGTTGCCCGGCGCAGCTCGACACAACAGCGCCCAGCAGCAGATTCATCACGACCAGACACATCACCTGAAACGTACCGCCGATGATGTATCCGAAAATCGCACCGGTTCCCGAAATGGGCGCAAGCCGATGCGACTCGATCATGCGCGTCGAAAGGTCCCTGCGAATCGACTTGGCGATCGCCGAACAGGCCCCGAAAATGAGGGTGAAGGCCTGAAGTCCCAGAAGACCCTTCACCCAGGCCGACAGGGTCCAGGAGGTGGATGCCGGGTCCGCCCGAAACGACATAACGATAAGGATGCCAAGGGCAATACCGTAGATCATGGCAACGCGAATCTGCCGACCCGCGCCGCCTCGCAATTCGACCTGTACCCACGTAATCGGATTGTCGAGTCCCGGTATGCTTGGCATCAGTCCACCTGACGAATCCCCGTCCGCATATAGGCCTCCTCCAGGTCGGGCGAGTGCGCAGCAAACGAGGCGACGGGCAGGCCGAGACCGACCAGGCGGGCCAATAACTCCGCCGCCTCCTCGCGCCGACTCCCATACTCCAGTATTGCGCGATCGTCATGGATCTGAACGCTACTCACGCCGGCAATGCGATTCAGCCTCTCGCCCAGGCCCACGACGGGACGGGCGAGGACCATCGTGTACCGACACCGCTGCTCGTCAGAAGACCCCGCCACCTCCGCCACCGTCCCATATTGAACGATCGCTCCCTGCGCCATGATCGCGATGTGGGTGCAGTATTCGTTCAGATCGGCCAGAATGTGAGACGAAACAATGATCGCCTTGCCCTGCTCGCGCAGACTGCAAAGCAAACGGCGGAATTGGACCCGGCCCGCCGGATCGAGCCCCGCGGCCGGTTCGTCCAGAAAAATGATCGACGGATTCGGCAACAGCGTTCGCGCAACACCGATCCGCTGCCGCATCCCCCGTGAAAGCGCCTTGATCTTCTGATCGGCCTTCTCGTTCAGCCACACCTTCTCCAGCCAGAAGTCGATGCGATCATCGATCTCGGTACCGCCAATGTCATAGGCCCTGGCCACGAAACGAAGGAACTGCCGAACGGTCAGCTCCTCATAAACCGGCGGCGTGTCGGGACTGAAGCCGAGCTGGTGCCGGACGTCGGGAACCTCCGACGTCGGTGCGTCTCCCATCAGCCGCACCTTCCCCGATGTCAGCGGCTGCAGTCCACAAATCGCACGCAGTAGTGTGGTCTTGCCCGCACCGTTGGGACCGATCAGTCCAAGGAGTCCTCCGGCCCGCAGTCGGAAGCTGACATCACGAACCGCGACAAGCGGCCCGAACTCGACGCGGACGCGGTCGAGACTCACAAGTTCGGCCGGTAGTTCTTCCTGATGCTCCATAACGCGGAAAGCCTAGGCCATCGCAGCCCGATCGGCAAGCCGAGAGCCGCCGTGGAGGTCCTGACGTATCCCCGGTCGCGAGGCACGAATGAGAAAGTCGGCCCTGAACCGGCAACCGCCCTGGTGAAAGATACCTGTTGGATAAGCCGGCCGTGGATCGCATGGAAGCGATTTCCAGAGTTGACAAAGGGCCTCCCAGCCCGATACCAAGGAGACATCTGGGCAGATCTTTGTTTGTGTCCTTTCGCAACACCATTCGAAGGTCGGCATGGTGTTTCGTGAAGACCCTATCCTCGGGGGTGGAGCCTGGAAGACGGCCAGGGTCCACACACTCCGACTGCGGTCGGATGGAGGCGTACGATGAGCGGACAACAGCTTGGGAAACAGGCTCCTGAAGTGGTTAGCTGCCGCCGCTTGGCGCTGATGGCAGTCTGCTGTCTTGGAATGGTCTGGGCTTCCGCTCAGGCCGACGTGATCACGATGTCCGATGGCCGCGTCATGGAGGGCAAGATCGTCTCCGACAAGGGCGATACGATCCACCTCGAGATCGCGATGAGCGGGATCCGTGCAACCCGGGTGCTGAAGCGCAAGGACATTAAGTCGATCCAGGAGAAGCCCTTGCCAAAGGACGACTTTGATGAATCGACGGCCAAGGAAACCTCGCCATCGGGGAAGAAACCGGAGAAACATACAGGACTCTACCTGGAAGTCCCCATCATCGGACGGCTTGGGGATCAGGTCTTCTCCAACGGCATACGAAATGCACTCTACTACGCAAAAGAGCGGGGGATTGGAGACATCGTCTTCATCGTCGACAGCACCGGCGGCGCGACGGATGAAGCGATCGCGGTGCACAAGGCCCTCGCCCAATACGCTTCCGGGCTGACGTACCACGCCATCATCCGGCAGTGCTTGGGGGTCGCGTTGGTCGTGCCATTCTGGTGCGAGACCATGCACGTGACTCCGGGAGCGACCATCGGAGGATCCAACGAGAAGCTTGAGAAAGTCCCGAGCAAATTCGCGTCGAAGGGAGAGCGGGTGATTCGAGCGCAGATGGCCAGGGTGCTTTCGGAGGAGGCGAGAAAACGGGGCCGCACAGGCGAGTACATCAAGGCGATGATGGACCCTGAGGAGTCCCTCGCAGGTTGGCGAGACGCCAACGGCAAGGTTCACACCGGTCCCAAGCCCCCCGCGGACCTGCCGGCGAACCACCTCATCTTCAAGTGTGATCGCGGCACGGTCCTGGTTCTCTCCTGCGAAAAGGCAGTTCAAATGGGCGTGCCGTCGATCGAGGGGGGCGCAGAACAGCTAGGCAAGGCGCTGGGCCTGTCTCAGTGGAAGTCTGCGGGAAGCTACGGCCAGGAAGCCATGACCAAAGCGCTAAACATGCATCGTCAGCAGGCGGCCAATGCGCAGGCCAAGAACCAGCAGGAGGTGACCAGCAACGTCAACATGAGGGAAGCAACGGCCGAAGACATCCAGTACAATCTCAAGGAGGCTTCCAAGTGGGACCCCACCAAGGCCACCTACAAAACCTTCTCAGGCTATTGGGACTCCAACTGGGGCACGTATGTGCCCATCGATGAGGGCATCTGGACGCCGGAGTCTCAGGCGAAGTGGCGGGATCGAAACGAAGCGTGCGGATACTTCATGGAACGGGCCCTGGTTTCCATCGATTCGATGATAGACCTTGAAAACAGGGCCAGAGAACTTGAGCTCGTTCCGACGTTCAAAGACAGACAGCTCGAGAAAATGCGTGACGATGTGGCCACCAAGCTCGAAATGCTTCAACGCACCCGGTACAGAACCGGCGAATGAGCAGGTGGCAGCAACCAGATACTAGAGATACCAGGGACGCACCCTCTCGTCCCATCAACCCCGCAAGGCTTCGACCCGCCGCACCGGCATCGGGCGAGATGCAGCAACAGGCCGTCCGCTATTGCCTCCGGCTCCCCTCATGCGGAAGATGACGGGGCACGGTCGCCGCGAATCGACCACACGCGGCCGATGGCACAGCGTTACCCACTGTGGAGGTCCTTCAGATGAGATTCAGCCTTGCCGGCCTGGTTGCAACACTGCACGTAGCCGCCCTGGTCGCCGCGCCGACGTCATCCAAGAGCGCGGCACCCCGGTTCACCCAACACGACATGTTCAACGCCATGGACCTGTCCAGGCCTGAACTGGCTCGGGTCAAACAGGCCTTTGACTCAGGAGACATCGCCGCCGCCCAGCGGGCCTTCGTCGCACACCTCAGGTCGCGCACCACGCCCGTCTACTTCGTCAAGGGCCGCGATCCGTCGCAACCCGCCTCACGCCCCGCCGGCCTTAAGACCCACGCCGCCGACCTGGCGGTCCGCAATATCGTCACGACGGTCAGCGTCAGGCATGACTATGGCCGCGAGATCGACTGGTTTCTCAACCCGACGCGAAACGGCTACAAGGAATACGTCTGGCAGCTCAGCCGCCATTCCTTCTGGAATGACCTCCAATGGGCCTACGCCACCACCGGCGACGAACGGTACGCGAAGTCATTCGTCGGACAGCTCAACAGTTGGATCGACCACTGCCCCCGTCCCGACGACTCGGGCAACTACGCCAATTCCGCGTGGCGGACCATCGAGGCAGGAATCCGGATGGGCGGAAGCTGGCAGAACGCCTTCTTCGGGTTCCTCAGATCGCCCTCCTTCGACGACGCCAGCATCTGCCGGATGGTCGCCTGCATGGTCGAACACGCCCTGCACCTGATGAAGTACCCCACACGGGCGAACTGGCTGACGATGGAATCCAACGGGCTCTTCTGTGTGGGCACGCTCTTTCCTGAATTCAAAGAAGCCGCCGTCTGGCGCCAGACCGCCCTGGAACGCCTTCGCCGGGAACTCGACGCCCAGGTCTACCCCGACGGGGCACAGATGGAACTGTCGACGGGCTATCACCAGGTCGCCCTGCGCAACTTCGTCCAACCGGTTCAACTGGCCCGGCTGAACGCCATTGCCCTGCCGGCCGGCTATGTCGAATCCCTCGAACGGATGTATCACTACAACCTCTATGCCGCCATGCCAAGCCTGCAACTGCCCGATCTGAACGACGGTGGACACACCGACATCCGGCGTTACTGCGCCGAGGGGTTCGAGTTCTTCCCCCATCGCAAGGATTTCCTATGGGCCGCTACCGCCCGTAAGGAGGGCTTGCCGCCCTCGCAACAGAGTTACGCCTTCCCTTACGCCGGCCACCTGATCACGCGGTCCGGCTGGGGGCCCGACGACGCCTACCTCCTCTTCGACGCCGGCCCCTTCGGGCTGGGGCATCAGCACGAAGACAAGCTCAGCTTCGTCCTTTACGCCCATCGCGATGAACTGATCATCGACCCCGGCAACTACCCGTACGACAGCTCGCCGTGGCGCCGTTACCACACCGGCAGCTATGCCCACAACGTGGTCCACGTCGACGGGCAGCCGCAGAACCGCCGACGACTTGGGGACGCGGTGAAGACGGTCAAACACCCCCTGCCTTTCGAATGGAAGAGCGACGCAATGGCCGATTATGCCTCGGCGAGCTACGACGACGGATTTGGACCGTCGGGTGAGAAGATCGCCGCCCATCGCCGCGAAATCCTCTTCGTCAAGCCCGACTACTGGCTTGTCATCGACACGCTGAGGCCGCACGACGAGAAGCCCCACGAATACGAAGCCCTCTTTCACACCGCCGCCAAGCCGGACGAGGCCGCCATGGACCCCAAGAGCGGCCTGTTCCACACCCGCTTCAAGGCCGGCAACATCGTCATCGCACCCGTGGCGGGATTAGGCGTCGCCGGTCGCATCGTTGCCGGTCAGGAGCAGCCCACGGTGCAGGGGTGGGTCAAGTGCGGCGCCTACGAAGTTCGACCGGCCGCCACGGCCGTCTATGGCAGGAAGGCCTCGAACGTTGTGACGATGGCCTACGTCTTCTACCCCTTCAAGGGCAAGACGGTACCCGTCGCCTCCGCCGAGTCTGTCGCCCTGAAATGCGAAGGCTGCGAGGCCCAGGAGGCGTTGGGGGTCCGCATCCGACGCACCGACGGAACCGACCACATCGTCATTCGCCTCGATCGCAGGGGCAGCCACGCGGCATGGTCCGGGGGCGAATGTCACGATCGCATCGCCGTCTGGACGCGCAGCACGCCGAACTCGCCGGCAAGACCGGCCGACATCGTGGTGGCCCACTGACCGGCCCGGACGCCGGACGTGGACGACAGAAACGTGATGGGAACACGCGCCGGGCCGGTGGGCGTTCGTCGGAGGGTCTCTGCGGAGTTCGCTCGTGCACGCGTGTTGAGCTATGATGAAATACCGGGCGGTGCCCGGCCTGAACGAGAGGTAGATAGACGATGACACTGCGAGAGCTACAAGACCTGATCGACCGGATGTACAGCGACAAGGACCGAGCCCGCGGAGCAGCCGCCACTTATCTCTGGTTCATGGAGGAGGTCGGCGAGCTGGCCACCGCCCTTCGCGAAGGCACCCATCAGGAGAAGGCCCACGAATTCGCCGATGTGCTCGCCTGGTTGGTCACCCTGGCCAACGTTGAGGGGGTCGATCTCACCGAAGCACTTAGCAAGTACACGACGGGGTGCCCGGGTTGCGGCAAGATGGTCTGCGCGTGCGACGAGAAGCCCTGAACGCCCGTCTCAGGCAGGGCGAGCCCAGGACGTCTCGGCGGCCGGCCGCGATGCTCGACGTTGCTCTCGCGCCACGGCCGGAAGGATCAGGGCAAACGACATCTGCCCGACCACCAGCGTCAGCAATATCGGAACCGCCTGATCAGCGATCAGGAAGAAGGTTACCAACCGCCCGGTCAGTAGCATGAACCAGACACAGGAGAACACGAGAATCCAGCCCCACCGGCGCCGGCTTACACCCAGTCGCCAGATCACCACCAGGCTCGCCGCCATCAATACCGTGCACGCCCCAAACGCATACTGCCAGCCCGCCGACTCCGGCTCGCCTGTCCCGGGTCGCCTGAACACCCACAGCGTGATGAAGTGACCCACTTCGAACAACAGGACAAACAACAATCCGACGTGAAAGTCCGTCGGCACCACTCCCGCGCGAACAGCCGCCGGGCGCGAAGCCTTCTCCGACGGCGTGGATCGATTCGTCTTCGCTCGTTTCATCACATCCTCACGCCGGACCCACCAATAGACACGCACTGCGAGCCGGCATCGACACATCGATCCGACCCGTCGCCTTGCCGGAAACCGGACGAACGGCCCCCGTGGCAGGATCGGCCAGGGTCCAGTCGCCCTTCTCCTCAACGTGCACCTGCCCGGCATACGCAGCCGTGCCCACGTTGACCAGCAGCAGGATTCTCCGACCGTCGCGCGCGAATCGCCCCAGCACCACCTGCCCGCAGGGCGGTTCGATCCGCCCCGTTCGCTGAATCGCGGCAAGTCGATCGCCGGCAAAGGCGCTCGGCCCCGCTGAGTCGCCGTGCCGCATGACACACCCGCCTCCGGCCACAAATCGGTCCACCACACCCCGTGCGGCCTCGGGCAGCTCGACACCCACCGGCAGAACCAATGCCTTGAAGCGACGGCCCTTGATCGCAAGCCCTGCGGCATCAACCTGGGCCGATCCGAGCAAATCGTGATCGACCAGCGCAAAGGCAATCTGCGACGTCGTCAGCTTCCGCCCCATTTCGTTGAACGACCGGACGATCTTCTGACCCTGCGGCGATTGCGTTTCCAGTTTCAGCGGCTGCGCCACGGGACGGTACGCGCTCCACAAATCATAGATCGGATAGTACAGAAGCACCGACGGATCCGGCTGCGAGGCACGCAACAGGGCATTCATCCGGCCGATGAAGTCGCAGTAAGCCCGCGTCTCGTTCCGGTCGGACGGATGCTCCTTGACGTCAATAGTCTTGACGATTCGCCCGATCGAGCCGTAGTACGATGTGAACTCGGTGACGCCGAAGGCCGCCTGCCACGCGGCCGTGGCCTGCATCATCGCCAGACTGGCCGGGCCCTGCCCGCCCATCGTCTGCGAAAAGTCGCTGACCTCCGTCATGACCCGACGGCCGCCGTTGAAGAGGGCCGCCGAAGCCGGCAGCAGCGCCGACATCCAGCCCGAATACGTCGGGACCATGGGATCCGACGACAGCATGTCCATGCCCGGAATGTCCATCCGCATCAGAGCCTTAAGACCATTGCCGTACAGGCCCACATGGTGCATGACCTCCTCTTCCCAGAGATTGTGCCCGGAGGAGGCAACGCGATGTGCCCGGCACCACTGTTGAATCTGGCCGAAGTACCGGTCGGCGACCAGATCGGCCACCAGCGACCAGAACCGACGGCGAACCGTGCGATCGTCCGCGGAATCGCCCTCAAAGAGGCTCTTTCGAACGGCGATGAGGTCCTGCCCATATCGCTCGTGATAGCGGTCGGGCAGGTCGCGAACCCAGGGCACGCTGGGCAGCGGTTTGACCTTCTCGTCGACCGGATCGAAGACCGGCACCCGCTTTCGAACGTCTTCGCCGAGCTGCCCGAGGTTCACCGGCATGAGCGAGGGCTCATCGGTGAAGAACGCCCGAATCGTTGTGCCGAACTCGCCTTCAAGATGCTGCCAGTAGGCCTGGTGGGTCCTGTCGATGAAGCATCGGATCGCCTGCCCATCCAAGAGGTTCACGTAGCGCTGTGCGGCCGCGAAGTTGTTGCTCGCATGGGTGTGCTCGTAGGCCCGTCGAATGATGAACGGTTCGCGAGCCGTCGGATCATACGCCAGCGCCGTCGCCTCAAACTCGGGGTTGGCCTTGAGCACTTCTCCGCCGGCGGCGCCGCTGGGATACCCCTTCTCGTCGTAGATCCAGACAACCAGGCCGGCCTCCCGGCAGGCCTTCAGAACCTTCACCAGCGTCTCCCAATTGGCCGGCGAATTCAGGTAATCCTTGAAGGACACATTGCAGACGATCCCGCCCAGACCGGTCTGGCTCAGGGCAGACATTGCCTCGGGCGTGGCCTGCTGAGGCGGGATGCTGTGGAGAATCTGCATGGGCCGAAGGTCTGCCGAGGGTTTGGCCCAAGCGTCGGCCCAGGCAGCGGGCCAGGTGGCCGGACGAGAGGCCTGCCCCATCGCCAGCGAGGCAAACAATCCGGTCGCCAGCACGGCAACCGTCGTCACGGAGGCATGATTCATAGACGATCCTCCAGCAGAGGGTGCATCTCAGGGATTGTCGCCACGAGTCTCCGCACAGGTCAACCGTAGCGAGTATCAGGATGGGGCGGTCTCCGGCCTCAGGCCCCACTTGAGCTTCGTCAGCAGCGTGTGCCAACGGGACTGCCCCGGATGGCGCACAAGTTTGAACTTGTGGCGCGAAGCGACCAGGCTCAGGTGGTCGCCGACCCGCAGCGGAACCGATATCTGACCGTCGATCGCCACGGTCGTTCCGTCGTTGGCCCGAACGGCAATCACGTCGATCGTCTGCGTCGACCTCAGAACCAGAGGACGATGCGCGAACGAATGCGGACAGATCGGCGTAATCACCACCGCCTCGACCATGCTCTCGACAATCGGTCCGCCCGCCGCCATGTTATGTGCCGTCGATCCTATGGGGGTCGAGATGATCAATCCGTCTCCCACCATGCTGGTCAGGGCATGCCCGTCGGCCAGAATCGCCAGTTCCACCATGCGATAGGGCGGACCCGCCTGAACGACACAGTCGTTCATCGCCATACTGCGAAAATACTCACGCCCGTCGCGCCGAACGCAGGCCTCGAGCATCATCCCTTCGCTGATCGGAGTCGGATCGCGGAGGATCTGCGCGATGTGATCCTCTACGTCGCTCAACCCAAACTCGGCCAGATACCCGAGCTTGCCGAGGTTGACCCCCACAATCGGCACCTGCCGGTCACCCAGCGACCGGGCGACACCCAGAATCATGCCGTCCCCGCCCAGTACGATAATGAGGTCCGGTTCGGTGGCCAGGAGTTCCGGGGTGGGGCGTGCCAGAATCCTGCCCACAACCCGAGCGTACGGCGTGATGATACGCTCGATCTCCTCCATGGCCGAGGCGGCCGAGGACTTGTCGGGATTCCCGATCAGGAAGACACGCGGCTCGGTTTGGTGTCTGGCAGTGCTCGTCATCGTTTACGGCCTGGGTGGCGCCGGAGGACTCACCGAATCGAATCGGCCGATCACCCGATTGACAATCTGCGAGGCGCGGCGGTCGTCACGAACCCGCGTCTCGATCGCGGCGCGAACAGAAACCGCAATCCCCGCCGCATCCAGTCCGACCATCGCCAGCTGTTCGCGACGCGAACCGTGCTCGATAAAACGATCCGACGGCAAACCCAGACGCGTGATGTGCTCCGTGGGAAGCTGCATATCCTGGGCAGCCTCCAGCACGGCCGATCCGAAGCCACCCTCGATCATGTGGTCTTCGACCGTCAACACGGGGTGATCCTGCGTCAGAACACTCGAAAGCATCTGCCGGTCGATCGGCTTGGCGAACCGGGCGTTGATCACACCGACCTGAAGCCCCTCTTCGCTGAGCTGAGAGGCAACCTCCATACAGGTCACCACGGTCGCACCATACGCGATCAAGGTGGCGTCGTCGCCCTCGCGAAGCCGCCGGGCCCTTCCCAGAACGAACGGCGGAGCCGTCTCGCTCAGCGGCGTCGGCACCACATCACGCGGATAGCGAATCACCGTCGCCTGCTCCAGTGAGGTCGCCAGCTTCAATGCCTCCGACATCTCGGACTCGTCGGCGGGTGCCATCAAAACCATGTTCGGCAGCGAACGCAGGTAGGCAATGTCGTACGCACCATGATGAACCGCACCGTCGCCCCCGACCAACCCGGCACGATCCAGACAGAACACGACCGGAAGCTGCTGAAGCGAGACTTCCTGAACGACCTGATCGTATGCCCGCTGGAGGAAGGTCGAGTAGATGGCCACGATCGGCCTCAACCCCGCCTTGGCCATGCCCGCCGCCACCGCCACCGCCCCGCTCTCGGCAATACCACAGTCCAGGAACCGGTTCGGAAACCGACGCGAGAACGCCGACAGCCCCGTTCCGTCGGGCATCGCGGCCGTGATGGCATACAGACGATCGTTCGATTCGGCCAGCGACATCAGGGCATCGGAAAATGCCTGCGTGTAGCCCCTGCCCTTGCTCTGAGTCTCCTGGACCTGATCCCTGTCCACCTTGAACGGACTCGTGCTGTGAAACCGCGTGGGATCGGCCGAGGCGAAGGTGCAACCCCGCCCCTTGACCGTGTGAACGTGCAGCAGAACGGGATGGGGAACGTCCTTGATACCTCGCAGCAACTCCACCAGGTGCTGCACGTCGTGCCCGTCGGTCGGACCCAGGTAGATGAACCCCAGGGGCTCAAACACCTGGTGCGGAGAGACCGTCGCCTTCAGTCCTTCCTTCAGGTGGTCCAACGCGTCATAGACCCCCTTGCCGACCAGTGGCAGCCGCGGCAACAGACGCTTCAGCCGCGACTTCGCGTAATCGTACAGCTCACTCGTGCGAGCACGCTCAAGGAACTTGGCCATCGCCCCCCGAGTGGGGGCTATGCTCATGGAATTGTCGTTCAGGACGACCAGGAGCTGCCGATCCAATGCGCCGGCGAGATTGAGCCCCTCGAAGGACAGCCCATTGACGATGCTGGCGTCTCCAACCAGCGCCACAACCCGGCGGTCGCTGTGATTGGACTTCTCGCCGCAGGCCAGACCCAGTGCCGTGGCGATCGCCGTGCCGGCGTGCCCCACCGTGAACTGGTCGTACTCGCTCTCGTGGATGTTCGGAAATCCACTGACACCGTCGCTCTTGCGGAGCCTCTCAAAGCCCACCTGGCGCCCCGTCAGAATCTTGTGCGTGTAGCATTGATGCCCGACGTCCCACAAGAGCCGATCTCGAGAGAAATCGAAGACGTAGTGCAATGCCAGCGTGAGTTCCACCACGCCCAGATTGCTGGCCAGGTGTCCGCCGTTCCGAGAAACGACGTCCACGATTCGCTGCCGGATCTCCTGGGCCAGTTGCGGCAACTGACCCACCGGAATCTGCCGCAGGTCCGACGGATTCTGAATGGACTCAAGTATACGGTTCATGGAGAATAGAGCTGTGGGATGCGGATCCCTTCTCCCCCGGAAAACGACCCACGGAGCCAAAATAGCAGTGGCCGATCAGCCCTCCGCGGGTCAAGCCTATGGTTTCAAATGGCACCACCAGAGAGTATTACTATACCTTCGTGGCCTCTCCATCTCAAGCAAGGCCAAGGGGATAGTGCCACCACAGGCCCCGCACGACAGTCGCAGTACCCACCGAAAGCCCCCGGTGAAACCCATGGCGCACACCGCCCTTATGGGGACAGACCCAGACTCCACCCCAGGTACCCGAACCGTGGGAAGATGCCTCGTACTGTCACCCCGGTTCGTCCTCGCACCAGATCGATGCCTCGGCAGCGCCGGATCGCCGGGTAATCACTTCTGCGAAGTTGCACCCTTGGCGCGCTGCTCCGCGTGAAGCTTCCGGATGTTCGGACTGAGCGATGGAGCATCCAACAATCCACGGGCAGCGGTGCTCCCCCGAAGGATGTGCTCGAAGAACGCCAGACCGTACGCGTTGATGTACTTCTGCGCATCGACGCAATCCCAGTAGACCACCTCACTGCCGTCGAATCGCTTGCCCTTCCCGCAGCCGTCGCCATAGTCGGGCTTGAGCCGATGCATTTCGCTGAACGTGTAATGGCCCGCGTCCTTGAACTCCAACAGCCACTTCTGTGCCGGCCAGAGGTCGTAGATCTTCAGGAACATCTTGCTGCGCTCTTCGCCGATCGTCCCGTCCTGGTCGGCCACCATGAACATCACCGGCGTGAAGAAGAATGTCGCTCCCGGCGCAGCACCCGCCAGGGGCAGAATCGCCTTGATCCGCTTGTCGCGGGTGGCAATCGTAACGGTGACGCCGCCGAAACTGTGACCCGAAGCCCCCACCTTCTCCATGTCCAGCCCCTCATGGAGGAAGCTCTTGGCATCCGCGTTCTGACGACCCATTTCGTCGATCAAAAACGATAGGTCGGCGGGACGATCCTCGACGGCCTTGATCGAGCCCCGGGCGTTGATCGTCACAATGCCCTCCGGCAGACAGGCCACTGCCGCGTTGCCTGTGTGGTCGCACGCGACCACCACATAGCCGTGACTGGCCAGGTGTTCGGTCAGAAATGCCGATTGCATCCGAACGCCGCCGTTGCCGTGGCTGAACACGATCAGCGGAAACCGACCGTCACGTTTCGCGGCATCGCGAACCGCCAGACTGGTGAACCGGCGGTCCACATCCTCCAGCGTGATTGAAGCGCGGAACCGCTCCAACGCCGCCTCGGCCTCTTTCGCCTTGTCGAGGAAGAACGAACTGAACTTGACGGTCGGCTTGCCCCGTGCATCGTCCGTGGCCGGATACCAAATTTCGGTTACCAACTGACGTGGACGCTCCGTCGTGATATCGGTTCGCTTGGAGTCCACGAAGATGAACGTCCGACACCCCACCGGGTAGGGTCCCGGCTTGTACCACTTCTCGGCCTCCCGAGGCGGTTCGGCCCCCGCCGAACCGACCGACACCCAAAGACCCCACACCGCCACCACACACCACACGAAACGCGACCCAACGAAACGCATGGACATCCCCTTATGGTTCCAGCACCCGGAACAGGCATAGACTCTAACGCATCGGGGGCCTCCTCGAAAGTCGGCAACAACCGATGTGAAACACCCGGCGATCATTCAATACACCGGCGCACAGTACCCCCCGAGAACCCATCGCAGAGGGACAGCGGAGAGGTCGCTTAGCCCGGTCACCGCTCCTTACGCCGAAAGACTCGAGCACCTGGAGGAGCTCGGTGCGCAGACGCAACGATCTCCTGCAAGGAGAGAAGAAAGGGCGTCAACTCCAAATGCAACAAAGGATCCTATTCACCCAGCAGGTCTTTGACAGTCTGGGCCAGTTTGGCGAGATTCAAGGGCTTTTCAAATGCGTGGGTTGCGCCGAGCCCCCGAGCGTCTTCGAGATACAGTCGGTTGGACGGCGCGCTGATGGCAATCACCTTCACGTCGGGCTGTTCCTTGCGAATGAACACGATGGTCTCCAGCCCATCTTTGTCCGGCATGACAATATCGGTGATCACCAGATCAAAAGGCACGGTCCGCAGGAAACGAATGGCCTCGTCGCCACCCGTCGCCTCGCAGACGTCGTATCCGCATCGCTCCAGCTTCAGACGCAAGACGTGCCGTACCTGTTCCTCATCATCGACGATCAGAATGCTCCGCGCCATCACTCAGCCTGCCCTTTTGTCCAAGACCCGACGGACCAGACTCAGAAGCCCATTCCGATCAAACGGCTTGCCCAAAAAGTGAACCCGTTCACTCTGTATCCCGTGCTGGGCGATCAGGTCCGAAGTGTACCCGGAAACGTACAAAACCTCGATACCAGACCGAACTGCCGACAGACGTTCGGCCAATTCTCGCCCATTCATCTCCGGCATGATGACATCTGTAACGAGTAAGTCAATGGGGCCCGTGTGTCGATTGGCCAATTCCATCGCCTCGCGACCGTTGGTGGCCGACAAAACCGTATAACCGCCGCGTGTCAGTACTTGTCGTGTGAGTTGGGCCACAGACTCCTCATCTTCGCAGATCAGGATGGTCTCGTGACCGCCCGGCGGAGTATCGCCCTGAGCCTTGTCGGCCGCAACCCATTCGCTGGAATCCACCGCCGGCAAGTACAACTTGAACGTCGTCCCCTGCTCTGGCTGGCTCTCAACCGCAACGCCTCCGCTCAACTGATTCACGACACCGTAGACGATGGACAGCCCCAATCCCGTTCCCTTGCCCACCGGCTTGGTCGTGAAGAACGGCTCGAACATCCGCTCGAGCACCGTTTTGCTCATGCCGCACCCGGTGTCCTTCACCGAGAACATGATGTGGGCTCCGGCGCGAGGTGTTCCCCACCCGCTGAAGGGCTCGTCCGACAGCGTCACGTTCTCCGCCTCAATCGTCAGCGACCCTCCACTGGGCATCGCGTCTCTGGCGTTGAGAGCCAGGTTCAGAAGGGCCTGTTCGATCTGAGACGAATCGCCCCAAAGAGGCCGCAGCCCCGAAGACCCACCGATCCGAAGGGCGATGTGCTCACCGATCAACCGGCGCAGTATGCTATCCAGATCCACAAGAATCCGATTGGGATCCAGCATCTCCTGAGCTACAACCTTGCGACGACTGAAGGAAAGCAACTGACGCGTCAGCGCCGCCGCTCGCAACCCCGCTTTCTCCACCTGATCCAGCGCCGTCAGTATGGAAGGATCCTTCGACGGTTGTTCGATCAGAACATCACGCATCAACTCGACGTTGCCGAGAATCGCTGTCAGCAGATTGTTGAAGTCATGGGCGACCCCGCCGGCCAACTGCCCAATCGCCTCCATCTTCTGGACCTGACGGAGCCTGGACTCCATCAGAACCCTGTCTTCTTCCGCACGCTTCCTCTCGCTGATGTCCCTCGCGAAGATGAAGTTGTACTCTCCATCGCCGAACTCGACATGGTTCGCACTGATCTCAACCGGAAAGGTGGATCCGTCTTTTCGGCGATGGCACGCCTCAAACTTAAAGTCCCCTTGCTCCCTCAATAGCGCCCAATCGACCGACCAGCGATCGGCCGTATAGTCGGGGATCACATCGGATATCCCCAGACGCAACAGCTCCTCGCGCGTGTAGCCCAGCGCCTCGCAGGCCGCTCCGTTCACATAACAGAAACGTCCGTTCGAATCGATCCAGAAGACCGTGTCGGAGGCGTGGTCGATGGAGAACTGAGTCAACCGGAGTTGTTTCTCCGCCCGGCGACGTTCGGTCACGTCCGTCAAGACCGCCAGGGAACGGATCATCTTTCCGGTCTGGTCCCGCTCGGCCACGGCCGACATCAGGGTGTCCATCACCTGACCGCCTTGCCGGACGAACTGATAAGGCACATCCTTGCAGGATCCGTTTTCCAAAAACTCAGGCAGGGCAACCCTCTTGGCGTAGCGGCGGGAAAGATCGGTCATGAAGTCCATCATCGAGTGACCGACCACTTCCTCACGTTCATAGCCGAGCTTCTCCAACCAGAAATTGCTGGCCTCGATGATCCGACCGTCGTGGTCGATCGTGTGAAGCATTACCGGCGTGTTGTTGTAAAGCGACCGGTACCGTTCTTCGCTCTCTCGCAGAGCCTCTTCGGCCTGTTTGCGCTCGGTGATGTCCTCGATGAGCCCCTGATAGGCAATCAGTCGCCCTTCCGGATCGTAGTGCAACACCGGCGTGTTTCGAACCCAACGAACCGCCCCATCTTTGCGGACGATGCGGTGTTCGAGCGGATGGGCCTCATGGCGATGCAGGATCGTATCGGCTTGATCTTGAACGGCCCAACGATCTTCTTCGCGAACCATTCGGAACCACAGGTAGGGGTCCGACTCAAACTCGTCCTGAGAGTAGCCGGTCACCCCGAGACATGTGGGGCTGTGGGTGGTTCGAACCGGCCTTCCGCCGTCCATACGAACCACAAACACGTAGTCGGTGACCGCCTGGGTGAGTTCCTCGCAACGCCGTTCGGCCGCCCGAAAGGCCTCCTCGGCTTGTGCGAGGCGACACTGCAAATCCCTGAGTTCGGACAAAGGCCGCCGGAGGACCTCAACGTCCGATGGCCGTTCGGCCTGAGTTTCCAGAGATCGATCCATGGTTCAGCCTCCCGGTCGAAACAGGGGGCTGTCCTCAACCCAATCGGCGATTGTGAGGATGGCCTCTCCTTCGAAGCTAACCGTCCAAACGAAGCGAGTCAATTTCGCTGATGGCAAAAAGGGCCACCGCTCCGCCTTTCTCCTGCTCATGAAGTACGGCTTGCACTTGTGCCATCAGAAGCGTGTCTGTCTGTGCAGACGCCACAGACAACGAAAGTCCGACACCGAGCATCAAACTGATGTTGGTCGTGAGGAACTTGTTGTGAACCTTGCTCTGAAATCGACACGCTTGGTAGTGCCGCAACGTTTAAGAGGCTTGTCGAACGGCCGACCCTTCGGATGAGACAAGTATGTCTCATGCAGTTCCCGAAGACCCCGGGTATCTCGTTGTGCTATTTTGTTATGATTAAATGAGTTACATTCCACACACCTTCCAAGACCAGTTCCGGAGTGTCTCAGCAATGTCGTGAGACAGAAATTGTCTCTTCTTGAGACACCTTCCACACCACAACGCATAGAATCTCAATTGATGTAAGTCGAAATATTAAAGTGACTTGTGATTATACGCTCCTCGGATGATCCCCTGGCATGACGGGTGCAATACCCTTTGTCTGTTGCCTTCAATCGGCTGAAGAAGCTTGGAAAAGGCAAACCAACAGGCAACCTGCAATAGAAAGGGCGAGCGCCATGAACTCAATCAACGAAAGCCAACTTGATGAAGCCGTTGAGTGTCAGGATGTGAAAACCTGCAAGTCCGTTTCGACGACGCAGGTGCCGACCCTGAATGAACCCCAGAATTGCACGCGTTCGACCGGGTCGTGCGGGCAGTGTCCCCTCCGTGCAGACTGCAGCGACTCCGAACTGGTCGAAGCCTGCCGCAAGGGATACAGACAGGCACACCGCCACTTGTATGAGACGTACCGCCCCAGAGTCCTTTCTCTGATGATGAGGATGACCGGAAACCCTGAGGAGGCCTCGGACCTCACTCAAGATGCCCTGGTTCGAGTCTTCAACCGTCTGGGCGACTTCCGAGGCGAGTCGGCCCTGGGAACCTGGATCCACAGGGTTGCGGTGAACGAGGCGCTACAATACCTCCGCAGGAAAAAGCGTCTGGCCAGAATCACGGGAAACATCGCAGAGGAGGCGCGTCATACGGATGAGGTCTCCGAGGACCTCAGCGTGTCCATCGACGTAAACGAAGCCCTGGGCAAACTTCCCGAGCGGATGAGAACGATGGTCCGGCTCAGGTACCAGGATGGATTGGATTACTCTGAGATCGCCCAGACGATGGGCGTGAAACAGGGTACGGTGGCTTCCGGATTGAATCGAGCGAGACAACAACTTCGCGCGATTCTCTCATGATCACGACGGGGATGTATTCCCCGCATCGTTGACCTGAGCAGGGGAAGGCCCCGCTCCCCGGGTGCTTGGCCTGAGGAGCGGGGCCATTCGTTTGTGGGAAACGGTCCTCCAGCAATTCAATGTCGGGCAGACGGCAGGGTGAGCTCAGCCCATTCCCGGATACCGCTCGGTCGTCATCGTCAATTCCACCCGACAACACCTTCAGGAACACTCCCCAACCGTTCATCGGCAGGAAGCTCGTGATATAATCTCAGTGCCGGTTTGGAGGTCATGGCCTCGTGGCTGAAAATGTACCCGTGACTCGGTGGAGGTGCCGGATCTGTGGTTACATCCACGTAGGCGACGCCCCCCCGGAGCGGTGCCCCTACTGTGCCGCGACACGTGAGGCGTTTGTCCGTGTTGAAAACGAACCGGAGGTCCCCCGGAATTGGGATTTGGATGCGAAGAAAAGCCCCTAAACAGGCATCAGAACAGCGGTTGGTTCATTGTGGGCCCCGGCGGGCATGGGCCGACCGGATCGATTCATCAAGAGAGAATTCAACCTGTGAGCACAAACGATGTGGGACTACACACAGAAAACCGTTGATCACTTCTTGAATCCGCGCAATGTCGGAGAGATCGAGGAGCCCGATGGCGTGGGCGAGGTCGGCTCGCTCGCGTGCGGCGATGCCCTGAGACTGACCTTCAAGCTCGGTCCTGATGGCCGCATCAACGACGTGAAGTTCAAGACCTTCGGCTGTGCCAGCGCGATCGCCAGCAGTTCGGCCCTGACCGAAATGGTCAAGGGCATGACCCTGGAAGAAGCCGAGAAGGTCACCAACAAGGACATCGCCGAATACCTCGGCGGGTTGCCCGAACAGAAGATGCATTGCTCGGTCATGGGCCGAGAGGCCCTCGAGGTGGCGATCGCCAACTACCGCGGATTGGGCGACGGCAAGAAACACGAACTCGAGGGCGAGGTCATCTGCCATTGCTTCGGCGTGACCCGCGACGTAATCGAACGGGTGGTGCGCGAGAATTCGCTGCAGACCATTGAAGAAGTCACCCACTACTGCAAGGCGGGCGGCGGATGCGAGAGCTGCCACGGCAAGATCAAGGAGATCATTGACGAGGTTCGCCATGCCGCCGTGGCTCCCAAGAAGCCGGAGCGTCCCGCAAAGAAGCTCACGACCATTCAGAAGATTCGGCTGGTCGAGGAGACCATCGAGCGGGAGATTCGCCCGAAACTTCAGCAGGACGGCGGCGACATTGATCTGATCGACGTCGAGGGAAACCGGGTTACGGTGGCGCTCCGCGGCACCTGTGCCAACTGCCCGTCGGCCGGCTTTACCCTTTCAGAGTCCGTTCAGGCAACGTTGCGTGAATTCGTGTCCGATGATCTGGTCGTGGTTCGACAGGAGCCTGAGGCGTGAACGTCTATCTCGACAACAATGCAACAACGTGTGTGGCCCCCGAAGTGCTCGATGCCATGATGCCCTTCTTCAAGGATCGCTACGGCAATCCGTCGAGCATGCACACCTTCGGGGGAAGCTGCGCCCACGACGTCGAAAAGGCACGCGAGAAGGTCGCCGAACTGTTGGGGGCGCATCCCAGCGAAATCACCTTCACCAGTTGCGGCACCGAGAGCGACAATGCCGCCCTGCGGGGCATCCTCTCTCGCAACCCCGACAAGAAACACATCATCACGACGAAGGTGGAGCATCCGGCCGTCCGAACCACCGGCCGATGGCTCTCCGGCCACGGCTATCGCCTGACAGAACTCGGCGTGAACGCCGCCGGTCAACTCGACATCGAGGAACTCCGGGCGGCCATCACCCCCGACACCGCTATCGTCAGCGTGATGTGGGCCAACAACGAGACGGGCGTGATCTTCCCGATCGAAGAGGTGGCCGATCTGTGCCGATCTCGCGGCGTGGTCTTCCACACCGACGCCGTTCAGGCCGTCGGCAAGGTGCCGATCGACCTGGACAAGACCTCCGTGGACCTGCTGGCGATGAGCGGACACAAGCTGCATGCACCCAAGGGAATCGGCGCGTTGTATGTCCGACGTGGAACCAAAGTATCGCCCTTCCTGATGGGGGGACATCAGGAACGAGGACGCCGCGCCGGAACAGAGAACGTCCCCTACATCGTCGGCCTCGGACGAGCGTGTGAATTGGCGCGCCAACACATCCGAGAGGAAAACACACGCGTCAAAGCCATGCGCGACCGTCTCGAACGCGAACTGCTCGCCCGATGCCCGGACGCCCGTGTCAATGGCGATCCCCTCCACCGTCTGCCCAACACGACGAACATCAGCTTCGAGTACATCGAGGGCGAGGCGATCCTGCTGCTGATGAACCAGGTCGGCATCGCCGCGTCATCGGGCAGCGCCTGCACGAGCGGATCGCTCGAACCGTCTCACGTCCTCCGGGCGATGGGGGTGCCCTTCACGTGCGCCCACGGCTCGATCAGGTTCAGCCTGAGCCGCTACACCACCGACGCCGAGATCGATCATGTGATTCAGCAGATCCCTCGAATCATCACCCGGCTTCGAGAGATATCGCCCTACGGACACGATCAACCCGATGCGACTCAGCCGGCCGCAAAGACCTGACAGCGCGTTTGAACGGGCGGGCAATGCTTGACGGCCCGGCACGCTTCGGCGCACCGCGTCCGCCGAGGGGGCACTGCAACTCAAACCTCACTGAAGGGAATGGTCTGTACCCATCCCGATCGCCGGTGCCGAGGAGGTCGAAGGCGCTGTGGTCGTTGTCCCGGGAATCAGATCCTGTACCAGAGTCCGACATGCCTCTCGGATACGGTTGGCGACCGGACCGGCATCCAATGGGTGCTCGGGCTGACTGATCACAGCCAGATCGGTGCCGAACACCCGCACGGTCAGGATCGCCTTGCCGTCCGACCCGTGTGTACCGAGCACGTGAAGTCCCTCGCGATCCACCCGAAGCTTGAACGCCAGTCGGGAATACGTGACGGTCTTCAGGCTTTGCAGAGGGGCCGTAACGAGCGCGGGCAGTTCGAGCCCCAGAAGCTTTCGGGCCGCCTGCAGAATCAGCTCGGTGTCCAAGGAGGCCGCTGAGCCTTCAGGCGGAATCACCTCAACATCGATGTCCGCTTCGGTGACCGAATCCCCCTTCAGTTCCAACGAGTTGACCTTCGTCCGCAATCGCCCCGCAATCCGTCCCGGACCGATGAGTCTCGTGAGGGGTTCCGCAGATTCCATCGTGCCCTGCCCGGACGCTGATAACCGCACGAGCCGATTGTCTGCGATCTCTGCACCGAGCACCTCGACCTCGGCCGCACCCTCGACCGGCGGAATCCCGAGCCATCGCATGCATTCGGCCACTTGCAGGTGGGCCACGCGTCCCCGAGCGACCACCCGTACCAATCCCTTCTGAGACACCTCCGCCTGTTCCACGGTCAGGTCAACCTGCCCGCGTACAAGGCCCCGATTCGATCCCGCCGTCCAATCACCGAGATCGAGGCCCCCCACTCGCCCGGAAAGCAATAGGCGGGGAGTCTGGTTCTCAAGCCCATAGCCGATCCGCCCCTCGAAGCGCCCCTTCACGTCTTGACCCCCCAGCAAAGGCTGAAGCTTCAGCGCGTTCAGAGGCATCTCCGGCAGGGTCAGAACGGCCTCGCGGATCGCGGGAATCTGCTTCGAGTCGAAACGTACCAGAAGATGAATCCGGGCATCGGGCGCGACGTCGTTCAGCGAGCGGACCACCAGGCTCAGCGCCCCACCGCCCGACGGTTCCACCTGCAATCGCCCCGTGCCTCCGCGCAGGCAGAACCCCAACGGTCCGCCGCGCCAGACCAACTCGGCATCGTGCAGATCGACATATTGGAGCCGCATCGCAACGAAATCTTGTTCGAAGGCGGCACTGAGAACCTGGGCGTAATCGTCCAACTGCCATCGCGCACTGTCGACGGTCAACGAACCTCGATGCAGAACCAGGGCATAGCGCCCCGTCCCATCCAATGCATACCGCTCGGCACGATCACACTGGAAGACCTGTGCGCGTCGCCCCGTGAGCCAGATTCGAATATGGGAGAAATCCTCCCGACGACGTGTCTGCGAGCGAACCGCCCCGATGCTGACCGGCAACCGAAGACACCGAATAAGCCGATTCTCGTAGCGACGCCGGTAGCCGTCGTCGCGAAGGTGGATTGCATAACCCAGGGTCGCGTAGAAGGGCACGCCGGCCAGGCCGACTACCAAACCAAGCAGGATTTTGCGGCGACGAAGCATCGTGACTGAGCAGCAGCTCCTCGCCTTCCCTCGCCCCCGGGCCATAGATCCAACAACGCCCCGATGCCCAACGTGCTCTGCCGACGGGACATCGCGGGTATCCGGCACCTGGCCGTTCACGCCCGGTCGCCTAGGCCTCGAACTTCCGCCCCGTCAGCCGCTCGTAGGCCTCGACGTACCGTTTCGTTGTGTTTACCACAACGTCCGACGGCAGCTCCGGTCCCGGTGGCGTCTTGTTCCAATCGAGCGTCTCGAGGTAGTTGCGGACATACTGCTTGTCAAAGCTCTCCTGGTCGCGACCCGGCTGGTAGAGATCTGCGGGCCAGAACCGCGAACTGTCGGGCGTCAGCACCTCGTCGATCAAGATATACTCACCGCCACACAGCCCCCATTCGAACTTGGTGTCGGCGATGATCACGCCCCGCTCACGAGCATAGTCGGCGGCGGCCTTGTAGACCTCAATCGACTGACGCCGCAAACGATCCGCCACGCCGGGCGGACAGATCGCCGCCGCTTCCTCGAACGTCAGGTTCTCATCATGCCCGCTGGTCGCCTTCGTCGTCGGCGTGAAAATGGGCTCGGGCAGCTTGTCGCACTGCCGCAGCCCTGCGGGCAACGGAATCCCGCAGACCGCCCGATCTTTCTGATAACTCTTCCAGCCCGATCCCGTGATGTAGCCGCGCACCACACACTCCACGGGGACTACCTCCGCCTTGCGGACGATCACCGTGCGACCACAGAGCATCTTGGCATACGGACGAAGCGGGGCGGGCAGATCGTCGGGACGCAAAACCAGTTTCTGGAAGTGATGCGGCACGCGTTTGCCCAGCCACTGAAACCAGAACGAGCTGAGCTGCGTGAGCACCTTGCCCTTGTTGGGAATGCCGGTCGGCATCACCACATCAAAGGCACTGATGCGGTCGGAGGCCACAATGGCCAGCGAATCGCCCAGATCATATACGTCCCGAACCTTGCCCCGGCGAACGGGCAGGCCGGCAATGTCCGTCTTGAGAATCACGTCGTTCATGTCCGATCGACTCCTGTGCCCGACGCCGCGTCGGGACTGCCGCAAGGCATGTTACAGGTCTTCCCAACGCCTGCCAAGCCGGAACATGACTGCCTTGCACGGGACTTCCATACTAAGTGCCTGGGCCCGAGCGCAAGGGCCACTCGAAGATCGGAGCAACGCGGGTCAACCGTCCGACCCGAGGAAGACGGTCCCGGCAAGGCAGCGGCGTGCAGCCCCTTTCCCATGCACTTGGACCAACGTGCTTTGAGCCCCCCCACCCTCCAAACACCTCCATTCTGCCGCCCGACAAGCCATTCTGATCGAGCGCGAGCCTCTGAACGATTTTCGTTTTGACAAGGTCAGGGTGGGTCACTACCATAGCGATCGGTGCGTGGGGAGGCGTTGTTTTTTGTCCTTGCAGGTGACGTTTTGACGGCTGTGGCGGTCATTCCGGCCAGGTATCAGTCTTCAAGGTTTCCTGGCAAACCTCTCGCCAATAGTACCGGTAAATATCTCATACAGCATGTTTATGATAACGTCTTGTTGGCAAAGAAGTTGCGCCAAGTAATCGTCGCAACTGACGACGATCGCATCTTCCAGGCGGTCAAGAGCTTCGGTGGACAGGTCGCGATGACCCGCAGCGATCATGTGTGCGGCACAGACCGAATCGCCGAAGTGGCTCGGAACCTGACCGACGAGATCGTTGTGAACGTCCAGGGGGACGAACCGGAGATCGACCCCCATCAGATCGATCAGCTCGTCGGACTGCTGGAGCAGAACTCCGAATGCGACATGGCTACCCTGGCCTGTCCCTTTGAGACGGTCGAGGACGTGCTCTCGCCCACCACGACCAAGGTGGTCCTCGATCGCACCGGCCGGGCGATGTACTTCAGCAAAGCGGTCATTCCGTATGCGAGGGATGACGGCGGGAAGGTGAAAGACCCCGGCGGCTGGCTGCTTCATCTGGGAATCTACGCCTATCGCCGCGATTTCCTGTTGAAGTACTCGGCGATGGCGCCGGCTCCGTTGGAGAAGATCGAGAAACTCGAACAACTCCGAGTGCTGGAGAACGGACATCGGATTGTGGTGGGCGTCGTGGATCGAGCAGCCATTGGTATAGACACCCCCGAAGAATATGCAGCGTTCGTCGAGCGCACCAGGCAGAAGGGATCGGGATCCTTACAAGCGCAGAAGCGTTGAACCCCAAAGCGGCGTGACCCCAACAGAGCCGCTTCTGGTTCTACTGTGCAGTGGTCCGCCTGTTCTGGATAGGAGGTCCGGGCATGGAAGCGGAAAAGATGTTGTCTTCAATCAGCAAGTCCACCGACGAAACCGAGTTCTATACCCCGATGCCCGGCGGCTACAAACCCGGCAAGACCAAGTATGTGGTGGTCTTCGGAACGGTTATGAGCGGGCTGGGCAAGGGGATTTTCAGCTCCTCCCTGGCCAAGGTCCTGCAAGATAAAGGCCTCACCGTCGCCCCGATCAAACTCGAAGGCTATCTGAACCTCGACAGCGGTACCCTCAATCCATTCCGCCATGGCGAGGTGTTCGTCCTCGATGATGGAATGGAATGCGATATGGACCTGGGTACCTACGAGCGAATGCTCGACCAGGACCTCTCCCGTTTCAACTTCACCACCAGCGGACAGATGTACACCCGAGTGCTCGAGAAGGAACGCAAGGGCAGCTATCTCGGACGCGACGTCCAGATGATTCCTCACGTGACCGGCGAAGTGAAATGCAAGCTGCGAGAATTGGCGGTGATCAGCCACGCCGATGTGGTGTTCGTCGAAATCGGCGGCACCGTCGGCGACGTTGAGAATCTGTACTACATCGAAGCCGTCCGCGAAATGGCATTCGAGGAAGGGCCCGATAGCTTCTGCTTCGTTTCCCTGACCTACATCATCGAGCCGCCGGCCCTGGGTGAACAGAAGTCCAAAGCGGCGCAATTGGGTATCGGACGTCTGCTGGCCAGCGGCATCCAACCCCATATCATCGCCTGCCGCGCGCACATGCCGGTCACCCGAAAGGTCTGCGAGAAGCTCGCCCTCTACAGCAACGTACCGATGGAGAATGTCTTCTCCATGCACGACTGTGAAAGCGTCTACCTGATCCCCGAAATGCTTCGCGACGCCGGTATCGACAAGGCCGTCCTGCAGATCCTCAAGATCAACGATCGCACCGACGAGGTGGCCGATGCAAAGGCACGAGACATATGGATCCGCTACATCGAACGATTCAACACGGCCACCAAGCCCCTGACGATCGGCATTACAGGCAAGTACACCTCCGTCCGCGACAGCTACGCCAGTATCATCAAGGCCCTCGAACACTGCGGCACCCATCACGGCGTTCGCGTTAATATCGAGTGGATCGACACCAGCGAGCTGACCGACGAAACCGTCGGCGAGGCACTTAAGGGCGTCCATGGCATCATCGTGCCCGGAGGCTTCGGCGCCCGGGGAGCCGAAGGAAAGATCAGTTGCATCCACTATGCCCGGGAGAACCGCATCCCCTACCTGGGAATCTGCTATGGATTCCAGCTTGCCGTAGTCGAGTTTGCGCGGAGTGTCTGCGGGTTGGCAGACGCCAACAGCACCGAACTCGACCCCGACTGCAAGCACCCCGTCATCGACATCCTCCCCGAGCAGAAACAGATCGAAGGACTGGGCGGCAACATGCGGCTCGGTGGACGCGACATCGCCATCGTCCCCCACACGATGACCTGGCGACTGTTCAACGGTGCCAGCGAGGTCCGCATGCGATTCCGACACCGATATGAAGTCGACCCCCGCTATATCGAGCAGCTCGAGACCGGCGGACTGATCTTCAGTGGTCGCGCACCGGATTATCCCATCATGCAGATCTTCGAATTGTCCGAATCCGTCCACCCCTTCTTTGTCGGCACCCAGGCACATCCGGAATTCCACAGCCGACCGCTGCGCCCCGAACCGCTCTTCCTCGGGCTGGTTACGGCCGCCATGCGGCGGGCCTATCCCCAGACCAACCCCACGCAGCCTGAACGCATTGAAGGCAACACCATGGTCGGAACAACGAGTTGACTTACGATCTCCCGCGAAGAGGCCTCTGTTCCTCCTTCAGGTCTCTCAGGAAGAAGTACTCGTTGTACGGGCGGTCGTCGGTGATCGTAGGATCCAGCACGGACGGGCTCACGGCATCGATATTCATGATCCGCCGAAGAAGCTCTGTGTAGATTCTCTCCGGAGTCCATGACGAAGCGCACCACTCGACGAGGTCCCGGCGGGCTGCCTCCGGCAGACGGGCAAGAAACGTCTTTTCGTCGGGCATGTCGAACGGCTGCGCCGAGGCCAGCAGGTGGTATCCCCAACCCTCAACCGAACTGAACATTCGGACGCACGGAAAGACATTGCGGATGGCCCGTACGGTGGCCGGCACGATCGTACCGGCCCGCGTACCGCCCGGCGACCATTGGGCCAGAATCCCACGATCGGTGAGTCGGGATTTGATCAGACGGTAGAACTCCTCAGAGTACAACAGGCTGGAACCGGCAGCTTCAATCGGCGGCGGCGGATCGATGGTGACAATGTCGAAGCGTTCCGAAGTCCGGTTCAGAAACCGCCGGCCGTCGTCAACGACAATGCGATTCCGGGAATCCTTCAGAATGCTCTCGGCGTCGGCATAGTAGTAGCCGAAGGCATCGCGGACACTGGGCACCAGTTCCACGGCCGTGGTGCGGCATCCCCAACGAGTCATCGAGCGAAACGTCGTGCCCATACCCAGGCAGATGACCAGCCCATTCTGCGGAGGCTCCTTCAATACCCCCATTGGAAAATGGGCCATGATCTTGGTGATCGTCGTCAGATGCGTCAGTCCCAGACCATTGACGAACAACCGTTTCTCCATCCCCTCGCCCAGCGATACGACGGTGGCCACATGGTCGCGCCGAACAACCGCCTTGGGGAAGAATCTGCCCGCCTGCGGATCATACCGGTCTTCGTAGCTGACCACGCCGAACAGGCTGACGGCCGTCAGCACGCACGTGCATCCCAGCGTCACGACGGCATGGCCTGCCCGAATACCCGCAGATCGCTGAAGCCACAGGTAGAACACTCCGAAAACCAGCGAGAGCAGGATCAGCGAGATGCGAATGCCAATCGTTGGAAGCAGGACATACCCCGCGGCCAGAGGACCCAGGATGCAGCCGACAATGTTCAGCGCATAGACCCGTCCGGCCGTCTTGGGATTCCCACCGGAAAGGCCGTCGATCAGCCGCGGCGTCAGATATCCCAGCAGCATGCAGAAGGGGAAGATGCTGATGATCGACACGGAGGCCCGAAGGAAGAACGCCCCTGTCATCCGTGGGTCGTTCGCCAGAATGGGCAGAAAGGCGGCCACCGTCAGCATCGCCATCAGGTTGAGCACGCTCTGCACTCGTTTCCGATGGAGATCAATGCGATACCACAGCGAGCCGACCCATGTCGCCAGCAGGTACACGGCCAACAACGAAGCGAAGGAGTAGATCGTCGTCCAGAGAATCGGCGTCGAGGCCCGAGTCCAGACGACCTCCATCGCCATCGAGATGAAGCCCGTGGAAAACAGAACCGTGGCTACCAGAAGGTGACTGAGCCTCTCCCGCCCCAGTCCGGACTCGGCGACAGAGGGCTCGGCCGGTGGCGTTGCCAGGGCGACGGGACGGCCGGACCGTGTCCCCAACAGGGCGGCCACCGCACCGATCAGGAAGTTCGTGCAACCGGCCACCATGAGCGTCCGGCGGAACCCCAGCACTTCGATCAGCACCAGCGCGGTCAGGAGGGTGCCACACATTGCACCGATCACGTTGGCTACGTAAAGGTAGCTGAAACTGTCCGTCCGCGATTCCCGATCCTCCTTGATGTAGGACATCATCACGGGAAACGTTGTGCCCATAAGGAAGCACCACGGAAGAAGCGACAGAGACAGAATCACCGCTGAGAGGATCAGGTATCGAGTGGAGCCCATTTCTCCCACCGGCAGCAGCCACGACTCGCCCCAACCGAAGGTCAGCGGAACAACCCAGGCGCTCAGCCCGATAAGCAGTTCCACCGCCGAATAGAACCAGATCGACGAGCGACCGAATCGATTCGTCAGCGGCCCGATCCACCGACCGCCCGCCCAGGAACCGAGCGCCAGACCGAGCATGAACACCGACAGGACCACCGACAGAACCGGCGTGATGACGCCAAACGCCGCGAAGGCCAGGCGAACCCAGACAACCTGGTAGAGCAGGCCGCAGAATCCCGAGGCGACGAAGAGCAGAAAGAGCAGCAGCGTCTTGCCCGTCACTCGAGGCAGTCCGACGGATGACACACCGACCCTCTGCCTTTCTTGATGCCGTGGCGCAGAGCTGCGATGCCGATCCGAAGTGGTTCTTCCTCTGTGTTTTGCCATAGAAGTGTTCACTCTGGACACGATCCGACGAGATCAGTCGCGGGACACGAATCCCGACCCATTGTGTCAGTGCGCCGGATGACGGGTGAGTACCGTATGCTCACCGAATTCGGATTTCAAGACCCAACACCATACGGCGCCCCCCCAGAACCGGAAAGAGACGGAGATGGTGTCGAAGGATCCCGAGGCGGACACTCACATTGAATGCGGATCCATGGGACAACGGCAGAAACCCACTGTCCCACCAAAGGAGCTCCCGGCCGACACCGTCCTCCAACGATCACTCGACCTGAAGGCGCAAGACAACGGGTGGGCCCTCAAGACCCACCCGTTCACCACCAGGCAAGTGCTATGGGTTGTCCGCGGGCCTAGAACCCTGCCTGCAAGACCACGCGAACCATAGTCAAATCGTCGTTCAAACCATAGTTGGGACTGCTGGATCCGCCGCCGACAACCTCGTCGACACGCATGATGTCCGCACCGATGCGAAGGTTATACGTGCCGAACGGGAAGTAGTTGCAGCCCACACCGTACTCCCAGGCGTTGTCGCTGCCGTTGTCCCAGATGCCGCCCACACGACCACACAGCTCGAGCCTCTTCGGAACGATGAAGTAGCCGACCTGCAAATGGCCGCCCTGCTGATGAACCGTGCCGTCCTCAAGCGTCCGCCGTTCCCACTGGCTCCACTCGCTCTCCCCGTCGATCATGCGGAGGTAGTATTCCAGGTTGACGCTGAAGCCGCGATACTTGAACTGAGAATCGACGGCAACCGAGTAGAACGACGTGCCCACCGAGCTGACCGGCTCGCTGCCGCCGATACCACGCCCCGAACGAATCTTGTCGGGCACGGGAGCGAAGAAGATCCCCCCGGGGAATCCCCCGTGGGCATCTCCGTTGTCGTCGTTATACAAAAAGGCCGTGCCGAATCGCAGCTCGGGGTCTTTCGAATAAGCCAAGTCCGATTCGGGATAGCCGGCCCGAATCTCCGCCAGACTGTTGCTCTTGCCGAGGGCGTAATAACACAGCTTCGCGTAGTAGCCGAAGTTGGTGTCCAACTCCGTCGCCCCCGTGGGAGTCGTGATCCGATCGTCGGGGTTCACAATACCATTCGTGATGGCCGCGAAGTATGACATGCGACGTTCGAACAAATTACCGTGTGCCATCACACCCAAGGCCCGGTCGAACCCGAAGGCAAGCATCGCCATCGACCGGTCCACCATCTGAAGCAAGGCCCCGCTGGTCATCGCCTGACCGCCAAACGGCGGCTGGATCAAACCGGCCGTGATGTACTGATCTTTCATGTACTCGTAGTCGATGTGGGCGTAATAGGTGAACCAGTTATTGTCCTCAAACCCACCACCGCCCCAACCGGTCGTACCGCCGTCAACCACGATCCGATACATGACCTTCGGGGAACCGATGTATCCAAAGAACGCCAGGAACAACCGCTCGATCTCGAAGGCGTTCACGTTGTCGCGCCGCTGCTGGCCCTGCAACGTCGGATTGTCCTTCTGGCGGATAATCCCGTTGTACCGAACCTGCGTGTATCCCTTGATGTTCAACGCAAAGGTCTGGTCGGCCGAATCGATGTAAAAGCCACGCTTGTTGTCGTACCCCGTGTTCGTCGCGGCCGGATACAGAGACTCGCGGAAAGATGCGTCCTGCATCATCTCCGCCACCACCTTGCGAATCTCGGCCACTCGCTCCGGCTCGGGGGCGCCTGTGGTCACTCGTTCGGTTCGGGTCTTCAGATCCTGAATCTGCTGGCCCTGCTCGGCTGCCATCTTCTCCAGCCGCTCGAGCTTCGCAGCACGATCGCCTTCCGTAACGACAGCCACCTGCTGCCCCAGCACCGGCTGCAACAGACCCACGCCCACCATGGCGAACACAGCGGCAATGCGAACCATAACCGCCTCCCTAATCAAGTGGACCAACGGACGACATGACCCAACCAGAGTGCCCCAACACCAATAGGCCCATCGCAACAAGAGGCGATTCCCTGATTGCTCTCTGTCCATGAAACCCCAGCACGCACCACCCGCGCCGAGTGGTCACCGCGCCAGAGTTATTGCTATTTCCTACCCGGAGGTGCGCCGCGCGTCAAGCCCAAAAATTCAAAGTCGGGGCACTATAAAAACGAAAACTATACCATCTCGTAACGAAAGACCATTTCAATTTGGAATATTTGGACCACTCTCGGCGCATTCTCTCTGATCTCCCTTGATGCCGCATCACCCTAAGCTGTAGAATCCCGGACCGTTATTTCGCAATCCCAGTCTCAACCAGATCAGGCAATAGGAAGAGGTTGCACCATGTTGGGTATCGAGGACAAATGGGTTTGGCTGGCCTATCTTCTCTGTATCGCCAGCACTCTGCTCTGTGTCATCTACGGAGCGGCAAACTGGAACAAGGGGGAGGAACCGGTCAAACAGGAAGACGTCCGCTGGGCGGCCGAGGAACAGAAGGTGGAGGAAGAGCTCTAAGCCCACCGACCGGCTGACCGGCGTCCTGCGGGGCCTCGCAAGAGTTTCGTCACCTGCTCGCTAGAAAACCCTCGACGACTCCCAGCGACCCCCTTTCGCGACGTGCCCTTGCCGGTTTGTGTCGCTGACCATTTCCCCGATCCGGCCATGCAGCAGGCTGTAGGAGTCAAAGATGCTTCTCGCACAATCCGTTGGGGCCTTCGAAGTCATCTCCGTTGTCCTGTATCTCCTGGTCATCGGATACCTCGGCTGGCTGGGCTATCGCCGGACCAAGACCTCGGCCGACTACCTCGTCGCAGGACGAAAGACACACCCCTTCATCATGGCCCTCAGCTATGGCGCCACCTTCATCTCAACCAGCGCCATTGTCGGATTCGGTGGCGTCGCCGCCATGTTCGGCATGAGCGTCCTCTGGCTCACGGTCTGTAACATCTTCGTCGGGATCTTCGTGGCATTCATCTTCCTAGGAGGCCCCACACGCCACATGGGCCATCGCCTCGATGCACACACCTTCCCCGAACTGCTGGGACGCCGCTACCAGAGTCGCTTCGTTCAGGTCTTCGCCGGACTGGTCATCTTCTGCTTCATCCCCCTTTACGCCGCTGCCGTTCTCATCGGTGGCACGGAGTTCATCGCCACAGCCTTCAAAATGGACTACAATGCGGCACTGCTGCTCTTTGCGGCCGTGGTGGCCGCCTATGTCATTACCGGCGGGCTCAAGAGCGTGATGTACACCGACACCCTCCAGGGTGCCATCATGTTCGTCGGCATGGTCCTGCTCCTCATCTTCACCTACGCCAAGGTCGGCGGTGTATCCGAGGGCCATCGGACCCTTACCGAACTGGCACCCCTGGTGCCGTCCTCACTCCGGGCCATGGGACACAACGGCTGGACTGCGATGCCCAGCTTCGGCTTCGGTGACAAGAAGTACGACCTCTGGTGGATCGTCATCTCGACCATCGTCATGGGAGTCGGCATCGGCGTATTGGCCCAGCCGCAACTCGTCGTCCGGTTCATGGTCGTCAAGAGCCGGCGCGAGTTGAACCGCGCCGTCCTGGTCGGAGGCGTATTCATCCTCATGATGACCGGCGTGGCCTTCACAGTCGGCAACCTGTCCAACGCCTTCTTCGTCAAGCACGGGCCGATCTTCACCGGACGTGTGGAAAAGACGATCCATGCCCAAAGAGGCCAGGTCCTCCTGGCACTCACCCGCCAGGATGAAAAGGGATGCTGGGTCGACGTCAAAGACGAAAAAGGCGAACCCAAGAAGATCCCGGCCGTTCTGGTCAATCCCAACCCCTATGTCGCCGATGCCAAGGGAACCGACGGGAAGCCGCTCCCCATCGCCCGCGGACGAAGCATCTCCATCGTCTACGCCAAGGGCAACATGGACAATATCATCCCGACCTACATCACGTCGGCCATGCCCAAGTGGTTCGGCGTGCTCTTCCTCCTGACGCTCCTGTCGGCGGCCATGAGCACTCTCTCCAGCCAGTTCCACACCACCGGTGCCGCGGCCGGACGGGACATCTACGAACAGCTCACCGGCGGCTCCGACAGAGCCGACACCCGACGCAGCATGCATGTCGTCCGCATCGGGATGATCTTCGGCATCATCCTGGCGGTGGTTATTGGTTACTACGCCCGCAGCGAATACATCATTGCCAGGGCAACGGCCATCTTCTTCGGCATGTGCGCCTCGACATTCCTCCCGGCCTTTCTGGGCGGATTGTTCTTCCGGTGGACCACCAAGGCCGGTGCGATCGCCTCGATGATCACCGGATTCCTCATCACGACCTTCTGGCTGACCTTCGTCAAGGCAGCGGAGGCCAAGGCGATCGGATTGGTGCAACTCGTGACCGGCGGCAAGGACAGCATTCTGGCCAACCGGCCGAACTGGCCGGTCGTCGACCCCCTGATCGTGGCGCTGCCCATCTCGCTGGTCGTGATGATCCTGGTCAGTCTGATGACCCGGCCGCCGTCGGAAGACCATTTGAACCGGTGCTTCCGATCGCCGAACGGCAGCGGCAACTAGACCGAGAAGGCGAATGGCCGATCGGCAGGTCCGACAGATCGCGACCCGGTAATCGCCCTGCCGGCGCAGAACACCGGGGCGAGAATGCCGCGGCATGACAGACGGTCGCCGCCCGCAGGACACGATAGCGGACGGCGTGGTATACTGACGATCTTGTCCGGCAGGACGGATGCCGGGCGGCGCAAGTGAGGCACTGCAAATCGCATCGGACGTGAGGCATCAATGAGCTCTTCCGAAAGGCTGTTGTTGAGTGGTAATGAGGCCATTGCACTGGCGGCCAAAGACGCCGGTGTGAGCCTGGGGTCGGGGTATCCGGGAACGCCTTCCACGGAGATCCTGGAACACTTCTCATCGATCGGCGGCAGGGCCCAGTGGGCACCGAACGAAAAGGTCGCCCTCGAGGTCGCTCTCGGCGCTGCATTCGGCAATGTCCGCGCCCTGGCCACCATGAAACACGTCGGCCTGAACGTTGCTGCCGACCCGTTCTTCACCGCCGCGTACACCGGTGTCGCAGGCGCCCTGGTTATCGTCTCGGCCGACGATCCCGGCATGCACTCGAGCCAGAACGAGCAGGACAATCGGCACTATGCCCGGGCCGCAGGGGTTCCCATGCTGGAACCCTCCGATTCCCAGGAGGCCTACGACTATTTCATCAAGGCCATCGAGATCTCCGAACGATGGCACCTCCCCGTGATGCTGCGGGTCACCACGCGAGTCTGCCACTCCAGAACGATTGTGACCCAACGTCCCGTCCCCCCGCCGCCGGCACCGAAATTCGAGCACGACATCAAGGGGCGCGTCATGATCCCCGGCTACGCCCGCCCGGCACACCGCCGGCTTCGGGCCAAGCTGGCCGAGATCTTGAACTGGAACGAAGCCTCCGGACCTAATGCCGCCTCAAACGGACAGAAGACGCTGGGCATCATCACCTCGGGCATCTCCTACGTGCACGCCCGAGAAGCCGCCCCCGAGGCGAGCATGCTCAAGCTGGGCATGACCTATCCGCTGCCCATGGAGACCATTCGGAAGTTCGCCGCGTCGGTCGACCGCTGCGTGGTCATCGAAGAAGGTGATCCCTATCTGGTCGACTCGGTCCTGGCCGCCGGGATTCGTGTCGAGGGCAAGGCCGAGGTCTTCCGCTTCAACGAACTCAACGTCGGCCGGGTCCGCAAGATTCTCGCCCGAGAGACCACCGAGGCCGTCCCCCCTCCGGCCGGACGTCCGCCGCAACTCTGCGTGGGCTGCCCACACCGGAATGTCTTCGAGCTCCTCGGCAAACTCGACTGCATCGTCTCCGGCGACATCGGGTGCTACACCCTCAGCGTGCTGCCGCCGTTCGAGGCGATGGACAGTTGCGTTTGCATGGGCGCCAGCCTGGGCGTCGGACTCGGTCTTCGGCACGTCCTGCCGGATGCTCAGGCCAAGAGGGTCGTCAGCGTCATCGGCGACAGCACCTTCGTCCACGGCGGCATCACCGGAATGGTCGAGATGGTCTACAACCCCCCGCCTACGGGACACGTCCTGATGATCCTGGACAACCAGACCACCGCCATGACCGGCCTTCAGGAACACCCCGGAACCGGACGAACCCTCGACCACAAGCCCACCGGGCAAGTCGTCTACGAGGACCTCGCTCGCACGCTGGGCATCCGGAACGTCCATGTGATCGACCCCCTGAAAGACCCCGCCGGTTTCGAGGCGCTCGTGGTCGACAGCCTGAATCGGAACGAACTGACACTGATCGTTGTCCGCCGCCCGTGCCTGCTGGCGGCCAAGAGAATAAGGGAACTGGAACGTGTCACAGAAAGCGCTCAAAAACCGTCCTGACGGCGTGGTCAATGTCATCATCGCCGGACTCGGCGGACAAGGGGCCATCAAGGCCTCCGACATCCTGGCCGAGGCGGCCTTCGCCGACGGCTACGACGTCAAGAAAAGCGAAATTCACGGCATGAGCCAGCGCGGAGGATCGGTCTCCAGCGACGTCCGATTCGGCAAGACCGTGCTCAGCCCGATGGTCCCCCCGGGCGAGGCCGACTATCTCGTCGTCCTCGAACCGCAGGAGGTCGAAGTGAACCGCCCCCAGCTCCGCCCGGGCGGCGTCCTGATCGAACCGTCGCGGATCGGTGAAGACGTCCTGCCGAACCGCAAGAGCCTGAACGTGGCCATGCTGGGCGCCCTGAGCGCCTATCTGCCCATCGATGAATCGTTCTGGTTGGATGCCGTCCGCGCCAATCTGCCCGAGAAGCTGCACGCGATGAACGTCGAGGCCTTCCGGGCAGGCCGCGCCACCGTCAAGACGGGCTGAGCGGGCACGGCGTCCGGTACGCCGACGGCCGACACCGTGTGAATCACCTCGGTTCCGGCATCGGAATCCGAGGCCGGATGTTCGAAGTCTGAAGTCCGAAGTAAAAACCTTGTTCGGAGTGAGGCCTCTTACAAGGAAAGAGCACGTCCATGACTCAGAGAGCCAAAGATTCAGCAGGGAGTTTCCACCCGTCCAGTGCACCCGACTATCTTCCGGCGCGACAGCTTCACGACCTGCAGTTCCGCAGGCTCAAGGCGATCGTCCAACGAGCCTTCGACCAGCAGGCGCTCTTTCGCCAGCGCATGGAAGAGCGAAACCTCAAGCCCGACGATGTCCGCTCCCTCAAGGACATCGCCAAACTGCCGTTCATGATCAAGACGGACCTGCGAGACACCTATCCCTTCGGGCTCTTCGCCAGCCCGATGAGCGACGTGGTGCGCCTTCACGCGTCGAGCGGCACGACCGGCAAACCGATCGTCGTGGCCTACACCAAGGAAGATGTGGAGGTCTGGAGCAGTGTCATGGTTCGGACCTTCGTTGCCTGCGGGCTGCACCGCGGTGACATCATCCAGAACGCCTACGGCTACGGGTTGTTCACCGGCGGACTGGGCGCCCACTACGGTGGTGAGGCACTCGGCGCCACCGTTATCCCGATCTCCGGCGGAAACACCGAACGGCAGATCATGGTCATGAAGGACTTCGGTGTAACCGCCATCTGCTGTACGCCGAGCTACTTCATCCACCTCATCGAACGCGCCGGCGAAATGGGTGTGAACCTCAGAGAAATGCCCATCCGCGCGGGCATCTTCGGGGCCGAACCCTGGAGCGAGGCCATGCGGCACCACATCGAAACGAACAGCCCTATCAAGGCCTACGACATCTACGGGTTGTCCGAGATCATCGGGCCGGGCGTGGCCAGCGAATGCGAAGAGCAGGCGGGCCTGCATATCTTCGAAGACCACTTCTACCCCGAGATCATCGATCCGCGGACATGCGAACCGCTGCCCGAGGGGGCCGAAGGCGAACTGGTGCTCACCACGCTGAGCAAGTGGGCCATGCCCATGATCCGCTACCGGACGCGGGACATCACCTCCTTCATTACCGAACCCTGCCCCTGCGGAAGAATGATCCGGCGGATCCGGCGGATCGGCCGCCGAAGCGACGACATGTTCATCATTCGCGGCGTCAACGTGTTCCCCTCGCAGATCGAGGCCGCCATGCTCACCGTCGAGGGCACGCTGCCGCACTATCAGATCATCCTGACCCGAGACAAGGGGCTCGATCAGATCGAGGTGCAGGTCGAGGTCACTGCCGAAGCGTTCAGCGACAAGGTCGGTGCCATGGAGAAACTGCAGCGCAAGATCTCCCACGCGATCGAAAACACGCTCAACATCCGAGCCGCGGTCCGACTCGTCGAACCGCACACGATCGAGCGCAGTCAGGGCAAGGCCAAGCGAGTGATCGACAAGAGAAGCATCTGACGGAAGAACGCTGACCGTCCTCGCGACACGCGAGCGCGGAAGCCGGCTTCCCCAAATGATGATCCCACGCAACACAGGGCGAGTCATCCGACACGCCGGACCGGCTGAGGGCAAGAACCGATCAGCCGATGAAAACGCAAGGAGACAGCGATGAAGACCCATCAGTTGTCGGTGTTTCTGGAGAATCAACCCGGTCGGCTTAGCGCCCCCTGCAAGGTCCTCTCCAAGGCGGGCGTCAACATCCTGACCCTCTCCCTTGCCGACACGCAGCAGTTCGGCATCCTTCGACTGATCGTCCGCGACTGGCAGAAGGCCAAGAGCATTCTCGAGCAGGCCGGATGCGTCGTGAAGATCACCGAAGTCGTCGCCACCGAGGTGGCCGATCGCCCGGGCGGTCTCGCCGAGGTGCTCGACATCCTCGAGCAGGCCGGAATCAACGTCGAGTACATGTACGCCTTCACCTTCCGCCGCGAAGACAAAGCCGTCCTCGTCTTCCGTTTCGAAGACCCCGACGCGGCGATCAAGGTCCTGCAGTCCAAGGGTATCAATGTGCTCAAGAGCGTTGAGTTGTACGACCTGGTGGAACCCGGCTAGTCGGCTTTCCGGTCATCAGAACGGGCCGGGCAGGCCGTCGCCCGCGGCGCCAATCCGCCGACAGGGTGACCATCACGGTCCAAGGCGAGCGAAGCGTCCGCCTTCCTGATACCGTCTTGCCGGCAGGACGAATCCGCCGTGCAAGCCTCCGCCTCACTCAGATCCCGGCACCCGGTGCTGGCAGGCTGAGGCTCGGAATCGAGGGTATAGAAGATGAGTTCCTTCCCATTCGAAAATCGTATCTGGGATCCCGCTGAGACCATGTCCCCGAGGGACCGTGGCGCCCTTCAGGTCAAACGGCTCGCCGAACTGGTCGCACGCGTCGCCGAAGTGCCCTTCTACAAGGCTGCCTTCGCCAAGGCCCGCATCACACCGGAAAGCATCCGAAGCCTCGACGACATTCGGCGTCTCCCCTTCACGACCAAGGAAGACCTGCGGCAGAACTATCCCTGGGGATTCCTGGCCGTCCCGAGAGAGCAGATCGCCCGCGTGCACGGTTCCTCCGGTACCACGGGCAAACTGACCCTCGTGGCCTACACCGCCGAAGACCGCGAAACCTGGGCCAACCTCTGCGCCCGATTCCTGGTCGCCGGCGGACTCCGACGGGAACACCTCGTCCACATCGCCTTCGGATACGGACTGTTCACCGGCGGATTCGGGCTCCACTACGGCGTCGAGAAGGTCGGAGCCGGAATCGTCCCGGCCTCCTCCGGCAATACGCCCCGTCACATCATGCTGATCCGAGACCTGGCCCCCCAGGTCCTGATCTGCACGCCCAGCTACGCACTGAACATCGCCGAGGTGGCTCGGGATCAGGGTGTCGATCCCCGCGATCTGCCGCTCCAGTTCGCCCACTTCGGCGGCGAACCCTGGACCGAAGACATGCGCATTCAAATTGAGAAGGAGATGAACCTCCTGGCCTTCAATAACTACGGGCTCAGCGAGGTGATCGGACCCGGCGTCAGCGGCGAGTGTGCCGCCCGAACGGGCATGCACATCCAGGAAGACCACTTCATCGTCGAATGCCTCGACCCTGGCACCCTCGAGCCCGTTAAGGAGGGCCAGCGCGGTGAACTCGTCTTCACCACCCTGACCAAGCAAGCCATGCCGCTCATCCGCTATCGCACGCGCGACATCGCCTCGCTCAGCGGCGCTGCCTGCCCATGCGGTCGGACCACTGTGCGCATGAGCCGGGTGGCTGGCCGTACCGATGACATGCTGATCATCCGCGGTGTGAACGTCTTCCCTTCACAGATCGAAGAGGCACTGCTGCGAGTCGAAGGCACCGCCCCGCACTACCTCATCGAGGTGGATCGCCCCGGCACCATGGACGAGATCACCCTTCACGTCGAAATGCGACCGCAGGACTTCTCCGACAAGATGAGCCATGTGCAGTCGCTGCGAGACCAGATCGATCGTGCCATCCAGGCGATTACCGGCATTCACGTCCGCGTGAACCTCGTCGAACCGCAGAAGATCGAGCGATCGGCCGGCAAAGCCAAACGAGTCATCGACCATCGCCGCGAAAAGGGTCTGATCTGAGCCGAGCGGCCCTTCGAACACCAGGGCCCGCACCGGCTCCCCTCAGCGCGTGGCCGAAAGCGGACGCACCGCTCGCCTCACCACGCCGTCCAGCCGCCGTCCACCAGTATGTTCTGACCGGTGATGTAGCTCCCCGCCGGACTCGCCAGCAGCAGCGCGATCCCCTTGACCTCGTGCGGCCTGCCCATCCGCCCCATGGGAACCTTCTTCTCAAGCCGCTCGACAAACCCCGGATGCTGCTGCCGCGTCTCGTCCTTGGGAAACGGGCCCGGGCTGATCGTGTTCACGCGGATGTTGTCTTTCGCCCAGTAGACTGCCAGATGCCGCGTCAGATGAACCACAGCCCCCTTGCACGCGTGGTAGCTCACCGGACTGTTCACCGGGAACCCCACATAGACCTCCGGATAGCTGCCGACCACGCCGTACATGCTGGCAATGTTGATGATCGATCCACCGCCGACCTTCCGCATATGCCCCGCCGCCTGCTGTGCCGCCGCGAAATACTGCACCGTGTTCCCGCGATAGCTGGCAACCAGGTCCTCACCGGTGGCCTTCTCCAAATCCGGTGCCGGTCCGCTGTAAGCATTGTTGACCAGGACGTCCAGACGCCCGAAACGACCCGCCACCTCATCCACCGTATGCCGAACCTGTGCCTCGTCAAAAACGTCCAGCTTCAACGCGATACATTCCGGACCGCCTTGGCTAAGTCGATCGGCCAAGGCGCGGCAGGTGTCCACTCCTCGCGAGGCGATGGCCACATGGGCCCCTGCTTCCGCCAGAGCCTCAGACATCGCTGTCCCCAGCCAACCGGCACCCCCCGTAACCAACGCAACCTTACCCGACAGATCAAACAGCTCCTTCACCGATGGCATCGTCATTCCCTAAACCTCTCGATTCTGATCGCCTCTCACAAAGATTGTCTTGATTCTCTCAGCGGCTCCGAGACACGCATGCCCGAAGCCCACACGAACTCTCCGATGGCCGGTCCGGACATCATACCGCAGTCTCTGCCGAACAGTAGAGAGCAAATGTGGAACCCGCAGAATCCGAATCCATAGACCAGCAACGCCACAATCTGGACTCTGTCCGTCCTTTCCGGGAAATCACTCGTTGACTCTCGACCTTCGGCCGACATACTATTACTTGGCGGAAGGGGGATGGGCGGAAGCATCACGTCGGATTGCAAGCTCTTTCGCTGGTGCGATTTATGGCCATGATTCGGCCGTAGGCAGGGGATGACTTAATTTACCCAGATTCCTGACTTCAAGAGACAGGAAGACCTGACGAGCAACGACGTACAGGTCATGCATGGAGGCTATTGCTGGGATGACAAATCGTATCATCGAGGAAAAACCTGTGACGACGTACTGGGGGGAAAGTGGGTATCCGGTGATGAGTTCTGGGGTGGAAGCGCCTCTCGATTCCGAGAGATTGATTGAACTACTCCAGGACGAACGATCACCTCGTGCGTTGATCGAATTGATCCGGACCGCTCGGATAGAAATCGCCCGCTCGGCAGCCGCGTGCTTGGGCGCTATGGGGCGAATGAGCGAGTCGGAAGACTTGGCGAAAATCCTCCTCTCCGAAGACGTCGTCAGGGTAGAAATCACCGAAGACACCCTCTGGTCCATCTGGTTCCGACAGGCCGGCGTCCGGGCCGCCGAGGAACTGCAGGAAGCCGCCGAACTTGCCGCGACGGGCCTGGCCGACGAATCCATCCGACGGTTTGACCAGTTGATCGCCCTGCACCCCATGTTCGCCGAGGCATACCACCAGCGAGGAATGGTCCGACACCTCTGCGAAAGCTACTGTGAGGCCATGCGAGATTTCCTGAGAACTGTTGAGCTGAACCGTGTCCACTTCGCGGCGATGGGCAATCTGGGCCACTGCTGCGTCGAACTCGGCCGACACGAAGAGGCGCGACGCTGGTATCTGACCGCCCTGAAGGTGCACCCCCGAATGCCGGGCATCCGACAGGTGTTGCGTCGCCTGCGCGACACCATGGGCGTATCGCCGCACATAACGACCTGAGACTCTCTGTCCGATCGGAAGGTCAGACCAAACACAGTAAGCGCCTGAACGCTCCGTTCGCCTGCCGTGCGATTTCCCGAAACGACATCCCTCGCAAGATGGTCTACGGCTTGTCGTACACCTTCTCCCCCGCCACGATGCCCCGACGATTATCCGACTCCCGATGACGGCTCATCGCGTACTTCTGCTGCCGCTGCTGGTCGAGCGGACACGCCTCGAATCCCTCCTCGGTATCGCCGCGAGGTCGTGAGGCCAGCGCCGCCTTGGCCTCACGCAGAATGCCCAGGGCCTCGGCGTACTTGGCCTGGGCCGCCGGCTGGCCGGCAGCCGACGCCCTCAACCGCTCCAGGCAGGGGCTCAGCTCGGGGCGATCCACGTTGACCTGTGCCCCCTGGCTTCGACCATGATCCCACAGGGCATCGTATGAAACGCCGGTCAACTCGCAGAAGCGACGAACCCGCTTCTCGTCCAGAGGCGCCCGACCGGCCAGGCCGTCGGGATAGGCACTGGCATACGTCGGATAGTACGGGGCATTGATGTCTATCCAGCTCACGACGCGGTCGAACGACTCGCGGTCGATCCGCCCGTCCTTCATGCGATTGAGCATCTCCTCCCCCAGCTTGCTCCGCCGGCTGCCCCAGGAATTGGCCTTCTGAGTCTGAGCCGGACCCGCACCAATCGAACGAACGTACTTCTTGAACCACAGCTCCTCATAGGCCACGTTGAACACCAGCGTTCGATCGCCCGAAAGATTCAGCTTCCCGGCAGCCTTCTTCCCATAGTCGTGGCAGCTCAGGCAGTGCTTGTTGAACACCGGCTGAACCTCCGCGGCGAAGCTGAACAGACGCGCAGGACCATACCAATCCTTCAGCCTGTCCGCAGAACGCTGCAACGCCATCACGTTCTTTCCAGCCGCCGGCGGAGGGGCCGTACGACGCTCGTCATGGCAACCGACGCATCCCGTCGTCTCCCCGGACTGCACGAACGTCCCGCTTCGCATCGACTGGATCATCATGCCGTTCTCATCCAGCAGTTGAAAGTAGACGAACGTGTCGGCCGGAACCCGGAAATTCGCTGAGCCGTCCGCCTCGACCGGAACCGTTCCGAGAATCCGTTTGTTGTTAAAGTCGTGCCATCCCATGGCAGGAGCCTCTTGGCCCTGGCCGTTCCAGGCGGGACGCGTCCAGAATCGTTTCTCAGGCGACTCGACCACGCGAAGGTACTTCACCTCGCCACGACGCACGCCTTCCATATGCGTCCCGCGATAGACATCCAATACATAGAACCGCCCGTCCTTCCCCTCAAAGTTCCGCCGTGACGGTATCCGCGGCGGGCGAGTCCTCGGACCCAGCGGCATCGGATCGAAACACCCCGTGTCCTCAACGTGCACCAGCGTCTCGTTGCCGAACACATCGATCAGATAGACGCCCATCTGCTTGTCGCGACCGGTCATCCGCGAACACAGGAAGTGTTTCCCAGCCCCGGCTCCCGTTACAGCGTCGCTCAGCGGATAGGGGTCTTCATACTTGGGGTTCACGCGGGTGAAGTCGTCGAACAGATTGTTGCCGTCACTCTTGACCAGGTCGACCGCACTCGCCGGCCAGCTCCGCACAACCGGCGGACGACCGTCCAGGCCGAGGCGACGGTCGATCACGGCGATCGCACCCCACGGATGATCGTGACAGGACGTCAGGGTGCAGACCGCCTGCTGAAGGCCCGGGATGATCCGGGCATCGATCACGCCGCCGGGCGACGGCGTATTGTTACCCCAGTAGACCGCATGGTTCGTGCCGTCGGGATTGCACGTCCAGAGCCCCTGGGCATCGCCGAAATTCCGATCGACGTACTCCCACCGGTCGTACAAGATCCGCCCGTCGGGCATCACGGAACCGTGCCCCTCGAAAAGCGTGTTCTTGCCGATCTGCGCAATGTTTGCCCCGTCGGCGTCCATCCGGAAAAGGTTGGCCATGACATGCCGGTTGCACATGCAGAACTTCGGCTCCCGGGTCGAAGAGAAGACGATCGTGTCATCCGGCAGATAGAACGGATCGATGTCGCTCACCCCCGCCGCCGCGGTCAGTTGTCGCAGACCCGATCCATCGACGTTCATCTCATAGATGTGATAGTCGTCGCGAATGTTCTTCCGCATCGAGAAGAGGATCCGCCCCCCGTCGAAGTAAACCTCCGGATCGCGAACATTGCCCTCCTTCGACTCCAGAAGCGTCGTCACACGACCACCGGCGGCCAGGTCGATCGCCTTCATCGCTGAACCGCCGCGGAACAGAGGCGTGCTGATCTCACCGGTCTGGAACATCGTCTCGGTGTTGTGATGGTCGAAAATGTACTGGGCGCGCATCACATAGAGAATCGGTCGGCGACGAACGAGCGGGTTGCTCAACAAAGCCTCACGCACCAAAGCCTGGATCTGCCGAAGACGAGCCAAGGCCCGATCCAGATCCGCCGCGTCGCCTCCAGCAACAGACGACGCGATCGAAGACAGTTCCTGACGGCCCTGGTCGATCCGCTCCAACAGACCCGGATATGGGTACTCACCGGGAAAGTCACGCCCCAGGTCTTCCACGGCCTGCCGCACGGTCGTAAGGTTCAAGGCTTTCAGTTCACTGAGCAGTTGCTGCCGAAGCCTCTGCGTATCCAGCAGCATCTTGGCACGCAAGAAATGTGCGGCGGTGGCCGCCGGATCGATCTGCCCCGTCGCCACAACGTTGTCCAGAATCACGTGCCCCCAACCGCCGGTATTGCGATCCACCACACGCAAGAACACCTTCTTGCCCACCAGTTCCGGAACGTGCCATCGGACGAGACTCATCGCCTCGGTGTTCCGGCCGCGGGCCGCCTGCGACTCGGCTCCGTCCTCCGTGCACAGGGCGACGTATGTGTCGGCGTGGTCTCCCCCGCCCACCTGAAGCGAGAGGTCCGGCCCCGTCAGAACAAACACCGGCGATTCGACCACGCCGGTCATCTGATCGTTCCCATGGCCGTTCTTGAGCTCGATGGTGCTCAGAAACCACTGGCCGTGCTTGTTGTACCGAAGGGTGGGGTGGTTACGGTAGAACTCCTTGTTGCAGATAAGAAGGTCAAACTGCCCCTCCACCACATGCCACCCCTGCAGGTCGCCCGATTCGAAGTCGAACCGCACCTCGCCGGATGCCGCCGCAGAAGCTCCCGCCAGAAGCCCACAAATCACCACCGCGCATAGAGGCATCGCAACGCGTCCTCCCATTTGCAGAAATGGCTTCGCGCGACGTCCGCCGCGCGAAGCCATGAAATCGCACTCGTCATCGACGGGAAACCCAACCACTTTACGGTTTCGGTGCCGCCGCCACGGCAGCCCCCGGTGCGTCGCAGATCACACGGAAGCCGACGTTCCACACCTTCTGATACGGCTTGTACGCCATCCGAACCGCCGATCGGGCCCGCATCGGCCGATCGTAGAACGACCCGCCGCGAACCACCCTGTCGCCCGCCGCCGCCAGATCGTTCCGACCGTCCGAGGCGTTGTACGGATAGGGCCTGTACGTCGACAGCGTCCATTCCCACACGTTGCCGTGCATATCGTTCAGACCCCAGGCGTTCGGCTGGTACTTGCCCACCTCGGCCATCAACTTCTCCTTGTCGTTGAAGCGGGCATCCTTCGGCAGGAAGTCATCCCACCTGCTGGGGTTCGCTATCGGCTGTGGATTGATGCCGGCAACCGCCAGCAGTCGGAGAGAAACATCGCCGAGATTCGCAAAGGGTGAGAAATCCGTGTCTCGGTCGCCATAGTACAACGCGGTGGCCGTCCCGGCTCGGCAGGCCCACTCCCACTGGGCCTCTGTCGGCAGAGTGCACGTCCGACCGGTCTTCTCCGACAGCCACTTGCAGAACGCCATCGCCTCCTGCCACGACACGCGGATGGCCGGCATCTTCGGCATGTGGACCGGATACCCTGGTGTCGTGTGATCCTTCGCATGCTGATCGAAGTAGCCGTTGAAGTGGCTGCCGTCGAACCGCTGGTACTGCTCGACCGTCACCTCGAACCTGGCCATATAGAACGGCCGGTCGATCTTCACCTTGGCCTGCGGCCTCTCATCGAGGTATCCCGAGGCCTCGCCCATGACAAACTCACCCGCCGGGATCAGCACCATCGTCAACGCCGCACCCCCCAGGTCAAACGTCATCTCAGTGGGTTGCCCGGCGCTCGCCTGACGTTTCTTCGCCTCGGCGGCATCAAAAGGCCAGCCCGCACATGCGATGTTCTGAGGCTCGGCCTTCGGCGCCTCCTGAGGCTTCACGAACGCCACCGGCGAAGGCACCTGCGGAATCGCCTCGGGATCCTCAGGACGATTCGCGTACTTCGTCAGCATCTCCATCCGCCGCTGGCGATAGTTCTTCGGAACCCGGGTGTGCTCTCCCCACGTGCCATGATCCGGTACGTTCAGGTCGATCCACGTCACCAGACGATCCCACGCCTCGGCATCAAGCTTCACGCCGTGATGCCCCTTGGCGAGCATCTGTATCAACTCGCTCGTGTCGGCGTGAAACTCCATCGGCGTCAGAATGTGATAGTCGCTCTCAGGTCCGGGACGGCGAACGTAGGGATGCAGCGCCAGATACGACGGCGTGAAATTCGACCACCCATTCCTCTCCTTCGCCGTGAAGTCCGGAATCTTGCGACCATCTTCCCGCGGCTTGCCGTCATGGCAGCCCACGCAGTACTTGCTCAGCACCGGCTGAACCTCCCGCTTGAAGCTGAAGCCTCGCGCCGGGCCATACCACGGCTCAATCTCCGACGGCCGATGCGACGATGCGATCGTCCGGCGGGACGGCGGAGATGCGTTCTGCGATTCGTGGCAGCCGACGCACGACACCTGCTCGCCCGGCATCGCCACGAACCAGCTCCTCATGAGCTGCATCGCCTTGCCCTCGCTGTCGAGCGGCTGAACGGCCACCGGCGTGTTCGCCGGCACCTTGAAGGCGGCCGAACCGTCCTCATACACCGGCACCGTTCCCAGAATCCGGTGGACGTCCCACGGCCCTTCCATGCCGATGTTCTGATGTCCGCCGATCTCCGGATATGTATAGTGGAACTCGTAAATGCGCAACTTCTTGACCGTACCCTTCGCTACACCCTTCAGCCCCGGACCGGAATAGATGTCCGTCAGATACACCGCACCCTCACGCTGGTTCGGTTTCACCCGATCCGGAACAACAGGTGGACGAGAGGACTTGCGGAACGGAACCGGCTCGAGCAACGCGCACCCAGGCACCTCCTTGAGCAGCGTCATGTTGTCGAATACGTCGACCAGATAGAGGCCCCAGAGCGACTGAGGGGTCGGCTGACATGAAACCAGGAAGTACTTGTCGCTGAGCGGATACGGATGCAGGAACCGCGGCCAGCTTCCATCGACCAGCGTGTCGACAATCGGCGCCTCCACCTTCTTGCCGGCACCCGGAATTCGCTGCACCGCACCATCGGCCTCGAACCGAGACCTGGCAGGGTCGAAAACCACCAGCTCGCCCATCCGCGGCACGCCATGGTGACCCGAAACCACCGCCACGATCGCCGTCGGATGGTTCGGAATCGGACGGGCGTAGAACGTCGAGTTCGGCCAGTACGAGTTGCTGCCGTAATACGCCATCTGGTTCGTCCCGTCCGGGTTCATGTGGAACAGCAGACGAGAGAAGTAATGCGGCGTATCCGAGTACTCCCATCGTGTGTAGATTACACGCCCATTGTTCAACACCGTCGGGCACCAGTTGTGGTCCTGATCGAAGCAGAGCATCCGGATGCCGCTGCCGTCGGGATTCATGATGCACAGATTCGCCACCGTGTTCCCACCGCCCACGCACGGAATGCCCTGGAAACACCGCGTCGAAGCGAACATGATCCGATCGTCGGGAAGATAACACGCGTCATAATTGTCGATGTCGCGCCCCTCATCGGGCGTCACCTGACGCAACCCGCTGCCGTCGGCCCGAATCTCCCAGATCTGGAACCGGCCGTGCGAATCCGGCATCGACAGAAGCATCTTGTCGGCGTCGAAATACAGGTCGATATCGCCGACGAACTTCGATCCGTTGCCGTCCGGGCGGAACAGGGTCTTCATCTCGCGCCCCGACGACGCCAACGACAGCAGGTCGATCTCGTTGTCATAGCCCGATCGAGCAACGGCACAGTTGCCCTGCCAGTTCTGCGGCAGGCCCAGATTGTTCGTCTTCCGCTTCAAGACCAGAAGCTTGTCGAAATCGAGTAGCGGATTGGCCGCCAGAGCCTCTCGCTGAAAGGCCACAACTTCCTCGATCTGCTTGCACACCTCGGTGTCACCGCGGTCGAGCCGGCCGGAAACCTCCGCCATCAGTTTCTCATGGTTCGCCAGGCGGTTCAGAACTTCCGCCCCGTTCCGGTAGCGATCGCCATAGGTCTTGTTCAGGTCCTCGATCGCCCGGCGAACCGTCGCCAGATTGACCTGCTTGAGCAACTCGCGAGCCGCACACACCTTGCCCCGAAGCTCCAACGGCTTCTCATAGATCGCCAGCCAGCGAGGATCGCTGCCGGGTGCGTTCGCCTGACAAAGCGACTGGTACTCCTTCTGAAGCTCCGACCCCGCCGAACCGATCTGCCCCAGACACCGCTGGATCATGTGCTTCTCGACGTCCACACTGTCCGCCTTGCGGAACCACGACAGATAGTCCCCGTTCGGCACATCCTGCGGCATCCACTTCGCCTGCAGCGGGAAATCGTTCTTCAACCGATCCCAGGCCGGAAGCAGCGGATCCAGCGATACCCGGAAGTAGAATCCGTGTCCGCCGCCGATGTTGAAGATCTTCACCAGCAGCCCGTTCTGCCCCACCTTCAGGTCCAGATCGATCACGTCCTGGTCCGGAGCCGGCCCCCGCGGAACGTTATTCGAGTGGATCTTCTTGCCGTTCAGCCATACCTCGATCCCATCGTCGCTGCCGAACGACCCCTTTACCTTCATGGCGTTGGGAACCGTGATCGTGCGATAGAGATAGGTCGACGCCGAGTCGGGAGCCGTCAGCATATGCACCTGCCCGTCCGGCCACTCCCCGCCCTTCTTCCAGAGCGTCTGCCCCTTCTTGGCCTTGGCGTTCAGGTCGACACCCTTCTCAGGGAACAAGGCATCCCCAAAGCCCTTCGCCTTCAGCGGACCCGTCGTATACCACGGACCGCACGATACACCCGTCTGGCCACACCACTGGGAGTAGTTAGCCCGAGTAGCGACCATGGTCTCAGCCCAAGTTGCCTTCTTGGCGTAGATCTGAGAAGCGTCAGGATTTCCCGACTGGGCAGCCCCGCTGGCTACGAACAGCCCCCCTAACGCGATGGCCCCAACGACGCCGACGATTCCCTGGGAAGAAACACGTAACACATGCCGCATAACGGATGCCTCCTTCGTGAGTGGCTCTCAAGCCCTATAAGCCTGACAGTATAGCAGACCCAGACGGAGAAGGCAGCCAGCCCCAGACCGACTCCGTCCCCCCCTCCCTCCCACAGCAGCCTCCCCCCCATGTTCCCCCCACCGCGCAGCCCCCCCCCGATCCTCAAGTGCCGCCCAAAAAGGGCAGATGCTATATGGGGATTGCCACCTCGGAATCCAAACCCGGCTGCGTCCGTGTTCCGGTGAAATCCCCAGGGTCGACAGTGTGTTATACCCTTTTGGGACAAGGACTTAATATGAACCTTAAGCACCTCCTGGCCTTCCTGGTTGGGCTCTATGTCCTGGCTGGCTGCACACGACCGACACCGTTTCCTGACGGACAATGGGTCGATCTGACGTATGACTTCTCGGACCAAACCATCTACTGGCCGACCGACCAGCATTTCAAACTGACCGAGGTCTTCGGTGGTCGTACACCGAAAGGCTACTTCTACCACTCCAATCAGTTCCTCGCCTCCGAACACGGTGGGACCCACGCCGATGCCCCCATCCACTTCACAGAGAGCGGTATCACCATGGAGCGTCTGCCGATCGAGCAGTTCATCGGACCTGCGGTCGTGGTCGATGTCCGGGCACAGGTTCAGAAGGATCGCGACTACCAGGTGAAGACCGATGACCTCAAGAAATGGGAAGCCGCCCACGGCCGGATCCCCGGCGGTTCAATCTTGCTGATCCAAACAGGATACGGTCCGTTCTGGCCTCGCCGACAGGAGTATCTCGGCACGGAACTCCGCGGACCGGAAGGCGTAGCCCAACTCCACTTCCCCGGCCTGTCTGCTGAAGGGGCCCAATGGCTGGTGGCCAATCGCAAATGCAAGGCGATCGGAATCGAAACGGCCAGCATCGACTTCGGGCAGTCCAAGCTCTTCGAAACCCACCAGGTGCTCTGCAACGCCGGAGTGGCGATCATCGAAAACGTCGCCCGGCTCGAACGCCTGCCGCCCAAAGGCGCCTATATCGTGGCCCTGCCCATGAAGATCAAGGGCGGCACCGGCGCCCCGGTCCGCATCGCGGCCCTGCTGCCCAAGTAGCCCTCAGAAGGAATCCCTCTCGATTACGCCGACTCGTGCCGGACAACAACATCCGGCAGTTCGGTCAGCGCCGAAATGACATAGCGCGGCCGGATGAACCACTTCGGCGTATGCCCGTTGGGGGCCTTCAAGACAGAGATCATTCCCATCCGGTTGGCCCCCCGGACGTCGGTCTTCAACGTGTCTCCGACGAACAGGGTATGAAGCGGCGACTTGCCCACCCGCTCCGTAGCGATCTGAAAGATGCGGGGATGCGGTTTTCGGTAGCCCGTATCGCACGAATACACGCGATGGGGAAAGAACTCCAGAAGCCCTTCGGATTCCAGGTGGTCGTCCAACGTCGTTCCGGGAACGACCGTGTTCGAGACAATCGCCAGAGAGCAGCCGCGATCGCGCAGCCACCCCAACACCTCCCGGGCCTTGGGCTCTGCGGTTCCCTGACGCCGGATCGGTTCATAGTACAGCGAGGCCAGTGTGCGAAGGTCCTCCCCCCGCGTGGTCAAGCCCATCTTGAGATGGCAGCGCCGAAGGACGTCGATCGCACTGAAATCCCGACCCGACAGCAGCGACCACTGATACGCCCGAAGAATCGCACGCCGCTGGCGGCGATGAAATGTCTCGAAATCCGGAACCGCCTGCCCCTGCTCCACCAACCACCGATGGGCCAGGCAGGCCCCCTCTCGAAATGACGCAAAATGATCCACCGAGCCGAAATTCAGCAGTGTCTCACCCAGATCGAACAGAACCGCCTCAATTCGCATAGTCTGACACACCATATCCTAAACCATCCACGCTGATTGTAGTGGCCCTCCGATAGCAGGCTCAAGTGATGGTATCGCGGGGCGGTTGGTGTACAATAACTGAGTTGTAGACCAACGGCCCTGATAGTCTTCACAAGGGCGGAAGGTGATCCGCGCAGTGTCGCGCGGGTCCGAAGAAGTAACTCGAGGATAGGTTCTTGGTGCTCAGGTTGTCGTATTTGAATTGTGGCGGTTGCCCGCGCACCCTCAGCATGTGCTTTGGTGCGCTCCTGGTGGCGGCGTTGATGTGCTTGCCGGGGTGCGAGGATCGAAAGAATAAGACCAGTACCGAGGAAGAGAACGCCGGCAAAGTCCGCCTGGGACCTGAAGCCGGTCGTCCTCAGCTCGACTTTCCCAAAGCCCTCAAGTCGACCGACCCCTCGCTCAATGACTTCATCGAAACCTTCTACAGCACCTGCTGCAAGGGTGAGTACGACAAGTTCAGGCTGATGCTCTCGACGCGCGTCGACCCGCTGGCCCCCGAACGGTTCAAGAAATCCCTCACGGCCGTCGAACGGGTTCAGATCGAGGCCGTTGAGAAACTGCCCGATGTGGCCGAGGTCCCGCCGCCGATCTACCTGGTGCGGTCGCGCATCCGCCTGCGTGAGGGCACCCGCACCGATCGACGCGACCGCAGCATCAGTATCCTCGTCTTTCGGGAGGGCACCAAGTGGGTGATGGCTCCGGCCCCAAAGAACTTGCGACAGGAACTCGATGTGCTAACCTCACCCGAAGACGCCGAGGAGGCTCGTCCCAACGAGGCTCCGGCCGAGGAAGAGAAGCCGCAAGGTTGACCGAGGACGGCGAACCGTCGCCACCTCAAACCGGCTGCTCTGACACCCTCTCAACTGAGGAACCCCGCATCATGTTCAATTACGACTGGTGGCACGGAGAGATGCGATCGTTTCAGATCGAACAGGCCAGGCTTCACTGTGTGCAACGCCGCCATCCGGAGACTGCATCGCTCGACCTGCCCGCAGACTCCGATGCCGGACGGTTCCTGGCCGCCCTCGAAGTCCACACCGTGATCTACCTGAGAGACGGCTTCAGCTACGAAATGGCGCGCGTCCTCGATTCCCCCACCCGATCCTACATGATGTGCGAGGTCGTCCCCTTCGAGGAAAGCTGGCGGGTGGGTGCATTTATCGTCGCCGTTCCGTTCGAGGACATCGTACGAGTCGAAGTATTCGCCATCCATCCGGCCGAAAAGCCCCATGAGACGCCGCACATCACCGGCTTTCGGGTCGGACCCGATACTCCTCAACGAGAATGATCGGATGAGACGTTGGAGATCGGTGGTTCGGACGCCCCTCAACGGACACCGAACTGAAGAAACCCCCATCCGTGCCTCCGCCCGATCTGCGAAGGCAGTCTTACCACATGCCCCCCGAAGACACGCCTCGGGCGAACCGCCGACCCAAACATTGTCAATGGAATCGTCGCGGATCAGCCGCCGGACTTACTTGCCCGCCGGTTTGGAAGTCGACGCTGGCGATGAAGCCGGCTGGCTCGTTGCCCGCGTCCATTCCGAACGCTCCACGACAATGCGGGTCGCAATAAACCGCTTGCGGGCCTTCTCCTTGTCCTCGTAGCCGGTCACCGTTACCTGCTCGCCGATCTTGATCTCGCCCAGCTTGGCAATGCGACCATTGATGAGAATTTCCGTCTGGGGTGTCACCGTTCCCTCAACGGTGATCTCCATCTTGTTCTTCTTCTGAATGAACCGCATGGCTACCTTCCCGGTAGCCTCATCGATGCTCTCTGCGGCCCCCTTGATCGTGCTGATTTTCGGCTCTGATCGCTGCTCGCGACATCCCGGAAGCCACGTCAAGTTCGCAACAAGCAAACCCATTCCCAGAACAGATAGACGCAGTGCGTGCACGTTCATCGAACTCCCCTTTGATTCATTCAAGAGTAAACAGACTCACTCACGAATGCCTTCACCTGGCCTCACACATCCGATGGCCCAAGCCCCCCGCACCCGTGAAACCGGTTTAGAATCGTAGCACTCTAGCCGAGCCATGCCCATAAATCAACGGCGCACGCCACGTCCGCAATTGCATTGAATCGGCCGGGAACTTAACCTTATGGGTTTACAGGCGGTGTGCTCCCGGAAGCCGTACGTCCCGGACAGCCCCCCAGGCCCTTTTCGAGAGGTTCAAGGTGTCAGAGCTCAACGATCAACAACAACAGTATGTGGACAGGCAGGAGAAGCTGGCCAAACTTCGCGAACTGGGCGTCGACCCCTACGGCGGACGGTTCAAAGACACCCAACCCTTCGCCGATGTCCGCCGCCGTGCCGAAACCCTGAACCTGGAACCGGGCCAGATCGCCGAGGGCCAGCGCGCCCGAGCGGCCGGACGAATCATGCTCCAGCGCAGGTTCGGAAGCCTGATCTTCCTCACCGTGCGAGACCGAACCGGCGACATTCAGGTCGGACTGAGCAAGAAGGCCCTGCCCGACGCCTGGAAGATCGCTACGCTCCTCGACTTGGGCGACCTCATCGGCATCGAAGGCACACTCGGCAAGACCAAGACCGACGAGATCACGATCTGGGCCGATTCCCTCACCCTCCTCAGTAAGTCGCTCCGGCCGCCGCCCGAGAAGTTTCACGGGCTCACCGATACCGAGTGGCGATACCGGCACCGTTACGTCGACCTGTTCGCCAATCCCCATGTACGCGACGCCATGGTCGCCCGAAGCATGATCGTCGACCAGATCCGCAACTACCTCTCCAGTCGCGGATTCCTCGAGGTTGAGACCCCCATGCTTCAGTCCATCTACGGCGGAGCGGCCGCCAGACCGTTCGTGACACACCACAACACGCTCGATATGGACCTGTTCCTTCGAATCAGCCCCGAACTCCACCTCAAGAGACTCCTGGTGGGCGGGCTCGAACGCGTCTTCGAAATCAACCGTAACTTCCGAAACGAAGGGATCAGCACGAAGCACAACCCTGAGTTCACGATGATCGAAATCTACCAGGCCTACGGCGACTACAACGACATGATGGAGCTCACCGAAGGCATCTACACCTCGGCCATCGAGCGGATCGGCGGCGGCTTCGTCCGCAAGTTCGGCGACCTCGAACTCGACTTCACCCCTCCGTGGAAGAGGCAGAGCTACGCCGAATGCCTCCAGGAATACGCCGGCGTCGATATGAAAGACCTCCACGCCGTTCGCGCCAAGGCCGATGCCCTCGGAATCCAGCATGCGAAGATGGCCGACGCCATCGTCCTCAACGAGGTCTTCGAAGCCACCGTCGAACCGCGGCTGGTCAACCCGACGTTCGTCTACGACTACCCGGCTGAACTCTGCCCGCTCACACGACGCAAGCCCGGCGATCCCTCCATCGCCCTGCGGTTCGAACCCTTCGCCGCCGGCGGCATGGAACTCGGAAACGCCTACACCGAACTGAACGACCCGGCGATCCAGGAAGAGAACTTCCGCATCCAACTTGCCGGCCAGACCGAAACCATGGCCGTCATGGACGAAGACTTTGTCCTGGCGCTCCAATACGGCATGCCCCCGGCCGGAGGGCTCGGACTCGGAATCGACCGGCTCGTGATGCTCCTGACGGGTTGTACCAGTATTCGCGACGTGATACTGTTTCCCTTGCAGCGGACAAGGGCGGCAGGCGGCGGCGCCACTGAGCCGGAGGCCCCGACCGACTCCGATGACGCCTGATCTGCTCTGACGACCTCGGATGGGGCGAGCCCCTCGTCGATTCGGTGAGCGATGCTCCCGTCCACGGGCGCATCGCGGAAAGGACAGTCCCCGAACCCGCGGAGTCGCGACGACCATCACTATGCCCAACGCCCTAGGATCATTTCCCGACGTGTCCAAAACGCTGTCGATGGCCCACGAACGATTGCAGGGCCCGGCCGAAAGCCGACGAGCCCTCATCCTCATGCATGGGTTCATCCATGCCCTCGGGGCCATCCCCATAGCCCTGATGTTCTGGTGGGCCGACAACCCGGCCATCGCCGGCATCCTCCTGGTTGCCGGACTCCTGTCCGGTGCCGGCGAACTCTATCTCTCCGCCTCCCGGAATCCTCGCGCCAATGGGATGGCACGCCTGGTCGTCGCCCTCTATGCCCTCGTAAGTCTCATCGGACTGTCCGGCACGCTCGGATACCCCTCGCGCCTCCCCTTGCCCGTGGCAATGTGGATCACCCCCTGGGCCATCGGTGCCGGACTGCCGCAGGCTTACAGCGTCGCGGCAATCGTGCAGGGACTCATCGGTCTCTGTGGTCTGATCCTGGCGGTCGCCTCAGGACCGCGAATGCTCATTCTCGCGACGCCGGTGTGGCTGCTGCCCTGGCTCCTGGCACACGGCCTGCGATCCGTCGTCGGGGCTGCATACTATCTGACCTGCGATCTCGGTGCCGAACCCCTTTGGCGCAGGATCGAGAATCGCCCGCGCCCGCACGTCGTCGCCGCGACAGCCGTCGGCCCCCTCGTGGCGATCGTCGGTGCTATGGTCGCCTGGAGTCTGCTGAAACTCGGACATCAATGCGTCCCGCCCCTGTTCTACCCCCTGCTGTACCTGGTAGCGATCGACTTGGTTCTGTTGCCCCTGTTGCCGGCACTGTCCTGGCTCGCCCTGATGTTCTTCCGACGAGTGGCAACACGTAGCGAAGCCTGGGTCATGGCCGTATCACCGCTGTTTGTCCTGACGGCCCCCATCGCCGCATTGATCCTGTGCTGGTTGTCCCTCCATCGACTCATCGTCCGAATGGCACGCGCCGTCGGCCGATGGCAGGTCGGACCGGCACCCGCCTGGCTTCAAACCGCCCTCGGGGCCATCTGGGTCCACGCTGCCGTCTGGTTGCTCGTAACCTGCTTGAACGCCCAGACAGGGCTGATGCTGATCGGCCGCGACATCCCTGGCGCCCGGCTGTTCCGACAGAACCTCCGAACCTTCCTCTCGAAACTGCCCCCGGAAATGAAGACGGCACGGGACCTATTGGTCACCGAACTCAGCCGGCGAGGCGTCGACGATCAGGACGGCGATGCCATGCGGGCGGCCACCGTCCTCTCCGGCGAGCATCCCGATGCCGGATCCATCCGCTTCCGAGACCTGTCCCGATGGACGCAGCGGCGACTGGCCGGCCTGCCTTGGTACTACCGCCCCGCCGAATTCGAGCGAGATCGCGTCGAACGATGCATCGTCTTCTGGGGTTGCCTCTTCCTTTCGATCATGACCATGATCCGATGGCCGGGCTTCCACGCTGTCCTCCCCCTGACGGCCCTCCGGGGCGTCGTCTGTCTCATCCGAATCGCCGCACCCGTCGTCATGGCCGGTGCCTGCCTCACCGGCGGAACCTACCGCCCCGATCTGATCGCCTTGATCGCCGGCCTGGTCCTCGTGGCGATCGGTGCGATCATCGCCTTGTATTGGCTGGGCTGGCTGGTCAGCCGAAGCGTCTCCGATACGCGACACTTCGCCCCCTTCATCGCCATACGCCTTCTCCAGAAACGCCGGATTGCCTTCTTCGCCGTCGGAGCCGTCACCCTCTGCGTCGCTATGGTGCTCATCGTCATCAGCGTCATGGGGGGGTTCCTCGATATCGTCCGCGACAAGTCCCGCGGCCTCCTCGGCGACCTGATCATGGAAAACACCTCGCTTCAGGGCTTCGCCGGCTACCAGCAGTTCATCGACAGAATCAAAGGACTGCGTGACGAACGGGGCCGCCCCATCGTCTACGACGCCACGCCCGTCATCTACACCTATGGTGTCCTGAGGTTCCCCGTCTCATTCGTCACCAAACCGGTCCGAGTCGTGGGCTGTCAGTTGGAAGGGCTGTCCCGCGTCACGCGGTTCGGCGGAAGCCTCAATTTTGAGAAGACCTACCCGGGCACCACCCGCCTCGACCGTCAACAGCAACCCTGCTGGGGCTGGGATAAGCAGAAGATGGCAATCCTTCCACCCGAATACGAAGCCGCACGAACCAAAGGCCTCGCCGCCATGGCCCCGGATGCCCGCATCGATTTCGAGCGCCTGCCCGAAATGGAATACCCCGGTCCGGGCTCCTACGCCGATTTCTCCGACGGCGATCTATCCGCCGCCTACCACGGGCTGAAGGACGTCGCCGCCGACCTCCAGATCCTCGGCGAGGAAATCGTCGAACTCGGCTGGCCGACCGCCACAAGGGCTGCCGCCACGCCGCCGCTGAGGCAGGCCGAATCGTCCCCATCCTCCACTTCGGCGCCCGCCTCCGCACCCACCTCGATTCCCACCTTCTCCGACCGCGTCCTCAAGATGGCCGCTCGGCTCGAAGAACTGACCGAGAAGGTGCCGGAGGCCGAGCCGACCCGATCGGTGCCCGACGCACTCCGAAAGATCAACGGACAGATCATGGACCTGTCCGATCGCCTCAAAGCCCAGGACCCCAAAGCCGGCGAGACCATCACCGCCATCCTCAAGCAGCTCGCAGGTCCGACGGATCAGTTGGAGGGCCTCCGGACGAAACCGAGCTACTCCGGCAAACGCCTCTACGGTGTCGTCCTCGGACGCGACCTCATCGCCAGCCGGCAGATGAGCGGAGACTACGAGCGTTACTCCTTCTATCCGCGCGGGCTCGAAATGCTGGTCAGCGTCCTGCCCTTGACCAGTAAGGGCACTTTCACCATGCAGCAGCCGATCAGCCTGCCGCTCCGCTACGTCGATGATTCCCGAACGGGTGTCTTCGAAATCGATTCCATCTGCGTCTACGTCGACTTCACCATGCTTCAGAAGACCATGGAGATGGGCGCTGAAACGCTCAAGGACGGCTCCGGATTCACCAGCCCCCGCGCCTCCCAGGTGCTCATCAAACTCTTCCCCGGGCAGGACGTCCTGGTCCGCCGTCAACAACTCGTCGAAGAGTGGCACAAGTTCAGCATGCGATGGCCCCACGCCCGCGACATGGGCATGATGAACCTCGTCGAATTCCATACCTGGGAGGAACAACAGGCCCAGTACATCGGAGCCATCGAAAACGAGAAGGTCCTGGTCACCACCCTCTTCGCCGTGATCTCCTCCGTGGCCATCTTCCTGGTGCTCTGCATCTTCTACATGATCGTCTCGGAGAAGACGCGCGACATCGGCACGCTCAAGAGCGTCGGGGCCACCGCCGGAGGCGTGGCCGGCGTCTTCCTGGCCTATGGCGCCGCCATCGGCGTGGTCGGGGCGAGCCTCGGCATCTGGATCGGCACCGTCTTCGTTCATCGAATCAACACGATTCAGGACTGGATCGCCCGGATCAACCCCTCCCTCCGCATCTGGAGCCCCGAGGTTTACTCCTTCGACGTCATCCCGGATACCGTCAAGTTCGAGGACGCCCTCGTGATCTTCATCGTGGCTATCATCGCTTCCGTCGTCGGCGCCACGTTCCCGGCACTGCGGGCTGGCAGAACCTGGCCGGTGGAGGCACTACGCTATGAGTAATCCACCGACCCTCTTGATCGGAAGGAACATCCACAAGAGCTATCCCCTGGGACGAACCGAACTCAAGGTCCTCCGAGGCGTCTCCCTCTCGGTGCGCCAGGGTGAGTTCGTGGCGATCATGGGCAGCAGCGGCAGTGGCAAGAGCACCCTCCTGCATGTGCTCGGCGCGCTCGACGTCCCCCAGAAAGGCCAGGTACTTTTCGCCGATCAGCCCCTCTTCGAGCCCGAAGACCAGCGCCGCCTGCCGCGACTCGTCGACGAATCGGCCGACAACGGTGGGATGGCCACCCCCATACGCGGCGGCGAACTCGAACCCCTGCGAAACCGCCTCCGAAACGAGGTCTTCGGTTTCGTCTTCCAGTTCTACCACCTCCTGCCCGAACTGGATGTCGTCGAAAACATCCTGCTGCCCTGCATGGTCGGCGAATCCGTAGGCGGCTGGTTCGGCCACCGCTCCGAGTTGACCGAACGCGCCACCGAGGCCGCCAGACAACTCGGGCTGGGCGACCGGCTCCGCCACAGACCCAACGAACTCTCCGGCGGCGAGCGACAGCGCGTGGCAATCGCACGGGCGCTCATCAACCGCCCACAGGTCTTGCTCGCCGATGAGCCCACGGGTAATTTGGATGCTCAGACTGGTCGCGAGATCATCCGCCTCCTGCGAGATCTGAACCACAAGGGGCAGACCATCGTCATGGTCACACACGACCCCTGGGTGGGTCAGCAGGCCGATCGGACGATCTACCTCGAAGACGGACGAGTCAAACAGGGCACGACCGGCGAAGCGACATCCTGACGGCGGACGAAAGACGCCTGCCGACAGATCACCGGCGAGAGACAACGTCTCGCCCGGGCATATTACTGCGTTGACCTCGTTTCCTCCGCGCGGGGGCGTCGGATGAAACGATGGACGGAGTCATCAGAGTCAAACCGCCCCCGAACGGACGGCACCGATGGCAGAGTTCGGCAAGAAGAATCCTTTCGCACCGCGTCCCAGTCAGAAAATCTGGCTCGACGGAAAACTCATCCCCGCCGACGAGGCCAAGATCAGCGTATTCGACCACGGTCTCCTCTACGGCGACGGCGTCTTCGAAGGAATCCGTGTGTACAATGGAAAGATCTTCCGTTGCCAGGAGCACGTGCGCCGACTGCTTGATTCGGCCCGCGCCATCCGTCTGGCGGTTCCCATGACCGCCGAGGAAATCGAACGAGCCATGTACGACACCCTCACGGCCAACGGCCTTAAGGGCGGCGCCTACATCCGCCTCGTCGTCACACGCGGCGTCGGCACGCTCGGCCTCAACCCCGAAAAAACCGCCTGCCCCTCGGTCTTCGTCATCGCCGACCAGATCGAACTCTACCCCCCTGAACTCTACGAAAAGGGCATGGCCGTCGTCACCTGCAGCACGATCCGAAACCACCCCAATGCCATGAGCCCGAGGATCAAGTCCCTGAACTACCTCAACAACATCCTCGGAAAGATCGAGGGACTCGATGCCGACGTGCCCGAGGCCATCATGCTCAACCACGAGGGCTTCGTGGCCGAATGCACCGGCGACAACATCTTCGTCGTCCGCGACGGCGTCCTTATGACACCCCCGACCAGCGCCGGGATCCTCGAAGGCGTTACGCGCGATACGGTCATCGAACTCGCCAAGAAACGCGGTATCACGATGGTCGAAAAGAACCTCGTCCGGCACGATCTCTACATCGCTCAGGAATGCTTCCTGACCGGCACCGCCGCCGAGGTCATCGCCGTAACCAAAATCGACGGACGAATCATCGGCGACGGCAAGCCGGGGCAGATGACCAAGCAGCTCATGACCGATTTCCATACGCTGACTCGGGGGACGTAGCAGTTTCACTGAGGTGAACGGATGACCACCATGGGAGGGCGGTTCACCCGCCGGGCCGAAAGGATACCTGACCTGTCCCGGCTCGCCGGCAGACCCGCCCTCCCTCTCGTCGTGCTCACCCTGCTGGCCTCCGGCTGTAACCCCTCCGCCCGCTTCAAACTCATCGAACTCAGTCGCCAGCAAAACGCCGACGGCTGCCTCATCACCTACGACACCAACGGCGATCGCAAGGCCGACTACTGGCAGCGGCTGGACCGCACCGGACGCGTCGTCGCGCTCCAGTTCGACGACACACACGACGAAAAGCCCGATGAAACCGTCGACCTCGACCGCCTGCCCGCCGAAAACCTCCCCCATGTCATCATCATCCTCGACGGCTGCCCCTTCGAGTGCGTCGAAGAGGCTTACAGGAATGGAAGCTTCCGCGCCTTCTACCCCCCTGCCCGAATGATCAGTTGCTTTCCCGCAAACAGCGACCCCGCGATCAGCCAGATCTGGCACTGCGGCCCCACCCGCTCTTGCGAGGCCCTTTATTACGACCGCGCCAAGGCACGACTCAACGACGGCAACGCCTCCTACCTCAAGGCCGAAAACTCCCCCTGGACGAAACTCATGGCCTACCGCTGCAGCTTCTGGTGGGATGCCAACGCCTACCTCACACCCCAGACCGTCTTCGATCACGAACTCCGTGGAATGTACCGAACCTTCTCAACCGTCCGGGAAGGGACCTCCGCCGGCTACTCTGTTGGAACCGCAGGCCTCGGCACACGCGGCGCAAAACCCGCCATGCTCGATTACCTCCGGCGAATGGATCGGTTCACACAGCAATTGCTCTACGAACGACGCGGACGCATCAAGATGAGCCTCACCGCCGACCACGGCCAGGGCATGAAACGATGCACCCGCCTCACCTTCAAGTCCTTCCTCGCAGAACACGGATTCAACCTCGGAAAGAGCATTCGTTCCGAACGCGATGCCGTCGCGATCGAATACGGACTGGTCACCTACGCCGCCTTCTTCGCCAATAACCCCGATGGCCTCGCCAAAGCCCTCAGAGAACACCCTGCCGTGGACCTCGTCTTCTACAGATCCGGAGGCCAGGTCATCGTCCTCAGCCCAAAGGCCTCCGCCGCCATCGAACACGTCGGCGACGGCTTCATCTACGACATGACCAACGGAGACCCCCTCCAAATCGCACCTATCGTCCAAGACCTCCGCCAGAAGGGTAAGGTCTCACCCGACCGGGCCATCGACGACCGATCCCTCTTCGAGGCCACCGCAACACACATCTATCCCGATGCCGTCCGACGAGCCTGGCAGGCCTTCAACGGCCTGATGCGCGTCCCCCCCGACGTCCTCGTCTCACTGAAAGAAGGACACTCCCACGGCAGCGCCTTCTTCGACTTCATGATCCACGGCGCCGCCAGTACCCACGGCTCCATAGACCGCCTGAGCAGCACATCCTTCCTCATGACGATGAAGACGAAGCTGCCGCCCGCCCTGCGACTCGAAGACGCACTCCCGGCCCTGTCGGTCGATCAACCCACCTCGACCACCCGAGCCCAGGGCACCCCGCGCCGAGCCAAACCCGAATCAAACTGACTCCGCCGGATTCACCAGCTACCAACTGCCGCACGAGCACCCTAGCCCTTTCCTTCTTCAAACCACTCTATTTCATTCCAGCAACATTGCTTGTCCTGTGATTTTTGTTGACCGATGTATATACAAGGGATACTCTGAAGCGTACACAGACACTCGACAGACAGTGCCGTCGCGGCATCCGACTCGGAGAAGGCCTCCATGAGCACCGACGCCCAACAAAACGAACTCATCCCATTGGCTCAAGAGATTTTCGATCTGGCAAAGATCGTATGGATCGCTCGTGGTACACCCCAGCAAGGCGATGAATACGACCTCAGTGAAATGGAGTTCCTCGCACTGGACGTACTCACCAAGGCCGATTCGCTCACTGTAGGAGAACTTCAACGGGGCGTTGGAGTTCTGCCCGCGCAGATGTCCCGACTGATTCGAAGCCTGGAGCGCAAGGCTGCCAATCCCCTGGTCTCGTGCAGCCTCAACCCGGACGATAAACGCAAGATCGATGTCACCCTGACCGACGAGGGGCGAAAGGCGCACAACGCCTACCAGACGGCTAAGTTATCGGCCGCCATGAGCATCCTCATGGGCCTCGACGAAGTCGACCGAAAAGACATGCAGCGATTGCTCCAACTCATCAAGACAAAGATGTTTAACACGTGAAATCACAATACCTTATATTCGTAGTACCCGCATTCCAAAAAAATCCATACCCACCCGCTAACGCCCCACCCCCGGCGGGTGTCTACCCTAGTGTAAGGCTCATGGCACGCTCGGAGAGAGCGAGCAGATGGGCCGGCTCGAAAGAATGTCCGATCAGGCAGATAGGACATTCGACCGTGCAAAGGAGTCTGACAATGACCCGGACTGGAATCACAATGATGATCGGTGCAGTGGCTGTGATCGCTTTGGGATTCTCGACCCCAACAGCCGTCGCAGGAACCTATGTCGGAGTGAACATCGGGGTCGGATCGGGTTGGTGTGGGCCCAGCTACTACTGCCCTCCGCCGCCGGTCTACGTGCCGGCGCCGGTCTATTACCCCGCACCGGTTTACTACGGACCGAGCTACTATCCGAGCTGTGGTCCCCGATACTACGGCAGCTACCACAGCTACTCTCGGCGGGTTTACAGGGACTATGACTGTGATCGTCGCGTGTATTATCGTGGCGGCGGCGACGGCCACAGAGGTGGCCGCGGTCGGCATCACGACTGATGACGCAAGGCCGTCAGACCCAAGGACGGCCACACAACCAGAACCAACAAGACGTAGGCGGTGGAGTCTACGCGGCTGGGGACCCGGTGCGGAGCCGGGTTTCCCCTTTTACTGATCAGGCTGATCCTTCCGTCTATCCGAACCCCGCAATCCGGCAGGCCTCCTGACCGCTCCCCCCGCATGACCTTTCACTCCCCCCTATGAACATGGCGACGCAACAGGCACCCCAAACACGCCCCAATTACAGTGTGATCCAGTATCGCTGGCAGACCTGCCCCGGGTGGTACTCGCTGGGGTGTTCGTCCTCCAAAACCCCACCGCACGTTCGAATCACCCCGACCGACGCGAGGTTCGCCTTCTCGCAGGTAATCAGAACCTTCGACAGCCCCTTCCGCCCCACCGCCTCCAGGGCCATCTTCAGAAACCGCGTCATAAGCCCCTTGCGGCGATCCGAAGGGCGTATGCAGTATCCGATGTGCCCGCCCTCTCGAGTGAGTCGCTCGTTCAACACATGCCGAAAGCTCACCGTTCCTACCACACGGTTGCCAGCCACAAGCCAGAACACACTGCAGGGCACCTTCCCCTCGGGCAGGTTCAGGCCCCGGGCGTGGTCCTCGCACTCGCGTACGTAGGCGTCAAAGTCATCCAACGCTCGCCGATCGTGACTCTGTGCCCCGTGTGGCCAGTTCTCACCGGCAGAATGAAACTCGGCCACCATGTCCCTGAATGAATCGAAATGCACTCGCGAGGGTGACACCATCCGCAGCCCCACCCCCTCCACCCCGCCTCGGAGCGATTCGCCCGTCGTCACAGGCCCCCTCTCACAATCTGAGCTGATAGTCGCCGATGTAACGACGATCCTGAAAGTAGCGGATGGCCTCATCGACCGTATGGAACATACGCGTGGCCGTCTCGGTGATGAACGGCGAGGGCTCTGCCTTGGCCCGCCAGATCACGTACACTTCTTTCGTCGCCTCATGGGCATGCTGAAGCTCTCGCTCAACCCCGCTGCTCAGCCCCGGACGCCCGTCGGGCAACTCGGGAATGTAACTGACGATCATGTCCGACTGATCGATCAGCTTGAAATCGCGGGCGTAGATCTGCCCGTCGATATCGCCGGCCACACCCATCACCTCAAGGACATCAAAGCTGATCGTCCGGCCCCACACATTCACCCGAAAGCTCTTCTCGCCCCGCTTGGCCGCCTCGGCCGCGTCGAGAATCAGCCGCTTCTCATCGACATCGCCCGGATCGAACGTGATGAAGTGATCGGCCAGCATCGCGCGAAAGGCCTCAATCTCCGCCAGCACCTCCGGCAGATCCATCACGTGCGTCATCGGAAACGACGGATACACCTTCTTTCGCTGCGGCTCGAAGATCAGCCGGTACAGCATCAGCGCCGGCGTATTCTCCTGACCCCGGCTGAAGATGTAGAACGAACCGTGCCCGCGGTAGATGGTCGCCATCACCTCCGTGGCCAGGATCTCCTCCTCGCGCCAGACCAGCAGGTCCTTGAGCGAGTGCTGCACGTCATGATCGCGGGTTAGCCGTTCCTGAACGGCATCGGCGTTGTCCACCAGCGTAATGTACAGATCGGCGTCCAGTTGCTGCATCTGATCGTGATCGAATGCCGGGAACAGCCCGTGCTTCCACCGAAACGTCGCGTGGGTGTTCACCAGCACGTTCACATCGCGAGAGGCCAGCGACAGGATGTCTTTGAACACGCTCCGCCGCAGCGTGTTCAGCCGCCCCAGCGGAAGGTCCAGAATCCGCCCGTGAACCACGTCCGGCGCCTCGGTGTACATGCGATCGCCGACATTCACCAGATGCAGTTCCTGCCCGTGCCGGCGCGCGATATCAACAACCTTCTCCAGGAAAGGCCGCTTGTCGACCCCGACCTGCCCCGTCACGACGATCCGCACCCCCCGCCGCAAAGACCGCCCGAAAAGGTTGTTCGACCTGCTCTGAACATCCATGCCTGCCTGCCCTCACCGTCCGACTCGCCACCGCACAATGCGGTGATGAGTCGCCGTCAACATAGCCTGCGTCCGCTGTCGAATCAAATGGTCATAAGCCGTTTGAAAGGCTGCATCTCCCTGTCCGGTCGCGTAGAATGCCCACAAAGCGAAGCCTTCAGGCCGGCCCAACACAAGGAGCGATCCATGAGCAACCCTCGCCCCCTCTGCCGAATACTCGCCGTTATCGCCGCCCTGACCGGCAGCCCCTTCATCGCTCGCTGCACGGCCCAGCAGACCACCCCGCCGGCCACTTCCACCGAATGGCGCCTCGACGAGCAGAGCCTCGCCGTAACCCAGGCCCTCAACGAAGCCCACGCCCGCCTCCCCTTCAGCCGAGAATTCGAAGGCGTCCTCGACGACCGGCCCTTCCGCACCACCTGGCGAGTCGGACCCAACCTGCCTATCGCGTGGAAAGGCGGCGTCGCCGGCGTCATCGGAAACGTCATCGTATTGGCCGGCGGGCTCTGGATGCCCGGCCGGCAGAACCTCGCCTACGCCTACGACATTCGCACGCAAACCTACACCCCCATCCCCCCGCCCCCGTTCGAAACCGCCTACACCCAGGGCACATGCGACGGACGACGCCTCTATGTCGTAGGGGGACGATCGGCCGGCCGCAACGTCGCCGCCCTCGGTCGCGACGAACAGGGCGCCTGGAAATGGAACCCCTTGCCCTCGCTGCCCGAGGCCGAGGGCGCGGGACGATGGCTCGCCTCCGTCAGCCTGATCCCGAATCAGTGGCTCTTCCTGATCTCCGGTAACCCCACCGGAACACCCAGCGAAGATCGAACCCGGCCGCAACTGCCCGACTATCGCCTCCGCCTTGATCAGCCCGATGCGAAATGGCAGCCTATCGCTCCCTATCCCGGCGGATCGCGAGCCCTCATTCAAGGCGCCGTCGCCCGGGGCAAGCTCTACGTCTTCGGCGGGTCACACCCCGACCCGATCATGCGAAAGATCCACAAGGATATCGCTGCCAAGTACAAGATAGACGCCCCCTACAACGGTGTGCCCAACTATCGCGACGCCTACCGCTACGATCCCGCAGCCGACCGATGGGAACCAGTTCGCCGGCTGCCGTTCCCCGTCGCCGCCGGACAGGCAATTGCGCTCGAAGACCGATACATCCTGCTCATGGGCAGCCCCGACGTCCGATCCTTCCGTGTTGGCAAGGCCAAGGGCAGCAGCGACCCCATCTGGCGAGGCTACGGCGACCGCATCCTGTGCTATGACGTCGAGAAGGACAACTACGCCAGCCTCGGCGTGATGGCCTATGGCGTCGCCACCTGCCCATGGGTTTGCGACGGCAAAACACTCTACGGCTTCGGCGGCGAACCGGCGCACGGCTACGTCGAAAATACCGAGAACGTCCTGCAGATCGGAGCAATCACAAAGTAGTCACCCGGCGGCCTCAAGCGGACTATCCGCCCCACTCCGGGCCGAACCGCCCGTCCCGGATCTGGTCGCTCAGCTTGTGGAAGCGATAGATCGTCCGAGGCGCCTGGTCCAGTCGCAGGTTCTTGAGACGGTACCGCGTCTCATCGACATGTCCGAATCGGGACATCCATGCCCACTCATAGATGTCGCCGATGCCCGCATCCCAAACCGTCACGCCGCGAGCACCCTTGTCATAGTAGGCAGGGATCTCCGTACCCCACTGGTTCCTGAACGTCAGGCCCGGGGCAAAGGGAATGTTCTTGGGTTTGCAGGCGTCATGCAAGAGCGCCAGGTTGAACGTGTTGGAACTGCGTCCGAAACCCAACTCAGTCGTCACGCCGTCGATAAGTCCCTCGCCGACGAGACGACGGATGTCCACGCCATACTTCAGGTCGTCCTCTGCCGTACCCAGCAGCATGACGCTGATCTCGAGACGCTTGCGGTCCTGCCGGTGGGCGCCTTCCTCGTCCAGCATCGCGCGAAGCTCCTTCATGAACGTCGTAACGATGTCCGACCTCCACTGTGTGATACGAGGGTCGGACTCAGGAACCTGGCGCGGGTCCTGGCCGTGCTGCTTCTGGAAGATCTCGATGGCCGCCGGTTCATATAGAACTAGTGGGTATCCCCGGTTGAAGCAGAGGTGGGCGCCGTCCGCCCCGAACCGAACCTGCTCGCGCAACAGATCGATGAGGTGTCTGCGCACCGCCGGCACGGCCCAGCTCATCCGCGTGGTGGGCGTGCCGTCGCGGTCGATGCAGCGCCACTGCGGATTCTGCTTGTAGAAAGGCGTCTCCCAGAGTTCCGCATAGGGTTCGAAGAAGCTCCAGCCCGCCGGCCGTATGGAAGCGTGCACCTTCATACCCACGTCGTGGGCACCGTCGATCAGCAGCTTGAACGGATTGATCCCCTTGGCTGCCATCTCCCGGACAGACTCGGCGAAATGCCGATCACCCACTCGCACGAGGGGCTCGCACCCCTGCCCCATCACGTGTCCGACCTTCGATGGGTAGGCAACCTTATCGGCGCCGGGCGAGTGCAGGAGAAGGAAGCCGAAATCCGTATCGCGATAGATTTCGACCTCCGACAGCCACTCTTCGACGGTTCTCGGACTGCGGTAGAAGACGAAGCTGAACCCGTCGATAGTGGTCGCCAGCGTGCGGTGGGAGGTGTCCGTCCGGTCGGTGCGAACCGCATCGATCTCCTGTTGCGTCAGGGGAATGAGTCGGACGTGCGTGACGCCGCATGCGCTGGTGGAACCGTGCCGCTGCTGGCCGATCCGCAAAGCGCTGCCCTCGCCCAGATCGGCCACCTTGAGCAACACCTCTTCAGAATTGCCGTAGTGATCACTCCGGCTGTTCGAGCGGTTCACCGGCGCCGGATCGGTATTCAAGCCCAGCCAGGCAACGGTCGGGACCTCCGACGTGCTGAACAAACCTACGAAAATCGCGTGCCAACCCTTCGCCTTCAACGGAAGGCTCAGCGTCGGCGCATCGGCCTCCGATCCGGCCCAGACCATGTTGCCCTTCATCCCACCAACCATCTCGTACGGAAGGGTCTTCCAGCATCCCTTCTTCAGGCCGGGCGACAGCGCCGCACCCGGCGAACATTGGGCCATGTCCGTCAACAGGATCGATCGTGGCGCATTGGCCCATTCGTTCACAGCCGCACCAGCCCAGGGCCGGGTCGTCTGCCCGCACGCCACGGAGACAATAATCCACAAGAGAGTCATCACAATTATCCTCCCAAATCAGACAGCTCTGTGCTCCAACACCCAACAAGAAGTCCACCGGTCGCAGAGTGTCTATGCCCGCTGACAACGATTGAGCCGAAGACCACGACGTACGTTTGATGAGGCATGATGATACAGGTAACATACCAGCATGGAGAGAGGTCAGATACCGTCGTTTTGCCGATATCCATCTGTGATGAGCTCCGACGCGAACACCTGGTTGAGATCCCCCCGACGACGCACACCGCAGCCGAAGTCGCCATGTTTCAGCACGAGGCCCTCCGTCGGGTTCGTCACGCCGCCGAACGGGGCCGCAGTCCATACCCTCCACCATGCGACATGACAAGGAGACGACGATGAGAACGCGATGGTTTCGGTCTTCACCCAGCGGCAGATTGCGCATGTGGGCGTGCCTTGCGGTCCTGTGCCTCTGCGGAGCAGCGCAGAGTGCCGAGCCTCCACGAGCCAACACCGACTGGTTCTCCAGGGCCGGATACGGAGTCTTCGTCCACTACCTCGTCGGCATCCAGAACAACCAGGACGCAATTCACAGCCTCGGGCGCCAGACAACGTGGGACGAATGCGTTCGCGAATTCGATACCGAGCGTTTCGCCGAAACACTGTCCCAGGCAGGCGCCGGCTACGTCATCTTCACGGTCATGCAGATCCAGCGCGAGATGATCGCCCCGAATGCGACCTACGATCGCATCACCGGCTACAAACCCGGCCAGGCCTGCGCCACACGCGATCTCGTCGAAGACCTCCACCGGTCCCTGAGTCGTCGCAAGATCCCGCTGATGCTCTACTGGACCGGGGACGGCCCAAGAGTCGACGCCAAGGCCGCTGCCGCATTCGGCTGCAAAGAGCCCGTCACGAAGGAATTCGTTCAGAAATGGGCTGACGTGGTCCGCGAGTATGGCGAGCGATACCGTGAGAAGGTCGTCGGCTACTGGGTCGACGGCTGCTACCGCTTCATCGGCTACGACGAAGAGAAGCTCGGAATCCTGGCCGAGGGCCTCAAGGCCGGCAATCCCAATCGCATCATCGCCCTGAATCCGGGGGTAGAGGCCCATGTGAGCGCCTACAGCAAGCACGAAGACTATACCACCGGCGAACAGAACCGCTTCTTCGATATGCCGCCCCAACGATTCATCAACGGCGAACAATGGCACCTCCTGGCCTACCTGGGAACCGGATGGGCTCAGCCCGGCTGCCAGATCGGCAAACGCGAGCTCGCCGAGTACGTCTTCGACGTCCACCAGCGCGGCGGCGTGGTCTCAATCGACGTCATGCTCTTCAGAGACGGCTCGCTCGACCGCTCCCAGGCCGAGGTGCTCCGGGCCGTTCGCCACGAACTGCAAGCAGGCAAGACGCGCCCCGCCATCCCGCCCGGAAATCGGGCCTATCGCAAACAGGCCATGCTCCTCAGCCTCGACGGCTCGCATACCCTCGACGTCAACAGCGGCGTCCACTTCCCCAAGCTCGGCGTGGATGGCCGGCTCGACACGACCGCGCTGGCAGGCGGCGAGTGGCCGTGGACGTATGAGGTCGATCTGGTCGATACCATCAAGGTCCGGCGAATCAAGGTGACCTTCGGATCCGGCTATGCAACACAGTTCGACATCCGCCTGTCGGCCGACGGAAAGGCCTGGCAGACGGTGGCGTCAAAGGCGCAGCACAATGGCAAGCCGTTTGAGGTCACCATCGCCCCGACGGCGGCTCGACATGTACGGGTCTGCGGCCTGAAACCCGATGGCCCCAATCAGACGGGTTCGCAGATGTCGATCGCCGAACTGGAAGTGTACGAATAGGAGGCACGGGGAAAGCCCCCCGCCCCGCAATACGAAGCAAGGAATCGTTGTTTCATGAAACGTCCTACACTGTCTCAACTCACTGCACAACCGTTCGACCTGCTGATTATCGGTGGCGGCATCACCGGGGCGGCCGTCGCCCGCGACGCCGCGTTGCAGGGCCTGAAGGTGGCCCTTTTCGAGAAGGATGACTTCGCCTCGGGAACCAGCAGCAAGTCGTCCAAAATGGTCCATGGCGGGCTGCGATATCTCGAACATGGCGACCTGATGATGGTCATGGAAGGCTGCCGCGAACGACGCCTGCTCCTCCGGAACGCAGGCTACCTGGTCCACCCCCTGCCGTTCGTGATCCCGATCTTCGACAACGACTCTCGCGGGGCGTGGCAGTGGCGCGCCGGCCTGTGGCTCTATGACATCCTGGCGACTTTCCGGAACGTCGCCAAACACCGCATGCTGCCCCCGGACGAACTCCGAAGGCTCGAACCCAATCTCCCGCCCAGCGGCATCCAGCTCGGCGGACTCTACTACGACGCCGCCATGCAGGATGCCCGCCTCTGTCTCGATACCCTCCGATCGGCTGCCCACGCCGGGGCAATCTGCATGAACTACGCCGAGGTCGTCGGGCTCCATCGCGGTGCAAAAGGAAATCTGGCCGGAGCGAGAATCCGAGACGTACTGAACGGAACGGAACACGACATCTCCGCCCGTGTTGTGGTCAACGCGGCGGGCCCCTGGGCCGATCGATGTGCGGCCATGAGCGACAAGGCCGCCGCCCCACGCCTCCGACTCAGCAAGGGCGTCCATCTGGTCACACGTTCGGTCACCCAGGGCCGAGCGATCCTCTACATCGGACCCAAAGACGGTCGCGTCCTGGTCATCGTGCCCTGGCTCGACTACACACTCATCGGCACCACCGATACGAACTACCAGGGCAGCCCCGATGAGGTCGCCGCCACCCCCGACGATGTGGCCTATCTGCTTGAGGCCGCCCAGTCGGTCCTCCCCGGTGCCAGACTGAGCCCCAACGATGTGCTCTCGACGATGGCGGGCGTCCGCCCCCTGCTCGACGTCCCGGGGAAGAACCCCAGCGACCTGTCCCGAACCCACAAGCTCCTGTGCGATCCGAACGGCCTGATCTCCATCGTCGGTGGCAAGTACACGACCCACCGCGCCATGGCCGCCGAAACCGTCCGTCGTGTCATCAGACAACTCGGACGTGACGGCGTCGCACCGAACACCCGATCGGCCGACACCGCAAGCCTTCGCCTGCCCGGCAGCGACGTGGCCGATTTCGAAGCGTTCGCACAAGACGCCCGCACGCGTCTGACCGGCCGATACGCCATCGACGGCCAGACCGCCAACCACCTCATTACGACATATGGGGCCGAGGCAGAGCATCTCGTCGAACCATGCGGTAACGATCCCTGGCTCGCCGAGAGGTTGTCTCCGTACTACCCCCACATCGCCGCGGAGGTACTCTGGGCCTTTGACCGTGAAATGACCCGCGATGCTGCCGACTTCTTTTTCCGGAGAACGTCGATCGGCTATGGCCCGTGCGGGGGGCAGCGATGTGCCGAAGCACTCATCTCAATCGCCCGCCGCCTCGGAATCTCACAAGCGGAAGACCCTCAGGTCTTTTTGTCGCGATGGAAGCAAGAGCGGCATCGTAGCATCGACGCCTTGGCAGCCCGATAACCGATATGTTGTGCGATCCCCTTACGTCCTGAGACCCGAAGCAGCCATCGCTCGCGGCGTGCCCCAGAACATTGCCCGGCTTGAAACCCCGCCTCTGAGCACCAATGAACGATCCCACAGCCCGAGATGGAATCAACCGACCCCGGGGAATCCCTGACTGAAGAGTCTCAATCGAATCGCCTTCTCTTGAAATGCGATTCCCGACGACATCTCAAGAAACGAACAAGGCGGTCATCCGGCATGGATGACCGCCTTGTTTTATCTATCGACTCGTTGTGGGTTGGGTGTTCGCTCTTTCCCACAATCCTAAGTCAGCCGTACTAGCTGCGACGGCGACGGAGCCACGCACCAGCACCACCCAGACCCAGGGCAGTCAGACCACCCAGCGAGGGGTCGGGGACAGCGTTCGCCGTACCAGTCAGGTTCACGATCAGGTCCAGCGTCAGCGTCATGCTGATGTCGGTAACACCAATCGCGTAGCCGAACGTGCCACCGAGGTAGCTGGTGACCACACCGGAATTGGTGGTGAACGACATCTCGAACGGAAGCAGGCTGTTCGCCCAGAGCTTCGTGTTCAGGGTCGTGTTGAGCAGACCCGTCACTACCACCGACGCCTCAAGATACACGTCGGTACTGATGGTGGCCTTCTGGCTGGTAGGATCCCCCACGATGCCAGCGGCGGCAGGAGCGAAGTCCAGGAACTTGGCCTTGCCGACACCAATGTTCGCAGTGGCCAGACCGGCCAAGCCCAGCTTCACGGCGGTCGTGTTGGACATGTTGGCATTTTCCAGGAAGAATGTGTCGAGAGGGCTGATGACGGCACCATCATCAATCGTCACGGCATACGTACCACCAAAACCGCCGGTGGTGCTGCCTTGGCCCTGAAGGTTCAACACAAGGCTACCCTGCGTAATGTCGAACGTGTACAACGTCGGAGCCGAAAATGCCGGAGCCGCCACCAACGCCAGAACACCCAAAATCCCAACCGTTCTCATCTCGATCCTCCTTAGTGAGACCCAAACAATAAATGTGACTATTCGCCTTTAACCGTTCCCCACATGGACCGGCTCTCTCACAACACAACACGATTTGATTCAGGGACTTACAACTCTGAACTACCGGAGCTGCTGACTCATCACCCCTGACACGGAATGCTAGGCCTCGGCCTGTCATAGGGTCAAGGACTTTTTGATATTTCACCGGTTGAGTTGAGCGGGCCCGTCGTGGAAATGCACCAGAACCTCCATGGGCTGACAGATCGACCGCTCTTATCGGACCTCGCCAACCATGGCGCTACGTCCCGTATTGAGAATGTTTCACTCACTAGTAGTGAGCCATTGTCATGTTTGTTTTCCTCCGCGTGTCGTGGGACGACCACGGCCCCACCCCTCCACCGATGTACGAACCCGTATGTGGGCTTGTGCAGTCACCCGCAACCACTCATACTCTCCGGACCAGGTGCAGGGAGGAACCGACACATGATCAAGCTCATGCTTATTGCGACGACAGGACTGCTGCTGACCGGCATGATCGGAACGACCAGGAACACCCCACCCTTCTACGCCGACCGGCTGAACCTCCTGGCCGTCATGAACGACGACGGTCAGATTCAACCGATCCGAAGCCAGGAAGACTGGCAGCGCCGTCGAGAGCATATCCTCGCCAATATGCAACTCGTCATGGGCCCCGTACCCGTACAGTGGCGCAGCCTGCCGCTGGAAATGAAGGTACTTGAGGAAACCAGCCTGCCCCAGTGCGTTCGAAAGAAGATCACCTATCGCGTCGAACCCCAGGACTGCGCAACGGCCTACCTGTTCCTCCCCAAGAACAGCCGGGAGAAGACCCCTGCCGTGCTCTGCCTCCATCAAACCATCGATGTGGGCAAGGAAGAACCGGCCGGCCTGGGCGGCAGCCCCGACCTCCACTACGCCCTTGAGTTGGCCGAGCGAGGGTATGTCACACTTGCTCCGGACTACTGGACCTTCGGTGATTATCGTCAGAAGAAATACGACCCTTACCCATGCGGCTACGTCAGCGGAACGATGAAGGGAATCTGGACGCACATCCGATCGCTCGATCTTCTGCAATCGCTGCCCGAGGTCGACGGCGACCGCATCGGCTGCATCGGACACTCACTCGGCGGACACAACACCCTCTGGTTGGGGGCCTTCGATCCCCGAGTCAAAGTCATGGTGTCAAGTTGCGGCTTCAACACGATGGCCGGCTATGCCGCATCGAAGTACGGCGGCGGTGACCTCCGAAACTACGCCCAGCAGCGATACCTTCCTCGGATCGCCAGCGTCTATGGAAATGATCCCCGCAAGGTTCCATTCGAGTGGACCGAAGTACTGGCGTGCCTGTCACCCCGGCCGGTATTCGTGAATGCACCGTGGAAAGACGTGAACTTCGTGGTCGATAGCGTATTCGAGGCGTTGCGAGCAACCCGAACCGTTTACCAGTGGATGGGCGCAGGCGACCAACTCGTGTCTGTACATCCCGATTGTGAACACTCATTCCCACCCGAGGTCCGCCGGTTGGCCTATGAGTTCATCGATCGGGCCCTGGGGGTCAGCCGCGCAAGGACCCCCGGCGCGCAATAGCAGGTGCCGACGAGCCGTACACGATCAAAAAAGGCTCGACGGCACCTTCAGAACAACTCAGCTTCCCCAAGCCGGAAGCACCGGCTCGGCCCGTAACACACGGACCTGGTGGTAGTAACAGCAGATAACTCTCGCCGCCGGATCACCCCGACCGTTCCTCATCGGCCCCCACGGGCCACCTGAGAAACGCGATCGAATCCCCATTCGACCGGACACCCTATACGTACGATTTGGCCCGCGTCGGGTCAAATCTTCCCAGAAAAGCCGATGACGCTGTCCCCTTACCCGTCCATCTGTCGTATAATGAGGCTTGTTTCACTCCACTCTCAGGGCATGCACCGGATCGGGGGTCCGGTCCGGAGCAGAGGTCGGTGGGCAAGTCATGAGCCTTTATGTAGGTGTCCAGGACCAATTCGATCAACTGGCCGGCAGCATGGGCCAGATGATCGACGAGATTTTCCGCTCCAACTATGTACGCTTCCGCTCCGCAAAGGCGTGGGAACCCCCGGTCAACATCTATGAGGATGATGAGGGGCTGATGGTCTGCATCGAGCTGACCGGCATGTCGCGAGATCAGATTGATGTGCAGGTCTCACCCGAACGACTGATCGTTCGCGGAGACCGACCCGACCCCAAGTGTCCCGAGGACACCCGTTCCCGAAGAATTCACCTGATGGAGATCCATCACGGAACATTTGCCCGGGCCATCGACCTGCCTCCGGGTCTGGATGTCGACCAAACGCGAGCTTGTTATCGAAATGGGTATCTCTGGATCCGATTGCCCAGGCGAGAAACCTGACGGAGCAGGTAACCATCATGCCTGACGAGGCGAGTAACCCGGAACGCAAGAAGTCTCCTGCGAACCCTCAGTCTCCCGACGAACCGGCACCGCCCTCGCCCGAAGGGCGCGATGCCGTTGCGGTCTCCCGTGAGGCACCACCCGCAACCGAGGACCAGGAACGACCTCGCATCCCCGAACTCCTGCCCGTGCTGACCCTTCGCGATGCCGTCGCCTTCCCCGGCGCGATCCTGCCGCTCGAAATCGCACGCCCCAAGTCTCGCAAGGCAATCGACGCCGCCATGGCCGGTCAACGCATCCTCGGAATCGTTGCACAACGCAATGCCCAAACCGAAGACCCCGGACTGGCGGACCTCTACACCGTCGGTACGGCCGCCATGATCCTCCGCCTGACCCCCTTGCCCAACGGCAACATCAGCATCATCGTCCATGGCTTGGTACGGTTCACCCTGGAAGGGCTCTCCCAGACCGAACCCCACCTCATCGGACGTATCGCAACTCACCACGACGAGACCGAGCCCTCCATCGAACTCGACGCCCTGGTGCACACGGTTCGCCAGATGGCCACCCGTGTCATCGAACTCAGCCCGGGAATCCCCGACGAGGCCGCCAAGGTTCTCGAAAGCATCGACCGCCCGAATTCCCTGGCGGATTTCCTGGGACAGAACCTCGCCATCGGAGCGGCACACAAGCAGGACCTCCTGGAAACCCTCGACCCTCAGATGAGGCTGCGAAAAATCAGCGCCGCCCTGACGAGCCAGCTCGAGGTGCTCGAGCTGGCACAGAAGATTCAGAAACAGGTCAAGGACGAAGTCGATAAGTCCCAGCGAGAGTATTATCTCAAGGAACATCTTAAGGCCATTCAGAAGGAACTCGGCGAGGTCGACAACCGCACCGCCGAGTTCGAAGACCTCCGCCAGCGAATCAAGGCCGTCGGCATGCCCGACATGGTTGCCAAAGAGGCCGAACGCCAGATCGCTCGAATGGAACGTATCTCCCAGGCCTCACCTGAATACTCGGTGGCCCGAGACTACATCGACTGGCTCTGCGAAATGCCCTGGTCACAAAGCACCAAGGACAATCTCGACATCAACCGCGCCGCCCGTGTCCTCGATGCCGATCACTATGATCTCGAGAAGGTCAAGAAACGCATCCTGGAGTACCTCGCCGTTCGTAAGCTGAACCCCTCCGGACGGGGACCTATCCTCTGCTTTGCCGGTCCCCCCGGTGTGGGCAAGACCTCCCTGGGACAAAGCATCGCCCGGGCGCTCGGTCGCAAGTTCATTCGGATCAGTCTGGGCGGCATGCACGATGAAGCCGACATTCGCGGCCACCGCCGGACCTACATCGGCGCAATGCCAGGACGCATCATTCAGGAGATCCGCAAGACCGCCAGCAACAACCCCGTCTTCATGCTCGATGAGGTCGACAAGGTGGGCGCCGATTTCCGAGGCGATCCGTCCGCCGCGCTGCTCGAGGTCCTCGACCCCGCGCAAAACGACAGCTTCACCGACCATTACCTCGACGTGCCGTTCGATCTGTCCAAGGTCATGTTCATCGCAACGGCCAACTACACCGATCCCATCATTCCCGCCCTGCGAGATCGCATGGAGATCATCGACCTCTCCGGCTACACCCTTCGAGAGAAGGTCCTGATATCCAGGAAGTACCTGGTCCCCCGGCAACTCAAGGAGAACGGACTGACAATCAAGAACGTCCGCTTCGACGATCGCTCGCTCGCCGAGATCGCCCAGAGCTATACCCGAGAGGCCGGCGTCAGAAACCTCGAGAGAGAAATCGGCTCCATCTGCCGCGCGATTGCCGTAAATGTCACCCGAGGTCGAAACCGCTCGGGACGAATCACTCCCCAGAAACTGCGCGAGTATCTAGGGCCCTCCCGGTTTGAACGCGAAATCGCCCAGCGCACTAGCATCCCAGGCGTGGTCACCGGATTGGCCTTCACCCCCACCGGTGGCGAGGTGATCTTCATCGAAGCCACCAAGATGCCCGGCAAGGGCGGACTGACACTTACAGGCCAGATCGGCGACGTAATGAGAGAGTCCGCCATGGCCGCGTTCAGCTTGGTCCGAAGCCATGCCGAAGCATTGTGCCTCACCTGCGGTGAACCCAACCAGACGGATGTCCACATCCATGTCCCCGCCGGCGCCATCCCCAAAGACGGCCCCTCCGCCGGCGTAGCGATGCTCACCGCCCTCGTAAGCCTCTGCCGCAATCAGCCCGTTCAACCCGACGTGGCGATGACCGGCGAAATCACACTCCGCGGACTCGTCCTCCCGGTCGGGGGCATCAAAGAGAAGATACTGGCCGCCCATCGTGCCGGGATCAAAAAGGTCATCCTGCCCGAACGTAACCGCTCCAACCTCGAAGACGTCCCGGCCGACGTCCGTAAGCAACTCAAACTCGTCTTCTGTCGAACGATCGACAAGGTGCTCCGAGAGGCACTGCCCCAAGAACGTCGACAACCACCCAAAACCCGGCAACACGCCAGCAAGTCCTCAAAGCCTCACAAAGGCCCCTGACACGGGGGACGCCTGGCCAGACACAACTCCATGTTCGTTTATGAAGTGTGAAGAATGAGCGTCGGTCGCCCCCCCCGCGCGGAAGGCCGTCCCATCACCCCTTTGGCATGCTCTCCTGACCAATAAAAAAACGCCCACAGATTTCTCCATGGGCGTTTCATGTAATAAGTAACAGTTGATCGCCGGGCGACGTCCTCGCGGGCGTCACACGACCGATATGGCCTGAGAATGAGCTGACCTTAGAAACATCCGATTCGTTACCGAATCAGCGTTCCAGGTAATCCCCTAGAAAGGAGGTGATCCAGCCGCAGGTTCCCCTACGGCTACCTTGTTAC